>CABQSB010000017.1:0-60017 GCA_902466735.1 uncultured Collinsella sp.
TGTCGTAGACCGGCAGCAGCTGCTTGGAGGTCACGAGCGTGAGCGGGTACAGGCGGGTGCCGGAACCGCCGGCGAGGATGATGCCTTTCACTGGCTATGGCCTTTCTTTTCTAGCGGCCCTGCGGCCAGCACGGTTTCCCAGAAGACGGGCACAACAATCAAAGCCGAAGGCAAATAACTCGCTGAATCTTCCCTCTCGAAGAAGTTCCGAAGACACCGCCTTGACAAGCCGACCGCCCTCACCAATCTCGCTCGCATACATAAGGTCATCTGCGTGCGATTCCAGAAACATGCCGACAGCGCGGTTGCGCGCGAACTGCTGGCTAGGTGTCAAATTGTGGGAGTGATAGACCTCGGCGCTCGGCTCATACGCAACCTTCAAGCCCGATGCTATAAACCTAGCGGCCATGAGCATGTCCTCGTTGGTGTTGACATGATCGAATCCACCACATTCGAGATATGCAGTCCGTCGATAGGCAGAACAGGTGTCAGATGCGAAGAACGTTTTGATGCCGTATTTAGGGAGGTCAGACTTGCTGCGCACCGAGGGAACGTTGGGATAGTTAAACTTGCGCACGAGTTGCTCGAAACGCCTTGTATCCGCCTTGGGCAATTGCCTACCAGTTACGAGCGCGATTGAATCATCGGCCAAGAAAGGCGCGACGAGTCTCTCCAGGTAGCGATTAGAAGCAGGTACCGCATCCTGCGTGAGAAAGCAAACGAACTCGCCAGCACTACGCCTCAGAGCCATGTCGCGGGTCGAGCCGTGATTGAATTCCTTACGCTCTATGCGGACGAGGTTAACGCAGGGATGCTTAGCAACCTCGTCTACGGTACCGTCATCGGAGGACGAATCAACCACTAAGATATCTAAAGGCTGCACACTCTGAGCCTCAATGGTGTCCAATAGGCTGTCTATTTCGTCTGCTGCGTTCAATGTGGGAATTACTACGCTCAAGGAAGGGGTCGTCATTTCCCCCTCCTCATTGCTTTGAAGGTTTTAACAAATACGCGAGCATCAAGACCAAGCGACTGATGACGAACGTAGAAGAGTTCACGGGCCTGTCGCTGACCACTCCCCCAAGTCGAGTCATTACGATCCGTTGCGGCCCACCAGCCAGTAATGCCAGGCTTACAAGCAAGAACTTCGTCGCGAGCGTCACCGTACTCGTAGGTTTCTTCGAGCGTCACAGGCCTTGGTCCAATAACGGATAAATCCCCTATAAGAACGTTGATGAACTGCGGCAATTCGTCGAGTGAAGTGTGACGTAGAAAACGACCAACGCGCGTAATGCGTGGGTCATCGTCAACCTTTTGTTCGCGCTGCCATTGCGCCAACTGCTCGGGAGTCATGTACTTCTCAGGATGCTCGTGAGCGTCAGAGACCATGGTTCGGAGTTTGAAGATATAGATAGGTTTGCCGCCCTTACCGACTCGCTTTTGACGGAAGAACGGCTTTCCGGGAGAGTCAATCTCAATGGCGACGCATGCAGCTACGACGGGAACGGCCAACACCGCACAGACACCAACAGAAAACCCAATGTCGAAGGCTCGCTTGAAGGCAAAGTAGCCTGGCCCACCTTTCTTGGGGGCAGCAGCGTTAGGATCGGCAGCAGGCGCCCTATAACTTCCTGTCGCCACGTAACCTTGCGCCGGAGCAGGGTTCTCCACGGGGAGAGGAAATTCCGTAGCAACAGGAGTCTGAGAGTCTGCCCGCCAATCCCTAGCTTGGCCAATCCGTGCCGCATCCACGGGCACATCCTTTACATATTCTGTTTTATCCGACACGTTCTCTTCCAACACTACGTCCCCAGCTCGGGGATCCTCCCTGCACTGTGTGGCGACCGCCCGCACTTAGGCGATCGCCTTTTTAAGGTTTCGCATTACGCGCTGCTCGGCTGAAAGCACGGCAAGGCCAACGCGGGTAGTCACGCGTCGGCCGCACAGATCGAGCTCCAAATAAGCAGTACTCTTGCGTCTGTTAATGGTTTTAATGAGACCTTCGTGGCCCAGCAGCGGACCAGCCGTTACTACGACCTGATCGCCATCTTTTAGGGCCTCACTCATGGGCACCACACGGTCTCCCCTATTAGTGAAACTGCCAATGAGCTGGGTCTCTTCTTTTGCCAGCGGCACAAACTGACCATCCTGGGAAAGCACCCGGGCAAAGTCGTCCATGCGCAGCAGATACTGTTGCACGGTGCGGGGTTCTGCCGTATCGCAGATAAGGTAACCGGGAAAGAGCGGCTTGGTCGTATTGACCCATTCGCCGTGTACTTTAATCTCGGTTTGATATTGGGGGTAAAAGAGCTCCTGCACGGCGCCAACTGGCACCACATGCTCGATGCGCTCGCGCATTACGTCTTCGCGACCGTTAATAACCTGGATCACATACCACACGAGCACCACCCCCTTGCTGTCTTACGTGTGGCTCACGGGGTTTGGGTATGGCTTCGCCAGGGCGCTTGTGCGCGAAGGCGCTCCATATTCAAACCCTGAGCCCAGTTAGACAAGCACGTGGCTCTGCCCCACCGTGAACGGTATGTATGAGTGCAGCTGCTAGAGATGCGGAAGAGTATCGCAAAATGACCGCGACTCCAGCTGGCTGCGTGCGGCCCAGTCAAGCGGGTACAAAACTGGAACGCACGCAAACAGCTGCAGGACTGCTGCGATTTGTCATGAAATATCGATTCGAAAGTACAGCTTGCACACAGACAAGAACAAAGTCATTCAAAGCGATAGACATGACGACGCTATTGGAGCTCGTGGTTTTTCTGGCACCGCCGTTACGGCCGGATGCTGATCGACCCTGCGCTTAGCGGCTTGCTGGAGCCGTGAGCACAGTTGAACCCATGTAACGTTAGGTATCCTAGCACAGCAGGCGGCCCATACGTTTTGGGGTGTGTTGAGCAACATATTGTTTATTTGCCGTGGTTATGGGGGATATCGCGCTGCCTTGCACGCATTGCCGCAGGTTTATAGGGGTGTGTAGGTTGGTGAGCACTGCCTGAGTTGTACTGCTAACGGCGTGAATTGCTCAAACTATTAAGTATGGCTAACAAACTTTGTACAAAACCGGGAAGGTAATTGCGCAACTTTTTTTGGGGTGGGCGCGGGTGCACGTTCACTTTAGTTTGTGGGGTTAATGGATAAAAAAAGGCCACCGAGTATCCGGTGGCCTTTTGGATTCACGATGGTGGAGACGAGGGGGATCGAACCCCTGACCTCTTGACTGCCAGTCAAGCGCTCTCCCAGCTGAGCTACGCCCCCGTGACGAGGAGATACTATAGGGGAAGTTGGCGCGACGTGCAAGGACTTTTTTGGGTCAGACTATAAATGCCTATTGATATAGGTAAGCGATGGCAGTGCCGGCGTGGGCTTGGATCGTGGCTGTTGACCTGACGACGTTGCTGATGCCCGTGTCGGCCAACAAGCCCAGCGGGCTGTGGTCTAGCTCCCACTCCAAGCCATGTTCGCTTACCACCGTCCCAGGGGCTATGGCGATGATGGAGAACGTCTGGCCCTCGGCGCCTTCGATGGCCCACGATTCGCCTGCGCGAAGGATGCGGGAGACTACCTTGTCCTCGGCAATCCAGACTGGGGCGTCATCGTAGCCTGCGAGCAGGCCCAGTACGGAAAGCGCCATATCAGGACGGCCGCCGGTGGCGCAGGTCGCAACTACTTCGGCACCCGGCCAGCGACGACGGACGGAATCGAGCGCCAGCGCCAGATCGGTATAGTCCTTGTACGGGTCGTGGCGCTCTACTTCAAAGGCTTCGGCGGCATCGACCAACGCGCGGCCCGCATCGCTCACCGTGTCGGCATCCCCCACATAGACGTCGCAGCTCAGGCCAGCGCCCAGTAGCGCATCAAGTCCGCGGTCCACGGCGACAATGTGGTCGCACTCCCCTGCTAGCCTACGCAACAGATCCGCGCTCGCCACAACGGGCGAGCCACAGACCACTAATACCTTACAAGCCACAGCCCTCGCCTATCCCTCAAACGCAAGCACGCGGGCCAGATCCAGCTCCTCGTAGCAGTCGATAAAGATATCGCAGTTGGCGCGCACATCGTCGCGCTCCATACGGCCATGCGGGTCATAGATACCCACGCGCTTAAAGCCGGCGGAGCCAGAGCTCTTTAGGCCAAAGACGGCGTCCTCAAACACCCATGAGCGCTCAAACTTGTGCCCATGGCGCCCCTCCAGACGGCGAAGCGCCAGCTCGTATACGTCGGGGAACTGTTTGGAACGTCCCGCCTCGCCCGTGGTGGTCACAATCTCCATGTAGGCATCGAGCCCGGCGCCCGCAAGCGCGGACTGCACCAGCTCGGCCGGCGTGGACGTAGCCACACACATGGAAATGCCCGCCGCCTTCGCCTGCTCCAAAAATGCCAAGAGCCCCTCGCGCGGTGGCACCTTGGAGTAGCCATCGATCAGGATGTCGCTCAGCTCGCGATACAGCTCCTCGCCATTCGCTCCAATGCCCCAGGTGTCGTGGTAGGCCTGGCACTCGTCCTCGAGCGACAAATGCTCAAATTGGGCAAAATCGTCGACCGTTACGTCAACTCCGTGGCGGTGCAATAACTCGGGCTGAGCATAGGCCCAAACGGGGGTGCTATTAACCAGTGTTCCGTCGCAATCGAAAATAAAAGCGACATTGGGAGCAGCGGTCTGGGACATAAACGAACCTTTCGATGTCAAATGGTAAACATCCTGCTAAAAACGTTTTACCAAACGTCAGACTAACAATCTTGAAACCCTAATTGGTAAAACTGTCAAGAGTTTTACCATCGCAATTCTGCCAGTGGTATAAACATGGCGCTCGCCGATTAAACGCCGCCGCAAATCCACTTTTCTCCATAAAAGTAACGAACAGGTGTTATCTTATTTTGTGCCGAAAGTTCCACCGAGCACGCGAGGTGGAACGAATCATAGAACTATCGCCGTCCCTTCGATTCGTGCAGCCTTGGACCTTTCGCATCTAGTCACCAAGGCAACACGCTGCCGCGTCATGATGGGATCAAACGTGAGCGATACAAAGCTAAAGCCAGCAACCAAAAAGCCCGCTACCCGTAAGGCCGCCCCGCACGCACCGGAGCTCAGCAAGGACGATGTCTATCTGTTTGGCATTGGCATGTGGGAGCGCAGCTGGGAAAAGATGGGCGCGCACCCCGACACGCAGAACCGTAAGCGCGGATGGCGTTTTTGTGTTTGGGCGCCCGATGTAAAAAGCGTTCACGTCATTGGCGAATTTAATAATTGGGATGAGGAAGCCAACCCGCTGGTGCCCGTACATACGAGCGCTATTTGGGAAGGCTTTATTCCTAGTGCCGAGCAGGGCCAGCTGTATAAATATCTCATCGAGACCAACGAGGGCGAAAAGCTCTACAAGGCCGATCCGTACGCCTTTAAGGCTGAGTGCCCTCCGGGTACCGCCAGCGTGCTGTGGACCCTCGATGGCTACAAGTGGAACGACGCCGCGTGGCTCAAGCGCCGCGCCAGCCACAACCACATGTCTCAGCCCCTTAACATCTACGAGGTGCATATTGGCTCGTGGAAGCGCCACGGCGATGCGCCGCAGGGCGAGCCGGACGAGTTTGGCAACTATCCCGGCCCCATGGATCCCTTCCCCGCGCAACGCGGCGAGTTCTACACCTACGACGACCTGTCGGTGGAGCTCGTGGACTACGTGCGCGACATGGGCTACACGCATATCGAGGTCATGCCGCTTATGGAGCATCCCTTCGATGGCTCCTGGGGCTACCAGACGACCGGTTACTACGCCGCCACGTCGCGCTACGGCAACCCGCAGCAGCTCATGCACTTTATCGATGCATGCCACGAGGCGGGCATTGGCGTGATCATGGACTGGGTGCCCGGCGGTTTTTGCGCCGACTCCCACGGCCTTGCCACCTTTAACGGCCACATGCTGTTTGAGCACGAGATTCACCCCAACTGGGGCACACACAAGTTCGACTTCGCCCGCGGCGAGGTCCGCTCCTTCCTGGTCTCCAACGTGCTGTATTGGCTCGAGAACTTCCACGTGGACGGCATTCGCATGGACGGCGTGTCCAGCATGCTGTACCTCAATTTTGGCATTGACGATCCGGGGCAAAAGAAGTTCAACAAGTACGGTACCGAGGAGGATTTGGACGCCAGCGCGTTTATCCGCCAGGTCAACTGCGCCGTAGAGGCACACTACCCCGACGTGATGATGATGGCCGAGGAGTCCACCGCGTGGCCGCTCGTGACCTATCCGCCGCAGGACGGCGGCCTGGGCTTCCACTACAAGTGGGACATGGGCTGGATGAACGACACCCTGCACTACATGCAGACCGATTTTCCGTGGCGCCCCGGCAACCACGGCCTGCTCACGTTCTCCATCATGTATGCCTTTACCGAGAACTTCATTTGCCCGCTGAGCCACGACGAGGTCGTACACGGCAAGTGCTCGCTGATCGGCCGCATGCCGGGCGACTGGTGGCGCCAGTTCGCCGGTCTGCGCACGCTGGCCTTCTACCAGATGACGCACCCGGGTGCCAAGCTCAACTTTATGGGCAACGAGATCGGCCAGTTTATTGAGTGGCGCTACTACGAGTCCATCCAGTGGTTCCTGACCGAGGAGTACGAGACCCACCGTCATCATCAGGCGTTTATCAAGGCGCTCAACCACCTGTACACCGCCGAGCTCGCCCTGTACGAGCGCGGCTACACCGACGACGGCTTTACCTGGATCGATGCGGACAACTCCAAGCAGTCCATCGTGAGCTTTGTGCGCCAGGGCGAGGACATCGACGACGACCTGGTGATTCTGATCAACTTTGACCCGGCGAGCTACGAGAGCTTCCGCGTGGGCGTGCCGCGCGAGGGTGACTGGGAGGTCATCTTTGACTCCGACCGTCCCGAGTTTGGCGGCAGCGGATATGCCGGCGAGGAGCCTTACACCTGCTCGAGCGAGCCCTATCCCTGGAACGGGCAGATGGACTCCATTGAGATTAAGGTGCCCGGCCTGGCAGGCGTGGTGCTTAAGCGCCGCGGTCCCAGCAGCTACAAGCCGCCGGTGGTCGAGACTCCCAAGGCTGCGCCCAAGAAGCGCACGTCCTCGGTGAAGCCCAAGCCTGCGGCCGCCAAGAAGGCTCCGGCTAAGGCAAAGGCTACGACGACCAAGGCCAAGGCTAAGGCTGCCGCAAAGCCCGCTGCTAAAGCCACCACGGCCAAGAATCCGGCTGCCAAAAAGGCCGCTACCAAGGCCAAGTCTGCTTCTGTTAAGCCGTCTGCCAAGGATGCGTAACAAAGCCGTTACAGCTGTAATCACCCGCCCCGACGGGGCGTAGGATACAAGTCATAACCGTTCCGGGAGAAACATCCCCGGGGGAAAGGAACGTATGAATAAGATCTTCGACAACAAGCAGGAGTTTACCGAGCTCTATCGCGATGCCGTCATGAGCATCAGCGGCAAGAGCGTCGAGGCCGCCAGTGACCTGGACCGCTTTAACGCCCTGGCCAAGCTCGTGGCCGAGAAGGCGCGCACCGTTGCCACCAAGAGTGACGCCCGCGTCACCGCCGAGGGCAAGAAGCGCGTGTACTACTTCTCGATCGAGTTTTTGATCGGCCGCCTGCTCGACAACTACCTGCTCAACTTTGGCGTGCGCGACATGGTCGCCGAGGCGCTCGACGACATGGGCTTTGACCTGTCCGTCATCGAGAACCAGGAGCCCGATCCGGCGCTGGGCAACGGTGGCCTGGGCCGTCTTGCCGCATGCTTCCTGGATTCCATGGCAGCCGAGGGCATTGCCGGCTACGGCAACGGCATGCGCTACCGCTACGGCCTGTTTAAGCAGGAGATCGTCAACGGCAGCCAGGTCGAGGCCACCGACGAGTGGCTCACCCACGGCTATCCCTGGGAGGTCCGTCGTCAGGACAAGGCCGTGACGATCAAGTTTGGTGGCCATGTTGAGGGCTTTGAGGAGAACGGCCGCACATTCTACCGCACGGTGGACACGCAGGACATCCTGGCCGTCCCCTATGACATCCCCGTTGTGGGCTATGCCGGTGAGACCGTCAACAAGCTGCGCGTCTGGGCTGCCGAGCCGGTCGAGGAGCACTTTGACCTTGAGGCCTTCAACCGCGGCGACTACGCCCTGGCCGATGCCGAGCGTGCCGAGGCCGAGGCCATCAGCGCAATCCTCTACCCCAACGACGCCGGCGAGCACGGCCGTCTGCTGCGCCTGAAGCAGGAGTACCTGTTTGTCTCGGCCGGCATCTACAGCCTGCTCGACACCTTTGAGAAGGAGCACGGCGAGAACTGGGAGCTGCTGCCGCAGTTTGTGGCCATCCACACCAACGATACGCACCCCGCCATGTGCGGCCCCGAGCTCATGCGTATCCTCATCGACGAGAAGAAGCTCGAGTGGGATGACGCCTGGAACATCGTGACGCAGGTCGTGAGCTACACCAACCACACCATCCTGCCCGAGGCTCTGGAGAAGTGGCCCATCGGCACGTTCTCCAAGCTCCTCCCCCGCGTGTACCAGATCATCGACGAGATCAGCCGTCGTTGGCACGAGTCGTTCGACACCACGCACGAGGGCTGGCAGGAGCGTCTGCGCCAGACCGCCATCCTGTGGGACGGCGAGATTCGCATGGCCAACCTGTCTGTGATCTGCAGCCACAGCGTCAACGGCGTGGCCAAGATCCACTCCGACATCATCAAGAACATCGTGCTCAAGGACTTCTATGCCCTGACGCCCGAGAAGTTCAACAACAAGACCAACGGCATCTCGCACCGTCGTTTCTTTGCCGAGGCCAACCCCACCTACGCCAAGCTCGTGACCGAGGCCATTGGCGACGGTTGGCTGAAGGACGCCTTTGAGCTGGAAAAGCTCAAGGAATTCCAGAACGACACCGAGTTCCTGAAGGCCGTGGGTGCCTCCAAGCGCGCCAACAAGGAGCGTCTGGCCGCCTACGTCAAGGCCGAGACCGGTCTGGTTATCGACCCCAACACCGTCTTCGATGTTCAGGTAAAGCGCTTCCACGCCTACAAGCGCCAGCTCATGAACATCATGAAGGTGATGGACATCTACAACCGTCGCATCGCCGATCCCAACTTCCACGTGACGCCGACGACGTTCATCTTTAGCGGCAAGGCTGCCTCGAGCTACACCTTCGCCAAGGAGACCATCCGCCTCATTAACTCCGTGGCCGACGTCATCAACAACGACGCCCGCGTCAACGAGGTCATGAAGGTCTGCTTTATCCCCAACTTCCGCGTAAGCAACGCCCAGCTCATCTACCCCGCCGCCGAGATCTCGGAGCAGATCTCCACGGCCGGCAAGGAAGCCTCGGGCACGTCCAACATGAAGCTCATGATGAACGGAGCCATTACGCTGGGTACCCTCGACGGCGCCAACATCGAGATCGCCGACCTGGCCGGTCGCGAGAACGAGGCCATCTTTGGTCTGACCGCTCCCGAGGTCGAGCAGCTCTGGGCATCCAACAGCTACTTTGCGTGGGACACCCTCAACGGCGACCGTGAGCGCCTGGGCCGCGTGATGGACGAGCTCAAGGACAACACCTTTGCGGGTCTTTCGGGCAACTTCGAGAGCATCTACAACGAGCTCATGAACAACAACGACCCCGACCTGGTTATGGCGGACTTCCGCAGCTACGTGGATGCATGGGAGAAGCTCACGAACAGCTACGGCGACCAGGAGACCTGGAACCGCAAGGCCCTGCTCAACACCGCCTCCTCCGGCTGGTTCTCGAGCGATCGCACCATTCGCGAGTACCGCGACGAGATCTGGCACGCGTAAAGGCGCGCGAGCTCCCTTTGCCGCACGGCATTACTCGACGGGCGCGACGTTGCGCCGCGTCCGTCGCTAATGGGTTTAGGAACATCGATGACAGAAGGAGAAATCGATGAGTAAGAAAGAATGCATCGCGATGCTCCTCGCAGGAGGACAGGGTAGCCGATTGGGGGCACTCACCCAAAAGATCGCAAAGCCGGCGGTTAGCTTTGGTGGCAAGTTCCGCATTATCGACTTTTCGCTCTCCAACTGCTCCAACTCGGGCATCGACACGGTGGGCGTTCTGACGCAGTACCGTCCCTACCTGCTGCATGCCTACGTGGGCTCCGGCGAGGCGTGGGATCTGGACAGCCGCGACGGCGGCGTGTCGATCCTACCGCCGTACGAGACGCAGACCGGCGGCGCCTGGTATGCGGGCACGGCCGACGCCATTACGCAGAACCTCGACTACATCAAGGCCAACGACCCCAAGTACGTCCTAATCCTTTCGGGCGATCACCTGTATCGCATGGACTACCGCAAGATGCTCAAGACGCATATTGAGAACAACGCCGACCTCACGGTGAGCGTTATGCCCGTGCCGTGGGAGGAGGCCAGCCGCTTTGGCATCCTGACCACCGATCCCGAGGACGGCCGCATCACCAAGTTCACCGAGAAGCCCGAGAAGCCCGATTCGAACCTCGCGTCCATGGGCATCTACATCTTCTCGGCCGACGTGCTGATCGAGGCGCTCGAGGAGGACGCCCTGGACCAGCGCTCGAGCCACGACTTTGGCAAGGACATCATCCCCAAGCTGCTCGGTGAGAACAAGCGCCTGTACAGCTACGAGTTCCACGGCTTTTGGAAGGACGTCGGCACCATCGCCAGCTTCCACGAGACCTCGATGGACCTGCTGGGCAACAACCCCGAGTTCGATCTGTTTGACAAGCACTTCCCCATCATGTCCAACATCACCACGCGTCCGCCGCATTACATTGGCCCGGACGGCCGCCTGGACGACTGCCTGGTCTCCAACGGCTGCAAGATCTACGGCACCGCTCGCCACTCGATCCTTTCGACCGATGTCATCATCGAGGAGCGCGCCGTGGTCGAGGACTCCGTGCTGCTGCCGGGTGCGCACGTTAAGAGCGGCGCGCACATCTGCCGCGCTATTTTGGGCGAGAACTCCACGGTCGAAGAGGGCGTGAAGCTCGGCTCTGTCGATACCACCAAGGATACGGCCGTCGTTGGAAATGACGTCGTTATCGGGAAGGGGGAATGATCCGATGATCAATCGCAAGGCCATCGGTTATATCACCGCTAACTACTCTTCGACCTACGGCAGCGTGCTGCTCAAGGACCGCCCCATCGCATCCGTTCCGTTTTTGGGCCGCTACCGCCTGATCGACTTTCCGCTGTCCAACATGATGAACGCCGGCATCAAGACCGTCGGCGTCGTCATGCCGGGCAACTACCGCTCGCTGATCGATCACGTGGGCTCGGGCAAGGACTGGGGCCTGGACCGCAAGAAAGGCGGCCTGTTCATGGTGCCCGGCAACGCGTATGGCACCACCAAGGGCGGCATGCGCTTCCTGCTGCGCGACATCATCTCCAACAAGACGCTGTTCCAGCGCTCGGAGAAGCCCTACGTTGTGATGATGGGCACCAACATCATCTTTAACATGGACCTCAACACCATCATCGAGGCGCACGAGAACTCCGGTGCCCAGATGACCGTGGTGTACTGCAAGGCCACGCGCAATGTCGAGGACGAGACCAAGCTCGAGATTAACGAGAACGGCCGCCTGACGGGCGTGAGCGCCGGCGTCGTGTACGGCGACAACGCCTCTATGGACTGCTGCATCGTCAACCGCGAGACACTGCTCGAGATTATCGACCACTACCAGGCCGCCGACTATCTGGACCTGCTCGAGGCACTCCAGGGCGACTTTGGCAACATCGACGTGTGCAGCTACGAGTACAAGGGCGAGGTCGTGGGCGTGTTTAGCGAAAAGTCGCTGTATCGCCGCAGCATGGACCTGCTCGACCAGACCGTGGCCGATCAGCTCTTCGATCCCGAGCGCCCGATCCTGACCAAGGCTCACGACGTGCCGCCTTCGCGCTATGCGACCGGCAGCCACGCGTGCAACTCGATTATCTCGGCCGGCTGCATCATCAAGGGCACCGTGCGCAACTCGATCCTGTCGCGCGGCGTCGTGGTCGAGGAAGGCGCTTCGGTGACCAACTCGATCATCAACCAGAGCTGCATCATCAAGAGCGGCGCCCGCGTTGAGAACGCCATCTTGGACAAGAACAACGTGGTCCCCACCAACACCGAGCTTCGCGGCACGCCCGAGAACATCCTGGTGCTGGGCAAGGCTCCGTTAACTTCCGACACCACCATCGTACGTTAACGTTGGCACCGCAACATCGCTCGTAACATGTAGAATAGCCGCCCGGTTAGCGCCAGGCGGCTATTCTCGAATTGCAACATGGGAGACAATATGGCAGATTCCAGCAAAAAGATGCAGATCGTGTTTGCCTCGGCCGAGTGCGCGCCGTTTGTGAAGACCGGCGGCCTGGGCGACGTGGCGGGCTCGCTGCCTGCGGCGCTCGTGCGTGCCGGCGCCGAGGTTATCGTGATGGTGCCCAAGTACGCCACCATCAAGGACGAGTACAAGGCACAGATGGAGCACTTCTCCGACTTTTACGTGAGCCTGGGCTGGCGCAACGAGTACTGCGGACTCGAGAAGCTCGAGCACGACGGCGTCACCTATATGTTCATCGACAACGAGCGCTACTTTGCGCGCGACTATCCGTACGGCTTCTTTGACGACGGCGAGCGCTTTGCGTTCTTCTCCAAGGCCATCACCGAGAGTCTGCAGCACCTGCCGGCCGGCTTTGAGTGCGACATACTGCACTGCAACGACTGGCAAACGGCACTGGCGCCCGTGTTCTTGCGCGAGTTCTACCAGGGCCTGCCGCTGTACGACCGCGTCAAGACCGTGTTCTCGATCCACAATGTGGCGTTCCAGGGCCAGTTTAGCGACACCGTGATGGAGGACATCCTGGGTGTGGCGCACATTCCGGCGGCCGCCTCGCAGCTGCGTTGCGACGCCTGCAGCATCAACTACATGCTGGGCGCCCTGCGCTATGCCGACGCCATCACTACGGTGAGCCCCACCTATGCCAACGAGATCCAGACGCCCGAGTTTGGCGAGGGCCTGGACGGCGTGCTGCGCGAGCGCTCCTATGCGCTGCAGGGCATCCTGAACGGCATTGATGTGGCAGGCTTTGACCCGGCGACCGACAAGCGCATTGCCGCCAACTACACCGTGGAGGACCGTTCCGGCAAGGCCGTGTGCAAGGCCAAGCTGCAGGAAGAGCTGGGGCTCGAGGTTCGCGACGACCGCCCGCTCATGGTGATGGTCACGCGCCTGACGCGCCAAAAGGGCATGGACCTGGTCATGTACGCGCTCGACCGCATTCTGGCCGGCGGCGTGCAGGTGGCGGTGCTGGGCACCGGCGACCGCGACTACGAGGACGGCCTGCGCTACTTCCAGGACAAGTACCCCGGCACCATGGCCGCGCGCATCGAGTTCGATCCGGCGCTGTCGCAGCGCATGTATGCTGCCGCCGACATGTTCCTGATGCCGTCGAAGTTTGAGCCCTGCGGCCTGTCGCAGATCATCGCCATGCGCTACGGCACCCTGCCCATCGTGCGCGAGACCGGTGGTCTGAAGGACACCGTGATCCCGTATAACGAGTTTACCGGCGAGGGCACGGGATTCTCGTTTAGTAACTTTAACGGCGACGAGATGGGCGACGCCGTGTTCCGCGCGGCACGCCTGTTCTGGGACAACCGCGATGCCTGGAACCAACTGGTCACGCAGGCCATGAGCCAGGACTTTAGCTGGACACGCTCGGCCGACAAGTATCTGGACCTGTACTTCTTTATGCATCCGGAGATTGAGAGGCCGGCGGCTGTTGTCGACGAGCCTGAGGCTGTTGCTGAACCGGTGGCCGCTGAGGCCGAGCCTGCGGCGCCCCTTAATGAGCGCGCTGCCGCTGATGAGCCCAAGGCCGAGGAGAAGCCGGTTGAGCCTGAGCCCGCAAAGGCCGAGCCTGAGGTGAAGGCTGAGGTTGCTCCTGAGCCCGAGTCCGTGGAGAAGCCTGCTGCGAAGCCTGCGGCAAAGAAGACCGCGACTCGTAAGACGACGGCTAAGAAGACCACGACCACGAAGGCCGCTGCGAGCAAGGCTGCGACTGCGAGCAAGGCCACCGCTGCCAAGACAACGACCGCGCGCAAGCGCACCACCGCCGCTGCCAAGAAAGCCGCCGAGGCCGAGGCTGCTCCCGAGGTAAAGGCCGAGGTCGCAGAGGCCAAGCCGGCCGCCAAGGCTCCGGCAAAGACCGCTGCCAAGAAGACGACCACGACCGCCAAGAAGGCAACGACCGCCAAGAAGGCCACGGCGGCGAAGTCGACGACCAAGGCCGAGGCAACTGTCGAGGCCAAGCCGTCCGCCAAGACCACCACGCGCAAGCGCACTACGACGACGGCCAAAAAGACCACGGCCAAGGCTGCTGCTCCCAAGGCAGAGGCTAAGGCCGAGGACAAGCCCGCAGTAAAGCCCAAGCCGGCACCGAAGGCCGCTGAGGTCAAGACCGCTCCGAAGGCTACGGCAAAGGTCGAACCCGCCAAGGAGGCACCGGTCTCCCCCGCCGCTTCGACCGAGGAAAAGGCTCCGACCAAGAAGACCTCCGTCCGCAAGGCAACGGCCACCCGCAAGCGCCGCTAGCATACAGACGATTCAAAACCTCATCAAACCCTAAGCAAGGGGCGCTCCAACCGGGCGCCCCTTCTCTGTAGGTAGTGGTAAAACGATTTTCTAGGACAACCGTTCGCCGATGGTAAACGGATGTTGTTTATACAGCCTGCGTACAAAAGATATACTTACAACTTGTGCGTAAAGCCATGGCCCGCAGGCCGTGATTCTATTGAACTGGACCGTATTATGAGATTGATTCACAACAGCCGTCTGCCGCAGTTTCGCACTCCGTTTGGCGCTGTGACCACAGGAACTACCCTTTCGCTCTCCGTGATTCTGGAGGATGCCGATCCCAACCAGGCAACGCTTACGTTGCGTACCTGGGTCGATGAGATCGGTGAGTCTCGGTATCCCATGACGCACGAGGGCGACGGCATATTTACCGTAGAGCTTGAGTGCACCGAGCCCTGTCTTATCTGGTACAGCTTTATCTGCAATATCGAGGGCCAGCCCGAGGTCCGCTTGGGCGCACCGCAGGGTCGCACCGGTGGCGAGGGCGTAACTTACGACTACGCCGAGGTGCCGTCCTTCCAGATTACCGTCTATAAGCACCGCGAAGTGCGTCCCGAGTGGTACGAGCGTGGCATGGTCTACCAGATCTTCCCCGATCGCTATGCTCGCGACGAACACTGGCGCGAGCGCACGCTGGCCGAAGTCGAAAAGCCGCGCAACGGAATCCAGCGCCGTATGGTCGAGGACTGGAACGAGCCGCCCGTGTACGAGCGCGCCGAAGACGGCTCCATCAAGACCTGGGACTTCTACGGCGGCTCGCTCAAGGGCATCCAGGAAGACCTGCCCCGCATCGCCGAGTTGGGATTTACAGCTATCTACCTCAACCCCATTTTTGAAGCCGCGAGTAACCACCGCTACGACACGGCCGACTACACCAAGATCGATCCGATTCTGGGCACCGAGCAGGACTTTACCGAACTGTGTCAGGCGGCCGAAAAGCTGGGCATTTCCATCATTCTCGACGGTGTGTTCAACCACACGGGCGACGATTCGATCTATTTCAACCGCTATGGCAACTACCCCGGCGTGGGCGCGTGGCAGAGCAAGGATTCGCCGTGGCGCGATGCGTTTTACTTCCATGAGGACGGTTCGTATGACTGCTGGTGGGGCGTGGGCAACATGCCTGCCATCAATGAGAGCTCCGAGCTGGTACGCGAGCGGCTCCTGGGCAAGGACGGCGTGATCCGTAAATGGCTACGTGCCGGCGCTCATGGCTGGCGCCTGGACGTCGCTGACGAGCTTTCGGACGATTTCCTGACCGAGATCAAGAAGGCAGTACTTGCCGAAAAGCCTGACGCACTGTTGCTCGGCGAAGTCTGGGAAGATGCCTCCAACAAGATCAGCTATGGTCATTTGCGCCGCTACCTGCAAGGCTCCGAGCTCGACTCGGCCATGGATTACCCCTTCCGCGACATGGTCATCGGCTTTTTGATGGGCTACAAAAACGCTTACCAAGCTGCTGAAGATATCGAGACCCTCCGCGAGAACTACCCGAGCGAGGCATTGTCCTGCGCGCTCAACCTGCTGTCGAGCCACGATCGCCCGCGTATCATCTCGGTGCTCGGCGGCGGCCCCGACGAGTCGCAGCTGCCCGAGTGTGAACGCAGCAAATGGCGCCTGGACGAGAACTCGATGGGCCTGGCCAAGAGCCGTTTTTGGCTCGCCACGCTCATGCAGATGACGTTCCCCGGCGTACCTTCGATCTACTACGGCGACGAATACGGCCTGGAGGGCCTTACCGATCCGGGCAACCGCCGCACCCTGCCGACCAAGGACCAACTGCACGACTTCGATACGCTGGCTATTGTCAAGAACGCCTCTGCTGTACGCCGCGCACTGCCATTTATGATCGACGGCGAGATCAAGGCCTTCGCGCTCAACGACGAGGTGCTCGCCTATACGCGTACCGGTAAAGACGGCGAGTCCGCGACGGTTATCATCAACCGCAGCCTGCGCAATTCGCACCGCGTGACGATTCCGGCGCTCGGCGAATGCGCGAGTGACGTGATCAGCGGTCACGAGTGCGAGATCCACAACGGTACGGTCACGCTCGATCTGTATCCGCTGGGCTCGTCGATTATCTATCACCATGCCGAGCAGCGCCTGCAGGAGCCGCTCGATCACGGCGCAGGCGTCGTATGCCATATCACCTCGGTGCCCACCGACGATGGCAAGCCTGGCACGATCGGCGCACCCACGCGTCGCTTTATCGACCATCTGGCTGCTATGGGCATGCGCTACTGGCAGGTCCTGCCCGTCAACCCGACGGATTTCTTCCGCTCCCCCTATGCCGGGCCCTCGGCATTTGCAGGCAACATCGACCTACTGCCCGAGAGTCACGAGGAGCTGGCCGCCGACTTCGCTACCTGGAAAGCCAACGGCGGCGAGGATGCCGATCCGCTGTACACCGCGTTTAAACATCGCAACGCCGATTGGCTCGAGAAATACTGCGTCTACATGGCCGTTAAGAAGTACTTTGAGGGCGAGTCGCGCCACGATTGGCCGGCGGATGTCGCGCGCTATAACGAGCACCTGATTGACGACAAGCGTTTCCACGACGAGGCAGAGCTGCAGGCGTACATGCAGTACCGCTTTGACCTAGCCTGGTGCGAACTCATGAACTACGCGCACAAGAAGGGCATCGAGGTCATCGGCGATATCCCGATGTATGTCTCGGACGATTCGGCCGATGCATGGAGCGAGCCCGAGAACTTCTGGTTGTCCGATACCGGCAAAGCGATTGAGATTTCCGGTGCGCCGCCCGACAACTTTGCGCCCGAGGGCCAGGTGTGGGGCAACCCGACGTTCCGCTGGGACCACATGAAGCAGAACGGCTATAGCTGGTGGATGGATCGCCTGCGTCGTGCATTTTCGCTCTACGACCGCGTACGCCTGGATCACTTCCTGGGCTTCCACAGCTACTTCAGTATCCCCGCGGGCAAGGCTTGCGCCGACGGTCGCTGGCTAGCGGGCCCGGGCAAGGACCTGTTCCAGACCGCCTACGACGAGCTGGGTCCGCTCAACTTTATTGCCGAGGACCTGGGCTATTTGACGCCCGGCGTTCGCGCCATGGCTTCGACCTGCGGTTTCCCCGGCATGGACGTCCTGGAGTTTAGCGACTACGACGTCCGTTGCGGCGTGCACCCCACGCCTGGCAAGATCCTGTACACCTCGACGCACGATACGTCGACCCTCACCGGTTGGTGCACGCGTTCCTTTGCGGGCGGCGACGAACCGAGCGGTGTCGAGGTGGCGGCCAAGCTGATGAGCGACGCGCTGGCAAGCGACGCTCCCCTGGTGATGATGCCGTTGCAGGATGTCCTGGGGCTTGGCGACGACGCGCGCATGAACGTACCGGGCGTGGCCACGGGCAACTGGACCTGGCAGGCTAACGAGGCCGACATTGCGGCCGCCGAGAGCAAAACCGCACAGCTCCTGCGCAACACGCATAGATTCTGGGGCGAAGCGTGATAAAACGCCCGATATAGGGTACAGTTACAGACGTTTGAATTTTTGCGGGCAGAGTGATCTGCCCGCTTTGTGCTGAAAAGGAAGTATTATGGCGCGCTACGATTACAAGTGCTCGAGCTGCGGCAACGTGTTTGAGGTTGAGCATCCCATGTCCGAGAGTCCCGAGGTCGTGTGCCCCAGCTGCGGCGCTCCGGCATCCAAGACGTTCTCGGCCAGCGGCATCAAGTTCGACGGCAGCGGTTTCTACAACACCGACCAGCGCAGCGGCGGCTCCAGCACCAGCGCCACGAGTGGCTGCTGCGCCAACTGCCCGCACAGCCACTAGAAACCAATCAGCCCCGCGACCAACACCAATCGCGGGGCTGATTCTTTAGCTGCCCAGGTTTCCTTATGAGTTGCGGTGAAATAAGGACTTTTTGGCGGGTAGATGCCGCTATTCAATCCCTATTTCACCGCAACGTAGTAATTACTTGTGGACCAGCCTGGCGCAGAAGTGGCCGTCGTAGGAATCGGCGTTTACCGGCACGCTTTGGAAGAGGCCTCGATCGTTCTGGCGTACGGATACGAGCTTCTTGGCCTGATCGAACTCGGGGAGTTGCAGAATCTGCGCATCAGAGAGCGGCGCCACGGTAAAGCCGGCGCCCTCGGGAGAAGCCAGGAAGGCATCCACCACCTGCGTGTTCTCCTCGTCGAAAACCGAGCACGTCGCATAGATGAGCTCGCCGCCGGCAGCCACGCGCGCAGCAGCCTCTTTGAGCATCGTAAGCTGCAGTTTGGGCAGCTCAACCGTCACATCTTTTTCGGTCAGGCGCCACGGTATCTCAGGATGACGGCGCATGGTTCCGGTGCCAGAGCACGGCGCATCGATAAAGACCGTGTCGAACTTAACCGGCTCGCCAAGCATGGCATCAAACGATGTGAGCACCTCATTAAGCTCGCAGGCATCACCCGAAACCGTGCGAACGCCCTGAATACCGGCCTTATGCAGACGAGCGAGATTCAGATCGCACTTGCGATCATGCAGATCGAGCGCCGTATGCTGACGCTCATAGCCCGCACGCTTGGCCTGGCACATCATCACATAGGTCTTGGTGCCACGGCCGGCACCAATCTCAAGGCAGCTGCCAGGGCGCGTGGCAGCTGTGGCGATAAGCTGGGCGTTAAGGTCCGAGGCCACGGCAGCAGCACGCTCAAATACGCCCGACGCAACCGTAACCTGAGCATCGACCGGAGCATGGCAACCCGGGAACACGGGTGCCACAAGCTGCGAGATATACGGATCGGGCTTGGACGCAAAGGCGTTCTCATGCAGGGCCAGCGGTGCGGGGGCCAGATTGCCGGCAAAGTTAAGCGCACCCTCTGGAGTGTCAAACGACGCCATAATGCGAGCGCATAGCCAGCGAGGTAGACCCATCAGGCGCGACAGACGAACCAAACGTCGCTCAGACTCATCCACATCGGACGCAGTAGCAAAGTCCTCAACATTGTCTGCAACCTTATGCAGTACAGCATTGGCCAAGCCAGCGGCAGACTTAGCCCCGCAGCGAACCAGCTCAACACCCTGACTTACGGCAACGCGGCCCGGCGTATGCAGATAGAGCATCTCGAAGGCCGAGATACGAAGCGCCATGCGAACACGCGGCGCAACCTTCTTAGGCTTATCGAGAAACTGATCGAGCAGCTCATCCAAAATACCCTGGGTGGCCGCAACGCCAAGTGCCAAACGAGCTGCAAAAGCAGAATCGCGCTGGTCAATGGCCTTGGCCGAAGCACGGGACGAGAGCACGTCGCGCGCGTACATGCCGCGGCGATCGGCTTCCATCAAAACATCAAGCGCGAGCTTGCGCGCGGGAGACAGTTTACTCACGACAAAACACCCCACGAAAGATCGGCACCCTGCAGGCCGGCAGCCCAGGCAGAAGCAGCCATAGCACGCTTGCCATCGGGCTTAACCTCGAGCAGCTCGACCGCGCCATCGGACAGGCCAAGGTAGACACGCTTGGCCTTAACGAGAACCTGACCCTCGCCGAGCGACACATCAGCCGCCGCAGCATCGAGCACACGCACGGTCTTGCCGGCAATCACGCAACGAGCAGGCGCGGTATCGGACGAAGCCAGCATATGGCGCACGCAATCAAGCGCCGCCATGTGCGGATCCAGGCGCATCTCCTGCTTAGAAATCTTGGCAGCATGGGTAACGAGTGCCTCATCCTGTTCAGTCCACACGGCGGTGCCATCGGCAAGAGAAGGAAGCGTATCGGCAAGCAGTTTACCGCCAAGCTCACCAAGCTCCATGGTCAGCGCCTCAGCATGCTTACCGGCAACCGACGTGGAAGCCTGAGCACAATAAGCACCAGTATCCACGCCGTGCCCGATGCGCATGATAGAAACGCCAGCAACCTCATCACCAGCAAGAATGGCACGCTGAATGGGAGCAGCCCCACGCCAACGAGGCAGCAAGGACGCATGAACATTCACAATTCCGAGCGGCGCCATATGCAGCACCTCATCAGGCAAAATGCAGCCATAGGCAGCCACGCAGAAAATATCAGCCTGCGCAGCCTGGAGCGCCTCAACTACCTCCAGCGTCATACGATTAGCCTCAACAACCGGCAGGCCAAGCTCAAGCGCCTTGGCCTTAACAGGAGAAGGCTCAAGCTTCTTACCACGCCCACGAACAGCATCGGGACGAGTAATTACGAGCGCAATCTCGTTCCCAGCCTCGACAAGCGAAGTCAGCGAAGGCACAGCAAAATCAGGCGTACCCATAAACACAATACGCATAAAGAACGTCTCCCCTCAAGCAAAGCCGAGACGGCTACAAACAACAGCGGAAAGCCAAGTACCCAGCCCATCCGCAAGAACAATTCAACAAGAACAAATATACCCAAAACCAAAGAAAGAGCCGCAATAAAAGCAGCTCTTCCAACAAAGCAATTATCAGCGAAGACGCCCCTCCCTGGCCCGACGGCACCCGGACGAACCGAGCCAGAACAACGCAGTCCCCGGTGCTGAGCGCCCACATATCGTCCCGCGCGCAGTTTCGCAGCGCAGCGAGAATGTTTGAGCACGGGATGATATGTGGGCGCTCAGCACCGGGGACGGTGGGACCTACTCCGTCTCGCCCGGTCGAGCGCCGCGGGCCAGGGCGTCCTGGTACTCCTTGACTGCCTTGATACGCTGCATCGGCTTGAGTCGCTCAAACATGGTGTTGCCGTGCAGGTGATCGATCTCGTGCTGCAGGCACACGCAGAACAGATCGCCCGAGGCCTCGTAGCGAATCAGGTTGGCATCCAGGTCATACGCCTCGACGACGACATGATCGGGACGCTCGATCTCGCAGCTAATGCCGGGGATGGACAGGCAGCCCTCGCTATACGGCACCAGATGATCGCTCTGCTCCACGATAACGGGGTTAATGAGCACGTACGGGTCATAGTCGTTCTTGTCGCTGTAGTCGCAGTCGATGGTGACGAGCTGAATAAGCTCGCCGATCTGCGGAGCAGCCAGGCCGCAGCCGCCGTTCTCGAACATCATCTTCTTCATCTTCTCGGCAAGCGCCTCAATCGCCGGGGTGATCTCCTCGATGACGACACACTCCTGGCGCAGACGAGGGTCGGGCGACAGTACGATTCCGTTGGCTTCCATGGCCATCCTTTCGGGTTGTTACATCAAATCATAGGCGTCGACGTCAACGCTCACGCTCACGCCGCGCACGGAGCCTACCTCTTTAAGGCAGGCGTCGATATCATCAGAGACATGGTACCCTACCGGCGACTTCACAAGCAGATGGAAGCGGTAACGGTCCTTGGCTCTCTCGATTACACACGAAGCAGGGCCCAGTACCTGCGGCACGGCGCTCCCCGCCCGCAAAAAGTCAGGCGCGGCGGCATGCCAGCGACGCTTGAGGAACTTCGCGATGCGGCCGATGTAGACCCGCGCGTCATCCGCGTTCGTCGACCATACCAAGATATTGGCCAAGCGCACGAACGGCGGATACAGGGCGTCGCGGCGCTGGTCCAGGTCGTAGTCGGTAAAGATCGAGCGGTCGTGCTCGGCGACGGCGCGAATGACCGGGTCCTCGGGCAGGTAGGTCTGGATGATAACCTCACCGGGGCGATCGCCGCGTCCGGCACGGCCCGCGACCTGCTCCAACAGATCGTAAGCGCGCTCCCCTGCTCTAAAATCGGGCAACTTGAGGGCGAAGTCGGCATTGACCACGCCCACGAGCGTGACCTCGGGAAAGTCGAGGCCCTTGGCGATCATCTGGGTGCCCAGCAGCACCGCGCAATCGGCGGCATCGAACTGCTCGAGCAGCTTTTTGTGCGCGTCCTTGCCGCGCGTGGAATCGGCGTCCATGCGAATGATGGCGACGTCGTCGGGCAGCATCTGGTGCAGTGCGTCCTCGATCTGCTGCGTACCCAGGCCCATTTTTGCCAGGTAGCGGCTGCCGCACTTGGGGCAGCGACTCGTGGGCGCGGGATACGGCTGCACGCGCCAGGACGATCCGCAGGTGTGGCACTGCAGCGTGTGCGTGCGCTCGTGATACGTGAGCGCGGTGGAGCAGTGGTTGCAGGTGGGCACGCAGCCGCATTCGCGGCACATCAGAAACGGCGCAAACCCGCGGCGGTTGTGCAGCAACACGGCCTTCTCGCGGCGCTCGACTACACGCTCCAGGCCCTCCATCAGCGCTTTTGAGAACATTGAGCGGCTGCCGTGCGAGAACTCGCGGCGCAGGTCGGCAATGCGGACTGTGGGCAACACGGCGTGTCCCGGGCGCTCGGGCATCTCGACACGCGTCCAGGCGGCTCCGTTGTACGTGCCGCGGCGGCAGCGGTCGAGGGCCTCGGCAGAAGGGGTGGCCGAACCCAACACGAGCGGGCAGCGATACCGACGCGCCATCTCGGCCGCCACCTCGCGCGCATGGTAGCGCGGACTGGAGCCCTGCTTATAGCTGGTCTCGTGCTCCTCGTCGATGATGATAAGACCCAAGTCGCTGAGCGGGCAAAAGAGCGCCGAGCGGGCGCCCACGACCACACGCGCGGCACCGCTGGCGACCATATCCCACTGGTCCAGGCGCTCGCCGGCCGAAAGACGCGAGTGGAACACAGCGACCGTCTCGCCAAAGCGCGAGCGGAAGCGGCCGACGGTCTGGGCCGTCAGCGAGATCTCGGGCACGAGCACGCAGGCCGAACGGCCGGCCGCCAGCACGCGCTCAATAGCCGAGAGGTAGACCTCGGTTTTGCCGGAACCGGTGACGCCATCGACGAGCACCACATCACCGTGCGCATCAAGGCGTGCGCGCTCAATCTGCGCGAGCGCCTGCTGCTGGCCGTTCGTAAGTGCGACCGGCGCCTTGCCGCTCGCGGAGGACAACGTAGTCTGCTCGCTGCAGCCACGCCACGCACGACGCTCCTCCACCACCACGACGCCGCGTTTTTCGAGCGCCTTGATGGTCGCCGACATGCTGTTGTAGAGCAGGTTGAGGTCGCGCGTCGTAACGGGGCCGCACTGAAGCGCCTCGATGAGCTGGCGCTGGCGGACCGCGGTCTTGGGCGGCGTGTAGTCAAAGCCTTCGGGCGTAAGCATCACCCAGCGGTTTTGGATGGGTTTGACGGCGGGGCGCTCAACGGTCCACACGCCGTCATCGCCCTTGACCACGCGCGGGCTACCGCCCGGAGGCAAGAACAGGCGCAGACACTCGGAAAGCGTTGCGACGTACTCGCGGCTCATCCAGCGGGCAATACGTGCAGCCTCGGCGGTAAAGAGCGGCTTGCTGAGGATAGCCTCGACGGCTTTAATGCGCGCGGGGTCGAGGGCGTTGTTACCCTGCAGGTCGCCCAGCTCAGGCGCAATGTCGACGACATAGCCCGCGGCGGCACGGTTACCAAAGTGAACCAGGGCCGTGGATCCGATCTGCGCCTCGTTGGCAAGGGACTGGGGAATGCAGTAGGTGAATGGCTCGGACAGCGCGCGAGTAGGAATGTCGAGGACTACACTCGCGTAGGCGGCAATGGGCTCAGGTGCAGGCTTAGGCTGAGCCGAGGCAGCGGCAGGCATGAGCTTCACCAGAGCCTCCTCCGGTTCCGGCGAACCAAACAGCGACAGTTGTTGAGCCATACACCACCTCTAACGAACGGACCTGAAAGGGGTGGGACAAAATAATCAGTAGAGTTTGTCCCATGGCCGATACGAGTGTCGAGCTCGTTGCGTCACTCGAACATGGGACAAACACTACTGATTATTTTGTCCCAGCAACCCACTCATCGGTACAGAAACAAGAGCCCCGCTCGAGGGAACGGGGCTCGGATACATGCGTTTGCGCGTCTACTACAGCGCCATCGTGCGGGCGCGGTCGATGCGCGCCAGGCAGTCGTCGCGGCCGACGAGCGCCATGGTCTCGCCCAGCGGAGGGCTCACCATGTTGCCGCAGACGGCGACGCGCACGGCCTGGAACACCACGCGCTTCTTGAGGTCCATCTGCTCGGGCAGCGGCTCAAGCGCGGCGTCGATGTTCGCGGCTGTCCACTCGTCCACGCCCTCGAGCGCGGCCTTGGCGGCGTCCAGGATGGCGCCCATGCCTTCCTTGGCCAGGCCCTTGTTAACGGATTTCTCATCATACTCGAGCGTCTCGGCCGTAGCAAAGATGGGAGCGGCGACGGTCACGGCGTCGGCTGGCATCTTGGTGCGCGGCTTGACGATGGCAGCGAGTGCGTCAATCCAGTCCTCGCCGTACTCGACGTTGCCCTCGATGAGACCCGCCTCGTGCAGCTCGGGGACCATGATCTCGTCGGCAAACTGGGCATCGGACATGCCGTTGATGTACTCGGCATTGACCCAGTCGAGCTTCTTGGGGTCGAAGGTCGCCGGGTTCTTGGAGATGCGGTCGAGTGAGAACTTGCTGGCCAGGACATCGCGCGGGATGATCGTGGTCTCGCCGTCAAGCGACCAGCCGAGCAGCGCCAGATAGTTGACGAAAGCGTCGGACAGGTAGCCGGCGTCGCGGTACTCCTCTACTGAGGTGGCGCCGTGGCGCTTGGAGAGCTTCTTGCCGTCGGCGCCCAGAATCATGGAGATGTGGGCGAACGTGGGCACGGGCGCGCCGAGGGCCTCGTAGACCATGACCTGGCGCGGGGTGTTGGAGAGGTGGTCGTCGCCGCGGATGACATGGGTGATCTTCATCATGGCGTCGTCGACGACGGTCGCAAAGTTGTACGTGGGCGTGCCATCGGAGCGGAAGATGACAAAGTCGTCGAGCTCCTTGGCGTCGAAGGTCACCTCGCCGTGAACGGCGTCGTGGATGACGACGTCGCCGCGGTCCTCGGGCACCTTGATGCGCAGGACGTAGGACTCGCCGGCCTCGATGCGACGGCGGGTCTCCTCGGGATCAAGGTCGCGGCAACGGCGCTGATAGCCCTGAAAGGGGTCCTTGCGCTCCTGCGCGGCCTTGCGATCGGCGTCGAGCTGCTCCTTGGTGCAGAAGCAGGGATAGGCCTTGCCCTCGTCCCAAAGCTTCTGGGCGGCCTGCTTGTACAGGTCCAGGCGCTCGGTCTGGGCGTAGGGGCCAAAATCGCCGCCCACCTCGGGACCCTCGTCCCAGTCCAGGCCCAGCCAACGCATGGCGCGCAGGATAATCTGCGTGTTCTCGTCGGTAGAGCGGGTGGGGTCGGTGTCGTCGATGCGCAGGATGAACGTGCCGCCGTTTGCACGGGCGAAAGCCCAGTTATAGATAGCGGTGCGGGCGCCACCGATGTGCAGCTTGCCCGTCGGTGAGGGTGCAAAGCGGACGCGAACGTCTGATGCCATGGAAATCTCCTCGATTGCAGGATGGATGTCTAACCGCATTAGTATAAAGCAACAATGCCCACCTCCGCACAAAGGGCACCGACCCACTCATTGGGGACAGACTTAAATGACCATTCGTTGGGGACGTTCTTCGAAGCTAACTGAACAGGAGTGTCCCAAACTGCCGTCACTTGGGGACGTTCCTAAACTGCCGGCAGAAAAGGACCGTCCCCAAGTGCCGACACATAAGGAACGTCCCCAGGTGCCGTAAGAGTGTTCCTATTGGCTGGTCATTTAAGTCTGTCCCCAATGAGTAGGTGCGGAAAGGGTGTGAATGTTTGATTTACGCGCTATGATGTGCCCTTGCATAGAGAGCCCGGCGGAATGGTAACGGTCGCCGGGACACGTTTTTGA
The DNA here is from genome assembly GCA_902466735.1 of uncultured Collinsella sp. GTDB lineage: Bacteria > Actinomycetota > Coriobacteriia > Coriobacteriales > Coriobacteriaceae > Collinsella. The sequence goes on from CABQSB010000017.1 coordinate 26,298, forward strand.
AAGGACAATCATGTCAGAAGAACTTCGTTCCATCCCGCCCCAACACGGGTCCTTTGTTTTTACGTCGGAGTCGGTGACCGAAGGTCATCCCGATAAGATCGCTGACCAGATCAGCGACGCCGTCCTCGACGCAATCCTCGCCAAAGAAATAGAGCTCCAGGAGCAGGGCTACATCGCCCCCAACGGCGTGCCTGCCAACGTTGAGAACGTCCGTTGCGCCTGCGAGACCCTCGTGACCACCGGCACCGTCATCGTCGCCGGTGAGATTCGCACCCAGGCCTACGTCGACGTACAGGAAATCGCCCGTGGCGTCATCCGCCGCATTGGCTACAACCGTGCAAAGTTCGGTTTTGACTGCGACACCTGCGGCGTTATGAGCCTCATCCACGAGCAGTCGCCCGATATCGCCCAGGGCGTCGACGAGTCCTTCGAGACCCAGACCGGCGCTACCACCGACCCGATCGACCTGATCGGCGCCGGCGACCAGGGCATGATGTTCGGTTATGCCTCCAACGAGACCAAGACCCTCATGCCCATGCCGCACTACCTGGCAAGCCGCCTGGCCGAGCGCCTGTCCGCCGTGCGCCACGATGGTACCCTGGCCTACCTGCGCCCCGACGGCAAGACCCAGGTCACCGTGCGCTACGAGGACGGCAAGCCTGTGGAGGTCACGACCATCGTCATCTCCACGCAGCACGCTGCCGAGATTGAGGACATGGGCAAGATCAAGGCCGACCTCATCGAGCATGTCATTACCCCGGTCATGGCCGCCGAGAACATGCCGTGGGACAACGCGGACATCTACGTGAACCCCACCGGTCGCTTTGTTGTGGGCGGCCCCATGGGCGACACGGGCCTCACCGGCCGCAAGATCATCGTCGACACCTATGGCGGCTACGGCCGTCACGGCGGCGGCGCCTTTAGCGGCAAGGACTGCACCAAGGTTGACCGCTCCGCCGCGTATGCCGCGCGCTGGGTCGCCAAGAACGTGGTCGCCGCCGGTCTGGCCGACCGATGCGAAGTCGAGCTTGCCTACGCCATCGGCGTTTCCAAGCCCCTCTCAATCATGGTCGACACCTTCGGTACCGCGCATGTTGCCGAGGACAAGATCGTCGAGGCCGTAGAGAAGACCTTCGACCTGCGCCCGGGCGCAATCATCCGCGACCTAGACCTGCGTCGCCCCATCTACGAAAAGACGGCAGCCTACGGTCACTTCGGCCGCGAAGACGCCGACTTCACCTGGGAAAAAACCGACCGAGTCGAAGAACTCAAAGCAGCCTGCGGCCTGTAAGCTAACGGCAAAAGCTACAGCCAAGAAACAACGCACCAAAAGAAGTACCGGCTCCAACCGGTACTTCTTTTTTATTTAAAGATGGTGAAGATGAGCCGACCTGGGACATGGAATAGGTCATAGGCCGATAAATTTCGCAGCAGAGCGACTCCAACCATGTATCCTAAGTTCCGAGGGCTTTGGTATTTGGTCGATCGCGAGTTCCGCACGAGCCGGAGGCCACTTAATGTGGCCTCCGTGCGAGCCAGGACTGTAGAGCAGGCGACCAAATACCAAAGCCCTCGGAACGACGGGATAGAACAGGAGCGCATATGGCAGGCAAGCCGCAAACACTAGCTACGACCTCGGCATTCGAGATCTTGGGGCCCGTCATGGTCGGCCCCAGCTCATCGCACACCGCTGGCGCCCTGCGCTGCGCCCAAGTTGCCGCCAGCCTGCTGGAAGGCCGCATCACTAAGGTCACCTTTGGCCTGTGGAACTCCTTTGCCCACACCTACCGCGGCCACGGCACCGATCGTGCGCTCGTCGCGGGCATCCTGGGCCTCGACACCGACGACGAGAACATCAAGCAGGCCTTCGACCTCGCACGCGAGCAGGGCCTCGAATATCACTTTGACATCAAGGGCGACGACGCCTCCATCCACCCCAACACCGTCGACATTGACATGGTCGACGACACGGGCGCCACGGCACAGGTCCGCGGTGAGAGCCTGGGCGGCGGCAAGATGCGCATCAGCCGCATTAACGGCGTCGGCGTCGACATCTCGGGCATGTATTCCACGCTGTTTGTGGCACACCAGGACGTCCCCGGCGTGCTCGCCGCGCTCACGAACCTGCTCGCCTACGCACACGTGAACATCGCCTTCTGCCGCACCTACCGCACCGAAGTGGGCGGCCAGGCCTACTCCGTCTTTGAGACCGACGGCGCGCCCGACGACACCGTTATCCCCATGCTACGCAAACTCGACAATGTCGATTACGCGACCTTTATCGAGCTCCCCGGTTCCGCCTCGTCGCTCTCCCCCGGTGTCTCGGCAAAGGAGATCTTCGACGACGGCGAGCAGCTGCTCGATGCATGCGCCGAGCTCGGCCTGAATATCGGCGCCGTTATGGCCGTGCGCGAGGCGCGTCTGACCGGCGAGGCCCACGCCGTCGCCGCCATGCGCCGCGTGCTCGACGTCATGCGCGAGGAGACCACGACCCCTATCGTCAATCCGCAGCGATCGCTCGGCGGGCTTATCGGCGGCGAGGCTAAACTCGTCGATGCCACCGGCCGCAACGATTTGAGCACGAGCCTGATGGGCACCGTTCAAACCGACGCCGTGGCCCGCGCCATGGCCGTGCTCGAACGCTCGGCCACGATGGGCGTAATCGTCGCAGCTCCGACGGCAGGATCCGCGGGTGTCGTCCCCGGCTGTGTGCTGGCACTCGCCGACCACCTGCAGCTCGACGACGAGCAGGTGATGGACGCGCTCTACTGCGCCGCCGCCATCGGCCTCAACCTCACCACGAGCGCCTGCGTCGCCGGCGCCGAGGGCGGCTGCCAGGCGGAGGTGGGAAGCGCCGCCGCCATGGCTGCCGCCGCGCTGGTGCAGATGCTCGGAGGCACGCCCGAGCAGGCGCTCGACGCCAGTTCCATCGCGCTGAGTAACCTATTGGGACTCGTATGCGATCCCGTAGGAGGCCTCGTGGAGGTGCCCTGCCAAAACCGCAATGCCATCGGCGTGGCAGCGGCCTTCAGCTCGGCACAACTCGCCCTCGCCGGTATCAAGAGCCTGGTGCCGTTTGACCAGATGGCGCACGTCATGCTCTCCGTGGGCCACGCGTTGCCGGCCACGCTGCGCGAGACGGCAAAGGGTGGCATCGCGCAGGCTCCGGCCGCACTTTCGGCCTGTGCAAAATGCGGTGTGTGCGGATAGCGACAAAGAACGACTCGAAGGTGGGACAAATGTCCCACCTCTTTTGAATGCCACCGTTTCCATACCACAAACAACTGGGTAATCGCTATAATGCAAGCCCAGTAAAAACACGATGAGCCGCAAGGCGAAATCCGAAGGATATGCATACGATGTCGCAAAACGATCGAACTCAACTGATTCCCGATCCGCAGCAGCCGAGCAGGCACACCGGCGGCGTTCAGTCGCCGCGTCCTATCGCGCCGAGCCGCGGTCAGCAGCGAGGTGCGGCAAACGTTTCCCAACGTCCGGACAAGCAGCATCAGCAGCGCCAGGCAAATGGCAATGCGCCCAAGCAGCCCCCCACGCACGCTCGAGGCGATCGCGGCCCCGCACGCAAACCCGCCGAGAACAATAAGTCGGGCAAAAAGACGACGCTCTTTGTCGTTCTGGGTCTTATCGTCATTGTCTATATCGTAGGCGTTGTAGCGTTTTCGCAGGTAGCCTACCCCAACACCACTATCGCCGGCGTCGATGTCTCGTTCTCCAACGCTTCGTCTGCCGCCACCAAGGTCAACTCGGCTTGGAAGCACTATAAGCTCACCGTGACAGGCGATGACTTTAGCTGGACCTATCAGCCCGAGTCCGATGAGCCCATTGTCGACGGCGAAGCTGCCGCAAAAGAGATTATCAGCCGCAACGAAGCCATTGTATGGCCGGTTCGCCTTGTAGAATCCTTAAGCGGCAAGACCAAAACAACCGCTAGCTCCAACGAAGTCGATCTTGATCAAGACGTCGACCTGTCCATGCTCTCCGACACCTTTGACCAAAAGCAGTTTGAGAAGGATCTGGGCGCCGCCATCGACGAGTTTAACGAGGGGCGTTCGGGCGCGTTCGAGGCCAATAGCTCCTATGACGAGCAGGCCGGCAAGTTTACCGTCGAGAAGGCGCGCTCCAACGAAAAACTCAACCGCGAGCATGTCATTAAGTATGCCGAGCTCGAGCTTGCCTCGCTGGCCGAGACCGTAGATCTTTCCAAGCTCGGCAACGATGCCTATGAGCCGCTCAATGGAACGCTGACCGATGATCAGATTCAGGCCGCATGCGATGCCGCCAACAACTTCTTGGGCGTCAACGTGACCCTCAAGCTCAACGGCGAGGATGCCGGCAAGGTTGATGGCAGCTCCGTGTTGCAGTGGATCAGCTTTGCCGATCCGGCCAACCCCACGCTCGATACGTCGCAGATCAGCAGCTGGGCAGCCGAGCTCGCCAACGGCTTTAATACCGTGGGCTCCACTCGCTGGTGGACGCGCGCCGATGGCAAGCAGTGCGCCGTCGAAGGCGGCGACTTTGGTTGGTCCATCGACAGTACCTCGCTCGCCAAGCAGGTCGAAGACGCCATTAACAACAAGCAGACCGGCGAAATCGATATCAAGTACTCCCAGAAGGCCGACACCTTTACCGCAAAGGGAGAGCCTGACTGGAAGGCATACGTCGATGTCGATCTGTCCGAGCAGCACGCGCGCTACTACGACGAGAGCGGCAATATTGTGTGGGAGGCCAACTTTATTTCCGGCAAACCGGGCGAAGACGCCACCCCCGAGGGCGTATGGCAGATCAACAGCAACGATGGCGACAGCAAACTCATCGGTGCCAAGGACCCCGAGACCGGCAAGCCCAAATACGAGAGCCCGGTTAGCTACTGGATGCCGTTTGAGGGCAACATGGTCGGTTTCCACGATGCAACGTGGCAAAACGACAAGAGTTTCGACGATCCCAACTCCTACAAGTGGTACGGCAGCCACGGATGCATCAACCTTCGCCTGGCCGACGCCAAGGCGCTGCACGATTGCATCAAAGTCGGCCTGTGCGTGGTTGTCCACTCGTAGTGCAACGCGCGCATTCCTACAACGTGGAACCGCTGCGACCAATCTAACAGTTCCGAAAGAAACCGTCCTATGCGCCCGCCCCAACCGGTGGGCGCATATAATTATCGAGGTTCTTTCTATAAAGGAGACGCTATGCCGAATGTCCCCAACATCACCCCGGGCCCGGATGATACCGAGCACACGCCCGAAGGTGCCACCGAAACGCTTCCTCTGATCACAGACGTACATGCCGACAAGGAGAGCGGACGCATGAACGATACGGCCGAGATTTCCGATGAAGAGGCATATGCCAAGCTCAAGGCAAAACGTGCCGAACGTCGACGCAAAAAGCTGATTCGACGCGGCATTGCCGCCGGCATCGTGGGTGTCATCGCGCTCATTGCTATTGTTGCAACCCTGGTTATCAATGCGCAGCCACAGGGCGATAGCGGGCCTGCGACCGACATGGTGACCGAGGGCACGTTTAGCACAACGGTCGAGGCAAAAGGCCAGCTCAAACCCATTTCGTCCTCAGTGGTCTCCCCTTCTGTCGACGGCACGGTCGATTCGATCAACGTGCAGGCAGGCCAATCCGTCAACGAGGGCGACGTGCTTATGACCATTAAAAACGACGAGCTCGATCGCAACGTTGCCGAGGCGCAGCGTGCAGTTGCAGCCGCTCAAGAAGACCTCGCCAACGCGAAGAAAGCCGCAGCTGCCGCGCAGGCCAACCCAACGACGGACGTCGACGGAGGTTCCGCAGCGGCTGGCATCTCCGCCGCATCAGCGGACACGAACGCCGTATCGGCCGCGCAGCGCAGCCTCACATCGGCCCAGGCAAACCTCGATCAGGCGAACGCCAAGGCCGCCAGCCGTACGGTCACGGCCCCGAGCTCGGGCAGCATCGTGGCGCTCAACGCCAAGGTGGGCGCCACGGTAACAGGCGGCATGATCATGGGCGAAAGCGATACGAGCGGCGGCAAGCAGTGCATGCAGATCGCCGACCTGTCCAAGATGAAGGTGACGGTTCAGGTGGGCGAAAAGGATATCGCCAAAATTGCCGTGGGCCAAAGCGCCAACGTGACCTACCCCGCGTTTCCCGATATCGTGAGCCAGGGCACCGTCACGGCTATCGCCTCGGTGGCAAACTCCGACTCCTCCTCCGGGAGCGGCGGCAGTGTGACCTTTAACGTCGACATCCTCATCGAAGCACCTGACAGTCGCCTTAAGCCGGGTATGACTGCCGAGGTCTCGGTAGTGACCGAGAAGCTCGACGACGTGGTGATGGTGCCGACCATGGCGCTGATGACCGAAGATGGCGAGCACTATTACGTCAATTTTGCCACCGATTCGGAGGGTAAAAAGACGCGCCGCGTGAAGGTGACCGTCGTGACGCAAAACGACAACGAGGCTGTAGTCGGTAAGACGCAGGTCAAGCGCGACGACCAGGGCAACGAGATCAATCCAGACGTCCCGGTTACCAAGCTACGCGACGGCGACACCATCGTGACGGATACCGGCACAGGAATGACGGCAGACGGCGGCGACAACATGCCTGCCGACGAGGGCAAGTAATGCGTCCCGTCATCGACATCCGCAACGTGCACCGCATCTTTGAGAGCGAGGCCGGTTGCGCCCACATCCTGCATAACGTGAGCCTGGCAGTAGATCCCGGTGAGTTCGTTGCCATCACCGGCCCCTCGGGCTCAGGCAAGTCGACGCTCATGAACATCCTGGGCTGCCTGGACAAACCGACGGCGGGCGATTACTTCCTGCAAGGGCTCAACGTCGCCGAGCTCGACGATGACGAGCTCACCGAGGTGCGAGCGCTGAGCATCGGCTTTGTCTTTCAGAGCTTCAATCTGCTGCCGCGCCTGACGGTGATCGAAAACGTCATGCTGCCGCTGTCCTACACCAATGTGCCGCGCAGCCAGCGCGAGATGCGCGCCGTACACGCGCTGCAGGCCGTCACGCTTCCGGTCGACCATTGGGACCATCGTATATCGGAGCTGTCGGGCGGACAGATGCAGCGCGTCGCCATCGCGCGCGCCCTTGTCAACGATCCACCCATCATTTTGGCCGACGAGCCGACGGGCAACCTGGACTCCGCCACGGGAGCGCTCGTCATGGAAACCTTCCACAAGCTCCAGGAGCGCGGCAAAACCATCGTGCTTATCACACACGACCCCGGCATCGCCGCCGAGGCCGACCGTGCCGTGACCATCCGCGACGGTCGCATTCACGACGGCGCGTATATTCCGCATGCACCGCGGACCCTACGCAGCGCCGTAGATAGCCTGCCCATGATTTCCGCCTCCGCCAACCCGCCGAAAGGAGTGATGGCATGAGCGCCCGCGATCTTATCCAGGAAGCCCTTCACTCGCTCGAGGCCAACAAGGGGCGCAGCCTGCTCACCATCCTGGGCATTGTCATCGGCATCGCCTCGGTCATTGCCATGACTTCGCTCATCGGCGGCATCCAAAACAGCTTGGTCAACAGCCTGGGCCTCAACGCAGCTCGCATGGTTCAGATCTATTCGTCCCAAGAACTCTCTGATTCTGACGTCCAGAAGCTTAAAAAACTGGTGCCGCAGATAGAACAGATCGGCATTGTCAAAAGCGCGTATACCGAGTATAAGACCGGCGATAAAAGCTATACCGTCATGGCACAGGGTGTCGATAGCGACATGCTCGACGCCGTGGGTGCCAGTAAGCTCGTTGCGGGGCGCACCTACACCGATGTCGAGTCAAAGGCAGGCTCGCGCGTGGCGCTCATCAGCCGCGGCGGCGCCGATCAGCTTTACGGCAACGAACAGGATGCGCTGGGAAAAACCATCAAAGTGTCCAACGGCGAGGTGCAGATTGTAGGCGTGATTGATGGCGGCAGCGACTCCATGGGCTCGCTCACGCTGTATATGCCACGCGAAACCATCTCCGGCCTGTTTGGCGACGAGAATCCTTCATTTCCCAGCGTGACGGCACTTGCCGCCGAGGGCACAGACATGGACGAGCTCTGCAAGACCATCGAGTCTAAGGTGCGCGCGATGAAGGGCATCTCGGAAGATGATGAGTACGACAGCGTATCGGCGACCTCCATGAAAAGCGCCATCGATGCACTCAACTCGTTTATGGGCGCCTTCTCGCTCATCATGGGCGCTGTCGCCAGTATCTCACTGCTTGTCGGCGGAATCGGCATTATGAATATGATGCTTACCAACGTGACTGAGCGCATCCGCGAGATCGGTATTCGCCGTGCCTTGGGCGCCAGTCGCCGCGATATCACCGCGCAGTTTTTGGCCGAGTCCTCGGCGCTGTGCGTCACCGGTGGCCTGCTGGGTGTCCTGATTGGCTATCTGCTGGCCTGGGGCCTCGCGATGTTTGCCGCAGGATCAGGGGTTCTCAACGAGCTCGGTGCCAGTGGGGAGATCACACCGAGCTTTTCAATCGCCACGGTGCTGCTGGCCTTCGGCGTCTCCGTCGGCATCGGCGTAATCTTTGGCTTCTACCCCGCTCGCCGCGCGGCAAAACTCAACCCGGTGGAGTGCCTACGCTACCAGTAAGCCACCACCAGCTACCAGTAAGCCACCACCAACAAGTTGCGGTGAATTAGGGACTGAATATGCTATCTAGCAGCAAAAACAGACACTATTTCACCGCAACTTATTGAAGGGCTGTTTGCGCCAGTTCTGGGCGTCGTCCTCGAGCTATTGATGGATGACGGGCTTGTACGGGTCGAGCTTGCTCGGGGCGCTCCTCCTAGCGCGCGAACTCCCGTAAGAGAGCGTCTTCCACTTCCCGAAGCGAAAGGGCCCCGCCTCCCTCGGCGGGACGGGTGACCACGATGCAGCGCGCTCCCACGGCGCGCGCTGCGGCGAGCTTCTCAGCCGTGCCGCCTACGGTTCCCGAGTCCTTGGTCACAAGCCACTGGGCGCCCACCTGCCGAAGCATCGCCTCGTTGAGCTCGCGGGTGAAGGGCCCCTGCATGCCGATGACGTGCGACGGCGAAAACCCCGCGTCGATGCACTTCGTTATAGCACCGGGCAGCGGGAGCACACGCACAAAGAAGCGTTCCGCGAAATCGGGGACGCGCGTGTAGGGAGCAAGCTCCTTGCTCCCCGTCGTGAGAAGAACACGACCCGGGTTCTCGGAGAGAAAGCGCGCCGCGCAGGCGATCGACGCGACCGACACGATGCCTTTGGGCAGCGCCTCGACCGGGCGCGCAAGGCGCAGGCATTGTGCACCCACGGCGAGCGAAGCGGCCCGGATGTTGCCGCTTGCGAGCGTAGCGAAGGGGTGCGTGGCGTCGACGACGATGCGCGCGCCGGAAAGCTCGCGATCCATGTCGGCCTCGTCGAGCCTGCCCGCATGCACCTCGATGCCCGGAAGCTCGCCCAAAAGCTCGCCTCCGTACTCGGTTGCCGCGTAGGCACGAGCGGGGATGCCCACCCCGCTCGCCCATTCGCACAGAAGGCGGCCCTCGGTGGTCCCGGCGAAGATGCGCAGCGCCGTCACTTCGGGCCGCCTGTGCGCGTGATCTGGTAGAGTAGCGCGTTCATAATGGCGGCCGCCACGGTCGAGCCGCCCTTGCGACCCCTCGCGACGATGGCCGGCACGCGTCGCGCGAGTAGCTCCTCTTTCGCCTCGACCACGTTCACAAACCCGACCGGCACCCCAACGACGAGAGCGGGCGCGATCTTCCCCGCGTCCATGAGCTCGGCGAGGCGCAGAAGTGCTGTGGGAGCGTTGCCGACGGCCACGATGAGCGGACCCTCGATGCCGCAAGCTTTGTCCATGCTCGCAACGGCGCGAGTCGTGCCCGCGGCGCGCGCAGCCGCGGCGACATCAGGGTCGGCCATGAAGCACACGGCCTTGCAGCCGAGCTTCGCGAGCGCGGGCTTGCTTATGCCTGCGAGCGCCATGTTCGTGTCGGTGAGCACCGTGGCCCCTGCGCGCAGTGCGTCGAGCGCACAGTGCACGGCGTCATGGGTGAACACGAGGGAATCGGCGTACGAGAAGTCGGCAGTGGTATGGATGACGCGCTTCACGACGGGCTCTTCGAACGGCGGGAACGTGCGGCCGCCGAGCTCTTCGGTGATGATCTCGAAGCTGCGCCGCTCGATGTCGCCAGGCGCCATCTCCTTGGAATCCATCTAGTACTCCACTCCTTCCCTTGCACATATCCCCTGCTCGTAGGGATGTTTCTCGCACCGCATCTCGGTTATGTAGTCGGCCTTCTCCACGATCTTGCGGGAAGGCGCGCGCCCGGTGAGTGCTACTTCGACGCCGCGCGCGGACAAATCGAGCGCGCGGTCCACGAGCGCCTCGTCGACAAGCCCCTTCGAAAGCGCGTCGAGCGCCTCGTCGAGCACGAGCAGTCCCTCTTGCGCGCCCTCGAGCTCGGCGAGCGCGGAAGCGAGGTTCCCATCGTGCAGCTCGCACGTCGCGGCAAGTTCTTCCGACGTCATCGACCAGGTAAACTTGTCCGACGCCTTCCCCGCGAACACGGGCACGCCGAAATGCTCAGCGAGCAGACGCACCTCCCCGCTTTCGCCGTCTTTCAGGAACTGCACGACGACGACGCGGCGGCCTGCAGCGAGCATGCGAAGGGCGAGGCCCATCGCCGCCGTGGTCTTGCCTTTGCCGTCGCCATGATACACGTGGATCATACGCCCTCCTCGATAATGCGGTAGACATACTCCATGTCGAGCGCCCCGCGCACGACGTCGGCCAGGCGGTCGAACTCGCGCGCACGGTGATCGGCCGCGGACGCCGCGCCCGCAGCACCCACGACGCTCTCGGGCAGGCCGCGCATGCGCGCGAGCGAGCGCGCGAGGGCGAGCGCAACCCCCGGTTCGTCGAACAGGCCGTGGAGATAGGTTCCGAACACGTTTCCGCAGGCCGCGCCTTCTGGTTTGCCGCCAATCGTGCCCGCAGGAGCGCAGGAGACGGTCGTTTCGCCGTCGTGAATCTCGTACCCGCGCGCCGTCATGCCGTTCCACACCGAGAACGCGCCTTGGGCGCCCGTGATGCGCAGTGCCGACTGGGCGAGGCGCTTTTCCTCCTTGAACACCGTACTTGCAGGGATGAGCCCGAGCCCGCGCGCGGTGCCAGCGCCTTCCCTGCCGTGCGGGTCGGAAAGCTCGTCTCCCAAAAGCTGGTAGCCTCCGCATATGCCGAGCACCGGTGTGCCCGCGCCCGAAAGCGCGCGGACACAGGCTCCGATGCCGCTAGCCGCAAGCCAGCGCGCGTCGTCGAGCGTGGACTTCGAGCCGGGAAGCACCACCAGGTCGGGTCGGCCCAGATCGGTCGTCGAGGAAACGTAGCGCACGCCCATGCCGGGCACGCGCGAAAGCGGGTCGAAGTCGGTGAAGTTCGACAGATGCGGAAGGCGCACGACGGCGACATCGATGACGCCGCGCGCCTCGCGGGCAGATAGGCGCGGCGCGAGCGAGTCCTCGTCGTCCAGGTCAAGCGTAAGATACGGCACGACCCCCACGACGGGAACCCCGCACATCTTCTCGAGCGGGGCCAAACCCGGGCGCAGGATTTCCACATCGCCGCGGAACTTGTTCACCACAAGCCCCCGCAAAAGCACGCGATCCTCGGGCGCAAAGAGCGCGACCGTGCCGTAGAGCTGGGCAAACACCCCGCCTGGGTCAATGTCGCCCGCGAGCAGCACGGGGGAGGACACGGCGCGCGCGAGCCCCATGTTGACGATGTCGTTTTCGGAAAGGTTGATTTCGGCGGGGCTGCCGGCGCCCTCGATGACGATGACGTCGTTTTCCTCCGCGAGCGAATCGAACGCCTCCAAAATCTGCGGCATGAGCGCCTTCTTTCGCGCGAAGTAGTCCCTCGCAGCGAAGGCTCCCTGCGCCTTGCCGGCCACGATGAGCTGGCTTCGGTGGTCGCTTTCAGGCTTGAGAAGGATGGGGTTCATGCGTACGTCGGGCGCGATGCCGCATGCCTCGGCCTGCATGATCTGGGCGCGCCCCATCTCGAGCCCGTCGGCCGTGACACCGCTGTTGAGCGCCATGTTCTGGCTCTTGAAGGGAGTCACGCGCAGGCCGTCCTGCGAAAGCACACGGCACAGTCCCGCCGCAAGCAGGCTCTTCCCCGCGTTCGACATGGTGCCCTGGATCATGATGGGCTTCGCCCTACCCACGGGTATCGACCTCCTTCGCCGAGCCTCGGCCATCCGCGCCCGCCATAGCGCCGCTGCAAGAAACGCCGCCCCATTCGTCGGGTTCGCCTTCGCCCGATGCACCTTCCGCCCGAAGCACGCGGCTGAACGCCATCGCAAGCCGGGCATTCTCCTTGCGCGTGCGCACCGCGACGCGGCACCAGAAACGGGACAGTACCGAAAACGAGTCGCACGTGCGGACCAAAACCCCCTGTTTATACAGGCGTTCGGGGATGTCTTTCGCCGGCGTGCGGACTAAAAGGAAGTTCGCATCCGATGGCACGACGGAAAGCCCGAGCGAGGAGAGCTCATGGGAAAGCCACGCTCGCTCGCCCGCCAATACATCGCGCGTGCGCGAGACGTATTCAACGTCTTCCAGGGCGGCGATGCCCGCGGCCTCGGCGACCGAGGAGACAGGCCACGCCTGCCCCGCCCGGCGAATCCCCTCGATGAGTTGGGCGTTTCCGCTGATCAGATATCCCAACCGCAACCCCGCCATTCCGTAGAGCTTGGTGAACGCGGAGAGCACGGCCACATGGCGCGAACACGCGGCGCGTGCGGCCACGCTCCTTTCGCGGGCGTCGGGCGCAAATCCGAGGAAGCACTCGTCCACGACGAGCAGCGCGCCCACCTGCTCGCAGCGGCAAGCCGCGGCCTCGATCACGCTGGGGTCGACGAGGCGCCCCGTCGGGTTGTTCGGATTGCAGAGGTACGCCACGTCTCCCGGCCCCTCGATCGCGCGGGCGAAGGAGGCGGGCACGTCGAAGTCGTCCGCTTCGGAGAGCGGGAACTCCTGCACGCATGCGCCGTAGTACGATGCCGCCTCCGCATATTCAGAGAACGTCGGCGCGCACACGACGATGCGTTTCGGGCGCACCGCCGCGGCGAGCCGCCAGATGATGTCGGACGCGCCCGCGCCGCAGACGATAGTATCTTCGGGAATGCCCTGGTCGCGCGCTAGCGCGCGAACGAGGGCGAGGCTTTCCCTATCGGGGTAGGCGTCGATTCGAGAAAGCGCCTTGCAAGCTGCGGCGACGGCGCGCGGCGAGGGGCCTGCCGGATTCACGTTCACCGAGAAGTCAATGAGGTCGGAGGCGCCCCCTTCGCAAGCGATGCCGAGCGATTGCGCGCTGCCCCCATGCGTACGGGCGCGCAGGATTCCCCCGGCAGCCCGGGGCGCGGCGTGGTCTTCCCTCATGCCATCGCCCCCACGGCGAGCACGACCGCCGCGCGCGCGGCGCCGAAGACGACGAGTGCGCATACGGACGCAGCGAGCATGAGCCTTGTCGCCCGGGCGATGTCGCCCCACTCGATTTCGCGGGACGCGTCTCCTATCGTCGGTTTCTCAACGAGCTTGCCGAAATACACCGCGGGTCCCGCCAGGCGCAGCCCGAGCGCGCCCGCGCACGCTGACTCGGTCTGCGCCGCGTTCGGGCTCGCATGGCGACGCCTGTCGCGGCGCCAGATGCGCGCCGCCCCGCGCGCGTCGAGCCCGACGATCGGGCACACGGCGATCATGAGCAGGGCCGATAAGCGCGAGGGGATCCAATTCACCGCATCGTCGAGGCGCGCCGAGGCGCAGCCGAAGTCGATGTAGCGCTCGTTTTTGTAGCCCACCATGCTGTCGAGCGTGTTCACCGCCTTATACGCCATGCCCAAGGGCGCACCCCCGATCATAAGGTAGAAAAGCGGCGCGATGACACCGTCGCTCGCGTTCTCCGCCACCGTTTCCACGGCGGCGCGCGCGACGCCCTGCTCGTCGAGAACAGACGTGTCACGTCCCACGATGAGCCCGACGGCTTCGCGCGCCGCGACAAGGCCGCCCTTCGAGAACGCGCGGGCAACGGCCAGGCTCTGGCGGCGCAGCTCGCATGCCGCGAGAATCTGATAGCTCGCCCATGCCTCGGCCACGAAGCGCAAGCCGGAGTAAACCATGCCGCAAAGATGCAGGATTACCCAGGTCAAAAGCCCACACGCAAGCGGAAGCGCCACGGCGAGCACAAGCCCTGCGGCGCGCGTGCCCGCGGACGTTTGCGGGAATGCGCGCCGCAGGCGGCCTTCGGCCCACGTGATCGCGCGCCCCATGGCGACGACGGGATGGGGAAGCCAGCGCGGGTCGCCGAAGGCAAGGTCGGCCGCGAACCCGGCGGCGACGGCAAGAATCGTCATCACCGGGCATCGCCCCCCGAAGCGGGGCGAACGTCGCGAAGGCAGCGCCCATCCCAAGTGGCGGCCCATGCGCCGCCCGGCTCGGTATGCACGTCGAAGTATCCCATTTTCGGGACAGCTAGCTCGGAGAGCAGCGCTTTCACGGTACCCGCGTGAACGACGAAGACGGCGCGCCCACTCCCCTGGGCGCGCTCCGATTCGCACGCCTCCCGAAACGCCGCGATGACGCGGCGGGTGAAATCGCTCTTGCCCTCGCCATGCGGGCAGCGCGTCTCGCACCAGGAGTCTACCCAGGCGCGATAGCGCGCATCCTCTTTAAGCTCGGCGGCGCTTCGCCCCTCGAAGTCGCCGAAATCCATCTCGCGCAGACCGGGGCACGCCATAAGCTCCGCGTTCGGGAAGAGGATGCGCGCCGTCTGGTCGGTGCGGGCCATGCCGCTCGTGATAACACGGAACACGTCACGATCGCACGCGAGGTCGCGCAAAGCGCGCTCGCCCGCACTCGACAGGGGCTCGTCGGTGCCCGCCCCGCTGTAGCGATGGTCTTCCGTGCCCGCCGTGGCACCATGGCGCACGAAGACGACTTCCAAAAGCGCACCCGCGCCCTGCGTCCCTCGAGGTGCATCGGCAAGGTTTCCTTTGATGACCTGGGGAATCCCGCACGTCATGCGCACGACGACGTCGGCGCGCGCAGCGAGCGCGCATCCCAGGCGCCCCGCGCGCTCGCGCCATTGGGCGTCTTCCGCACTCATGGGGACGACCCCCGAGCCGACCAAGGGCAGAATCACTGCGTCGAAGCCGATCAGCCGCTCGAGCGCCCGGTCAGCGTCGAGCGCGCGTACGAGTTCCTCAGCACGGTATGCGACGCGGCCGGCAAAAGCCGCGGGCACGCCGCCCTCCGCAAGCTGCGCCGCATCGACGAAATCGTCCGCCGCGAACCCGAGTTTTTCGCGCACGAAGGTCCTCTTCCCCGAATGCGCGCCACCTACCACGAGCATCATAGGAGCATGCCCCCCACCACCAGCATGGCAAGCATCGCGAGCTCGGCCCATTGCAGAAACCATCCGGCCAAATCCCCCGTCACCCCGCCGAAGCGGGACAGGGCAACATGGCGGTACCACGCGAGCACCAAAAGCCCCGCCACCGCCATAAAGGCGCCGACGGCCTGAGCGCACGCGACCATCCCTGCAGCCGAAGCCGCAGCGAAAGCGCAAAGCGGCACGACGATCGCCGCGCGCTTCTTCGCAGGCGAGAGCCCCGCGGCCATGCCGTCCGCCCGCGCGGCAGGCCAGCATTCAACGGCGAGTCCCGAAAGCGCGCGGGAGAACACGAGCGAGCACAGAAGCGCGAGGAACGCCCCCGCCGTAAGCGGCAGCGCGGTGAACAGGGAAAACTGCAGAATAAGGTACACAACAACACCGATGACCCCGAAGGCGCCCGCCCGCGGATCGTGCATGATCTCGAGCTTTCGCTCGCGCGGGGCCCAACTTGCAAGCGCATCGGAGGTGTCGCAGAGCCCGTCTAGGTGGATGCCTCCCGTCACCGCCACAGGCAGCGCCGCGAGCACGGCCGCGACGATGGTCGCGGGCACGCCGAGCAGGTTCGCCACGTGCCCCCACGCCGTCATGAGGAAGCCTTCCGCAAGGCCCACCAGGGGAAACGCGGCAAGTGCATGGGTTGACCCGAAATCGGTCCAGGCCGATTTCGGGACGGGGATGCGCGAGAACGTTCCGAACGCCGCGCCGATTGCCTCTGCTATCTTCACCTTGTAGGTCCTTCGCCTATCATCCACACGGGAATCCCGCATACCACTTCGACTGCATGGTCGGCCAGCGCCGCCACGCCCGCGTTCACGCGCGCGAGCGCGCGCCTCCATGCCTCGGTCCCTTCATCGTAGCGCATCCCATCGGCGAACACGTCGACGGTGACCACCACCGTATACGCAGCGGCCTGAGCGAGCCGTTCGATGCCTCCGAGTACCTCGCGCGCCGCAGCGTCGGGGTCACGCGGGGACAAGCCGCCTTCCGCGAAGAGCTCGTTCGCAACCAGGTTGCCCACGTCCTCCAAAAGAAGTGTGCAGCCGCGCGGAAGCCCGGGCGCTGCGGCGCCCACGTCACGCGAGCACTCGAGGGTGGAAAACCCTTTGCCTTCGCGCAGCGCCCGATGGCGCGCGATGCGGCGGGCGCCATCTTCCCCGAAGGGCTCCATCGTTGCCAGGTACACGCGAGGGCCGTCGTGCCCGAGGCACAGGGACTCGGCGTAGGCGCTCTTGCCGCTCGCGGCGGAGCCGATGACGAGCGTCACCGTCATTTCCCGGCCTCGAAATGCTCGTAAGCAGCCATGCCAGTCGCCGTGAACGTCTTCCCATCCCGGTACACGCGCAGCGCCGAATCCAGAAGGGGGAGATACGCCATGGCGCCCGCGCCCTCGCCCAAGTGCATGCCTGCGTCGAGGGGCGCCTTTATGCCGAGCTCGCGAAGGAGCTCCCGGCTTGCGGGTTCGCTTGATGCGTGGGTGCCCACGAGGTAGCCCAAGGCGTTGGGGCACAGGCGCGCCGCGCACAGGGCCGCCGTGCAGGATATGACCCCGTCGAGGAGCGCCGGCGCCTTCGAGACCGCGGCCCCCAGGTAGAAGCCGCACAACGCAGCGATGTCGAAGCCGCCCACCTTCGAGAGCACGTCGATCGGGTCGGCGGGATCGGGCGAGTTCGCGTCGATAGCGCGCTCGACCACGTCGCGCTTGCGCGCGAGCGAGGCGTCCGAGAGCCCCGCGCCGCGCCCGACAAGGCTCCGCGCGTCCGCCCGGATGAGCACTGCGGCCACCGCCGCCGAGGTGGTCGTGTTGCCGATGCCCATCTCGCCCGCGGCGAGAAGGCGCACGCCGGCGCGGGCAAGCCCGCACGCGACGGCGATTCCGACCTCGATCGCGCGCACGGCCCCATCGCGAGACATAGCGGAGCCGAGAGCGATGTTGCCGCTCCCCCGCCGCACGTTCGCGCGCACCATGCGCGCGTCTTCTATGCCCCGGGCCATACCCACGTCGACGGGCACGACCTCGGCACCCGCGAACGCCGCCATGCGGCAGGCGCTCGCGGCCCCCTCGCACATGTTGCGCGCGACGGCTCGCGTCACATCTTGCCCGCTTTGCGACACGCCTTCGGCAACGACCCCGTTGTCGGAGAAGAATACCGCGAGCGCACGGGGAAACTCGGCCACCTCGGCGCTCCCCTGAGCTGCGGCGATACACGCGACGGCGTCTTCAAAGTCGCCCAATCCCCCCAAGGGGTGCGCGATGGAGTCCCACGCGGCGTACGCGGCGGCACGGGCGCACTCGTCTGCGGGCTCGATCCGGGAGAGCGCGGCTTCGAGCACGGCGCCCGGCGCCGACGAGAACGCGCGCTCGACTTCCTCGCGGATGCAGGCAAGCGCGGTTTCGGTTGCTTCAGCCATGCCGCCTCCTCTCTGCGAACGACGCTGCGGCAGACGCGAACGCGCGCGCAACGTCGGGGTTCGCAGGATAGTACACATGCGGGAAGCCCGCCACCAGGGAGGGGGTGGTCGTCATGCACGGCCAGCCCTTGTCGCGCCGGGGCTTCTGCGCCCAAAAGTCGCCGCCCGGGCAGGTGGACTGCCAGTAGTGGAACTCGTGCGCGCGGATGCGTGTGCCGCGCGGCCCGTAGAGCCCGTCGCGTTGGGAAGTAAGCTCCACGTACCCGAAATGGGACAGCCTTCCCCCGTTCTCGCTTGCGCCCTCAAGGGCGCCCGCAACAGGCCAGCGCCGCCCCTCGCTATCGGCGATTTCGCGCTGCAGGTAAAGAAACCCACCGCATTCGGCGACCGTCGGCATGCCGGATTCCACCGCGCGCCGCACCGCCTCGCGCATCGGCGCGTTCTCGGAGAGCTGCCGCGCATGGAGCTCCGGGTAGCCGCCCCCCAGATAGAGGGCGCTTGTCCCCCGGGGCAACTCGCTATCACACAGGGGGCTGAAAAAGGCCAGCTCGCAACCCAGATCCTCGAGCGCGCGCAGGTTCTCCTCGTAGTAGAACGAGCACGCCTCGTCACGCGCGACGGCGACGATGGGCCGCGCTCCCGCGATCGGCTCCAACCGGTAAGGTTCCTCGCGGATATCGGGTGCCGTCGCCGCTATTTCGAGCAAGCGGTCGACGTCGACGCTCTTTTCCACCAGCTCGGCCATCTTGTCGATGCGCGCGGAGAGCTGCTCGACCTCGTCGGCGGTCACAAGCCCCAGATGCCGGCTTTCGAGCGAGAACGCCTCGTCGGCGGGGATATTCCCCAAAACCGCGACGCCCGTGTGCTTCTCGATCGCAGGCGCCGCGTAGGCGCAGGCAGCGGCGCTCGTCTTGTTCAGCACGACGCCGCGCACGTTCGCACAAGGCAGGAACTCGGCGATGCCGCGGATTACGGCGGCGAGCGATAAAGACGCCCCGCGCCCGTTCACCACTAAAACGACCGGCGTTTCCGTGTCGCGCGCAACCTGATAGCTGCTCGCGTCGGCCACGCCGGGCGCCATGCCGTCATAGAAGCCCATGACCCCCTCGAGCACCGCGACATCCGCGCCCGCGGCGCCGCATGCGAGCAGTGCGCGCAGCGTCGGGGCGTCGGTGAAGAAGCCGTCTAAATTGCCCGAGCGCGCACCCACGACGCGGCGATGAAAGAGCGGGTCAATGTAGTCGGGGCCGCATTTGAAGGCCGCGCATGCAAGGCCGCGGCGCGCGAGCGCGCGCAGGAGCGCGCACGTTACGACCGTCTTGCCGCTCCCGCTCGAGGGCGCAGCGACCATGAAGCGCGGGATGGACGTGCTCACCGGGCGCCGCCTTCCCCACCTGCGGCGCTGCAGTTAGCAAGCGAGACCACCTCAACGGATGGGTTCCCCTCGACAGAGAGGTCCTCCCCGACAGGCGACTCAGCAAGCGCGCCGACTTCGGCAAGCTCCTCGGCATCCGCGCCCGCACCACGCGCGCTGACGAGGAACACGGGGTTTTGCGCCTTCATAAGATGGTGCGAGCCTACAGCCTCGGCACGGGCGGCCGACACCTGGCACGCCTCGAACCCCTTAAAGCGCGAACCCGAGAGGAGCGCGAACGCCTCGGTGAGCGTCTCAACGGTGACGCATGGCACGCACAGGCGAACCTGCGAGTTCTTCTCGAGCGCCGCCTCCACGATGGAGGGAAGCTCGCCCGCGCTCCCGCCGACGAACACGGCGTCGGGGACGGGCAGTTTCGCGAGCGCTTCGGGGGCGACACCGGGGACCGCATGCACGTTGCCGCACCCGAATGCATCCGCGTTCTCTCGGATGAGCCGCACGCCGGTCGCGTTGCGCTCGACCGCCCATACCGACCCCGCTCGCGCGACGAGCGCCGCCTCGATCGAAACGCTCCCCGTGCCGGCGCCGACATCCCACACGGTGTCGGTCGCGGTAAGGCGCAGCTTCGCGAGCGCGACGGCGCGCACCTCCTGCTTGGTCATGGGAACGTCGCCGCGGATGAAGAGCTCGTCGGGAATGCCCGAGGAAGCGTACGGCCAGCGGGAGCTCGCGGCGCGGGATGCGCCCGCAGAGTCCGCCGCGAAAGAAGCCGCCGCGGGCGCAGACGCGCCGGCCGGCGCCTCGGAGGCTGCGCTAGAGCCCGCAGGCGAACCGGCGCAGCCTGCGAACTCGATAAGCATCACGTTCAAGTCGTCGAACGTCTGACCTGCGATTTCACTTGCGGTCGCGCAGGTGATGCGCTCGTCGGGGTACGACAGGCGCTCGGCCACCGTCACGCGCGCGTCCCCGAAGCCAGCCTGCACAAGCTCGCCCGAAAGCCGCGAGGGGTCTTCCCCGCCCGACGTGGCGAGGAAGAGCTCACCTGCGCGCTCGGCCTCGGCCACGATGTCGCACGCCACGCCGTGAGCGCTCGCGAAGCGCCAATCCTGCCATGGACGCGCGAGGCGCGCGGCGAGATACGACGCTGAGCTTATGCCGGGAATGACGCGCACGTCCACCTGCGCGTCGCCGGAGAGCGCCTCCACCAGGCGGCGCGCGCCGCTGAACAGCCCCACATCGCCCGTCATCACGACCACGGCGCGCTGCCACGACGCCGCATCGGTGAGCGCGGCGACGATGTCCGCCGTCTTCACGAGCTCGCATCTCACCACGTCGGGCGGCACGTCGATGCTGACAAGCGCGCGATGAGCGCCGATGACCACGTCGGCGATGTCGATCGCGTCGAGCGCCGCGCGCGAGAGCAAGTCGGGGTTTCCGGGCCCCGCCCCGATGATCGTTACCTTTCGCATGGAATCTCCCGATACCCGCGCGGCGTGACCATACGGCCGCTTACGCGCTTAGTGTCCGCGTTGCCGACGAACACGGTGGTGAACATGTCGGCATCGAACTCCCCCAGCTCGGAGAGCCTGCACATGCCCGACTGCTGCCCCTCGCGCCCGATGTTGCGTACCCAGCCGCAGAGCGTGTCGGGGGCCTTCCATTCGAGCATAATCTTCGCCGCGCGCGAGAGCCTGTCGGCGCGCTTTCTGCTGCGCGGGTTGTACAAACAGATGCAGAAGTCGGCGCTCGCCACGGCGGCGAGCCTGCGCTCGATGACCTCCCACGGCGTGAGCAGGTCGGAGAGCGACACGACCGCGAAGTCGTGGGCAAGCGGGGCGCCGAGCACCGCCGACCCGCTCTGAGCCGCGGTGGCCCCGGCGATAACTTCCACGTCTACATCGGGGTAGTCCTCAGCAAGCTCCAGCACGGGGCTCGCCATGCCGTACACACCCGCGTCACCGCTGCACACGAGCGCCACGGCTTCTCCGCTCTGCGCGCGCGAAAGCGCCAGGCGGCACCGTTCGACCTCGTGCATCATCGGCGTCGCGAGATGCGCCGCGTCGGGCACGGCGGCGAGCGCGAGCTCCACGTATTTCGTGTACCCCACAACGATGTCGGCCGCCTCGAGCGCGCGCCGAGCCGCAATCGTCATGCCGTCGGGGGCGCCCGGGCCGATCCCCACCACGAAGAGCTTTCCCATCACCGCTCCTTAAACGAAAGTTCAATAGTTACCTTGGAAAACGCGACGGTCACGCCGCCGTGAGCGAGCTTCGGGAAGATAAGTTTACCCCCGTCCGCGAGCGCCGCGCGCTCGCACACGTTGTCGACCCCCACCGTCGCGCGCACGAAATCAGATGGCGAAACGCTGCCTTCGACCTGCGACAACTCCTCTGCGGAATACGTCGCGAGTGGGATATTGCGCGCGCGGCAGAAGGCGAGCAGACCCTCCTCGCGCGCCTTCACGTCGATCGTCGCCGCCTCGCGCACGGCCGAGGGCGAGATGCCCGCCTGCCCGCACGCGAGAAGAAACGCCTCCCCGATCGCTTCGGCGCACGCACCGCGACGGCACCCTATGCCCGCAACGATGCAGGGCAAGACAAGGTGAAGCGGCTCGGGCGCAGGCGCCTGCGCCCGCACGCCCGCCGGCTTCCCCGTCTCACCGACGGGCACGACCTCGTTCGTTGTCTCCGCCGCGCGAACGGACGCACCCGCATTCGCGCCAGCGAACGGCGACACGACGATATCGGCCCGAGCGCGGTCGGACGCAATGTCAACCCCCTCAGGCGGCTGTCCCGAAATCGGCATGTCGGAATAGAGCGCCACGCGCCCGCCCGAAAGCAGCCGCGCCGACACTCGTTTGATAGCCTCGGGATTCGAAACGGCGAGCCCCGCACAGCGCGCCCACGTATCCACCGCCCACACGCCGCGGACGTCGGTCGCCGTGGTGATGACGGGGATGGCCCCTGCCGCGCGTGCCACAGTTTGCGCAAGCTCGTTCGCACCGCCCAAATGCCCCGACAAAAGCGGGACGGCAAAGCGCCCCGCCTCGTCGATCGCCACAACCGCGGAATCGCTTGCCTTCGAGGCGACATGCGGCGCGATCGCCCGCACGGCGATGCCCGCCGCGCCCACGAACAGGAGCGCGTCCGACGCTTCCCACGCGAGCGCCGTCCATGCGCGCAGGTCGGCCTTCCCCTCGCCGAACCCGCGCGAAACGGAAACGTCCCAGCCAGGGTCATCTTCACCTGTCTGCGCGCAATCGGAAAGCGCGCGTGCGGTGCGCTCCGCCAACGCATATCCCCTCTCAGTGAACGCTATGCAGGAAACCCTCATCTAGCGCACCACCATCGTCGAGAAGTAGCTGCCCCGATCGGGCACATCGTCGACCGAGCGGTACACGCGCTCGCCCGGAAGCCCACAGTCCTCTACGAGCTCGGCACCGTCGAAGGCGCCCTCCTCGCGAAGGATGCGCTTCGTGTCCGCAAGCGAGCGGCGCGCCTTCATGACCACCTTCGTCCCCGGCCAGCTGATTGCGCGGCGCACGTCGTCGTAGCCGCCGGGCACGATGAACAGAGGCGACGACATCTCGGGCGTGAGGTCGCGCTCGAGCGCCGCGGCGACCGCGCAGAAGCTCGGCACGCCGGGAATGGCGCGCGCCTCGAACCCGCGGGCGCGCACGTCGGGCGCTATGCGCTGGAAGGTGGCGTAGATGCTCGGGTCCCCCAGGTTCAGCAGCGCGACGTCGCGGACCGCATCCAGGTGCGCGACAAGCTCGCGAACAAGCGAGGCATGCTCGGCCGCGCGGCGCTCGACGTCGCGCGTCATCGAGAATCGCACGGGGATCACCGTCTTGCCTGTAAGGTCGACGGCGCCGCGCACGATGTCGAGCGCGACCATGGCCCCGTCCGCCGTCTGCGGTGCGGCGATGACCGGACATGATTCGATTGTGCGGACGGCCTTGATCGTGAGCAGCTCGGGGTCGCCAGGCCCCGTGCCCACGCCGTACAGCACGCCTTTACTCATACGTCGCCCCCAATTCCCCGATAACTGCATCGGCGCCCGACGTGCGGAAAAGCTCGCGGCGCTCGGCGTCGAACACGACCGCGGCGATGTCGCATCCGCCCGCCGCGCGGCGGCGCAACCTGTCCTCGATTGCCACAGCGAGCGAGGCGCGCGCAGCGTCCCCCACGCCGGCGGCCTCGATTACCTCGAGCGCCGCCGTGGTCGTGACCGACGACATGATCTCGCGCACGGTCTTCGCGCCCGCGCCAACCAAGGCCGCGTGGGCGGCCAGAATCTCCGCGCGGCAGTCGGCGGTACGCGAATGGGTGTCCATGATGCCGCCAGCGACCTTCACCAGCTTGCCGATGTGTCCCACAAGAAGGACATTGGTGAATCCCTCGCGAACGCAGCAATCAATCGCATCGCCCACAAAGTTGGAGATGAAGACCACCGGCGCACCGTTTAGGTGGAAATGCCCCGAGATGAACTGCCCGCCGTAGTTGCCGGGCGTGAGTACGACTCCGCGCCGCCCCATAGCCGCATGCTGCCGGATCTCGAGCTCGATGCTGTCGCGCAAGGCAGCGAGGCTGCGCGGCTCGACGATGCCCGTCGTGCCCAGGATGGAGATGCCGTCCTTTATCCCCAGGTGCGGGTTAAAGGTCTTTTCGGCAAGGGCAACACCCTCGGGTACCGAAATCGTCACAGCAATATTTCCAGAAAAGCCATGCGCGGCGCACACCTCGCGCACCGCCGAAGTGATCATCGCGCGCGGCGTCGCGTTGATGGCGGCCGCCCCCACCGGCTGCTCGAGCCCGGGCAACGTCACGCGCCCCACGCCCACGCCGCCATCGACGGAAACTTCCGATTCGCGCGCGGGCACGCCCTTGCTGCCCGCAGCACCCGTGCCCGACCCCGCATGTTCCACGCGCGCGTACACGAGCACGCCGTCGGTCACATCGGCATCGTCGCCTGCGTCCTTTCGCACGGCGCACTGGGCGCACCCCTCGCCGATACATGCGTCGACCACGTTCGCCTCGACGGGCAGCCCGCCGGGGGTGACGATCGACACGCGGCCGACGGGCTTTCGTGACAAGAGCATCTCACAGGCCGCCTTCGCCGCGAGCGCGGCGCAACTCCCTGTGGTGTAGCCGCAGCGCAGGCGGGTCGTCCCGGTATATATGTAGTGCTCGAAGGCCACGCTAGCTGCTCGCCTTCCGATACCCCGTGGCAAACGAAGGGTCGTAAAGCTTGCTGCGCTCGTACGACTCCGCTTGCGCGCCGTTGTGCGCAAGCCCGCCGCGAGCTCCGAGCACGCGGCCCACCACCACGAGCGCCGTGCGGTCGATGCCCTCTCGCGCGCCCGCATCGGCGAGCGTGCCCACTGTGCATCGCACCACGCGCTCCTCAGGCCAGGTCGCCTTGTACACGAGCGCCGCCGGCTCGTCGGAGCTGCGGCCCGCGGCCAAAAGCTCGGCGGAAAGCTCGGCGAGCATACCCGAGCTCAGGAAGATGACCATAGTCGAGCCGCTTTCCGCCATGGTGCGCATGCCCTCGCCCGCGGGCATGGGGGTACGTCCGGAAAGCCGCGTGATCACGACCGACTGGCTGATTCCCGGCAGCGTGTATTCCTGGCGAAGCGCGGCCGCGGCACCGCAAAAGCTCGACACGCCGGGCACCACCTCGTAGTCCACGCCGCGCGCGTCGAGCGCGTCCATCTGCTCCTGGATGGCGCCGTACAGGCACGGGTCGCCCGTGTGCAGGCGCACCACTTCCTCGCCCCGCGCATCTGCCGCGCACATCACGTCGAGCACTTCCTCCAAGGTCATGTGCGCGCTGTCGTAGACGACGCAGGATTCCTTGCACTCGGCGAGCAGCTCGGGATTCACAAGGCTTCCCGCCCAAACGACTACGTCGGCCGCGCGCAGAAGGCGCGCCCCGCGCAGCGTGATAAGGTCGGCGGCGCCCGAGCCTGCGCCAACGATATGAATCATCCGAGCCTTCCCTTCCCGTTTCTCATCGCAACCGTTTACGCCGCCATTCGCGCAGCGGGCAAAACACGGCGCCTGCGGCAGCAATCGGCGCAAATACGCAGGCAGGAGGCGCAATGCCGCCCGCGCTGGCTTTGACACGTTCACAAGTGCCCACTATCATAGTAAAAGTTTCGGCAACGAGCATATGACAATCGGATAAAAGGAAATGACCGGCGCGGCGCCTGCACAGCCCGCGCTGGCTTGCGGAGGGAACCAGGTGGGAATCCTGGGCAAGGGACATTACTGTATAGGACGCGCGGGCGAACCGCCTCGCGCCCCAAGCCAGACTGCTTCGCCTTTTCCTCACGGCATCGCCGTGGCGTTAGCTCCTTGTGAACCCCGAGGGGTGCGCTTTTCTTTCGCTTGTGCCGACAAGCAACTGTCGCCGGGGGACCGGCAAACCGAGGAAAGGAAAAACCATGTCCGACCAGATGTCACGCCGCGGCTTCATGGGCGCCGCAGCAACCGGAGCCGTCGCGCTCGCCGGAGTCGCGCTCGCGGGCTGCTCCAACACCTCCGCGAGTTCCGAGAAATCTAGTGAAAAGGAGAAGGCCGCGAAGCCGGTCATCCTCGTCACGAGCTTCGGCACGAGCTACAACGACTCGCGCCACATCACCATCGGCGCCATCGAAGACGCTATCCGCGAGAAGTACTGGCAGGACTACGACATCCGCCGCGCCTTCACCGCGCAGATCATCATCGACAAGCTGAAGAAGCGCGACGGCATCACGATCGACAACATGACCGAGGCGCTTGACCGCTGCGTGGAAGACGGCGTGAAGGAAATCGTCGTGCAGCCGACGCATCTCATGGCTGGCCTGGAATACGCCGACGTGAAAGACGAGCTCGACAAGTACGCCGACAAGTTCGACAAGATCTCGCTCGGCGACCCGCTGCTCACCTCCGACGACGACTACAAAAAGGTGGCCGCAGCCATTAAGGAGAACATGGCGTCCTTCGACGACGGCGAGACGGCGCTGTGCCTCATGGGCCACGGCACCGAAGCCGATTCCAACGCCGACTATGCCAAGATGCAGGAAGTGTTCAAGAACGAGGGTTTGACGCAGTTCTTCGTCGGCACCGTCGAGGCTGAACCGACCTGCGAGGATGTTATCGCCGCCGCGAGCGCCGCAGGCTACAAGAAGGCCGTGCTCGCGCCGTTCATGGTGGTCGCGGGCGACCACGCGAACAACGACATGGCAGACGAGACCGACCCCGACAGCTGGGCTGCGAAGTTCGTGGCCGCCGGCTTCGAAGTGACGTGCCTGCTCCAGGGTCTGGGACAGAACGTCGCGGTCGACGACATCTACGTCTCGCACGTGGACGACGCCATCGCCAAGCTGTAAACTCGCCGCGCACGGGGGCGCCGGTCGCGTCCCCGTGCAACGGGCATGCGCCTTTCCCCGACTGACGACGCATGCCCGTTGCATTCGCATCCCGACCGCCCACCGCACGGCACGGGCGGTCGAAGCGATTGAAAGGAACCCCCTCCATGTTGAAGAAAACCCTCGTCTTCGCCCTGTCGGCGGCGCTTTGCGCGTTCTCGCTCGCCGGCTGCGCCGGAAATTCAATCGACAGCGCAAAGGCAAGCGATGCCGATTCCCAGGAAAAGACCGAACAGGCGGCCGATGCGCCCGCGGGCGCAAGCGCTGCCCCCATCACCGCCGACAAGGTGGCCGACGGCACCTATCCAATCACCGTAGATTCCAGCTCGAACATGTTCAGGATCGTGGACGCCCAGCTCATCGTGGAAAACGGCTCCATGCACTGCGTGATGACGCTTTCCGGCACGGGCTACGGCAAGCTCTTCATGGGCACGGGCGACGAGGCTGCCGCCGCGAGCGAGGCCGACTTCATCCCCTATGTGGAAAACGCGGAAGGCAAGTACACCTACGACGTGCCCGTTGATGCGCTCGACGAGGACACCGCCTGTGCCGCGTGGAGTATTAGAAAAGAGCAGTGGTACGACCGCACACTTGTGTTCGAATCCGCCGGCGTCGATCTGCGCGCCGACGCACTGAAGTAACGCCATGCGGTCGATTCTTCCCAAGGGGGAAAACAGGAAGCGCCGAAGCATCGCGGCGCGCGCGATCGCCTGCGTTCTCGTCGCCCTGCTCGCGCTTCCCTTCGCGGGGTGCAGTGCGAGCCCGAACGCGACCGGTGGCACGGCGGGCTCTCAGGAATACACGGTGAGCGTCTCGCTTTCCGGCGGGTCAGGGCGCGCAAGCATCGCCTCACCCACCACAATTGTGAAGGATGGCGACACCTACACCGCGACCATCACCTGGTCGAGTTCGAACTACGACAAGATGACCGTCGACGGCGTGGACTACGCGCCCGTAAACGACGGCGGCAACTCCACGTTCGAGATACCCGTCACGCTCGACGAGGACATCGCCGTGTCGGCCGAGACCGTCGCCATGTCGACGCCGCACACCATCGACTACACGCTCCACTTCGACTCATCCACCATGAAGGAGAAATCGGGCGACGATGCAAGCGGCGGCTCCCCTGCGGGAACGGCTTCAAGCGCCGCGGCCGACTTCCACAACGCCGATTTGGGCTGCGGCTGGGAGCCGACGGGAGCGCTTCAGCTTGAATACGCCGAGCACTTCACTGTCGACGAGTTCGAAGGCGGCCTGCGGCTTATCTGCGTTTCGAACGGGGAGCGCTTCCTCGTGGTGCCGCAAGATGCGAAGGTACCTGATGGGTTAAGCTCCGACATCGCGGTCATAAGGCGCCCCGCCGACAAGGTGTACCTCGTGTCGTCGGCGACGATGTGCCTGGTCGACGCGCTCGATGCGAACGACAATATCTTAATGTCGGGCACGAAAGCCGACGATTGCTCGGTCGCGGGCTTCAAAAGCGCGCTCGGAAGTGGGGCGATCGCCTACGGCGGCAAGTACAGCGCGCCCGACTACGAGCGAATATCGGCCTCGGGCTGCACGCTCGCCATCGA
The DNA here is from genome assembly GCA_902466735.1 of uncultured Collinsella sp. Classification (GTDB taxonomy): domain Bacteria; phylum Actinomycetota; class Coriobacteriia; order Coriobacteriales; family Coriobacteriaceae; genus Collinsella. The sequence continues at coordinate 54,515 of CABQSB010000017.1, forward strand.
GAACACCATGATCAACCACACGCCCGATGTGAAGGAAAAGCTGCAGAAGCTCGGGCTCGTCGTGCTCACCGAACAGTCGTCGAGCGAGCCCAAAGCACTCGGGCGCGTCGAGTGGATTAAGCTTTTCGGCGTCCTGTTCGACAAGGAAGACGAGGCCACGCACCTGTTCAACGAGCAGAAGGCCCGCGTCGAGCAAACGTCGGGGCTCGCGTCGTCAGGTAAAACCGTGGCGTATTTCTACATTAACTCGAACGGGGCCGCCGTCACGCGGCGGGCGGGCGACTACGTGGCGCAGATGATCGAGCTTGCAGGCGGCAGCTACGCGCTCGATGACGCGCAGACGGCGTCGACGTCAGGTTCGTCAGTAACGCTCGAAATGGAGCGCTTCTACGCGACAGCGAAGGATGCCGACATCATCGTCTACAACGGCACCATCGACGAATCGGTTGCCACCTTGAACGACTTCGTAGGCAAAAACACGCTATTGTCGCAGTTCAAAGCCGTGAAGAACGGCAACGTCTGGGTCACAAGCGCCGACATGTACCAGCAGATGACTTCTACCGCCGACATTATCGACGAGCTGCACGGGGCGTTCACCGGCGATGACACGAGCGACTTCCATTATCTGAGGAAGCTCGGCTAGCACCATGAGAAGCCGACTTTCCATGGCATACGACGAATCGGGGCGCGCCGCGCGGTGTCGCGTCGTGACGGCGCTGCTCGCTGTTGCCCTCATCGTGCTCGTCGGGACCAACCTGTGCATCGGGAGCGTGCTCGTGCCCGCAGACCACATCCCCGGCATCCTTTCGGGCGGCGCGGCCAATTCCATGGAAAGCCAGGTCATCTGGGAGATTCGACTGCCGCGCGTACTTTCAGCCGTGCTTCTCGGCGGGGCACTTTCGCTCTCCGGGTTCCTGCTGCAGACGTTTTTCAACAACCCCATCGCCGACCCGTTCATCTTGGGCGTCTCCTCGGGCGCAAAGTTCGTCGTCGCGCTTACGATGATCGTACTTCTGGGCGCAAACCAGGCCATGTCCTCGCCGGCCATGGTGGCCGCAGCGTTTCTGGGCTCGCTTATCACCATCGGTTTCGTGCTCCTCATTGCACGGCGCATAAGTTCCATGGCCATGCTCATCGTGGCGGGCGTCATGGTGGGATACATCTGCTCGGCGGCGACGAACTTCCTCATCGCCTTCGCCGACGACCAGTCCATCGTGAACCTGCACAACTGGTCTTTGGGTAGCTTCTCGGGTTCGAGCTGGGACGACGTCGCGGTCATCACGGTCGTGGTGATCACCGTAAGCGCATGCGTATTCGCGATATCGAAGCCCCTTTCCGCCTTCCAGCTGGGAGAAGCCTACGCGAAAAGCGTCGGCGTGAACGTCGCACGCTTCCGCGTGGCGCTCGTCCTTCTAGCGAGCATGCTCTCCGCCTGCGTGACCGCGTTCGCTGGTCCGGTGTCGTTCGTAGGCATTGCGGTTCCGCATCTCGTGAAGTCGGCGCTAAAGTCGTCGAAGCCCATCCGCGTGATTCCTGCGTGCTTCTTGGGAGGCGCCATCTTCTGCGCGGGCTGCGATTTGATCGCGCGCACACTGTTCTCTCCCGTCGAACTTTCCATCAGCGCTGTCACCGCCATCTTCGGCGCGCCGGTGGTTATCGCGCTCATGTTGAAGAAGCGGGTGAGGTAGATGGGAGAATTCGCGCCGCGGCCCAAAACGCTCGGAGGGGACATTCCATGCTTAGACAGTCCTGAGCTCGCACGAAAGCGCCAGAAGGCACTTTCGGCTCGTGCGGAACTGCGCGAGGAACGCCTCCTCCGAGCGGAGCCGAACCTCGAAACTACGGTCGAAACGCAGGCTGACGGAGCGCCGCTTTTCCACATAAGCGACCTGTCGGCGGGCTACGACAAGAAAGTCGTAGTCGGAGGCGTCGATCTGGAGGTTCGCGCGGGCGACGTCGTGGCGCTCATCGGGCCGAACGGCTCGGGCAAGTCGACCATCTTGAAAACCATCACACGCCATTTAGCACCGCTTGCCGGCGCGGTCGAGCTCGACGGGCGAGAGATTTCCCGATGGAAGACGGCGGAGTTCGCAAGGAACCTTGCCGTTATGCTGACAGATCGCCCCCGGACCGAGCTCCTCACCTGCCGCGATGTCGTAGAGGCGGGAAGGCACCCCTACACCGGGCGAATGGGCACACTCTCGCCCGACGACCATAGTCGGGTCGACGAGGCCATGAAAACCGCACGTGTGGAAGAGCTCGCCGAGCGCGACTTCATGCAGATAAGCGACGGGCAACGCCAGCGCGTCATGCTCGCACGCGCCATCGCGCAGGATCCGCGTGTGCTCGTGCTCGACGAGCCCACGTCGTATCTCGATATCCGCTACCAGATCGACCTGCTGCGAATACTTCGCCACCTTGCGAAATCGCGGAATGTGGCTGTCATCATGTCCATCCACGAACTCGAGCTCGCGCAGAAAAGCGCCGACAAGGTGATTTGCGTGAAGGACGGCCGGGTCTTCCGCGCCGGCGCACCCGAGGACATATTCACGCGCGAGACGATTGGCGAGCTCTACGGCCTTCAACATGGCACCTTCAACGAGCGCTTCGGCAGCGTGGAAATTGGACGCCCGCACGGCGATGCGCACACGTTCGTCATCGCCGGCGCAGGTACGGGGTCGGCTGTGTTTCGCCAGCTCATCCGGCAGGGCAAGGCGTTCTACACGGGCGTTCTGCACGAAGGGGACATCGACTGCGAGCTCGCGCGCGACCTGGCGGCGGAATGCGTGACCGAGCGCGCCTTCGAGCCGATCGGGGATAAAACCATAGCCCGCGCCAAAGAGCTCCTCGTCCACTGCGCGCGCCTTATCGTGTGTCCCGCCGCCTTCGGCACCATAAACGCCCGCAACGCAGAGCTCGTCGAGTTCGCACGCTCGCACGGTATCGAGGTCATGCGAGCGTGCGAAGGCGCATCGGAGGATTCCCAATTGGGGTGGAAAGGATAAACTGGACTTTCTTTTAAGGATCCTCAGGCTACAGCTCCTACGCCGGCGAGGTCTACAAGGCGCCGGAGAACCTCGTAAACAGGAATTTCCACGCCGACGAGCCCAACCTGCTGTGGCTCACCGACATCACCGAGTTCAGGCTCCCGGGCGGCGAGAAGGTCTACCTGAGCCCGGTCATCGACTGCTTCGGCGGGATGCTCGTCGCCTGATCGATCGGGCTGCACCCCGACAAGCGCCTCACGAACTCGAGCCTGCGCCTAATCCAAGCGAGATTCCAGACTCGACAGGCCATTGAGAGTCAGGTCGTTGGCGACCTCCGAGACGCGCTCGATAGGAACCAAGCCGTCAGACAGCGCCCATGTGCGATAGATTCCGATAATACCCGACAGCAAAAACGCCAGATAGTAGTCGAACATCTCGTCCTTGAGGCCGTGGGGCAGCAGGTCGCGCTCGGCAATCTCGTGCTCGAGCGGCACGCGTAAGCGCGTCATAAAATCGTCGAGCGGGATATTTTCAATCAGCTGGCGATTGAGCACGAGGTTATTGCAAAGTGCCTCGTTGATGGCCTTAAAGAAGGTAGCCGCCGCTCCAAGGGCGCGCTCGTTGGGGTCACTGCCCATAGTGGAAAGCGTCTTTTCGACAGAGTCGACGATCATCTCCACCACATCGGCGGCGATGGCATCGAGCAGGCCGTCGACCGTGCCAAAATGCACGTAGAAGGTCTTACGATCGACATTTGCCTCACGCGCGATGGCACTCACGGTAATATCGGCAAGCGGTTTATCCATCAGCAGGCGCTCAAACGCAGAAAGGATGGCATTGCGGCTGCGAACGATGCGGCGGTCGAGGCGCGGTTTGCTGGTGTCCATGGACGTGTCCCTTCGGAATGCAAGCATTCATCAACAGATGAGAGTTAATCTACGTAAGAGGATTATCCCCCATCCGGCACAAAAAAGCCCGGCAACATGAAGAACGCACGACCAACTGTTACGCCTTAGGGAGCTTCTTTTTGTTCAAAGCAGCCGGGGACACACGGATGCCGTCGCCTGTCTGGCGCACATAGGCCTTATGCGACGGTTTGGCGGCCCCAGAAGCCTTCTGAGCATGCTGATTGGGATCCACCGTAACCGCGTTCACAGGATGGGGCTTTGCCGGCTTAGAGGACGTCTGAGGCGTTCGTCCGAGCTTGCGCATCGCGCGATCCCAGCGTGCGTGGATACTCTCGTTGTGAGCGCTCTTAAGACCCAGCAGGGGCGCGGCCAAAATAGTCGGCGCGATAAACGTAATGAGGCGCCATAGCAGATAACCGGCGGTCGACGCCGATCCAAAGAAATGACCCAGGAACAGTGCGAAGCCGCCCTCGGCGCCGCCGGTGCCACCGGGCAGGGGAACAGCAGAGCTCAGGAGCTGAACAAAGGCGCTCGCGGCCATGACCGAGAAGAAGTCGACTTCGTGGTGGCCAAAGGCAAGCATCAGGAAATACGGCACGAGGTAGAAAAACGCGAGCTGCAACATGGTGATGACCACCGTGAGCAGCATGGACGAAAAGTGGCCGGCCGAAAGCTTGAACTTCTCGGAGAACGAGTAGATTTCGCCGTCGACAAACGTACGCCAGCCCTCGATCTTGGTGGCCGAGACGCCCATTCGCTCGAGCCAATTGATGATGCAGTGCGCGACGCGCGTGACGGTCTTGGGCATGAGCGCGACGGCAAAGATGCCAAGCAGAATGCAACAGTGTCCGCCAAAGCTAAAGACGCACAGCAGCGTCATGTCGCCATAGCGCTCGGCGAAAAACGGCATGCGGGCAAGCAGCAGAATGGCGCCCCAGGCAACGAGGCCAAACTGATACACGATAAAGCGCGTGAACTGCGTGGCACCGGCCTCGCCGACATTTTGGCCCGCCTTGGTCAGGCGGTAGATCTGGGCGGGCGTAGAGCCCATCATCATGGGCGTCAGGTTGCCAAAGAAGATACCGCTCGCCTCGACCGAGATCAGGTCGCGAATGCCGACGGGCGAATTGGGATCGAGCCAGACGGCGATCGCATAGGCAACGATGCCAAAGAACAGGTACAGGAACATGCAAAAGCATGCAGCAACGAGCCACGGCGCCTGAACGCTCGACATGGCAGCCCAGAACTGTCCCATCTGACCGGTCACAATCAGATAAACGATGTAGCCAACCAGCACGACGCCGATAAAAATGGCACCGCGACGTGCACCCTTGTTGTCATCGCCGCCCGAGGCCTCAACCTCGACCTGGGGCTTAGATGTATGCTGAGAGGACTCCGTCATGAGGCTCCTTCTGACCTTCCAAATATCTTGCATATTGTACCCGCAAGGGCCACAAGCAGAACGTAAAGCTATGGGCCAAATGGGAATTGCAGATGGTTTGCTCGGAAATAAAAAACCCGGGCTTCCACTGGAAGCCCGGGTCTCAAATTCATGGTAGCCCGTACCAGATTCGAACTGGTGATCTCCGCCTTGAGAGGGCGGCGTCC
>CABQSB010000018.1:0-55446 GCA_902466735.1 uncultured Collinsella sp.
CTTAAATGAGTAGTCGTTGGGGACGTTCTTGAATGACTAGTCGTTTAAGAACGTCCCCAACGACTACATTGCGTGAGAGCGGATAATCTCCCGGTTTGAGCCTGTATTCAAGCTCAGAGTGGGAGATTATCCGCTCTCGTTTCGTTTGTTGATTTCGATGCCTACATTTGTAGGAACAGTTCGTGGAGGCGGGTGTCTTTATCGAGTTCGGGGTGGAAGGTTACGCCGAGCTGGTTGCCCTCGCGGGCGGCGACGATGCGACCATCGACTTCGGCTAGGGTCTTGGCGTCGCCGTGGACCTCGACGATGCGGGGCGCGCGGATAAACGTCAGCGGCACTTCACCGTCGATGCCGGCTACCTGCCCCTTGGTTCGAAAACTGCCGAGCTGCCTGCCGTAGGCATTGCGCTCGACAAGTACATCCATGGTTGCCAAACGCGGCGTCCCCTTATCGTCATGGGCGGCAAGGTCGTGAGCCAGCAGAATCAGGCCGGCGCAGGTGCCCAGGACGGGCATGCCTTTAGCGATGCGGGCACGAAGCTCCTCGAGCATGCCCAACTCATCAAGCAGCTTCCCTTGAACGGTAGACTCGCCGCCGGGAAGTACCAGACGGTCAAAGTCCTGCTTCAAATCAGCCGCCTGCCTCAGCTCAATACAACGTGCGCCCAGCTCGGACAGGCTTGCCTCGTGCTCGGCAAAAGCACCTTGGACCGCCAGCACGGCGACCGTCTGGTCTGCGTAATCGCTCATGTGCGATCCTTTCTGTTGGACTAGCGCCCGCGCTCCTCCATGATGATCTCGATCTCGTCGGCGTTGATGCCGACCATGGCCTCGCCCAGGTCCTCCGAAAGCTCGGCGATGAGTTTGGCGTCGGTGAAGTTTGCCACGGCCTTGACAATGGCGGCTGCGCGCTTGGCGGGGTCGCCGCTCTTAAAGATGCCCGAGCCGACAAAGACACCTTCGGCGCCCAGCTGCATCATCAGCGCGGCGTCGGCGGGGGTCGCGACTCCGCCGGCGGCAAAGTTCACGACGGGGAGCTTGCCCGTGGCATGGACCTCGCGGACCAGCTCGACCGGCACCTGCAGTTGCTTGGCTGCCTCAAAGAGCTCGTCGTCACGCAGGGCAACAACGTCGCGGATCTGCTTTTGGATCTTGCGCATATGGCGCACGGCCTGGACCACGTCGCCCGTGCCCGGCTCGCCCTTGGTGCGGATCATCGTGGCGCCCTCGGCGACGCGGCGCAGCGCCTCGCCCAGGTCACGGGCACCGCAGACAAACGGGACGTCAAACTGGGTCTTATCGATGTGGTAGACATCGTCGGCGGGGGAGAGAACCTCGGACTCATCGATGTAGTCGATCTCGATGGCCTGAAGGACCTGCGCCTCGACGATGTGACCGATGCGGCACTTGGCCATGACGGGGATGGAGACGGCCTCTTGAATGCCCTTGATCATCTTGGGGTCACTCATGCGCGACACGCCGCCGGCGGCGCGGATGTCGGCCGGGATGCGCTCGAGAGCCATGACGGCGCAGGCGCCTGCCTCCTCGGCGATACGTGCCTGCTCGGGCGTGGTGACGTCCATGATGACGCCGCCCTTGAGCATCTGCGCGAGCTCGCGATTGAGTTTGACGCGATCGGCCTTGCTGGTCTGTTCTGCCATTGTTGCTCCCTTGGTTGGCATGTGCATTGCTTGACGGAACATCCTATCGGGGAGCTGGGTATGGCGAAATACTCAGTTTTCGAGATAATAACAAGACCAGACTAATACCAGATTGAATGATTCGATAAGGTCAGGTGATAGGCTCGTGCTTGACTACAATTTGGAAAAACGCGGCGAAGCATCGCTCTATGAGTATGTTTACCAGCAAATTCGAGATGATATCGTAGCTGGACGCATTGCGGCGGGGGAACATCTGCCGTCTAAGCGAGCCTTTGCCAGTCATCTGGGAATTAGTGTCATTACAATCGAAAATGCATATAGCCAGTTGCTTGCCGAGGGCTATATTTGCTCAAAGCCGCGCCGTGGTTACTACGCGTGCGAGCTTCCCGATGCACCGGTTTTGGCTTCGGCTGCGGGGGATATCGACCGAGATGCTGTCTCTGTTGGCCCCAGCGCGCATGATTCCGACGGACAGACCGAGCAGTTCGAGGCTCTTTCTCCTTCCGCTTTGGAGGCGGCGCGGCTTTGGCAAAGCGCGCTGCGGGCGACACTGACGTCCGAAGACGAGCGCGAAATCTTTTCGCCCGCGCCGGCGCAGGGCACCGCTCGGCTGCGACGTGCGATTGCGCACCATCTACGCGGGACGAGGGGTATGAATGTCGATCCCGACAACATCGTTATCGGTGCGGGCGCCCAGTTGCTCGATACCATGTTGGTTCAGCTGCTTGGCGCGGACAAGGTGTATGCCGTTGAGGACCCGGGCTATTTGCGCCTGACGCGCATCTATCAGGCCATGGGTTGCGAAGTGCGGCATATCCCGTTGGACGGTGAGGGCGTGGACTTGAGCGCTCTGCAGAAAACCGGGGCGGATGTCCTTCACCTGATGCCGTCCCATCAGTATCCGACCGGCCTTGTGACGAGCATTGCGCGTCGCTATGCCCTGCTGAGCTGGGCCGCCGAGCAGCCGGGTCGGTATCTCATCGAAGATGACTTTGATTGCGAGTTTCGCCTTGCCGGTAAGCCGATTCCCGCGCTTGCGTCGATCGATGCCGCCCAATCGGTCATCTACACCAACACGTTTTCAAAAAGTCTGTCGTCGGCCCTGCGTTTGGCGTATATGGTCCTGCCCGATGAGCTGATGGAACGGTTTAGACGCAGCCTTGGCTTTTATGCCTCGTCGGTGAGTTCTGTTGACCAGGTCGCTTTGGCTCGTTTGCTGGAATCGGGCGATTACGAGCGACATGTGAACCGCGTACGCGTTCGTGCTCGCGAGGCGCGTGATGGCCTGGCGACGCTTGTACGGAAGGCATTTCCGGCGGGGGAGGTTTCGATCGAGCACGCAGACGCTGGCCTTTACTGCGTCGTAGCCGCAGGGCGTGACACGGATGAAAACTCTATTACGCATGCCCTCACGCGTTCGAATATTCCTTTTACCGATATCGGTGACAGTTTTTGGTGCGCCAATGGCGTATCTGTCCCAGAAAAATCAACTCGAATTCTTGTCCAGTATGACGACCTGAGTCCAAAAGAGCTAAAAACCCTGGATTCGCAGTTGACGGGAACGCCCTGCAACCTAAGTGAGTAGACTTTTGGCGCCTTGGCGACCAGACCGTTTTGAAGCAATCCATCTACCTGCGATTTTGTAAAGCAGTATGGGCGGTCTGCTCGGCGGGTCCTAAATAGTCTACTCACTTGCTGTGCAAGGCTTCCGCATGAGCGAAAAATGAGTTTTCAACAGCGCTCCGTCCAGCTTTTGGCAAGCTTTTGGCCAGTTGGGGAGGGCTGTTGAAAACTAAGTAGTCCGTTCGGCGCCCTTTTCGGCGCGTTCGCGCCAATGCGTGAGCGCCCGGGTTGAAATTCGTGTTTTCCTGTGCCTATGAAGGATCTACTTTGTGACATATCGGCTTTTAAGTACTGGCGCTTGCCCCCTCAGGTCCGCGCTCTGTGTCCGCCGCTCCCGCGACCGGAAGAAGACCGGCGGCGATGCGAGCTCGCCCGTAACCCGACGGCTACGGTTGTGCTCGGCTTTCCGCTGTATACATTGGTTCGGACGAGAGGCAAGCGGACTTGCCCTGTCAGCATTAGGCAGCGGCTGTTCCTAGGCGAGTTTCCCAGGGAATCCGTGCTGGAAACGGAACATGGGTTTTTGGTTACGTCTCCTCTGCTGACGGCATTCATCATGTCGCGGCATCTGACGGATCTCCAGCTTCTTTTGGTGTTGGCGGAGATGTGCGGCTTGTTTACGGTTTGTGCCTTGCCAGCAGCACTCGAGGCAGAGCTTTCGCGTGCAATTGAGTCGGGCGCGATTCCGGCAACCTTGGGTTGGGCGCGCTGTCCGTCCGAGGACGGCGCCGCCTCAAATTTATGGCGGCGCGACGCTTTGGTTTTGGGCGAAGACCTTGACCGTTTTTGCTCAGATGTTTGTGGGATGCGTTACGGCAAGCGATTTGTCGCGGTATCTCATCTCGTTCCACTGGGTGCCGCATCGCCTTTTGAGGTTGAGACGTATTTGTTGCTTGGGTTGCCACGATCCCTGGGAGGCGAAGGTTTTTGCGGCATAGAGCTCAATGTCGAAGTGGCGCTAAGCGCAAGTGCTCGGGCGATTGTAGGCAAGTCCCGCGTATACATTGACCTACTTCTGTCTTCGCCGGACGGAGAGCGACAGGTGGCCATTGAATGCCAAGGAAAGGGCTCACACGGGCGAGCCGGGGATGGCTTGCGCGACGCCGACCGCATGACGGCGCTTCAGGCCATGGGCTACGATGTATTTCTCCTGACATACGGACAGATATCCGATGAGGATAGATTCCACGCGATTGTTAAGGCCGTGTGCAGGTTGCTCGATGTTGAATATCGCGATAAAAGCTTGGAGGAGCAAGGGGCCGAGGCATTACTTCGGTCTGAGCTATTCGTTGACTGGTCAAAACTGGGAGAAATCGACAAAAAGATGCCCGTTAGACACAAAAATGCCCGATCATGGACGGTTGCAAATCTAAGTGAGTAGACTTTTAGCGTGATGGCGACCAGATTGTTTTGCGGCAAGCTATCTACCTGCGGTTTTATAAAGCAATACGGATGGTCTGCTCGACAAGTTCCCAAAAGGCTACTCACTTAGTTTTTGACGCGAAGCCGATGCCGAAGGTGGTCCTTTTTTGGGACGTTAACTGGTTTGCAAGACACGAAAAAGGCCCGAACCATGCGGTCCGGGCCTTATCGAGCTAGAGATTATCTCTTAGGCGGCTGGCTTAGCCAAAGTAGCGCTTGAGCAGGCCGGCGAAAGCCTTGCCGTGGCGAGCCTCGTCGCGAGCCATCTCGTGCACGGTGTCGTGGATGGCATCGAGGCCAGCGGCCTTGGCGCGCTTGGCAAGATCGGTCTTGCCGGCGGTGGCGCCGTTCTCGGCCTCAACGCGCATCTCGAGGTTCTTCTTGGTGGAGTCGGTCACGACTTCGCCCAGGAGCTCGGCGAACTTGGCGGCATGCTCGGCCTCCTCGTGCGCAGCCTTCTCCCAGTACAGGCCGATCTCGGGATAGCCCTCGCGATGAGCGACGCGGGCCATGGCCAGGTACATACCGACTTCGGAGCACTCGCCCTCAAAGTTGGCGCGCAGGTCGGCAACGATATCCTCGGAGACGCCCTCCATCTTGGCGACGCCCACGACGTGCTCAGCAGCCCACTCGAGCTGACCCTCCTCCTGCTTCAGGAAGCGTGAACCGGGAACGCCGCACTGGGGGCACTTGAAGTCCTCGGGCAGCTGGTCGCCGTCGAACTCTTCCACATAACCGCAAACGGGGCAAACAAACTTCATGATTCGATCCTTTCGATCGATGGCGATGGAGCGCTCGTCCGGTCCCGTAAGGGCCCTCTCCGGACGCGCGTCTTGACGAGTTCTATTATCCATAAATGCAACCGAATGTGAAGCCTATTAGGAATGATTTTTAATAAAACAATTTTGAGATATGAAGATGTTGACTGATTAACGATTGGTAGGCCGTCTTTGACCGCCGCTGAGTACAATCGGTCGAGCAAATGTTGACCTATCAACAAATGAAGGAGTTTCCTTTATGCATCTAGCCCGTCGTGCCTGGTGTCGAACATATCAGACGGTTTTTCGCATTGCATTGCCAATCCTGCCCTATACCGAGCCGCGCATTTTAGAGCATGCCGAGGATGTGCCCGCGGTGCTTCAAAAGCGCTCGATCCAGAAGGTCCTTATCGTGACGGATCCCGGCATTGCCCGTCTGGGGCTCACGGCACCGCTCGAGACAGCGCTCGCGTCCAAGGGAATTGGCGTTGCGGTCTATGCCGAAACACGTGCGAACCCCACGGTCTCAAACGTGGAGGAAGCGGCGTCCCTGTATCGCGCGAGCGCCTGCCAGGCCATTATCGGCTTTGGTGGCGGTTCGGCCATGGACTGCGCCAAGGGTGTGGGGGCGCGCATTGCGCAGCCATACAAGCCCATCAACAAGATGCGCGGCCTGCTGCGGATTCATCGTCGCCTGCCGCTTCTCATCGCCGTTCCCACCACGGCAGGCACGGGAAGCGAAGTCACGCTCGCGGCGGTAATTACCGATGACGAGACGCACTACAAGTACCCCATTAACGACTTTGTGCTTATCCCGCGCTTTGCGGTGCACGACCCCGAGTTTACGCGCGGCCTGCCCGCCTCCATTACGGGGCAGACGGGTATGGATGCCCTGACGCATGCCGTCGAGGCCTTTATCGGGCGAAGCACTACGCCCTATACGCGCAAGATGGCGCGACAGGCGGTGCAGCTCATCCATGACAATTTGCTCGAGGCCTATGAGCATGGTGACGACATGCGCGCTCGTCGCAATATGCTTTCGGCGGCGTATAAGGCGGGCGTTGCGTTTACCCGCTCCTATGTCGGATATGTGCATGCCATCGCGCACAGTCTGGGCGGCCGATACGGAATTCCGCACGGTTTGGCCAACGCGATCATCCTGCCGCACATGCTTCGCGCTTATGGTGACGCCGCCGCCCCCAAGCTTGCCGATCTTGCTCGCATGGCGGGCATTGCGCCGGCTACCGCGCAGGACAGCCTGGCGGCCGAGGCCTTTATCGATTGGGTTGACCGCATGAACGAGGCCCTGGGAATCCCCAAATATGTCTCGGGTATTCGCGGCTCCGATATTCCGCAAATGGCGGCCCATGCCGATGCCGAGGCCAATCCGCTATACCCCGTTCCACTTTTGATGGACCGTTTGGAGCTCGAGCGTATGTACGAGGTCGTTGCGGGTGGTATGTTTGAGGACGAGAACTAGGAGGGTCCATGAACACCGAGGAAATTGCGCGCATCGTCGGCGACCAGCGCGCCTACTTTAAGACGCACGCCACGTTTGATGTCGATGCTCGGCGTCGTGCGCTCGTGAGTTTACGCGATGCGGTACGGGCCCACGAGGCCGATATTGCCCATGCGCTCCAGACCGATTTGGGAAAGTCACATGACGAGGCGTATATGTGCGAGATCGGCACCTCGCTTTCCGAGATTCGACATCAGATTGCGCATGTGGCTCGATGGAGTCGCCCGCGTCTGCGTCCGTGTGACCTCGCCAACGCCGTGAGTGTGTGCAAGACGCAGGCCGTGCCCTATGGCGTCACACTCATCATGGCTCCGTGGAACTACCCGTTTTTGCTGACGCTCGAGCCACTCGCCGGCGCCCTTGCCGCGGGCAATACCGTGGTCATCAAGCCGAGCGCATATGCTCCGGCATCGAGCGCGGTGCTCAAGCAAATCTGTGAAGAGGCATTTGATCCGTGCTTGGTGACGGTTGTCGAGGGCGGGCGCGCCGAGAACGAAGCGCTGCTCGACGAGAGCTGGGACAAGATTTTCTTTACCGGTAGCGTTCCGGTCGGCAAGCTCGTCATGGAGCGCGCAAGTAAAAACCTGACGCCCGTGACGCTTGAGCTGGGCGGAAAGAGCCCCTGCATTGTGGATGCCACGGCAAACTTAAAAGTCGCGGCACGGCGCATCGCCTTTGGTAAATGGCTCAACGTGGGGCAGACCTGCGTGGCGCCCGACTACCTGCTGGTCGATACGCGCGTACACGATGAGCTGTTGGGCCTCATCAGGGAGGAGACCCGTCGCATGTTTGGCGAGCATCCGCTCGACAACGAGGATTACGGTCATATCGTCAACGCCAAGCATTTTTCGCGCGTGCGCGGGCTGATCGACCCCGACAAGGTTGTGCTGGGAGGCACGGCGCGCGAGTCGTCGCTCAAGATTGAGCCGACGATCCTAGACGGCGTGGCGCCTGAGGACGCCGTGATGCAGGAAGAGATTTTCGGTCCCATCTTGCCGGTGCTGACGTTTGAGAGCCTGGATGAGGCCGAGGCGTTTATTGCAGATCGTCCGACGCCGCTGGCTCTGTATATCTTTAGCCAGGATCGCGCAGTTCAGGAGCGCTTTGTGCGCTACGTGCCCTTTGGCGGCGGCTGCGTTAACGACACGATCATGCACTTGGCTACGAGCCATATGGGCTTCGGCGGCATGGGTGCGAGCGGTATGGGCCAGTACCATGGCCGCGAGAGCTTCGATACGTTTAGCCACAAGAAGAGCATCGTGAACAAGGCAACGTGGCTGGACGTGCCGTTCCGCTACGCCCCTTATGAGAGCTGGAAGCACAAGTTCGTGCGCATGTTTGTGCATTAAAATCAGATGGTGTAGCGACAAACGGTCGAAAAGGCGCGGGTGGGGCGAATTTGTGTCCGCACGGACCCGTAGACTTCTCAATAAGGTTAAACGCCGGTTTATCCGGCCGTTAGGGGAGTTGCTATGTACGAGCCTTCACGTGTTCTTCTGTCGTTTCACATCGCAGGATTTCAATATGCCGACGGCGCTTTGGTCCTAGGCGATCTTAAAGCGGGCGATAAACTGACGCTGTGTGCCGAGCGCGATAATCCTCATGACCCCGAGGCAGTTGCGATCTACTATGGCAAGACCAAACTTGGCTACGTTCCAGGAAACGAGGTCGGCCCACTGTCCTTGATGATGTATTACGGCCACGAGGACGTATTTGAGGCCCGTGTGCAACAGGTTGCCCCCGAGCGCAGCCCGTGGCATCAGGTGCGCGTTGGGCTCTATGTGGTGGATGCTCGCTAGTCGGCAATGGAGGCTGCCATGTTTGACGACGACCTGTTCGATTTGACGGACGATCCGTTTGAGTGGGATATGCTGCTCGATGACGATGAGCTGGAGCAGGATCGCAAAAAGCAAAAGGATAAGAACACCCAGGATAAAGGTTCGAATAAAAAGGACAAGCGCCGCCGAGGTCTGTTCGGCGGGCTCTTTGGGTAACTGTCGCATTGCTGCGTCTGTATACTAGGCACGTGTTAGACGCGTTGCGAAATGAGGACAGAGACGATGATGTGGTTTACCGCCGACCTGCACCTGGGCGATACGAATATCTTGCACGATATGGATCGGCCGTTTGATTCGGTCGAGGAGATGAACCGCAAGGTCATCGATGTCATCAACGAGTGCGTGGCTGCGAACGACCTCCTCTATATCCTGGGGGACTTTACGTATCGATTGCCCATGGCGGAAGCGGTGCGCCTGCGTAAACGAATCGAATGCCAGAACATAACGCTCATCCGTGGCAACCATGACGGTGATTGGGAAGATCCCGACGTACCGCAGATTTGGGATGAGGTACGCGATTACCTGGAGATTGCTCCCGGCTATGCCAAGGGCCATCGTCTAGTTATGAGCCATTACCCCATGCTCAGCTGGAATGGCAAGGCGCGCGGCGCCATCATGCTGCACGGGCATATCCACAGCAGGGGAGACCGCACCAACGCGCGCAACCGCGATCGCGAGCGCCCTATCTTTCGCTATGATGTCGGTCTCGATGCCAACGATTACAAGCCCGTAAGCCGTGATCAAATCCTTGACTTCTTTGGGCTGTAATTCTCGAACCACCACACAAACCACCGCAAAGGGGACAGGCACCTTTATGGTGGTTCTGGCGCCGCTGCCATTATGGCAGCGGCGCCTTTTTTGTCCGTGCGGCGCGGTAGAGTGTAGGCGGTTGAAATTTGCGTCCATCGAGGAGCTGCCATGAACGAGATCAAGTGCCCGCATTGCGGTGAAGTTTTTAAGGTCGATGCGTCCGGTTATGCGGATATCGTCAAGCAGGTGCGCGACGCCGAGTTCTCGCGCGACCTGGACGAGCGCGTGAAGGCTGTTCAGCGCGAGGGCGAGCAGGCGCTGGAGCTTGAGCGCTCGCGCTCGACGGCTGCTTTGCAAAAGGCGGAGTCTCAGCGCGACGCTCAGCTTGTCGAGCAGAAGAACGCTGCAGCCCAGCAGCTGGCGCAAGAACTCGCCAAGCGCGATGCGGAGCTTGCCGAGCTGCACGCCAAACTCGAGGGCGCTGCCGCGGAGCGCGAGAGCGCAAGCCAGCGCGCGGCGGTTGAGGCCCGTGCCGACGCTCAAAAGGAGAACGCCGAGCTCCAGCGCGAAATCGACAACTTGCGTGCGCAGCTGGGGCGCAAGGATGACGAAGCCAAGCTTGCCGAGTCGGCGGCGCGCAATGCTGCTCAAAACGATGTAGCTGCACGAGATGCCCAGATTGCCGAGTTGCAGGCCAAGCTTGCCGCGGCGGACAAGGCCCAGGAGATGGCGCTTGCCGCTGCCGCGGCCGAGTCTCAGCGTGAGCTCGATGCCGCTCGCAGCGAGGCCGAACGCACACTCACAGACTACCGCGCGAAGGTGCAGGAGAAGCTTTCCGCCGCAAAGGCTCAGTCTGAGCAGGAGGCCAAGGGCCTGCGCGCCCAGCTGCGCGAGCAGGAACTGATGGCAAAAATGAACCTATCGGAGGCGGTCGCCGCGGCGGAGCGAGAGCGCGATGAGGCCCGCGCAAAGCTCACGAGCGAGCTGGCGGTGCGCGATTCGCGCGAGGAACAGGCCAGAGCAGCACACGAGCTCGAGCTTGCGCAGGCCAAGCGCGCGAGCGATGACCTGATTCGTTACAAGGATGAAGAGATCGAGCGCCTTAAGGACATGAAGGTTCGCCTGTCTACCAAGATGGTGGGCGAGTCGCTCGAGCAGCATTGCGAGACCGAGTTTAACCGTCTGCGCATGACGGCGTTTCCCAATGCGTATTTCGAGAAAGATAACGATGCGTCCGAGGGCACCAAGGGCGACTTTATCTTCCGCGAGTGCGACGCGAGCGGCAACGAGGTCATCTCAATTATGTTCGAGATGAAAAACGAGAACGACGAGACTGCGACCAAGCATAAGAACGAGGATTTCTTTAAGAAGCTCGATCACGATCGTCGCCAGAAAGGCTGTGAGTACGCGGTGCTCTGCACGTTGCTCGAGCCCGAGAGCGAGCTTTATAACGCAGGAATCGTGGACGTGAGCTATCGCTACGAGAAGATGTACGTGATCCGCCCACAGTTTTTCATTCCCATGATTACGCTGCTGCGCAACGCCGCCATGGGTTCGCTTCGCTATAAGCAGGAACTGGCGGAGTACAAACAGCAAAATATCGATGTCACGAACTTCGAAGCCAAGATGGAGAAGTTCAAGGATGGCTTCTCGCGCAACTACAACTTGGCGAGTAAGCAATTCGAGTCGGCAATCAAGGAGATCGATGCCGCCATTAAGCAGCTCGAGAAGACCAAGGACGACCTGCGCCGCAGCACCGAGAACCTGCGTCTTGCCCACAACAAGGCCGATGAGCTTACCATCCGCAAGCTCACATGGGGCAACAAGACCATGAAGGCAGCGTTTGACGAGGCGCATGAGGTTGCGTCGGAGACAAGCGATGAGCCGGCCGAGGCGGATTCGTATGAGGTCGAGGATGCCGAGTAGAGCATAGCGGATCGTGCAAAAGCGGGGCCGCTGGCGATGTTGCCAGCGGCCCCGCTTCGTTTCGTTCCATTATGTTGGCTAGTCTTCGAGCAAGTCCTCGATAAAGCCGACGCGGTAGTTTTTGAAGATGACCTCGCCGCCGTCCTGTGTAGCGTCCAGATCGACATCGCCCATGATGCCAAAGTCGTGGTCGCCGTCCTCGTCGGCAAAAATCTGGTGCACGTGCCACACGTGGAGCGCCTTCTCGTCGGACTCGTCGATCGAGAACATAGCAGAGGAGCGCGCGTCGCCGTCGGTGAGAATCTCCTCGTGCTGCTCGTGGTAGGCGTCGAGCGCCTTTTGCCAGCGAACCTCGCTCATGCCCCAATCGGCATCGAGGTCTCCCAGGTCGCGCACGTGCCCGCGGACGGCAAGGGTCACGCGGCGGAAGAGAGCGTTTCGCACCAGCAGCGTGCAGCCGCGGCGGTCCGCCACGACTTCGTCGACGCCTTGCGGCGGCGCGGCGTCGAGCGCGGCCGGGTTGCCGGCGTTCTCCCACTCGTCTACCAGGCTCGAGTCCACCGAACGCACCACAAAGCCGAGCCACGAGATGATGTCGCGAAGGCGCTCGTCGCGCTTTTCGATGGGCACGGTACGGTCGAGGGAACGGTAGGCCTCGGCTAGGTATCGCAGCAGAATGCCCTCGGAGCGAGCGATGCCGAGCTTTTGGATATAGCCCTTAAAATCGCTCGCGCTTTCCAGCATATCGCGCAGGACGCTCTTGGGGGAGAGCTGGTAGTCGTTTGCCCAGGGCACTTCCTGGCAGTACTTGTCAAAGGCGGCATCGAGCAGGTCCTCGAGCGGCTTTTCGTACGTGACGTCCTGAATGCGCTCCAGGCGCTCCTCGTATTCGACGCCGTCGGCCTTCATCTCGGCCATGGCGTGGTCGCGCGCGGCACGCTCCTGGGCGCGGAGCACCTGTTTGGGGTCCTCGAGCGTGGCCTCGACCATACTGATGAGGTCCATGGTATAGGTCTCACTTTCGGGGTCGAGCAGCTCCAGCGCGGCAAGCAAAAAGGGCGAGAGCGGCTGGTCGAGCGCAAAGTCCTCGGGCAAGTCGACCGTCAGTGCGTAGTCGATGTCCGGCGCGGCGTCAGCCGGAGCGTCGGGTGCGGGCGGCACCTCGGTGCGCACGACGACGCCGGAGTCGATGAGCGTGGCGAAGATCTCGTCGGCACGAACCTCGAGCTTCGCCTTTTCCTCGGGCGTTTGCAGGCTTGTCTCGATAAGGTCGTGCACGCGGGCGCGGGCGTCGCCGCCCTGCTCGACCACACTAATCACCATTGAGTGTGTGATGCGAAGGCGCGGCTTGAGCGTTTCGGGCTGCGTCTCGATCAGGCGCTCAAAGGTCTGCTTGTTCCAGGTGACAAAGCCCTCGGGGGCCTTCTTCTTTTTAATCTTGCGGAGCTTCTTGGGGTCGTCGCCCGCCTTGGCCATGAGCTTGGCGTTTTCGATCTCGTGCTCAGGCGCCTCGGCAATTACCATGCCCTCGGTATCGAAGCCCGAGCGGCCGGCGCGACCGGCAATCTGGTGGAACTCGCGGGCGCGCAGGCGACGCATCTTGTAGCCGTCGAACTTGGTGAGCGCGGTGAGCACCACGGTGTGGATGGGTACGTTGATGCCGACGCCGAGCGTGTCGGTGCCGCAGATGACGGGCAGCAAGCCCTGCTGCGCCAGGCGCTCGACCAGCAGGCGATAGCGCGGCAACATACCGGCATGGTGCACGCCGACGCCGCATCCGAGCAAGCGCTTAAGAATCTTGCCAAAGGCCGTCGAGAAGCTCGTGCCCTTGGCTGCCTCCTTGATGGCCTCGCGCTGCTCCTTGCTGGCAATACCAAAGTTGGCGAGGGATTGCGCCGTCGCAAGTGCGGCGTCCTGGCTAAAGTGCACGATGTAGAGCGGGGCCTCGCCGCGGCGCATTGCGAGCTCGACGGTGCCCTCGAGCGAGGTCGTCACGTAGTCGTAGCTCAGCGGCACGGGGCGTGGGGCATCGACGACCAGATCGCACGCGGCGCCGGTGTGCTCCTCGAGTGAGGCGGCGATCGCGGTGACATCGCCGAGCGTGGCGCTCATGAGCATGAATTGCGTGTGGGGCAGGGTGAGCAGCGGCACCTGCCAGGCCCAGCCGCGATCGGGGTCGGCAAAGTAGTGGAACTCGTCCATGGCCACGCAGCCCACGTCGGCGTCCTCGCCCTTACGCAGTGCATCGTTGGCAAGGATCTCTGCCGTGCAGCAGATGACGGGCGCTTTGGTATTGATATGCGTGTCGCCGGTGATCATACCGACGTTATCGCGGCCGAGCACCTGTACCAGGTCGAAGAACTTTTCGCTGACCAAGGCCTTGATGGGGGCCGTGTAATAGCAGCGCTTGCCCTGCGCCATGCCCATAAAGAGCATGCCCAGCGCGACGAGTGATTTGCCCGATCCGGTCGGTGTGCCCAAAATGACGTGATCGCCGGCGGCCAGGTCCATGAGGGCCTCTTCTTGGTGATCCCACAGCTCGATACCGCGGTCGCGCGTCCATTCAAAGAAGCGCTCGAAGGCCTGATCGGGCGTGAGCCACGGTTCGGGCTCGCTGCCATCCTCGGGCTCCCACCAAGTGGGGGAGAGCGCGCCGAGCGAGCCGAACTCTGCCTCGGTTCCCGTGCCGCCCGAGAATGAGCTGGCAGCGCCGGCGCCGGAGACGGTGCTGGCGGCGGTATCTGTCGTGGTCTGTGCCATGTGGTTGCCTTCTCTCGCGTTTGTCCGCCATCCATTATGGCGTAGCGGCGGCGCGGGATGCCAGCGCGCGAGAAAATGCAGGAAATGGGCGTTCCGCTCAGCCGTTTGGTGCAGGCGCTAGCTAAGTGAGTAGACTTTTTGCAATAGTGCGAGCATATGGCTTTTTCGCAAGGGCTCTACCTGCGGTTTTATTTTCTCCTATGCGGGTTGTGCTTGGCTATTGCTAAAAAGTCTACTCACTTAGGTTTGAGGGTCGTTCGCCGGCGCCTACTTGCGCTTGTTTACCGACGCCGCGACCATCAGAGGCCCCTGGGATTCTTGCGGCAGGCGCTTTTTGCCTTTACGGGCGCGGTTTTTAAAGTTCTCGACTGCCTCTTCCATGCCCAGAGGTACATAGATGAGCCCATCGAGGTTATCGGGCAGGTAACAGGCAAGACTTTGCTCCTGCATGCGCCCCGCCGTGAGCTCATCGTCACTGGGCTGTGCGCCGGGTGTGGCGCAAATGCCGTAGACGACGGCGCCCATATCGCGCGTACGGCACTCATATTCGGTCTCGGGATGCTCGGGATGGTCGCGGCGGACATCGTCACTTACCCAACGTGTGTCGTAGCCGGCCGCGGCAAACTGCCCCAGGGCGTAGTCGCGCAATGGTTTACTGTCGGTGCGCAGCGTGACGGTGGCGCCGGCTGCAAAAAGCGGGCGGTAGAGCATCAGATGGTCGACATGGACGAGTCGCTTTTTGGCGTACTTGGCCTTAGGTTGCGGCGTGGGAAAGTTAATGGTGACGGCATCGAGCTCGCCTGCGGCAAATAGCTGCGGCAGCGATGCGGCGCCTCGGGGCAGGACGAGTGCGTTGGACAGCCCCTGCTCGCAAATTTTCTGTGCGGCATAGGCGATGCAGATGGGCTCCTGGTCCATACCGATAAAGAGCGTGTCGGGTTCACGGCGAGCTCGCTCAACCAGATAGGTGCCTTTGCCGCAGCCCAGATCCAGATGAAGGCGGGTGAAGCACGCGCCGCCAGCCGGCGCGCAGACTTCGCGCCAATCTCCGGCATAGGCCTCGGGGTTCGTCTCAATCGCATCGGCGTAGCGCTCCAGGCGCTCCTCGAGCACAAAGTTCTTAGGGGTGCGAACGTGGACGGCTCCCATGAGGCTCCTTGGTCATACGTATGGAACGCATAGCTGCGCGTTCCGTCAATGGGTTGAAAAGGACGGGCGTAGTCTGCCCGAAAGCGGCGGTGCGGCTCGGCGGCGAGTTGCCGATGCCTACAGACGCTTGAGGATCACATAGCGGTTGAGCTCGCCGCTGCGACCGTCGGCATGAAAACGTTCGAGCTCGCGTACGGGAACCTCACCGCTCTTGTAGAACGTGCGGACGCCGCGCACCAGGTCGGTGATCTGTTGATCGTCAAAGTGATGGCAATAGCGGTAGGCGTGGCGGTCGTTTTGCCAGCCAATGAGGTGGTCGCCGGCTTCGAACTGTGCGGAATCGTATCCCTCAAACGGTGGTGCGAGCTCGGCGCGGGCCTCGGCGCGAACGGCCTTGCGCGCCATGCGCTCGTCGTTCATAAACTCCCAAAAGCTGATGGCGATGATGCCGCCCGGGCGCGTCTGGCGCACCAGGGCGTCGAGCACGCGCACGCGGTACTCGCATGACGGCACGTGGTGCATAAAGCCAAAGCAGACCGAGATATCGGCGAGCGGGGCATCGAAAAGCACATCGGGTGTCTCGGCGGGGTTGAGCTTCATGAGGGCGTCGAGCGCATCGAGTTCCTGGAAGTGCAGGTTGGGAATGCGCAGGGCGTGGCCGTGGGCGTCTATTGCCAGATCTTGGCACGAGTCGACACCATAGAACTCAAACGGGCAGCTGGCATCTGCCGAGGGGTTTGCGCCGTCGACGCCCTTGGCGGCAAGTGCCCCGCCGGCGGCAAAGTTCTCGAATCGCATATTGCCGCAGGCAAGGTCGAAGACGCGGACGGGATGCTCGATCGTGGCCACATCGAGCTGCTCAAGCGCGATGTCCATGGTGCGCACCCAGCCGGGCCACGGGGCTTGGCGCGTATCGGAAAAGGAAGCGGAGTGCTCGCGATAGAACGTATTGTTGAGCTGGATGAGCGATGATGCGAAATCGCGGTTCACGGCGCGGAACTCCCTCCGATGGCGGTGCGGAATAAACAGTACGACCATACTACCGTTAACGCCGCAACGGGGACAACCGAGCTGTGGGTCATTGCTTTGTTTGGACACATTTCCGCAGCTCATATGTACCCGCAACCGTCGGTTGTCAAAATACTTACTAGAATAGGTGGCATGCTTTTGGTGGTGGCGGATAGATTTTTAACTGTGCAAGGCGCCTTAAGAAAAAACGGTCCGGCGGCACGGCTGGCATCGCATAGGAGGAACCATGAATGTAGAAACTGCGCAGCGGCTCGCCGACCTTCGCCGCAGCAAGGGCTTTAGCCAAGAGGGATTGGCGCGAAAGCTGGGACTGTCGCGCCAGGCGGTCAGTAAATGGGAGCGCGCGGAGAGCTCGCCCGATACCGAGAACCTGATCTCGCTCGCCAAGCTCTATGGTGTGAGTCTGGACGAGCTGCTCAATCCGAGCGACGAGATCGAGGACGATATCGAGTTTGAGAATGAGGACCGCGCCCGCCAGCGCGAGGCCGAGGCGGCAGAACGCGCCCGTACCCACGAGGCGGCAGCGCGCGCTACCGAGGCGGCAACACAGGCAAGTGATGCCGCGGCCAAGGCCGCGCAGGCGGCAAGTTGGAGCGCGCAGGCGGCTAACGCCGCGACGGCGCAAGCGACGAACGCCGGTGCGGTCAATCCGACTCCGGTGAAAGGTCCGTTCCAGTCGTTTCCGTATTGGGCCGTGTGCTGGCTGCTGTTCTTTTTACTGATGTTCCTGTTTGGTGGCGCCCCCTTTGCCGCGCTGATCTTCTTTACGATTCCCATCTATCACTGGGTGGCGCGTGCGCTCGACGGCGATTGGGCGCGCGGGAATATTCAGGTTGGTCCGGCGCCGGTGGCAGCTAGGGCTCAGGATGCTTCCGCTGCGGTTGATACTGATGCGGCTGCTACGACCGCCGCTGAGACGGGTACCAAAGAAGGTGATGAATGATGAAACTCTCGCATGAATCTAAGGTGCGCCTGGGCGTTGGTATCGGAGCGTTTGTGCTCATTATTGGGCTTATTTTTGGCACTTCGCGGACATTGATTCATTATGATGGTCCGTGGGATCTCGGCGATATTGCATCCGGCTTGTCCGGTATGAACGATGCGGCTGACGAGGACGATTCTTTGAACGGTCGTGACTATTCTGCTCGGCCTCAGCAGCTTTCGAGTGAAACCTTTGATGCCGACTCATTTCAGTCCCTTGATCTGAACGTGACGTCGGGCACGGTCGAGATTAAGCACGTTTCTGACGGGCCGGTGCGAGTCATCGAGAGCGGTCGTGTTGCAAAAGGGGTGGCTGCTTACGATGCCGCCACTCAGAACCTGGCCGAGATCAAGGGCTCTGCGCTTAAGATTGCCCAGTTCGACTGCAATGACGAGCGAGCCATCGATCGTTCGGTCACTATCGAGCTGCCGCGCGAGCTTGCCGAGAAGATGATGAGCATTACGGCGAACGTGGGGTCGGGTGATCTGACGATTACGGGCATTGCGTGCTACGATTTGGATGTAACGCTGGATTCGGGAGACGTCGAGTTTACGGGCGCCGTGACCGATACCCTGAATGCCGAGGTCGGTTCGGGCGATGTGACGTTTGAGCTGAATCAGGCCCCCGCGAGCTCGATGTACGTTGCCGTGGACTCGGGCGATGTGGAGATAACGGTTCCGAGCTCTACGGGCTTTAAGGCGAGCCTTACCCTGGGCAGTGGCGACTTTGAGAGCGATTTCCTTCCGCTTGGCTACGATGGCGAGACCATATTGAATTCTGAATTCGACAATGGCGATAAGTCCGCCACGTATCGTTTTGAGATCGGCTCGGGCGACGTGTCGTTTGATTCGGAGTGACGGCCTGTTTTTCGGGGCCCGTAAACATAGACGCGCTGTTTGATGAAGGCGCCGAAGCCGAGGTCGGCTCCGGCGCCTTTGCCTTTACAATGGGGGGCATGGAACAGATTATCTTGAACATACTCGAGGCCCTGCGCCATGGCGAGACCGTGGACGACAAAGCACTCGTCAAACTGATACATGCCGAAGCGCGCCGCGAGGGTGCCGACAAACGCGACCTGGCCAAGCGCCGTCTGCTGCCGTTCTACCAGCGGTTAAAACGTGAGGAGCCGGCTCGTTGGGCCGGGTGGAACATCGATGCCGAGCTTGAGCGTCAACTGCTGCAGGTGTTGCGTATGAAGCCACGCCGCACGGCTTCGGGCGTGGCGACCATTACCGTCATCACCAAGCCCTGGCCGTGCTCGGGCGATTGCCTGTTTTGCCCCAACGACCTGCGTATGCCCAAAAGCTATCTGCACGCCGAGCCGGCGTGCGCCCGTGCGGAGCAAAACTGCTTCGATCCGTATCTGCAGGTGAGCGCTCGTCTGACCGCGCTTTCGCAAATGGGGCATGCGACCGACAAGATCGAGCTTATCGTACTTGGCGGCACCTGGAGCGACTATCCACAAGGGTATCAGACATGGTTTATGTCGGAGCTTTTCCGTGCGCTCAATGACGATGCCGTCGCCGGCGTGGCGGCCAACCCCATGCTGGCACGTCCGGGCATCAGTCGTGCCGAGGCGGGGCGCCTGCTCGATGACGCTCCCGCCGATGCCCTGCCGCCGGTGGTGGCGGAGCGCCGTGAGCGCTATCGGGCCGCCGGCATTGCGACAGACGAGGTCGAGCTTGCTGCCGGCGTTGCCGACGAGCAGGGGCGTGTGGATGCTGCCGTGGGCTGCTACAACCGTGCGGTCCGTCGTCTGTACGGCCCCGGCACGCCGTGGGGCGAGGTCGCCGAGTGGCAGACAGCAACGATGGAGGAGCTCGAGCGTCAGCAGCGCATCAACGAGACGGCGAAGCATCGCGTAGTGGGGCTCGTTATCGAGACGCGTCCCGATGCCGTAACGCCGCAGGCGCTCACGCTCATCCGCCGTCTGGGCTGCACCAAGATTCAGATGGGTATCCAAAGTCTCGACCAGCATCTGCTCGATATCAATGAGCGCCGCATTTCGGTGGAGCAGATCGAGCGGGCGTTTTCGCTTGCGCGCCTGTTTGGCTTTAAGATTCACGCGCATTTTATGCTCAACTTGCTGGGCGCCACGCCCGCGGGGGACAAGCGCGACTACGAGCGCTTTATGACCGAGGGCGCCTTTATGCCCGACGAGGCCAAGGTCTACCCGTGTGCGCTCATTGAGGGCTCGCGTCTGGTGGGATGCTACGAGCGTGGTGAGTGGCGCCCCTATACCGAGGACGAGCTGCTCGATGTGCTGGCCGACGACATCGTGGTGACGCCGGCGTTCTGCCGCATTAGCCGTATGATTCGCGACTTTAGTTCCGATGACATTATGGTGGGCAACAAGAAGCCCAACCTTCGCCAGCTGGTCGAGAATCGCCTGGCGGCGCAGGGCAAGGGCGCCAAGGTGCGCGAGATTCGCTATCGCGAGATCAGCACGGCGGGCGCCGACCTGGGCGAGTTGACCCTTGACGAGGACGTGGCGTACGAGACGCCGGTGACACATGAGCGCTTTTTGCAGTGGGTGACGCCGCAGGGCAAGATCGCGGGCTTTTTGCGCTTGTCGCTGCCCGACCGCGCGTTTGTTGCCGCGCATGCGGACGAGTTGCCGACGACGCCGGACGAGGCGATGATTCGCGAGGTGCACGTGTATGGCATGGCAGCGCGCGTGGGCGATCAAGGCCAGGCGGCTCAGCATCATGGACTGGGGCGCTCGTTGGTTGAGCGTGCGTGCGAGATTGCTCGGGATGCGGGCTATGCACGCATCAACGTGATCAGTGCGATCGGCACGCGTGAGTACTATCGCCATTTGGGTTTTTACGACCATGGACTCTATCTGCAAAAGGAGCTCTAGATGAACAAGCCGAGTGTTTCTGCTGGCGTCGTTGCCGGCGTTGCCCTGGGAGCTGCGGCGCTCGGTGCGGCCGCCATCGCTGTTCGCGCCGCCTGCCTGCAGGTCGCGAGGACCCGCAATGGGTTGGCGCGTGTGAAGCGCGTGCACGATGAGAGCGGTGAGGAAGTCCGCGTGTTGGTGCAAGGCAGTGTCTACCAAAGCGCGACCTACGTTGGCGAGCGTTGGGCAGAGCCCGTCTTTGCGTACTATCGTGCGTTTGACGATGTGTTTGAGGCCGAGGATGCGATGCGCGACGCTTATGGTCACGGTATCAGCCGTATGCTTATGCTAGGTGGCGGCGGGTTTGCCTATCCCAAATATGCGCTGGTGTCGCACGAGGGCTTGCGTATGGACGTTATCGAGTATGACGGAGAGATAACGCGCTTGGCGCGCCGTTGGTTCTACCTGGACGAGCTGGAGCGCACGGCGGGCGATCGCCTGCGGGTGATTACCGCCGAGGCTCGCTCGTATCTGGGTGTGACGAGCGTGGGCCATCGTCGCTACGACGTGGTCGTGAGCGATTGCTTTGGCGGTGCCGAGCCCGTGCGCGAGCTGGCGACCGTTGAGGCGTTGCATCTGGTGCGGGGTAGCTTGAACCCGGGCGGCATCTACGTGGCTAATATTGTGAGCGCGAACGAGGGGAGCGATGTGACGTTCCTGCGCGATTGCGTTGCCACGGCACTCGAGGTGTTCAACCGCGCTTGGGTGGCGCCTTGTGGCGATACGGAGTTCGGCGGCGAGGAGAACTACCTGCTCATCGCCAGCGACGGCGACTACGCCTTTGCCGAAGCCGTGCCCTTCGACACCGACTTCCTCGGCACCGTCCTTCATGACAAGTAAGTCTCCCCGTCCCAAAAAGACTGGTCCTAGGCGTGGTCGCGCCAGCTGCGGACACGCTGCTTCATGCCCTCTATGTCGAGCACGCCTTCGGCAAAGCCCTTGCGCACGAGCTCTTCGGGAACAAACTCGTCGTAGCGGTCAAAGTAAGGCACCTCGCCAGGATAGACGAGCTCGATGGGATCGAAGTCCTTCTCGGCCTCGGCGGCGAGCACCTCAAAGAACGTCTCCTCGTCGGCCTTCATCTTAAACTGCATAAAGTACGGGCGTGACGAGTCGAGTCCGCGAAGGCCCAGCTCCGCGGCACATTTAATCTTGAGCATGCGCTCGAGCGCCAAAAAGGCGTAGCTGCCCAGCCAGGGGAAGAGCACCCAGGTATCGCCGCCCAGGTTGATGAGCGGCTTGGTTCCCGCACCCGAAATCTCGGCCGTATGACGAGCCTGTGCTAAGCGGGCCCGTGCGTTACCCATAAGGTACGGATATGCCGCGTGCTCGTTGAGCGCCTTGCGCATGCGCTCGAGTACGTGTGTATTGATGTCGCCGGGGCAGTCGCCAAAGTAGGCCGGCACCCGGCCCTTGACCTGCGTGGCAAAGACGGTGTGGCGCCTCCAGTCCACTTCCTCGACAATCCAGCAGTGTCCGGCGATGGCGATGCGCTCACCGGGCGGTGGCGGATTGACGATCGTGCCCAACTCGGCCGACTCGCTGCGAACGGTGAACTCCTCGTTTTCCTGGAATACGGCGTAGAACTTAAAGTTGTTAATGATGCGCTCACCCGCGAGACCCACGATGAGCCCACCGCCCTCGGTGACCTGGATATGGTCGATCTTAATGAGGTGACGTAGCAGCACACGGTAATCGTCTGCCGAGACACGGTGGAAATAGCTGAGCGTGAGCACGCGCTGGGCAAGTTCGGCCGGCGTGAGCTCTCCGGTGCTGGCGAGGGTCGACATGGTCTGGTGATAGAGCAGACTGTAGGGGAGACGATCGAGCTCGGGTGGCTCGACCCACTTTTCCTCGCGATAGAGTTGTACGAGCGCGATACCCTGCAGGAGCTTCCAGGGAATGGTTTCGGGCATCATCGCGCGCGGCTCGGGCTCTTCCTCGCGCATGACAAACCACATCTCGGGCGGAAGATCGCGACGGCCTGTGCGCCCCATGCGCTGCAAAAAGGAGCTGACGGTAAACGGCGCGTCAATCTGGAAGGCGCGCTCCAGGCGGCCGATATCGATACCGAGCTCCAACGTAGAGGTGGTGACGGTTGTCTGCGTCTGCTCCTCGTCGCGCATGAGCTCCTCGGCCGTCTCGCGTAGCGATGCCGAAAGATTGCCGTGATGGATGAGAAAACGGTCGGGCTCGTGCCGGCTCTCGCAGTAGCTGCGCAGCATGGAGCACACGGCCTCTGCCTCCTCGCGCGAGTTGGCAAAGACCAGGCATTTGCGGCCGCGCGTATGCTCAAAGATATAGCCCATGCCGGGGTCGGCGTTGTCGGGCGCCGTGTCGGTGGGGTTGAGAAGCGCCTGCTCGGTCGCTCGTGGGATGTCGACTTCGCCCTCGGGGGCCGAGGAAGTGCGACGGTCTTTGGGAGCGGCCTTGCCCCGCGCCTGCTCACGACGTTGACGGTGTTCTTCCTGTGTAAGCTGTCCGCTGTGGCACATGTCTTGTCCGGATGCGGGCAGCGCCGCGGGCGCCGCCGTCTCAATACGCTCGCAAGCAAGCACCTCGGCTTCTTGTGGACCTGTGCCTACGAATCCTCGTTGCTGAGCCTGGGGGCCCGAGTTGTAGAAGTGCTCCATGGAGATGCGCCACACGCGGCGCGGTTCCTCAAAGCGGGGGATAACGCAGTCGCGCCCCGTTCCCTGCGAGAGAAAGGCGCCCGTGCGCTCGGGGTCGCCGATGGTGGCCGAAAGGCCAATGCGGCGGGGCTGCACGCCTGCCATGCGTGAGAGGCGCTCGATAAGACAGAGCGTCTGCCCGCCGCGGTCGCCGCGCATGAGCGAATGGACTTCGTCGATAACCACATAGCGCAGGTCGCAAAACATACGAGGGATCGCCATGTGCTTATGGATCAGGAGCGCCTCGAGCGACTCGGGCGTAATCTGTAGGATGCCGCTCGGTTTTTTGATGAGTTTGGCCTTGTGTGATTGCGAGACATCGCCATGCCAGTGCCAGACGGGGATATCGGCTTCTTCGCACAGGTCGTTGAGGCGGACGAATTGGTCGTTGATGAGCGCCTTGAGGGGGCCAATGTAGAGGGCGCCCACGCTTGCGGGCGGGTTCTCCCAAAACTCGGTCAGGATGGGAAAGAAGGCTGCCTCGGTTTTGCCGGAAGCCGTGGATGCCGTCAGGAGCACATTGTCCTGTGTGTTGAAGATGGAATCTGCCGCCGCAACCTGGATAGAGCGCAAGCTCTCCCAATCGTGGGAGTAGATGAAGTCTTGGATAAACGGGGCGTAGCGGTCAAAGGCGTTCACGGGGCCTCCTTTCAACAACGAATCTCTCAACGCGGCTGGCAACGGCTTGCTGCATTACTGCTTCAACGTTCGCCCAGATAAAACCTACCAAAATAAACCTGTCCATTTTTGGCAGGTTAGATGGTGAACTCGGCGAAATTGCGGTCGCCGCCTGCGGTATCGGTGTCGCCTGTTGCGGTCGCCGGCGCTAGCGTGTCGCCGCCGACGCTTTGCAGCAGCTCGGCCACGTTGGCGTCGGGGTTTTGGCATAGGATGTCGAGCAACTCGATAAAGTCACGAATGACCTCGCGCGGCGTCAGGTGCGTGTCGGCTCCCACACGACCGAACTCAATCTTGAGGAAGTCAACCAAGTCGTTTTCGGTCAGCGTGGGCGTCCAGCCAAAGTAGCCGGCGTGAATTTGCATGAGTTTTTCGATCAGCACCAGCAACTCCTCGTAGGTGAGTGGTTGCAGGCGGATGATGGGCGCAAGCATGTCCTTAAGGTCCTCGCGCGCAAAGCGGCCCTGGGCGAGTCGGCTGCGTAGGGCCTCGTAGGAAAACACACCGCGGCGGCGGTCCTCGATGGAGGTCGGCGTGCCGCCCATGATCATGCCCAGGTACTGCGCCTTGCCCTGAAGTGTGTCGTTGTACATGGTCAGGATCTTCTCGTAGTTGTACTGGCGCGTGATGGCGTTGGGAATCTTATACAGATTCACGAGCTCGTCGATGAGCACCAGCATGCCCTTGTAGCCGCTGCAAACCAAAAAACGCGCGATGAGTTTGACGTAGTCGTACCAGTCATCGTCGCTGATGATGGTTGAGGACCCCAGTTCGGCGCGAGCCTCGCTCTTGGTGCGGTATTCGCCGCGGATCCATTTGGTCACGCGGCTCATGGCCTCTTCGTCGCCCTCGGATACGGCCGTGCGATAGCGGCGAAGCATGCGGGTGAAGTCGAAGCCGTGGACCATCTCCTCGAGCGGGGTCAGTTGGGCATTGACGACCGACTCGTCGACGTTGGCACACGAGGCGACCCAGCGATCCAGAATAAGGTTGAGCGCACCGCCCTCGGGGCGCGTCTTGGTCGATATATTGCGGATGAGCTCGCGGTAGGTGGCAAGGCCCTGCCCCTGACCGCCCTGCAGGCGTCGCTCGGGCGACAAGTCGGCATCGGCGACGACGAATCCCTCGCCCATGGCGTGCGTGCGGATGGTCTGGAGCAAAAAGCTCTTACCGGCGCCGTAGCGACCGACTAAAAAGCGGAAGCTCGCGCCGCCATCGGCGATGAGACTTAAATCGGTGAGCAGGGCGCGGATCTCGACCTCGCGCCCTACGGTGATGTAAGGAAGGCCGATGCGCGGGACCACGCCGCCCTTGAGCGAGTTGAGAATGACGGCAGCGACGCGCTTGGGCACGCGGGGTGCTGCGGATGCGGTATCACTCATGGTCTAGGTATCCTCTCACGTCTGCTTCGTAGTCCTCGATAATCTGCGGCCCTGCCGCGCCGAATTCGATAACGGTGTCTCCCACCAGGTCAAAGAGCGCCTCGTTGATGGTATCGACAAGCATGTCCTCACTCTTGCCCGACTGCGCCACCGCCGATGCCGTCTGCGCTGCGTTTTGCTCGAGTAGTGCTCGAAGATAGGCGTCTGCGGCGGGATCGAGTGCGGACGCGGTGTCAGCGGACGTGGGTGCTGGTGCGAGGAGCGGGGCCACGACGCCAAACTGCTCGGTGGAGATGGTCGGCTCGCTAGCCTCGTCCTGCTGCATGGTCGTCGCGACTGGTTCGGCGATCGTGCCGGCCACGGGCTTGGCTTCCCGTCGTTCGGCAACTGTCACCTCGGCATCCGCAAGCGTGCCGTCCTCGCGTTCCTCGTCGATCAAAAGCGCTTCGCGCGTTTGTGCGGCAGCGCTCCGAATGTGCCCCAGCTGGCTCAAATCGATATCGATCTTGACGGGCTGGTGTGCGGCGTCCCACGAAAGCCATGCCACAATCTCGTCATCGATAATCTTGGCCAGATATTTGGGGACCTTTTCTTCCTTAAGGGGATGGGCGGGGTCCAGCGCCAGGCGCAGGCGTTGGTCGCAGGCGCGCATCATTTCACCGAGCTTGCTGCTCTTTTGCCTGCTACCGTGAATCCGCATGCATTCCCAAAAACCGTTTTGGCAACGGTAGATATGGATGGGGTC
Organism: uncultured Collinsella sp.; assembly: GCA_902466735.1. GTDB lineage: Bacteria > Actinomycetota > Coriobacteriia > Coriobacteriales > Coriobacteriaceae > Collinsella. The sequence goes on from CABQSB010000018.1 coordinate 25,796, forward strand.
CAGACGGTATTCGCAGTCCTCGTGGCGCTCGGGCGCAAAGAATACGGCCGAGGCAAACATGGTGTAGGGCATGGCCGTCTCCTCCCCAAATAAACTTGCCACGATGCCGGTCTTTCGGTGCGTGTCATAGTAGCGCGCCATGCGGACATACACGGCGCACGCCACGTGGCGCAGATCACGGTGGTGGCTGCGGTCGAGCCGCGAGCTACTTAGGTTGTACGTGGAGAGGGCGTTGATGGCGGCCATGAGTCGCTCCTCGCGCACCTCATCGGGCGGAAGGGGGAGCGTGGGCTCGGAGGTTTTGCGACGCTTAGGGGTCTGGCCGGACGGTGCCGGTACAAGGTCTCGTGCCGCGCGCCGCAGTTCGATAAGGGCGTTATCGAACATGACGGTTTTAGAGTCGCGAAGCAGCTTGGGGTCGAGCCCGTGGAACACGGCGTAATCTTGCAGCCACACGCGCGCAAACCGGTCGATGCCGGGCTCGAAGGCGCGATAGACATCCCAAAAAGCCTTGATCTTGTTAAAACCATCGAGTGGATTATCTACGCCAATGCCGCAGATCAGCTCATAGAGATACAGAAAGGCAAAGGACGTAGACGTTTCCTCGACGGTTCCGCGGCGCACTTGGGCACGCCAGGTAAAGTAGCCGCGCAGTTGCCGGTCGCTCATGGCGTTGTAGGTGGGAAAGTACGACTTAAAGGTGCCGTTGTAGGGACAGTCGTCCTCAAAGTCGGCCATCAGCAGGCCCTGGCGGTAAAAAAGCTCGGCTTCCGAAAGCCAGCGGCCCGCACCGCCCTTGGGGTCATCCTGCCAGCGCGATATCTCGCGCATTTTACGGTACTGGTCGGGGAGGAAATTCTGCATCTGTCGGCCGGTTTTGAGAATCGGCTCGTCTGCGTAGGTTTCGTTTGAGAAGCGGGCGGACTGATGGGTCCGGGCCTCGGCCATAATGCGCTCGATGAGCATCTTGATGTCCTGGTCGGCCACCGCTCCTCCTCTCGAACGCAGCTACGGTGACCTCATATCATAGCACAGCATCAAACAGATGTTCGAGATACCGCTGCGTTGCTAGATTTAGAACAGGAGGGCGTATATGACGGCGATGACGACGGAGGGAAGCATATTGGCCGTGCGGAAGGTCTGAGGACGGATGAGGTTGACGCCGACGCAGAAGATGAGCATGGAGCCTACGAGCGAAAGGCTGTTGAGGGCTGCTGTGGTCATGATGGGGGAGAGCGCGCCGGCAAACAACGTGATCGTCCCCTGGAACACGGCGACGGGCAGGGCGGAGAAGATGCAGCCGCGGCCAAGCGAGGCCGTCATGGTGCAGACGATGATGCAGTCCAGTGCGCCCTTGAGGGCAAGCGTTGACCAGTCGCCGAGCAGGCCGTCCTGGATCGATCCCACAATGGCCATGGCGCCGATGCACACGGTGAGTGAAGTCGAGACAAAAGCGTTGGTGAACTCGTTATCGCCCTCACTGCCAGTCTTGCGCTTGAGCCATTCGCCAAGGTTCTCGATGGCGGCCTCCAAGTTGATGGCCTCGCCGATGAGCGAACCGAGCGCAAATGAGACGATGAGCATGGTGGTACCGGTGGTCGCTAGCGCCTTTCCATCGATGATGAGCATCTTTTGCATGGTGCCGCCCAGGCCGATAAACAGGACGCACAGCCCCGATGCTTTCATGAGCGTGTCTTGGATGCGCGGTGTAATGAAGCGGCCGCCCGCTAATCCCAAAAGACCGCCCGCAACTAAAAGCGCAACGTTGATGATTGTTCCCAAGCCCGGCATGAGCCCTCCTGTATTGATGCCAACGTGGCAATCGTAGCAGAACGAAATGCGAGGCACATCGCGACTCATCTAATACGTTATATAAGTGGTATTAGGAATGATGCGCAGCATTTAAGCCTCAGGTGGTTGTCGGGACATAGGGGTAGTAGTCAAAGCGCAGTGTCATAAGCCGCTGCGGGGATTCAATAGCCGCGGCGATGATATTGGCATCGCGGGCACGATCAAACCCTTCGAGTTCGATCTGATACGAGACGTCTTGCATAATGTCCAGACGTCGCCAGGCTAGAAGTGTGTCGCCATCGAATTCCAAGGTCTTGCCTCCGTCTGGGGCAACGGCGTATAGACGCAGTTTAGCGGTGGTTGCAGGGTCGACAACCGTGACCTTTTTAATTTCGTTTCGAGTATTCTTGGCGCCCAACAAGGTGAGCAGTGTTGGGGCCACGACCTCGCCCGATGGCAAAAAGACGACTTCGATGGATTCGGGAAATGCGATGATGGCCGACTTGCGGACGGGCTGATTGGCGGCGGCAACTTCGATGTTTGCAGCATCGATGACCTCTGTGTGGTCGAGGGCGGCAAGCACGCAGCAGTTACCTTCATCGATCTCCTGAGGATCAGCAAGTCCCAGACTGTCCGCGAGCTCGGGATCGTTTGGATCGGTAGCGGGCTCATTCGGTGCTTCGAAAGAAGCTGGGACGCTGTTTGTCGGCGACGGCGTGTCGCCCGCACCTGCTTCTTTGTCCGTGCTCTCTTCTTGTATGGTTGCGTTGATGGGTTCGTCGTTTGAGGGGAGCGTCTTGGCGTCAAGCGCGGAGGGGACAATCCCGATGGCTCCGGATCCGTTCCACTCCATCTCGAGAAGCGCCGGGTCGGCAAGAATGCGTTGCCTGCCTAGCGTGTGGGTATCGATCGCAATAGGGCCTGCCTCCGTCCCGCGCGTAAGGCTGAGCGATCCGGCCGGCTTCTCGAAATGAATGTCTGTGTCTTCGGTACTGGCGGCGTAGAACAGCAGGGATGCTTCTCCCGCCGCGATGGCATCGGTGCCCGCCTTGGTCAGCCGCAGCGATGCCGTGAATGAGAGGGTGGGCTGCACATCGTCTGCATTCGCGGCGGCGCAGCCCAGACATATACCGCCTCCTTTCTCGAAAAACGCACCGTCGAAGGCGACCTTCGCTCCGTTCGCCGAGTCATCGACCGAAGCGATATCGATGCGCAACCCCAAATCGCACGGATCGCCATCTGCATCGAGCACAATCGAGCGCCATGTGCAGACGGCGCACCCCGCCTGGGAGCCGTTTGCCTTGTTCGAACGATTGATATCCACGACTATCGAGCCGTCCGTATTACGACGAAGGCATCCCGAGGTTGAGATTGCGGCCTGTGCGAACGAAAAACGCTTGCACGCAATGGCGCTCGACGGATTTGGTGCGGAGCTTAGGGCTGCTGGTAAGGAGTCTGCCATGACGGGAGTCGCCCAAGCGGCGACAGGCGTTCCGGTTGCGAGCGCGCCGCAGAGTGCGACGACGGGCAAAAGGTTCTTCGATGCCATGGGGTCTCCTTAGCTAATTTAGTGCGGCCTGTCCGTGTTTCGTTTCTGGCTGCGTTTGATGTGCAGACCGAGGCCGGCGGTTCCCGCACCTGCTGCCGTGGCGCCTGCTGCCAAGAGCCATCGTCTGTCGTCTGTCTGTGCCAATGGTTCCTTGCAGTTGCCGCGGTCGAGCTCCGAGAGGTCGACCGTCACTTGCGTGGCGGCCTGCGCCTGTTCTTGCTGGGCAAAGGCCATGGCTGGCCCAAACGCTAGGATACTGACGGCGGCCAGGGCGACGGCCTTATGCCGTGTGCGCACCGGGCTCGACCGTCCAGGTGATCGTTGCAACCTGATCGCCTTCGCCGGTTACGCGGAAGATGTCGCGCGTGACGCGGGCGACGTTTCCGCTTGTCTTGAGCTTAATTTTGTCCGTGCCGCCGGCAATGCCCTGGTAGCCCATGTCGAAGGCTGCATTCTTGGAAAGATCGAGGCCCGTCTCCTGCATTGCGGCGCTGGCGTTCTGGAGTGCGCCGTCGGGGCCGACCTTAAAGTCGATGGAATTCTGCGCGGTTCCGGCCTTGGCGTCGGCGGCAATGGTCCAGGTGTTCATGGCGTCGATCTTCATGTTGGTGACATGGATGCCGTAGGCCGAATGATTGTCGATGGTGGTCGCGTCTTCTGAGGGGCCCTGAAGCGTGCCGTCGGCCTTGGCGACGAAGGGAATAACCGTCGGAACTTTGAACTCTACGTTGTCGATCTCGGTCCTGACCATTACTTTCGTGGTTCCAACGCGCCCGGCTGCCAGAGCTGGCGTCGGGGCGGCGCCCATTGCGAGCGCGAGCGCGAGCCCTGCGCCCACGACGAGCGCTCTGGCTCCGTTCATGTTCCTGGTGATGTCCATGGTCGTTCCTTTCTATTCGCCGCGGGCCGTCCCCGCGATGATTGGACGAATGCTGGTGAATTGCGTGCGGTGTCGCGTCGGCCGAAAAAGCTAGTTCTCGGCTTGCTCAACCCGTACCTTGACACGTGTCGGATTGCCGTGGCTGTCGAGGGTCTTGGCATCGAGTGCCTGGATCTCGATGTATGCCTCGCCTTCTTTGATGTCGCCGGCGGGGCACGTCTCGATTGTCTTGCCGGTCTCGACCACACCGGATTCGTACATGGTCTCGTCGTTTTGGATGACGCGGAATCGCTGGGGAAATTTATTGTCTTGGACGTTTTGCACGTTGACGCGCAGCTTGCCGTCCTCCTGTAGCTGAGCGACCGGCGCGACCGAAATCGTCATCATGTTGTCGCGGACGATGGCATCGAGCTCATCTTGGATTTCTTGTCGCGATTTACCCTCTGCCGTCGTGACTGAGGCGCCCGCTTCGGGCACGGGCTGCGACTGCCAGGCGTATAGTCCTACGGCGACAAGGGCGCAGACGATAGCCAGACAGACAACGACGAGTTTCTTGCGACGCCCCAGTCCTGCGAGGCGGGGCGGCTTCTTCGCACTCATGCGGCGTCCTTGGTGGTGTAGACACGTGCGAACGTGGACGGGTCCGCTCCAAAGAGCATGTGAAGCATCAGGCGGCGCGAGTAGATGAGCTCGTCAAAGTCGTGAGGGAGCTCGATGTCGTGGATACGCGCGATGTGGTGGGCGAGCGCCGAGAACGACTCGGGGTCGCAGATAACATCGGTGGTGACGTGGTAGACCGCCGTATCGGGGAACGCCTCTTCGTCGAAAGGCAGGAGATAGGGATCGTCGTCGACCTCGATGGCGACGCCGTACTGGGGCCAGTAATATGCCATGGGAACCTCCCTGCTTCTGGGGCCAAAACTTCTATCGGTTTTGGCTGTCGACGCCGACCGTATCAGCCGCTACTTGACCAATTTCTGACCAAATGCTTGACGGATTGACATCTCCGCAGGTAAAAGGTGGAAAAAATTACTTCAACTTTTTTCGAGCGACAATCGAGCGGTCGGCGACGGCGGGGCGATATGTGTCAAAAGCATCGTCTGCCGAGGAAGCCTTGCCGTTCGCCGAATTGCACAAACGTAAAAATCGCCAATTATGGAGACGGTCTCGAACACGTCGACGAAACGATGCGGTAACATCTCCCTGCAAACACTGTAGTTAGCTAAAGGGGGAGTTCGCGTGTCTGCAACCATTAAACCCTTCACCGATGAGTTCGAAGAGTATGGCCGCGATGAATCTCGTGCATCGGGCGAAGCATCGAGCATCTCGTTTCCGACAACGGAAGACGAGGTCCGTGCCATTTTGGAAACGCTCCATGCCGAGCGTGTCCCGGTAACGGTTCAGGGCGCCCGAACCGGCCTTGCCGCCGGTGCCGTGCCCCACGGTGGGCATATCCTCAATACTTCCCGTATGAATCGCTACTTGGGCCTTCGCCGCGATGAACAAGGCCAATTTCTGCTGCGCGTGGAGCCGGGCGTTGTGCTCTCGGAGCTGCGTAAGCAGCTGAGCAAGAAGGTACTGCCGACCGCTGGTTGGGACCAGGCATCGCTTGAGGCCTACGAGGAGTTCCAAGAGTCCCCCGAGCAGTTCTTTCCCACCGATCCCACCGAGGCATCTGCCTGTCTGGGTGGCATGGCGGCATGCAACGCCTCCGGCGCCCGCAGCTACGCTTACGGCCCCATGCGCCCGCATATCACGGGACTCCACGTCGCGCTGGCTGATGGCGATTTGCTTGAGCTTCAGCGCGGCGAGGCTTTTGCCCAGGGCCGCCACCTGTCGCTCGTGACGGCAGAGGGCCGTACGCTCGAGCTCGATCTTCCCGGCTATACCATGCCCGAGACAAAAAATGCCTCAGGCTATTTCGTTGCGGACGATATGGACGCCATCGACCTCTTTATCGGCGCGTGCGGCACGCTCGGCGTTATCACCGAGCTCGAGATTGCCCTGCAGGCGGCGCCTGCGGTCGTTTGGGGTGTGAGTTGCTTTTTCGATAGCGAGGACAAGGCGGTGTCCTTTACCGATTCCGTGCGCCCTGTCCTGTCCCATGCGGCTGCCATCGAGTACTTCGATGCTGGCGCCCTGGATATTCTACGTCGCCAGCGCGAGCAGTCGACGGCGTTTGCCTCGCTGCCGGCGCTCGACGACGAGGCAAAGGTCTGTGTCTACGTGGAGCTCGATTGCGATGACGAGGCGCAGGCGACCGAGGAGCTGTACCACTTGGGATGGGTGCTGGAGCTTGCGGGCGGCCGCGACGATGCGACATGGGTCGCCCGCACCGAAGTCGATCGCGAGTGCCAGCGGTTCTTCCGCCACGCGGTGCCCGAGAGCGTCAACATGCTCATCGACGAGCGTCGCCGCACCGACCCCACCATTACCAAGCTGGGATCGGATATGTCGGTGCCCAATGCACGCCTTGCCGATGTCGTGGCCCTCTATCGCCGCACGCTGGCCGAAAGCGGGCTTGAGTCTGCTGCCTGGGGACACATCGGGAACAACCATCTGCATGTGAACATCCTGCCGCGCGATGCGCAAGACTACCGTCGTGGTGGAGAGCTCTTTGCCCAGTGGGCTTCCGAGGTCACGGCCATGGGCGGTGCCGTTTCTGCCGAACACGGCGTCGGCAAGATCAAGGCGGGCTTCTTGGAGACGATGTACGGCCACGAGGCCATGGTCGAGTCGGCGCGCCTCAAACTCCAGCTCGATCCTGCCGGCCAGCTGGGTCGCGGCAACCTGTTTACGGAGAAGCTCTTGGATGAACTCGTCCAGAAAGGGGGCGCGTGAAGATGAGTGATTTCCATATGGTGGTGTGCGTCAAGGCGGTGCCCGGAAGCACCGAGGTCAAGATGGACCCCAAGACCAATACTATCGTGCGTGATGGCAAGCAGGCGGTCATTAATCCCTTCGATGCAAGTGCTCTCGAATGTGCGCTAGCGCTGAAGGACGACTTTATCGGCTTTGGCATGGACGTGCGTGTGACGGTGGTGTCGATGGGCATCCCCGCGACCGAATCGCTGCTGTGCGACTGCATCGCCCGCGGTGCCGACGACGCGCTGCTGCTGACCGACCGAGCCTTTGCGGGCGCCGATACCCTAGCCACCACCTATGCCCTCAAATGCGGCATCGAGGCACTCGATGAGGACTTTGACCTGCTCATCTGCGGCAAGATGGCGGTGGATGGCGATACGGCCCAGATTGGTCCCGAGCTGGCCGGCGCCTTTGGGGTCCCCTGCGTGACCGACGTGAGCTGTGTGCAGAGCGCGGGATTTACGACGTGTGGCTCGCTGGCGCTCGTCCACGGCTGCGATGCCGGCGAGGAGACGGTGTACCTGGAGATGCCGTGTGCGATGACGACCGCCAAGGAGATTGGCCAGCTGCGCATGCCGAGTATTGCCGGTATTCGCGCGGCCGAGGATGCAGACGTGCGTGTGGCCAGCGCTGCCGACGTAAACGCCGATCCCTCGCGTTGCGGCCTTGCCGGATCACCGACGCAGGTCGTGCGCTCGTTTGTGCCCGACCGTGACCAAACGTGCGAGGCCGTTGAGGGAACGGCGTCCGAGCAGGCGGTAAAACTTGCCAAGATTATCGAGGGGATGGCATAGATGAGCGGGCTGATTATCGATAGCGAAGCCTGTATCGGCTGCGGTCGCTGCGTTCGCGCCTGCGCCTCGGGCGGCATTGTGGTGGAGGGTGAGCGCCCCAATCGCTGTGCCCGCGTAACCGACGGCTGTATCCTGTGCGGTGGGTGCGTCGACGCCTGCCCCGTCAACGCCATCTCGATTGAGCGCGACGAGGCCGCCGGCGCGGCAGACCTTGACGCATATCGAGACATCTGGATCTTCGTGCAAACTGACAAGCACGATGCCGTGGCATCCGTGGCCTTCGAGCTCATGGGCAAGGGGCGCGAGCTTGCCGATGCCCGCGGCTGCCGTCTGGTGGCACTGGTCGGCATGAGCCCCGAGGGCTCACTCGGGGACCTGGAGCATCTGATTTGCGCCGGTGCGGACGAAGTTCTGGTCTGTCGTGACGAGCGCCTGCGTCAGAACGACGCGGAGGTCTACGCCTGCTTGATCTGCGATTTGGTAGCCGAGCGCAAGCCCGAGGCCATTCTGTACGGCGCGACCGCCTTTGGTCGCGAGCTGGCGCCCGGTGTGGCCGTGCGCTTGCAGACGGGCCTTACGGCCGATTGCACGGTGCTTTCTATGGATACGGAGACGGGACTGCTGCAACAGACGCGTCCGGCGTTTGGCGGCAACCTGATGGCCACCATCGTCTGCCCCAATCATCGTCCCCAGATGGCAACGGTTCGTCCCGGCATCTTTAAGGCACCCGACTTTGACTACGGCCGCTCCGGCACGATCACCCAGATATCGCTTGCGGATGATGCTAAGGCCCGTGTCGAGATCTCGATTCCCGCCGAGGAGTGGGGGCAGCAGGCCTCGATCGCCGATGCCGAGCGCCTGGTCGTGGTGGGTCGCGGCATTGGTTCCAAGAAAAACCTGCCGCTGATGCGAAGGCTCGCCGAGACTCTGGGAGCCGAGCTTGGTTGCACGCGTCCCATTGTGGAGGCAGGCTGGTTGGAGTATCGCCACCAAATTGGCCAGACGGGTGTATCGGTCTCGCCCAAGCTCCTCGTGAGCATCGGTGTCTCGGGCGCTATCCAGCATCTCGCCGGCATCGGTGGGGCGGAGTGCATTGTCGCCATCAATGAGGACCCGGATGCCCCCATCTTCGGTGCCGCCCGGTACAAGGTCGTCGGCGATGCCGTTGAGATCGTTGAGGAGCTGCTGGCTCAGCTTGAGCGCTAAGCGCGCGTCAGCCAGTCGCGCATCTCGTCCTTTAGGCGGCTCCAGGTTGCCTGCGTGGCGGGGTCGGTAAAGGGCCGCGTAATGCCAAAGGGCGCGTCGAGCAGGCGATAGATATCGCCTTGCTCGCGCGCCAGTGCACGGCTTGCCGGATGGACGAGCTCAAACATAAAGCAGATGAGCCCCACCAGGTAGTCCGCCGGCTCGTTGCGCTCGTCACGCGCGACGCAGCGATGCTCGTCAAAGGCGGTAAGCGCCGGTGTCGAGAAGTGGCTGGCGAGAAACGTGTCCTCATCCACCTTGAGGATGGTCTCGACGGTGCTGTCGGCGATGGTGCGCATAATGTCGATCTTGTCACCATCGCGCACGATATCGCAGAAGCTTCGCGTGCGCACGTCGAGCTGCGCGGGTAGACGGAAATCGCTGTGATAGGCGATGCTCGCGCGGATGAGCTCGTCGTGCTCTTCGGTCTCGATAAAATCTCGGATGTTTGTTGTGACAGGCGCGTCGTCGGGGTTCTCGCCAAAGAGGACCCCGACGCCCAACGCCGCATGGCTCATGCTTTCGGCATCCTTAAACGTATCCCAGCGTCGCAGCTGCTCAAAGCGGCCCATATCGTGTAGCAGGCCGCAAAGCCATGCCAGGTCAATATCTTCTGACGACCAGCCCTGTTCGTGTGCCACGGCATCGCATGCCTCGGCAACGTGGTACGTATGCTCGATTTTGAGCGCGATGCGTGGGTTAGTGGCGTCGTAGGCATCGGTGTAGCTTTTGAAGGCCGCGCGCGCCCGGTCTCGATCGATAGCTGTCATAATGACTTCCTAAAAAGTTGTGTCTTTCGATCCGGTGGCAATTGTAGGTGAACTCGGTTGCTGTCGGATGATGATTCTGCCGTATCGCTACATGCGGCTCGGAGACCTTGTCAGGATGAGAAGCGTATGGTGCTCAAAATCGTTAGAACCGTCTGGCCGGTGATGCTTACCTATGTTGCAATAGGCGCGCCGTGCGGAATGATCATGGGGCAGACGGGAATGGAACCCTGGATGGTCTTTGCCCTGAGCAGCACGTTTGTGACGGGCAGCGGCCAGTTTATGATCTGCAACCTGTGGCTGGCGGGCGTGCCTGCAGCATCGATCGTCGCGAGCGTTGCTGCCATCTCCTCGCGCTTTGCGCTTTACTCGGCATCGATCGCGCCGCATCTGACGGGTGCCTCGAAGCGTCAGACGCTGGCTGTTGCCGCGACACTTACCGAGGAGGCATATGGCATCTCGCTTGCCAAGTTGGTTGAAGGGGAGGATTGGGGCCCGCGCGAGTCCTTCGTGCTCAACGTGATTCTCATCGCAACATGGGGCGTTTCGTGTACGATGGGCGCCATCGTAGGCGCCGTTGTCGATGTTCCCACCGCCATTGCAGCCTTTGTCTGCACCTCGCTCTTTATCTGCCTGCTCTTTTCGCAGCGGCTGTCGCGCGGCAACGTTGTCGCGGCGGTTTCGGGCGCGGTGTCCGTCGCCGTATGCAAGTTCTTGGGCCTCACGAATATTGCCGTGCCGGCAAGCGTCGTGGCCGGCATTGCCATTGCGTTGGCGTGCGATGCTGTATTTGACGGAAGAGGTGCCCGCGATGCCCGTTAACGAGTTCTTGGTTCTGTGGCTGTCGTCGTGGGCTGCTATCGCGTTCTTTCGCATCGCGCCGGCGCTCGCCTTGCGCGGGCGGACCCTGTCGCCCCGCATTACCGAGGCCCTGGGCTATATCCCGCCCGCCGCCTTTGCCGCGCTGGTCGCCAACGACTTGGTGAGCCCCGGCGCGTTCGACGCGGGACTCTGGCCTGCCTTGGTTCCCTGGATTGCGGCCGCCGGCGTCGTGGTCGTGGCGGTCAAGACAAAATCGATGCTGTGGTGCTGCGTCTCGGGCATCGTACTCTATATTGTCTTGAGCCTTATATAGGGGTGGCGTCGCGGGCGCCGAATCTCGTTCCATCCCAACTCGTCGGATTTTTCACCGAGCTGGTCTATTTCTTCTGGTACCATGGTCAAACTTTACTGTAGCAAAGCGTGACGTGGGCTTTTGTGCCCCGTCAGCGGAAATGGGGGTTTCATGGCACAGGAAGCGACCGCCAACGAGCAAAAGAAATTCAAGGTCCCGCGCATCCCGGGCGACATCATGATCTATCCGATGATCGTCGGTCTTTTGCTCAACACCTTCTGCCCGCAGGTTTTTGAGATCGGCGGCTTCTTTACGGCTGCCTGCCGCGGTGGCTCCAATACCATCGTCGCCGCGATCCTGCTGTTTGTGGGCGCCGGCATCAGCTTTAAGTCCACGCCGGGTGCCATCAAGACCGGTATCGTCGTGCTGATCCCCAAGCTGGTCGTCGCAGCGGCTCTCGGCCTGGGCGTGGCATATTTCTTTAACGACAACTTCCTGGGTCTGAGCTCCGTGTCTATCATCGGCGGCATCACGTTTTGCAACATGGCGCTCTATACGGGCATCATGGGCGAGTTCGGCGATGAGTCCGAGCAGGGCGCCGTCGGTATCCTGTTCTTTACGGCTGGCCCCGCCGTCACGATGATCATCCTCGGTGTTTCCGGCCTCGCCAACATTCCCATTGGCACCATTATCGGCTCCATCTTGCCACTCGTTATCGGCATGGTTCTGGGCAACCTGTTCCCGTTTATCAAGAACCTGCTGGTTCCCGGTGCCAATCCCGCGATTGCCGTCATCGGATTTCAGCTCGGTGCGTCCATGAGCCTGTCGAGCTTTATCACCGGCGGTATTTCCGGCATCTTGCTGGGCCTTGTCACGCTGTTTGTCGTCGGTCCCATCACCTTTGCGTTCGAGCGTCTGTGCGGCGGCAATGGCAAGGCCGCTGTGGCTTGCTCCACCATTGCCGGCACGGCTATGACCACGCCGGTTGCTCTTGCTGAGGTCGCGCCGCGCTATGCCGAGCTTGCGCCCACCGCGTATGCGCAGATCGCCACCGCCGTCATCATCACGGCCATCATGGCCCCGATTCTGACCGGCTGGGTCGATAAGAAGTTCTGCCACGGCGAAGAGGATCTGTCGGTCGAAGGCGTCGAGGCTATTGAGGAGGCCGTCGCGACCGACATCGACGGCGAGTAATCGTCGACGCGAGTCAATCAAGCCGGCGTGTGCAATTCGCGCCGTATGGGTGCCCGAACAGAAACTGTTTTGCAGTGATGTTCGGGCGCTCTGCTATTATTCCCATTACCCCTGCGGAGTAGGGGGTGTTTGTTGCCCAGACACGAATCGGACGATTCTGACCACTTGGATATTGAAGGGATGGCGTCTAGTGGTTAAGGCACTCAAGATCGAGATATTCCTGCTGTGCATGATTGTTCTTATCGGGCTTGCCGCGCGAAGCCGTCGCTCCCTGTTCTCGAGCACCCAGCAGCTCTTGTTTAGCATGCTCGGCTATACGTCTGCTGCCTACATTTTCTTCGATATGATCTGGACGCTTTCGGACGGTTTGGACGGCACGTTGGGCATTGCTGTCAACTGGATTTCCAACGCGGTTTCGTTTTCGCTCTTTGCCATCGCGTGTCTCATTTGGTTTATCTATTCCGAGACGGTGCAGGGCTCTCGCCTTTTGACCGCGCGCTCTAGAGTGGCGCTTGTAACATTGCCTACGGTCTTGATGGTCGCGCTGGCGTTTACCAGTTACTGGACCAATGCCTTGTTCTACATCGATGCTCAGGGCGTGTACCGCCGTGGCGTCGCCTATATGATTCAGCCTATCGTGAGCTACTGCTACGTCATATATACGTCCTTGCACGCTTTTGTGCATTCCCTGCGGGTTGAAAGCCTGCAAAAGAAGGCCATTTATCGTACACTGGCATTCTTCGCTATTCCCGCTCTGGTGGGTGGCACCTTTCAGGTCGCGTTCTCGGTGCCCGGCCTTTGCGTCGGCATAATGATTAGCATGTTGCTGCTCTACATCGTCTACCAGGAGCAGCTAATCTCGACCGACCCATTGACTGGCCTCAACAATCGCAACCGTTTTGAGACCTATATGCTGTCGCTCTTCTCAAATGTGGATCAGGCCGAAGATGTGTATCTGCTCATGATGGACGCTGACGGCTTTAAGCAGATTAACGATCGCTATGGACATGTGGAGGGCGACCATGCCCTCCAGGTCGTATCTGCTACGCTCAAAGAGGTCTGCTCGGCGTCTGGTGGCTTTATCGCACGTTATGGCGGCGATGAGTTCGTGGTGCTTCAAAAGGCAGCGGCGGAGCAGGACATCATGGACCTGTGTTCGGCGATTAACGACGAGCTCGCTCGTGCCGAGGTGCCGTATGCATTGCGGATGTCCATTGGTTACGCGCGGGTCGGCGATAGTGTTGATACCTGGCAAGACTTACTTCGCGCTGCCGATGCGGAGCTCTACCGCGTCAAGGCCGAGAAAAAGAAAGCCGGCGTTCAGATACGCTAGAAAAAGGGGCGCACGCTTGCGTGCGTGGCGGCCCCCAGCTCACCGATGTACTCCAATAAGCTAAAGTGTGCGAACAACCTCTCAAAAAAGTGAGCTCGCTAGGCCTTTTTGGGTTTGTTGACGATGATGATGCCGCCGCAGACCAACAGCAGGGCAACGATGACGGTAACGGGGCTCGTGCCAGCGCCCTCGCCGAGCAGCAGCGCGCTCAGCAGCACGCCAAAGACTGGGTTCATAAAGCCAAAGACCGAAACGCGGCTTACGGGGTTGACGGCAAGCAGGCGCGACCACAGCGAGTACGCGACCGCGGAGATAAGCGCCATGTAGATGATGAGCGCGATGGCGGGGGCAATCGCTGTGGGGGAGAGCGTGCCGCTCATCAAAAAGCCGATGGCGGTGAGGACCAGGCCGCCGACCAAGAACTGCCACCCGGCAAGCAAGACGCCGTCGTGCTCGCGCGAGAAGATGCCGATCAGGCAGGTCGAAAGGGCACCCGCGACGGTGGAGGCCAGGATAAAGCCCTCGCCGTCGAGCGTAAAGCCAAAGGTACCGTCCGCGCCCGAAAGGTTGACGAGCGCGACGCCGGCAAAGCCCAGTACGCAGCCGAGCACCTTGGCCGCATCGAGCTTTTCGGTGTGAAACGCCAGGGCGGCAAAGAGGATGGCCAAGAAGTTGGCACTGGCTTCGATGATGGAGCTCGACATGGCACTGGCGCGCGAGAGTCCCAGATAGAAAAAGAAATACTGTCCGATAGTCTGGAAGAGCGACAAGACAAAGATGGGCTTGATGTCGCGAGCCTGCGGAATGAGGGGGCGGCGTTGGGCCGCACTCATCCCAACGATAACCAGGGCGCCGGCAAGCGTGAAGCGCAAGCCCGCAAAGAGCAGCTGCGAGGCGCTATCGTGCGCCGGGATACCAAAGAGCGCGTAGCCGATCTTGATGCAGGGAAAGGCCGATCCCCAGAGTGCACAGCAAACAAGACAACCCAGGATGAGTCCGGGCAGGGTGGCGAGATACGGCTTGCGGCTTTCCATGGTGTCCTTCCTGTATGCGCGAAGCAAAAAAGAACCCGCCACCGGGTGTGCCGGTGGCGGGTGTTGTTACCCGAGGGGATTGTACCCGATGGGAAAGCTTTAAGCGAAGTAGGCTACGCCGCTCTCAAAGATCGGCATGAACTTGTCGCCGGGGACATGCTCGGGCACGTTGCGGTACAGGTTGTCGCCGCGACGCTCGGCATGGCCCATCTTGCCCAGGACGCGGCCGTCGGGGCTCGTGATGCCCTCGATGGCAAGTGCGGAGCCGTTGGGGTTGATGGAAAGGTCCATGCTCGGCTTGCCGTCCTCGCCCACGTACTGCGTGGCGACCTGGCCGTTGGCGATCAGCTGGGCGAGCACCTCGTCGTTGGCGACAAAGCGGCCCTCGCCGTGGCTGATGGCGACGGTGTAGGGGTCGTCGAGGCTGCACTGCGACAGCCACGGGGACAGGTTGGACGAGATGCGGGTGCGCACCAGGCGGCTCTGATGGCGACCGATGGTGTTGAACGTCAGCGTGGGCGCATCGGGCGTGGCGTCGACGATGTCGCCGTAGGGCACCAGGCCGAGCTTGACCAGAGCCTGGAAGCCGTTGCAGATGCCCAGCATCAGGCCGTCGCGGGCCTTGAGCAGGTCGCGGACTGCCTCGGTGACCTCGGGAGCGCGGAAGAACGCCGTGATGAACTTGGCGGAGCCATCGGGCTCGTCACCGCCCGAGAAGCCACCGGGGATCATGACGATCTGGCTTGCACGGATGCGGCGGGCGAGCTCGTGGGTGCTCTCGGCGACGGCCTCGGGCGTGAGGTTGTTGATCACGAAGGTGTCGGCCTCGGCACCGGCGGCACGGAAGGCGCGGGCGCTGTCGTACTCGCAGTTGTTGCCGGGGAACACGGGGATGATTACGCGCGGGCGGGCGATCTTGGCGCCGCCGTACACGTGGATATCCTTGGCGCGGAAGTCGATGGTCTCGACCTCGGCGGTCTCGCCGGCGCTGCGGTAGGCGAAGACGCCCTCGATGCCGCTCTCCCAGGCCTCCTGGAGCTCAGCGAGCTCGATGACTTCGGAGCCGGTGTCGATGACATAGCCCTCGACGGTGGTACCCAGGGGCTCGACGACAACGCCGTCGGCGACCTCGGACAGCTCGGCGTCCTCGGCGAGCTCGACGATAAAGCTGCCGTAGAGCGGGGTGAAGAGGCTCTCCACGTCCACGTCCTCGGCAAGCTCGATGCCGATCTGGTTGCCGACGCACATCTTAAAGAGGCTCTCGACGCCGCAGCCGTAGCCGGGCGTGGAGACGGCCAGGGCGTCGCCGTTGGCGGTGAGCGCCTCGACGGCGTCAAACGCGGCGAGCAGCTGCTGAGCGTCGGGGCGGTAGTCCTCACCATAGGTGGCGGGGGCGATGCGCACGACGCGATGCGTCAGACCCTTGAACTCGGGCGAGACGGCACGGGCGGCCTTGCCCACGGCCACAGCGAAGCTGATCAGGGTCGGCGGAACGTTGAGCTCACCGGCCTCGTCCTCAAACGAGCCGCTCATAGAGTCCTTGCCGCCGATGGCACCGGCACCCAGATCGACCTGGGCCATAAGGGCGCCCAGGACGGCTGCCATGGGCTTGCCCCAGCGCTCGGCCTCGGTGCGCAGACGCTCGAAGTACTCCTGGAAGGAGAGATAGGCACGCTTGTGCTCAAAGCCGGCAGCCACGAGCTTGGCGATGGACTCAACCACGGACAGGTAGGCGCCCGCAAACTGGTCGGCCTCCATCAGGTAGGGGTTGAAGCCCCATGCCATAGCGCTCGCCGTGGTGGTCTCGCCGTCCACGGGGAACTTGGCAACCATGGCCGAGCTCGGGGTGAGCTGCGTCTTGCCGCCAAAGGGCATGAGCACGGTTGCGGCACCGATGGTGGAGTCGAAGCGCTCGGACAGGCCCTTGTTGGAGGCGACGTTGAGGTCAGTGACAAGCGAGGTCATGCGCTCGGCAAGCGTGGTGCCGGCCCAGCTGGGCTGCCACACGCTGCGGGCACAGACGTGGGCGACCTGGTGCTTGGGCGCGCCGTTGGAGTTGAGGAACTCGCGGGACAGATCGACGATGGCGACACCGTTCCAGGCCATGCGCATGCGCGGCTCGGCGGTAACCTCGGCGATAACGGTCGCCTCGAGGTTCTCCTCGGCGGCGTAGCCCATGAACTCCTCGACGTCACCGTCGGCGACGGCGCAGGCCATGCGCTCCTGGGACTCGGAAATGGCGAGCTCGGTGCCGTCCAGGCCGTCGTACTTCTTGGTCACGGTGTCCAGGTCGACATACAGGCCGTCGGCAAGCTCGCCCACGGCGACCGAGACGCCGCCGGCGCCAAAGTCGTTGCAGCGCTTGATCAGGCGGCAGGCGTCGCCGCGGCGGAACAGACGCTGCAGCTTGCGCTCGACCGGGGCGTTGCCCTTCTGGACCTCGGCGCCCGAGGTCTCGATGGACTCGGTGTTCTGGGTCTTGGAGGAGCCGGTGGCGCCGCCGATGCCGTCACGGCCGGTGCGGCCGCCCAGCAGGATGATCTTGTCAGTGGGGGCGGGGCACTCGCGACGCACGTGGTTTGCCGGGGTAGCGCCCACGACGGCGCCGACCTCCATGCGCTTGGCAACGTAGCCGGGGTGATAGAGCTCGTTGACCTGGCCGGTGGCAAGGCCGATCTGGTTGCCGTAGCTGGAGTAGCCGGCGGCAGCGGTGGTTACGAGCTTGCGCTGCGGCAGCTTGCCCTCGAGCGTCTCGGACACGGGGACGGTGGGGTCGCCGGCGCCGGTGACACGCATGGCCTGGTACACGTAGCTGCGGCCCGACAGCGGGTCGCGGATGGCACCGCCCACGCAGGTGGCGGCACCGCCGAAGGGCTCGATCTCGGTCGGGTGGTTGTGGGTCTCGTTCTTAAAGAGGAACAGCCAGTCCTGGTCCTCGCCGTCGACATCGACCTTCACCTTGACGGTGCAGGCGTTGATCTCCTCGGACTCGTCGACATCGGTCATGACGCCGGTCTTCTTGAGGTACTTGGCGCCGATGGTGCCCATGTCCATGAGGCAGACGGGCTTGGTGTCGCGACCGAGTTCGTGGCGCATCTCCATGTAGCGGTCGAAGGCCTGCTGCACCACGGCGTCGTCGATCGTCACGTCGTCCAGGACGGTGCCGAAGGTGGTGTGGCGGCAGTGATCGGACCAGTAGGTGTCGATCACGCGGATCTCGGTGATGGTGGGGTCGCGATCCTCATCGCGGAAGTACTGCTGGCAGAAGGCGATGTCCGCCTCGTCCATGGCAAGGCCGCGCTCGGAAATAAAGGCGGCAAGGCCGGCTTCGTCGAGCTCGCGGAAACCGTCGAGCACCTCGACGGGCTGGGGCTCGGGGGTCTCCATGTACAGCGTCTCGGGCAGGTCGAGCGAGGCGATGCGCGCCTCGACGGGGTTCACCACGTAGTGCTTGATGGCATCAATGGCGGCCTCGTCCAGAGCGCCCGAGATCATATAGACCTTGGCGGAGCGCACGGCGGGGCGCTCGCCCTGGCTGATGAGCTGCGCGCACTCGCTGGCGGAGTCGGCGCGCTGGTCAAACTGGCCAGGCAGGAATTCGACGGCAAAGACGGCGCCATCGCTTGCGGGGAGCTCGTCGTAGGTCACATCGACCTGGGGCTCGCTAAAGACGGTCGGCACGCAGGAGCGGAACAGCTCCTCGTCGATGCCCTCGACGTCGTAGCGGTTGATGATCCTCAGGGCCTCGATGCCCTTGATGCCGAGAATTTCGGTCAGCTCGCCCTTGAGCTGCTGAGCCTCGACGTCGAACCCGGGTTTCTTCTCCACGTAGATACGAGAGACCATTGGTTCCTGCCTTCCTGATCGGTTGGGCGTACGGTACGGTATGCGGCAGCGGTCGGTTTGCGGGGCCTGCCCTGCGGTCGCCTTGAGCCACATGTTTGTAAACTTCACTATGATACGACAGCTCGCGGCGCGTTGAGGACGGCGAGGGTGCTACAGTGAAGCGCAAACAAGAGAAAGGCATCACATGGCATTCGTTTCACTCGCCATCATCGCACTCGTGGCCTTTGCAAGCCCCTTCATCGCCTCGGCGATTCCCGGAAAACCCGTTCCCGAGACGGTCTTTTTGCTCGTGTTTGGTGCGGTGCTGGGACCTCATATGCTCGGCATTATCCATGTAGATGCCGAGGTCTCGCTCGTGTCCGAGCTCGGCCTGGCCTTTTTGTTCCTGCTTGCCGGCTTTGAGATCGATCCCAAGAACATCACGGGCATCGAGGGGCGTTACGGCATGGCGACGTGGGTCGTCACGTTTGGCATCGCCTGGCTTGCCGTGCGCTTTACCCCGTGGTTTTCGGTCAGTCATTTTGATGGCATCGCCGTGACGCTGGCGTTGACCTCGACGGCGCTTGGGGCGCTCATGCCCATCTTGCGCGAGCGGTCGCTTGCTGGGACGCGCGTCGGCGATTCGATTCTTGCCTATGGTACGTGGGGCGAGCTCGGGCCCGTGCTCGCCATGTCGGTGCTGCTGTCTGCCCGTACGGGTGTCGAGACGCTGTTGATCTTGGGGCTGTTCGCCGTGGTGTGCGTGCTGCTTGCCGTGGTCCCCAGTCGCTCCAAGCGTATTGGCAGCCGCTTCTTTGCCTTTATTCAGGAGCGCGCCGATACGACTTCTCAGACGTTCGTGCGCCTCACAGTGCTCATCCTGGTCACGCTCGTGGCGTTTTCCGCCATTTTTAGCCTCGATATCGTGTTGGGCGCTTTTGCCGCGGGCTTTGTCCTGCGCTATATCATCCCCGAGGGCAACCATACGCTCGAGCTTAAACTCGATGGCCTTGCCTATGGCTTTTTGATCCCGGTGTTCTTTACCGTGTCGGGTGCCAAGATCGACCTGACTGCTGTAGCATCGCGCCCCGGCTTGCTCGTGGGCTTTATCGTGGCGTTGCTGGTTATCCGCGCCGTGCCCATTCTTATTTCTATGAGCATTTGTCCTGCGACGCGCGATGTGTCGGCGTATGGCCGCATTACCGTGGCCCTGTACTGCACCACGGCGCTGCCGATTATCGTCGCCGTGACGAGCGTCGCTGTCAACGCCGGCGCATTATCACAGGGCGTCGCTTCGGTTATGGTGGCGGCCGGCGCCATCACGGTGTTCCTGATGCCACTGCTCGCGCAGCTCTTCTACCGCGTGGTCGATGCCGCGCCGGTTGCCGCCGTGGCAGAGGTTGCCGAGCATCCATCCGATGCGCTCGACATCCTGCGTGCCCATCACGATTTGGCGAGCCTGCTCGCACGCGAGCACGAGCTGCTGACCTCGCATGGTCACGGTCGCACGCTCGACGGCATACCTACCCTTGATTCCATTGCCGACCGCCTCTCGGCCGAGGCGGCAAGCGGGCACATCGATGCCCGTATCGTGGACGCCGCCCATTTGCTGGCCGAAAAGACTTACGGCGACGAGATCGACCCCGGCAAGCTCACCCCGCGTGAGCGCCGCCGCCTGGAGCGCGCCAAGCTCGCCGTGCGCGAATACCGCCGCCGCATGCTGGAACTCTATGCGCGCGATGAAGCTCAGGACGACGACGGCAGGTAGCAAGGAATGTCGGGATACGGGTTCCGTCCAAATAATTGAAGGCGCGCTGCCTGCGGCTGATGCAGACAGCGCGCCTTTTGCGTTGGGTTTCGTTGAGACTCGAAGCCGTGGTTCGCGACCTTTAGGAGCGGGCGGCTCCGTCGACGGGGAGCACGGCGCCCGTGACGTAGGCGGACATGTCGCTCGCCAAGAAGACGAAGGCGTTGGCGACATCCTCGGGCTCGCCCATGCGGCCCAGCGGAATGGTGGCGATGATAGGCTTGATGACCTCTTCGGGCAGGTTGGCGACCATATCGGTCTTGGTCACGCCGGGTGCGACGGCGTTGACGCGAATGCCCATGGGGGCGAGCTCGCGCGAGAGCGACTGGACCATGCCGTTGACGGCAAACTTGGACGTGGGATAGCCGACGCCGGAGGGCTGGCCATACTTGGCGACCATCGAGCTCGTGGTGGTGATGGTGCCGCCGTGGCCGGCCTCGGTCATGATCTTGGCGGCAGCCTGGTGGCCGTTAAAGACGGCGACGACGTTGAGGTCCATGACCTTTGCAAACTCTTCGGCCGTGTAGTCCAAAAGGGGAGAACGCTGGGAGATGCCGGCATTGTTGACGACCGTGTCCAGGCCGCCCATATCGGTGGCAGCTTGGGTAAAGGCCTCGGTTACGGCCTCGAGCGAGGTGAGGTCGCAGGAGCGGCCCCAGATCTTGGCCTCGGGATAGGCGGCCGCCAGCTTCTCAACGGCTGCGTCGGCAGTTTCCTGGCGCGAGCCAAAGACGGTGACGGCGGCGCCCTCCTCGATAAAACGGCAGGCGATGGCATAGCCGATACCGCGCGTGCCTCCGGTGATGATTGCTTTCTTGCCCTCGAGCAACATAGTGCTTCCTCTCATCGCGGGCGGACATTCGCAGCACAGCGTAGCGGTAGCCGGAATCGGCCGCGTTTGCATATCGGTGAACGGTAGCCCGCGTTACCGATGAACGGCTCGTGCAAATGCCGCTTTGCCGCTGTGCTTAGAAGCCGGATAGAAAAGGGCTCCCGTCCCACATAGGACGGGAGCCCCCCGAGGCACGTATTGTTAAGCGGGTGTTGGACTAGTTGGCCATAACGCCTTCGGTCCAGGCCTCGACGTCCTCGATACGCAGGACGTTGGCGACCTCGGCCACGCAGTCGACGCTGGCAAGCTCGGCGGCGGCAGCCTGGACGTCCTTCTCGAGCGCGCGGTGCGTCAGGAAGATGACCGAGCAGGCATCGCTGACGCCCGACTTGCCGTCCTCGACCTGGTTGATGAGCGAGATCGAGATGTTGTGCTTGGCAAAGATGTCGACCGTCTCGGACAGGGCGCCCACGCGGTCGGCGACCTTCAGGCGCACATAGTACTTGGTCTGGAGCTCGTCCATGGGCTTAAAGGCGAGGTTGTGGCCATAGGGCTCAATCTCGGGCAGCGGAGCCACGCCGCGGCTGATCTGCTCGGAGAGCGACAGGATATCGCCCACGACGGCGCTCGCGGTGGGGAAGGAGCCTGCGCCGGCACCGTAGAACATGGTCTCGCCCACGGCGTCGCCCACCACGTAGACAGCGTTCATGGCGCCGTTGACCTTGGCAAGCATGTGGTCGGCGGGGATCAGCGTGGGATGCACACGGACGTCGACGCCGGCGTCGGTGTTGCGTGCGATGCCCAACAGCTTGATGGTGTAGCCGAGCTCGCGGGCCTGGGCAATGTCCTCGGCGCCGATGGTACGGATACCCTGCTGGTAGACATCGTCGGTGGTCACGCGGGTGCCAAAGCCGATGGAGGCGAGGATCGCCGTCTTGCTGGCGGCGTCGAAGCCGTCGACGTCGGCGGACGGGTCGGCCTCGGCATAGCCCTTTGCCTGGGCGTCGGCGAGCACGTCAGCGTAATCGGCGCCCTCGGCGTCCATGCGCGACAGGATGTAGTTGGTGGTGCCGTTGAGAATGCCAGCGATGGTCAGGATCTTGTTGCCCACCAGGTCGTGCTCGAGCGTGCTGACAATGGGGATGCCACCGCCGCAGCTGGCCTCGCACTTAATCTGCACGCCGCACGCGCGCGCCTTCTCGGCGAGCGTCTCGACATGACGGCCCAGCAGGGCCTTGTTGGCAGAAACGACATGCTTGCCGTTCTCAAAGGCGGTGGTGAAGATCTCGGTTGCGGGATGCTCGCCGCCGATCAGTTCGACGACGATGTCGATGGCGGGGTCGGTGACGACATCGTGCCAGTCGCTTGTAAAGGCCTCGCGCTCAATGCCGGCCGCCTCGGCCTGCTCCCAAGCAAGCGCGCAGGCGCGGGTCAGCTTAAGGTCGATGCCGTAGGCTGCCAGGTACTCATCGTGGTGGCTCTTGATCAGACGGGCCACGCCGCCGCCGACGGTTCCCAGACCGATGAGGCCGACGTTCACGGTGCGCAGGGGTTCGCTCATAGATAGCTCCTTCGTGCATCTTATGGATGGATTAACCGCTTAAAGGTTGAGTGCATTCTAGCGTGAACCGAGGGCGCGTGCTCGCCAGACAACAGGAGTCGCACAAAACGGCACCCCCGAAACGCTGCGGAAACATTGGAAACATGCTCGCTACAAACGGAACTCCGTAACAAACTGTCAACGTTTGCACCATAAGGTTTGCCCTGTACCGCAAGACGGCCGCACCGCGGCCAGCGAAAAGGGGGACACCATGTTTAGCATCAACAACGTACTTAACCGCAGGAGTTTCTTGGCTGGCGCCGCGGCGCTCGGTAGTACCGCGGCACTCGCTGGTTGCTCGTCGGGTGGCTCGGACGGCGGCTCCGCCGATGACGGCAAGACCTTCAAGATCGGTGTCATCGGCCCTCTGACCGGCGCTGCGGCAACCTATGGCGTCTCGGCCGAGAAGGGCGCCAAGCTTGCCGCCAAGGACTTCTCGACCAAGGACCTCAAACTCTCGCTTAAGTCCGAGGATGACGTCGCTGACGGCGAGAAGGCCATCAACGCCTTCAATACCTTGTGCGACTGGGGCATGCAGGCGCTTGTCGGCCCCGTTACGACCGGTGCCGCCGTCGCCGTCTCGGGCGAAATCGCCGACGACATGCTTATGGTCACGCCTTCGGCCTCGTCGCTCGATGTCACCAAGGGAAAGACCACGGTCTTCCAGGTTTGCTTCACCGACCCCACCATGGGCACCAGCGCCGCGAAGTTCTTGGCCGAGAAGTACGCGGACGCCAAGATCGCCCTGTTCTACAACTCCGGCGATACGTACAGCTCGGGCGTTGCCGACGCCTTTGCCGAGCAGGCCAAGGCATCCAAGCTCGATGTCGTCGATACCGAGACCTTTAAGGACGACTCTTCCACGAGCTTTACCAACCAGCTCACCAAGGCCAAGGAGGCCGGCGCCACGCTTATCTTTGCTCCGATCTATTACACGCCGGCGTCCGTCCTGCTCAAGAACGCCAAGGACATGGGATACGACATGACGCTTATGGGCACCGACGGCATGGACGGCCTGCTCTCCGTTGAGGGCTTCGATACCTCTCTTGCCGAGGGCGTGCTGCTCATGACCCCGTTCTCTGCCGACGATGAGAAGAACGCCGACTTCGTCAAGGCCTATAAGGACGCCTACGACGAGACGCCCAATCAGTTTGCCGCCGATGCCTATGACTGCGTCCATGCGATTGCCGAGGCTATCGATAAAGCGGGCATCGACATTACGGCTGACGGTGCCGACATTGCCGACGACCTTGCCAAGGCCATGCGCAAGATCAAGATCGAGGGCCTGACGGGCGAGCTGACGTGGAATGACGAGGGCCAGGTCGAAAAGCCCGCTACGGCCTATGTGATCCAGGACGGCAAGTACATCGCCGCCTAAGTGCGCATAAAACGCTACCGGTGAGGCTGTTTTATTCAGGGCGGGGTCGCCTGTAACAGAATGGAAACATTACTTTTACACAATAAAGTGGCATTACTGCATAAAAAAATAGAAATACGCAGAAATATGGATAAATGAACAAATCCAAAGAAAAGTTGAAATAATCGCCACTTTTCCTAACTAAAGCGTCTACTATTTTGCGAACGCCGAACACGGCGAAGGATGGCCTGTCGGGCAACCAAAACCCGACGAGATTTGAGAGGAGAGCCGCATGTCGAGCCTCACCGGTAAGTCATTGAACCCTGTTATGAATCGCAGGAGCGTTATCGCGAGCGCAGTAGGTCTGGGGGCGATGTCCATTCTAGCGGGCTGCTCCTCCAACGGCGGCGACAGTGGTTCCGCTTCGGGCGACGCTTCGTTTAAGATCGGCACCATCGGCCCGCTGACCGGCGCCAACGCGTCCTACGGCAAGTCTGTTACCCAGGGCGTCGAGCTTGGCTGCAAGGACTTCTCCACCAAGGAGCTGCCGCTTGCCAGCAAGGCCGAGGATGACCAGGCCGATGGCGAGAAGGCCGTCAACGCCTTCAACACCCTGCTCGACTGGGGCATGCAGGCCCTCGTCGGCCCGACCACCACGGGCGCGTCGGTTGCCGTTGCCGCCGAGTGTGGTAACGACCCCAAGACGTTCATGATCACCCCGTCCGCGTCCTCCGAGGACGTCACCGACGGCAAGGATTGCGTCTTCCAGGTTTGCTTCACCGACCCCAACCAGGGCGTCAACGCTGCCAAGTTCCTGGCGCAGAAGTATGCGGACGAGAAGTTCGTGCTGTTCTATAACTCCGGCGACGCCTATTCTTCGGGTGTCGCGGATGCCTTTAAGGTTCAGGCTGCTGAGTCCAAGCTCGAGATTGTCGACGAGGAGACCTTTAAGGACGACTCCGCCACGAGCTTTACCAACCAGCTGACCAAGGCCAAGCAGGCCGGCGCCACCATGATCTTTGCGCCGATCTACTACACCCCGGCCTCCGTCCTGCTCAAGAACGCCAAGGACATGGGCTACGACGTCAAGATGATGGGCTGCGACGGCATGGACGGCATCCTGGGCGTTGAGGGCTTCGACACCTCTCTTGCCGAGGGTCTGCTGCTCATGACCCCGTTCTCTGCCGACGACGAGAAGAACGCCGACTTCGTCAACGCTTACAAGGATAAGTACGGCGATACCCCCGACCAGTTTGCCGCTGACGCCTACGACGGTGTGCACGCGGTGGCCGAGGCCCTCAAGGAGGCCGGTCTTGGTGTCGACGCCGACCCGACCGAGGTCGCCGAGAAGCTGTCCAAGGCTATGCTCAAGATTACCGTTGACGGTCTGACCGGCAAGCTCACCTGGAACGATAAGGGTCAGGTCCAGAAGGAGCCCACGGCGTACGTCATCACCGACGGCAAGTACGTACAGGCCTAATAGGCCGCCTTACATAGAGCGGTTTTGATCCCAAGCAGGGGAGGTTTTGGCCTTCCCTGCTTGCTTGGTATCTAGGGACGATGTAACGTCCCTGTTTCATACATCAACTGGAAACCTATTCGAAAGGGGGATGTGGAACATGACAGTCTTTATCCAATACCTGGTCAACGGCCTGTCCATGGGCAGCGTCTACGCCATCATCGCGTTGGGCTACACCATGGTCTACGGTATCGCCAAGATGCTGAACTTCGCTCACGGCGACGTCATCATGGTCGGTGCCTATGTCTCGTTCTGCGCCACGTCGTATCTCGGCCTCCCGGGCTGGGCATCTGTAATTCTCTCTTGTGTGGTCTGCACGGTTCTCGGTGTTCTCATCGAGGGTCTGGCATACAAGCCGCTGCGCCAAGCAGGCCCTCTGGCCGTTCTGATCACGGCCATCGGCGTGTCTTACTTCCTGCAGAACGCCGCGCAGCTTCTGTGGGGCGCCACGCCCAAGAACTTCACTTCGCTCGTCACCTTCCAGGTGCCGGAGTTCTTGGCCAAGTTCAACGTAAGCGCCGTCTCGCTCGTCACCATCGTCGCCTGCCTGGTTATCATGGCCGGCCTGATGTTCTTTACAGGCAAGACCAAGATGGGCAAAGCCATGCGCGCCGTGTCCGAGGACAAGGCCGCCGCTCAGCTCATGGGCATCAACGTCAACCGCACCATCTCGATGACGTTCGCCATCGGCTCCGCCCTTGCCGCCATCGCCGGCGTGCTGCTGTGCTCCTACTCGCCGGTGCTGCAGCCCACGACGGGTGCCATGCCTGGCATCAAGGCCTTCGATGCCGCTGTCTTCGGTGGCATCGGCTCCATCCCCGGTGCCTTTGTCGGTGGCATTCTCATCGGTATCATCGAGGCGATGGCACAGGCTTATATTTCCACGAGCCTTGCCAACTCCATCGTCTTTGGTGTTTTGATCATCGTCCTGCTCGTCAAGCCTGCCGGCCTCTTGGGCAAGTACGTCCCCGAGAAGGTATAGGTGAGCGCTATGAAGTTCCTTAAAGACAAGCAGACGCGTCACGACTTTGTCACGTACTCCATGTGCATCGTGGCATTCGCCATCGTGTTCTTTATGCAGTCCAACCATATGATCCCGCGCATGATCGCCGGTCAGCTGGTTCCCATCACGGCCTACATCGTTATGGCCATCTCGCTCAACCTCGTTGTCGGCACCGCGGGCGACTTGTCGCTGGGCCACGCGGGCTTTATGAGTGTCGGCGCCTATACGGGCATCGTTACCGCCGTCGCGCTGGAGAGCGCCGTTCCGTCCGATCCGATGCGCCTGATCATCAGCATTGTGGTCGGCGCTATCGCCGCTGCCATCTTGGGCTTCCTGATTGGCATCCCGGTTCTGCGCCTGAGCGGTGACTACCTGGCCATCGTGACCCTGGCTTTTGGCGAGATCATCAAAGAGATCGTCACCTGTCTTATCGTGGGCGTCGACTCCCGCGGCCTGCACGTGATCTTTAACATCACGGGTAACTCCACGATCGACGACCTGCACCTGCTCGAGGACGGCACCGCCATCATCAAGGGTGCCCAGGGCGCATCGGGCGTGTCGACCTATTCGACCTTCCTTGCCGGCGCCATCCTGGTTATGGTCGCGCTCGTGATTGTACTCAACCTGGTGCGCAGCCGTACCGGCCGTGCCATCATGGCCGTGCGCGATAACAAGATTGCAGCCGAGTCCGTAGGCATCTCCGTCACCGAGTACCGCATGATCGCCTTCGTGGTTTCCGCTGCCCTCGCCGGTGCTGCCGGAGCTCTCTTCGGCGGTAACTTCTCGCAGCTCTCCGCCACCAAGTTCGACTTCAACACGTCGATCCTCATCCTGGTGTTCGTGGTCCTGGGCGGTCTGGGCAACATGCGCGGTTCCGTCATCGCGGCCGCACTGCTTACGGTGCTCCCCGAGCTGCTCCGTCAGTTCTCGGACTACCGCATGCTCATCTACGCCATCGTGCTGATCCTGGTCATGATCTTTACTAACAACCCGCAGCTTAAGGCGTTCTTCGATCGCGTCAAGGACCGTTTTGCTTCCAAGAAGGAGGTGGCAGCCGATGCCCAGTAAATTTGAGTTCAACAAGGGCAAGATGGTCCCGTATCCTTCTGGCGCCATCGTTCCCGATCGCGATCTGGGCCAGCGCCCGGCGCTCGAGTGCATCCACCTGGGCATTGAGTTCGGTGGTCTTAAGGCAGTCGACGACTTTAGCCTGACTATCGGCAAGACCGAGATCGCCGGTCTGATCGGCCCCAACGGCGCCGGTAAGACCACGGTATTCAACCTGCTTACCAAGGTGTACCAGCCCACGCACGGCACCATCCTGCTCGACGGTGAGGACACCTCGGGCAAGTCGGTCTATCAGGTCAACCGCATGGGCATCGCCCGTACTTTCCAAAACATCCGCCTGTTCAACACTATGACGGTGGAGGACAACGTTAAGGTCGGTCTGCACAATCAGGAGCGCTACTCCGGTTTTGAGGGCGTGCTGCGTCTGCCGACGTATTGGAAGCACGAGAAGGCCGCCCATGAGCGCGCCATGGAGCTGCTCTCCATCTTTGATATGGAGCATCTGGCAAATGAGCAGGCCGGTTCGCTGCCTTATGGCGCCCAGCGTCGTCTGGAGATTGTTCGTGCGCTTGCCACCAACCCTAAGTTGCTGCTGCTTGACGAGCCTGCCGCCGGCATGAATCCGTCCGAGACCGCGGAGCTCATGGCGAACATCGTAAAGATTCGCGACACCTTTGGCATTGCCATCATGCTTATCGAGCACGACATGTCGCTCGTCATGAACATCTGCGAGGGCATCTGCGTGCTCAACTTTGGTAAGGTCATCGCCAAGGGCACGGCAGAGGAAATCCAGAACAACGACGCTGTTATCGAGGCATATCTGGGCAAGCAGGATAAGGGGGAGAACTAAATGGCAGAGCCGATGCTTTCCGTCTACAACATCAACGTCTGGTACGGCGCCATCCACGCCATCAAGGACATCTCCTTTAACGTTAACGAGGGCGAGATCGTGGCCCTGATCGGTGCGAACGGTGCCGGCAAGTCCACAACGCTCAAGACGGTCTCGGGCCTGCTGCGCTCCAAGACCGGCTCCATCAAGTTTATGGGTGAGGACATTGCCCATACGCCCGCCGATAAGCTGGTTGGTAAGGGCCTGGCTCAGGTCCCCGAGGGCCGTCGCGCCTTTTTGCAGATGACGGTCGAAGAGAACCTGGAGATGGGCGCCTACACGCAGCCCAAGTCCACGGTTGCTCCGGGCCTTGAGCGCGTCTACGAGCAGTTCCCGCGCCTGAAGGAGCGCCGTCGCCAGGTCGCCGGCACCCTT
The DNA here is from genome assembly GCA_902466735.1 of uncultured Collinsella sp. Classification (GTDB taxonomy): domain Bacteria; phylum Actinomycetota; class Coriobacteriia; order Coriobacteriales; family Coriobacteriaceae; genus Collinsella. The sequence continues at coordinate 54,637 of CABQSB010000018.1, forward strand.
TCGGGTGGCGAGCAGCAGATGCTCGTTATGGGGCGCGCCCTTATGAGTAACCCCAAACTGCTTATGCTCGACGAACCCTCCATGGGTCTGGCACCGATTCTGATCGAACAGATCTTCCAGATTGTCGAGGACCTGCACAAGGCCGGTACCACGGTGCTTCTGGTCGAGCAGAACGCCCAGATGGCGCTTTCAATCGCCACGCGCGGCTACGTGCTCGAGACCGGCAAGATCACCATGACCGGCACCGGCCAAGAGCTCCTGCACGACGACAACGTCCGCAAGGCTTACCTGGGCGGCTAGGGACTTCCGCCGTTCTGCCGAACGGCGGACCGGCCGACGCTGCGCGGGCACCAGAGCGACAACTTGTCATTCAAAGAGGGCGGCATGACCAGAAGGTCAGCGCCCTTTCGTTTCACGTCACCTTGTCTCAAATGCGGCCCGCTCGCTCATATGACCCAATCCGCTGTCAAGAGCCACAATGGCCCCGCCGACCGCTTGCAATCGGTCGGCGGGGCCTGCCGTTAACCCGTCCCGGTCCGCCCCCGGCATGTCATCGACGCCTTCGGCTCAGTCTCATATCCGCGGATACCGTTCTGTCGGCCCGCACTCCATTCCTTCGGCGGGGTTCCCCAAGTCTGTCGAGGCGCATGCGGAGGGCTCCGCGCGCACAGCGAAATAGGGGGTATCCCCGAAGGCCGCCCGGCTCGCCGGGACGGGGGCTATGTCTATTCCGCGCCCTCCCGGCACATCGTGCCGAGGGCCCAGAGCCACCTCACGAGCTCGGCCGCGGTGGCCGCGTTAGCCTTCGCC
>CABQSB010000019.1:0-46914 GCA_902466735.1 uncultured Collinsella sp.
CACAGGTCCGCCAGCGCGCCGAGCGCGGCGCCCAGCGCGCCCTCGGCGCGCACGGAGGGGAGCTCCTCCATCAGCCTAGGCCCTCCCATGCCGCGGAACCTCGACCTGAGCCCCTCCGGCGCGGTGGTGAGCAGCGACCTCGCGGTGTTTATCGCCGAGGTCCGCGCCTTCACCGCCCCGGAGCGCGCCGCGAGCATGCAGCGCACCCCGTCGACCCACCCGTCCTGGCTCTTGGGGGTCCCGAGTTTCGAGCCGGACATCGCCGCGCGGGCGGCCCTCTCCGCGTCCGCCTCGTCGCACTTTCCCTGCCCCGGGCGCCTCCTCTGCATCCTCGCCGGGGAGAGCGCCTCGCGCACGGGCATCCCCAGCGACGCGAGGTGCCTGGTGAGGCCCGCCCCGTAGGACGACGTCCCCTCCATCGCGACGCAGGCCGGCTCCCCGGCCGCCGCGATCGCCCCGGCGAGCGCCTCGTAGCCCGCCGCGTCGGCGGGGAACTGGCGGGACAGGACCTTGCGGCCCCTCCAGTCGAGGACGCACAGCCAGTGCGAGTCGGCGTGGGTGTCGACCCCGCAGAAGACCGGCCCGCGGGCGCCGGGTGTCGATTCGGTTCTCATGTCTCGCTCCGTTCTTTCCGTGCTCGCCTGGACCGGGCAGACGGCACACTGACGGGGCGCGATAGAATGCGGTTGTTCGGGTCCGCGGTATCGCTCCATGCTCCTATTAGGTCATGCGGCGGTCTCGGCTCGCCGCGGCCCGCGCGGGACATGTCAGGAAACGAGGGCAGCCCTGTGGGCGCCAGCGGAATGTGGGGTCACCGCGCGGTCCGCATCTGATGGTGTCGACGTCAATGGTATACGGGTGCATCATCGACGTCTTCAATACAGAAAATATCAGTGCGGAATGTTTTCAGGGGTTAGCCCGTACGGCCTTCTACTGCCACGAAGCATTCAGAACATCTGGAGTGGACGGCGGCTTGGCTACGAGCTGGGGCTGAGGATCTGAATGAATGGGTGTCGTTGCTGGGAGCGCTGGCGTTACTGGTGATGATCACTTTGGGACTCGAATTTCCGCCTGCTAGCAAAAAGGCCTCCTGAGCTGCTGCTCAGGAGGCCTTTCGTTCAATCGCAAGCGAACGCACTAGTTATTCGCGGTCAAACGCTCGACGTCGTGGGCGATCATGTATTCCTCGTCGGTGGGGATGACCATGACCGTGACGGAAGAGCCGGCGGCGCTGATGACCTGCGGGCCGTTACCCACGGCCTCGCGGTTCTTGTTGTTGTCGATGCGCACGCCCAGCCACTCGAAGCAGTCGCAGAAGGCCTTGCGGATCGACCAGTCGTTCTCGCCAATGCCGGCGGTAAAGGTAATGGTGTCCACGCCCGCCATGGAAGCGATCATGGAGCCGGCCTGCTGCATGGCCTTGTAGGCGAACATATCGAAGGCGAGCAGGCAGCGCTCGTCGCCCTCGGAGGCGCGCGTACGGATGTCACGGGCGTCGTTGGAGATGCCCGAGATGGCAAGCAGACCAGACTGCTTGTTCATCATGTCATCGACTTCCTGGTAGCTGTAGCCGCCCTCGCGCTGCAGGTAGCACACGGTAGCCGGGTCAATGGAACCACAACGGGTGCCCATCATCAGGCCGTCGAGCGGCGTGAGGCCCATCGTGGTATCGCGGCATACACCGTCCTCGATGGCGGCAAGCGAGGCGCCGTTGCCCAAATGGCACGAGAGCAGGCGGTGGCAGCGCGAGCCCAGGATCTCCTTGGCCATCATCCACTCATAGCGGTGACTCGTGCCGTGGGCACCGTACTTGCGCACGTGGTACTTGTCGCACACGTCCTTGGGCAGCGCGTAGGTGTAGGCGACCTCGGGCATGGTCATGTGGAACGAGGTGTCGAAGACGGCCACGTTGGGCAGCTCCGGATACTTCTCGCGGCAATATTCGATTGCCGCGGCCTCGCCGTAATTGTGCAGCGGGGCGAGCGGAGCAACCTCGAGGATCTTAGCCATGACCTCATCGTCGACGACCGCGGAATCATCGAAGTGCCAGCCACCCTGAACGATACGGTGGCCGATGCCATCGATCGTAAAGTCGGTCTTCTCGAGCTCCTCGAGCACGCGCGCAATGGCGCAGCGATGATCGGGAAAAGGAATCTCCTCGGTCTGCTTGGCACCACCGTTCTCGGAGTGGCCAAAGATGCCCATCTCCGAGCCGATACGCTCGCAGTTGCCCTTGGCGAAAACCTCGCGGGTATCGGTATCCAAAAGCTGATATTTAAGGCTCGAGCTGCCGGCGTTGACAACAAGTACGTTCATGAGACTCCTTTGCAGTGCGATACGGTCGGCGCAGACCCCTTAAGGCGGCCGCATGTTAATAAGAAGTTATCACAACTTGATAAATAGCTATCAGGCATATCGCCCAACGAGTACAAAAGAGGAGCTGAACGGCGCTCGGTCGTCCAGCCCCTCCCCTCTTGCAATTACTTGCCGTTGACGATGCGCTCGACGTCGGAAGCGATCATGAACTCCTCGTCCGTGGGGATGACAAAGATTTTGACCTTGGAATCCTTGGCAGACAGGCACCATGCGCCGTCACCACGCAGGGCGTTGCGGGCATGATCCATCTTGACGCCCATAAAGGCCAGGCGGTCGGCCACGCCGGCGCGGACGGCAGGAGCGTGCTCACCGATGCCGGCAGTGAAGACCAGGGTGTCCATACCGCACATGGAGGTGGCCATCTCGGCAGCCTTGGCGGCAATCTTGTAGACGAACATATCGAAGGCGAGCTGGGCCTCGGGGTCACCGGCAGCGGCGAGCTCCTCGACGTTGCGGCAGTCGTTGGTCTTGCCGCCGGTCACAGCCAAAAGGCCGGACTTCTTGTTCATCATCTCGTCGACCTCGTCGAAGGTGTAGCCGCCCTCGCGCTGCAGGTAGCACACGGTAGCCGGGTCGATGGAGCCGCAGCGGGTGCCCATCATGACGCCGTCGAGCGGCGTCAAGCCCATGGTGGTGTCCATGCACTTGCCGTCCTCGATGGCGCACAGGGAAGCGCCGGAGCCGATATGGCACACGACGACCTTGCGGGCCTCGCCGTTGGTCATCTCGGCGACCTTCTTGGAGATGTAGCGGTAGCTGGTGCCGTGGGCGCCGTACTTACGGATGTGCAGCTTGTCGCAGACGTCCTTGGGCAGGGCGTAAGTCTTGGCGACCTCGGGCATGTTGAAGTGGAAAGCGGTGTCGTAAACCGTGACGTTGGGCAGGTCGGGATACTGCTCCAGGCAGTACTCGATAACGTTGGCCTCGGGGTTGTTGTGCAGCGGGGCGAGCGGAGCGACCTCGCGGATCTTGGCGAGGACATCCTCGTCGACGAGGGAGGAATCGCCAAAGTACCAACCGCCCTGAACGATACGGTGGCCGATACCCTCAATCTTGACGCCGTTGGCCTCGAGGTCCTTCAGGACAACCTCGATGGCGACCTTGTGGTCGGGGAACTCGATGTTCTCGGTCACCTTCTTGGAGCCGTTGGCAGCATGGGTGAAAGTGCCGCCGGTAAAGCAGACGCGCTCGCAGGAGCCCTTTGCGGACACCTTATGGGACTTGGTATCGATGACCTGATACTTAAGGGTCGAAGATCCTGCGTTGACGACCAGAACGTTCATGTGTCTCCCTACTAACAGGCGGTGTGGCGCCGCCAGGTTACATACGCTTCAATAATAAACCCAAACGCCCTCGCGCTCGGGTTTATTGCGTTGATATATAAGTTATCGGTGCCCAAATACTCATGTCCTTTGGCTTGTAAGACGAAAGAGCGCGGGGATATACACCAAAGAAGAGGTTCCGAGTGCGACAAGCAATATGACTCGAATGCCCGCGATGCTGCTCAACACAGCATTGAACAGATAGAAAAGGATGGCGCCCACCGCCACCATCTGGCTTTGAACCGAAATCAGTGAACAGCGCATCGAAGAATCGGCTACTTTTTGAAAAATTGAGTATTTAATTGGAGCAAATAACGAGTACGCAACCGTCTGCAGCACATAGAACACGGGCAGCAAATTAGCCGGAGTAAGGGGAATCAAAAACAAAGCTGTCAGGAAAAGGCGCACGATGCCGCAAATACGCGCAAAGCGGCCCTTGTCGACATGAGCAATCGCGCAGGGCACAATAAGTCCCATGGAGGCCGAGGCAAGGAGCTGGACCGCAATGGTGACACCCGAAGCGACGGCATTCATTCCGCGACCCGCAAGCAGCAGTGAGAAAAAGTCTTCCAGGGCGACAAAAGCAAATGCCTGAGAACAGTCCATGATGAACGCTGAACGAAGAATGCCATTACCCGCAATAGCGGCACCGATCATCTTCGGGCTAATCCCATGTTCAGGTGTCGTCGCAATGCCCCCTCTTCGCATCTCAGGAATGCAGACAACGACAACCAACGTCAACACCATTGCGATGATATCTGCCGAAAGACCAATGAGATATGCACCGACGGACGAAATGAAACCGCCCACGCAAGCGGAGATGGCACAAGAGGCATAGAAAACAAATCGCTCAACGACATTAAGTCTTACGAGCTGGTCCTGAGAGACGCTGTCAATGTAAATCGCTTCGATGGATCCGCTCACACACGCAACGGCAAAACCTTTGAGAGCGAACGCACCGACTAAAAGCAGGGGAGAACGGACGAGAAGCAGGGCGGCGTAGTATCCAAGCATCCCCACGACGCCAACGAGACCGCTTGTCTTTCGTCCAAACCTATCAGCAATATAGCCAGTGGGAACTTCAAGGATGAACTTGCTCACTTGATATGCAATCATCATGCTAGAAATCGATACCATCGAAAGTCCGACGAACTCAAGGTAGACAGTTAGAAAATACAAGATGGTGCTGAAGTTCGACAGAAAAACGAACGTCATATAAAGCAAAACCGTACGGTTTTTCATGCTCCGCCCTCCAAGAGTCAGCAATCTAAATCGGAATCTTGGAAAAGCATGAGGGCAAAGCTGTCAGCTATGTGTTACAAGGCGTCAATAATCACTTGATGCCTCGAAGCCAATTAATCTCACGAAGCAAGATGACGCAATAGGTGCAGAAAAACCGTCTGGTGTCGATCAGTCCAGGAATTTTGCCGATAGCAAAAGTAGATGGGCAAGGTTACATCACGCGAACCTTCAATGGAGCACTCACTCACTTCTGACCCATCCGATGCGAGAGAGGACCCAGACAAACTCAATATCAATCCCCCGGCTTGAAGAAACTCAGTCTGAGCCCTGCTTCCGTATTCAACATCACGGAAGCGAAAATTGACGAGCTGGGCTTCGGGACATTGATTGATTGCATTGAGACAGGGTGACAAATTAATGGGAACAGCGAGCCTGCCGCCCAGTAACTCGCGAATGGTCATGGCGCCCACAGATTGATGACCCGCTGGGCATGAAAGAACCTTGAGCTCCTTTTCACCCAAATATTTTGAAGAAAGGACGCTGTCCCGTGGTTCCTCGAATGAGATAGCCGCATCCGAAATGCCAAGCACAAGTGATTCAAAGCATGTAGCCGTTGGCTGATGCCACACATCAAGGTGAATCTGAGGGTGCGAGCGTTCAAACGAGTCATACCAGCTTTCGGCAAAAAGGCGCCCCCGCCCATGAAGGCAGGGGGCGTAAAGACGAAAGTGGCCATCGGGCGAAACGCCGTCGCCCCTCGATTGAGCGTACTTTTTGAGATCGTCGACTTGTGCCAGGATCACGCGTGCACGACGCGCAAATTCTCTGCCCGCCGGAGACAAAACAGCCTCCCCCGCCGATCGGTCAAGCAAAACAATCTGATACTCAGATTCCAACTTTTTGATTGCCGACGAAACGGCCTGCGGACTCACATGAACGGCGCGAGCTGCTTTGCGCACGCCGCCATAGTTCGCCACCGCTTGAAGGTATTCGAGTTGAGAAAGCTGCATAGATTACTCCAAAGGCAGCCAAGTCGACGGACCAAGCGCCCTCAGATGAGGTTCTCGCCCAGGTTTTTGCCGCCGAGGACGTGCATGTGGAAGTGCATGACGGTCTGGCCGGCGTTGACGCCCTTGTTGGAGATGACGCGGAAACCGTCCTCCAGACCCTTGGCCTTGGCGACCTCTTGGATGGCGTGAGCCATGGCGCCCATGGTCTCGGCAGGCACGTTGTCGGCGATGTCGCTGTAGTGCTTCTTGGGGATCACGAGCGTGTGGACCGGCGCCTGGGGGTTGAGGTCATCGAAGGCGATGACCTGGTCGTCCTCATAGACAACGGTCGAGGGGATCTCGTGGTTGGCAATTTTACAGAAGATGCAATCACACATAGCTGGTTCCTTTCTCACAGACCAAGGTAATTATATTTGGTCGAGATGCTTAGAACGAGAGGTTGTCGTCCGTGTTGGCGGCTTCGCCGTCGGCGAGCACGTCGTTGCCGTCGACGTCCTTAAGGAGCACCGAGACCTTCTGCTCGGCATCGGACAGGCGGGTGCGCAGGCTCTTGAGGAGCTCGACGCCGCGGGTGTAGCTCTCGAGCGACTCCTCGAGCTCCATATCGCCCGACTCCAGGCTGCGGATGATGAGCTCCAGCTCCTGCGAGGCCTGCTTGTACGTAAGCTGCTCTACCGGGGTCTTCTCTGCCATATCTGTTTCCTTTCCTAAGGGTCTATCACTGCGAAACGCGGTCTACTCGACCGCGTTGACGGTTGCCGACACGTTACCGTCCGCCATGCGCACGCGGATGGCGTCGCCCGGCTTAAAGGTCTGGGCACTTATAGCCACACCATCGTCGCTGTACGCGATGGAATAGCCGCGGGCAAGTACCTTAAGCGGCGACAGGGCATCGAGCGAAGCCGCTGCACGGCCCAGGTCGGACGCTGGTTTGCTGAGCATCGTGCGCCCCTGATGCTCCAGACGGGAACTCGTAAGCGTGAGCGCATGGCGTTTGCCGTCGAGCCCTGAGGTGCTTGCAACCAGACGCTCGGGCAGACGCTCGAAGTTGGAGCGGAAGACCCCGACTGAGCGTACTATGGCGCCCGACAGGCGATCGGCAGTCAGTGCAAGCTCCGATTCGCGACGCTCGACCATAAATGTGGGGTCGTTGAGGCACGGGCGACACGCAGCGGCATCGAGCGCATCACCCAAGCGAGCCGTATAGGTATCCCAGGCACGGCGACCGCGCTGATCGAGCATCTCCAGGTCGACCTGGGCCGACCCAATCATCGATGCCATCGCGGCACCCAGACGCTGATGGCGCGCCTCGAGCACATCGGCCAACTCCGTCATAGCCGGCGCCACCGATTCTGCCGCCGCCGTGGGCGTGGAGGCGCGTCGGTCGCTCACCATGTCGCAAATCGAGGTATCGGGCTCATGGCCAATGCCGGTCACCACGGGCACAGGACAAGCCGCCACCGCGCGGGCAAGCTCCTCGTCATTAAAGGTCATGAGGTCCTCAAAGGAGCCGCCGCCGCGCACCAGCAAAATACAGTCGGGCGCCGGCGTAATGGAAGCGGCGCGGCGCAAGCCCTCAATGAGCTCGGCCGGCGCACCCTCGCCTTGGACCTTGGCGCCCACGCAAACAAGCTCGACGAGCGGGTTGCGACGGCGCAGCGTACGCTTGACGTCGTCGATTACCGCACCGGAAAGCGAGGTGACGGCCGCCACGCGTGAGCAAAACACCGGAATGCGGCGTTTGCGGGACTCGTCCATCAGGCCCTCGCGGCGTAGCTTTTCGGCCAACTGCGCCACCTGTTGACGCAGCAGACCCTCCCCCGCCAGCGAAAACGAGCGAGCGACAAAGCTCATGCGGCCCGTGGCCTTATAGAGATTGAAGCTGCCCTTAAAGCTCACCTGCATGCCGTCACGCAGATCGAAGGTACGCTTGAGATAGGCGCCCTTCCAGATGATGCAGTCGACGGCGGCCGAGTCGTCTTTAATCTGGAAGTAGCAGTGGCCACTTCGGGCATTGGGACCACGGAAACCCGTGACCTCGCCCAGGACGATCAGTTGCGGAATAGCATCGAGCGCACCGGCGGCGATCTCTACCGCCTGGCTCACGCTGAGCTCTTTACGCTCCTGCTCGTCCGAACCGTCGAACTCGGCGGAAACGCTATTGCCGGTTAGATTCCAACCTGCCACGCAACCTCCTTTCGTTATCGTGCACAAAGGCTCTGGCCCTGCGCAAATTCAAGTCCAACACATAGTACAGCGCCGCGGGGACACAAATCCCCGCGGCGCCCAGCGACCCAATTTGTTATCGGTTGGAGTTTCTGTTGTAGCGAGCCATAAGATAGAGCAGCTGAATAATCGAGGTGAGTGCCGCCGCCACGTAGGTAAGCGCGGCTGCCGTCAAGACCTTCTTGGCACCGTTGACCTGCTTGGAGCTCATACCCGACTGCTCAATATACGCCACGGCGCGCCGACTGGCGTCAATCTCGACCGGCAGCGTAACGAACTGGAACAGCACGCTAAACGAGAAGAAGATCAGCGCGAGGGTCGTGAGTCCCGCGATGTTCATAAACAGGCCCATGAGCAGCACGATGGTCCAAGTGTTCTGGGTAAAGTTGACGACCGGCACGAGGGCGGTGCGTACCTTCATCATGGTATAGCCGCTTTGACGCTGAGCGGCATGGCCTGCCTCGTGACAAGCGACAGCAACGCTTGCGACCGAGCCGCCCGAACGGTTGGAATCCGACAGATACAGATTGTTGTCCTGCGGGTTGTAGTGGTCGGTAAGCTCACCAGCGACGCCCTTGATACCCACGGCATTGCAGCCGTTGGCGTCGAGCATGCGGCGCGCGACCGCAGCGCCCGTGTCGCCGTCCGAGCGAACCTTGGACCACGTCTTGTACGTCGAATTGATATAGTTCTGTGCGGCAAGGCCAAGCACCGTGCAGACAAGCACAACCAGCAGGTACAGCGGGTCGATGCCAAAGCCGTATCCATAGTAGTAGGGCATACGAATTCCTCCGAATCGAGTTACACGTTGGAGGCATTCTACCCACTCAGCAGACTAGGCTTCCCTATAACAACTCAATCTTTCCGTCCTTCACGGTGAGCCCCATATTGCCCGAGAGCAAATCGTCCAGGCGCGAACCCACAAGCTCAAAACGCCAGCCTTCGCGCAGGGGGCTTTGCTCAGGATGCTCGATGTAATCGGCCAGGTCATCGCGCGAGGCAATGACCGAGGTCGCCACCCCCGAGCGCTCGGCAACCAAGCGAATAAGCGCATACATCAGGTCCGTCACGCTCTCAAGCTCCGGCGAAATCTGGCGATGCCCGCGCACCATGAGCGGCAGGCGATCGTGCGGGCAGCTCGCACCGCGCTTGATGGCCATGAGCGCGCCGTCCACGTCGCGCTCCCCCAACTGGTCGGTACCGCGAATGCTACGGAACTCCTCAACGCGCACGGGATTGCGCTTAACGAGCGCCAGCAGCGTATCGTCGGACATGACCCACTTGCGCGGGATGTTGCGGCGCTCGGCGCGGTCCTCGCGCCAGGCGGCGAGCTCGCGCGCGATGCCCAACTGGTGACGGCTGCACGAATTGATGCGTTTGACCTTACGGAACGCCTCGTGGCGATCGGCGCGATAGTGCGACTCGTCAGCCAGCGGGCGCAGCTCGTCGAGCACCCAGTCCACGCGGCCCAGCTCGCGCAGGCGGCTCATCATCTCGGTAAAGGCGACGATCAGGTACTTGACGTCATCGATCGCGTACTCGATCTGTTTGTCGGTCAGCGGGCGACGCGACCAGTCGGTCAGCGACTCGGTCTTGGGCAGCGAGACGCCGCAAAACGTCTGCACGAGCGCGCCGTAGGAAATCTGCTGGCGTTCGCCCAAAAAGGCGGCGGCCACCTGCGTGTCAAAAATCGGACGCGGCAGCACGCCCACGGTATGGAGCATAACCTCCATATCCTGCGAGCAAGCGTGGAAGACCTTGGTCACGCTCTCATCGGCCATAAGCTCGGCCAGCGGCGATAGGTCGTCGATTACCAGGGGATCGACCGCTACGCTCTCGGCAGGGGTGGCAATCTGGACCAGGCACAGACGCGGATGGAACGTGCGCTCGCGCAAAAACTCGGTATCGACGGCAATCGCGTCGAACTCACGGGCGCGCTGGCAAAAGTCGAGTAGAGCCTGATGTGTGGAAATGTACATATCAACCCATCGAATAAGGTTAGGCCCGAAAAACACGGGTAGGATATCGGCATTGCCTTACAACTATACTCGGTTAGTCACAGAACGGGAACGTAAGTATGCGCTGCCTTATCATCCACAACCCGGCATCGGGCCCCAGCTCAGATGAAATCTACGCGTTCACGCACGCCCTCGCGCAGGGCGGCGACGAGGTCGTGATGCGTTTTATCGGCGATGGCATGGAACCCGAGGACGCCGTGGCGGACGTGCGCGAGTTTGATCGCGTGGTGATTTCGGGCGGCGACGGCACCGTCTCCAACGTGCTCGACCAAATGCGCGGATGCGGCGTCCCCACGCTCGTCTTCCCCTCCGGTACGGCCTGCCTGTTCTTCAATAACATCGGTAATGCCCCCGAGGCAGCGGCACTTGCCAAGGCCTGCCGCGCCGGTCGCACGGTCAAAGTGGACATGGGCGAGCTCTTTTGGCTCGACGAGAACGGCAACGAGAAGCGCCACGGCTTTATCATCATCGCCGGCTCGGGCTTCGACGCCGAGATCATGATGAAGGCCGCCCCCACCAAAAACGACATCGGCGAGATCGCCTACTTCCTCTCCGCGCTCGCCACGCCCAACCCCACGGTGGCGCACTTTACCATCGAGCATGACGGCATTGTCGAGGAGCTCGATGGCATCTGCTGCATGGCCGGCAACACCTCGGTCATCCAAAACGACATCAACCTGTTCCCCGATTGCCGCATGAACGACGGCATGGTCGACATCGCGGTCATCGAGCCCGTAAAAACCGTGCAGCTGCTCCCGACCGTGATCACCGCCGCGCTCGACCCCGCCGGCAAGGTGCTCGGTCGTCCGCAGTTTAAGATCATCCAGACCAAGGAAGCCAAGATCACCTGCACCCCGTCGCTGGGCATGCAGTTCGATGGCGAGATTATCTCCAGCAATTCGGGCGTCTTTGGAGCCCGCGCGCTTCCGCAATGCCTCGACCTCATCGTCGACGAATTCTCACCGCTCGGAAAATAGGAGGACCCCATGAACGACAATCCCCTGATCGGCTTTATTGTCATCGTCTTGGCCATGCTCGTCGGTTACGCCATCAACGTGATTCACCGCCGAAAGAAGTAAATCCACATTGGTATGATATTCATCCAGTTATCGACTCTCCCGCTGTTTATGCAAATCCTAAACAGCGGGAGAGTTTTCTTTTTGAGCGCCGTCTAATGCTTTATTCAGCTACAGTAAATGCAGGGTGCCTTTATTTAACTAAAGCTATAAAATGAGTATTATTATCCGTTCATCGTATATTTCTTCACGCTCATCGAGTAAAAGCTGTTGTCGAATGAATACTCTTTACACTTCCTTTAGGCTAGTAGATGTATTTATTAGCTGAAACTCCGTACGGTTTCGCGGGGTTTCAACAGTTGGGAGGGATTATGAGGTTTACTCATCCTGTCAACACGCTCAAGAAGCTCGGCTGCGGCCTTGCGTTTGGAGCAGCGGCCATCATGGCCATGCCGACTTCGGCGCTCGCCTGCACCCAGATCTACATGGGCAGCAAGCTCACGGCCGACGGCAACACGTACTACGGCCGTTCCGAGGACTTCGGTCCGCGCTACGTCAAGCACTTTGGCATTGAGCCCGCACACAAGGACGGCAACGAGTACACCTCGGTCGAGTCCGGTTTTGAGTACAAGTCCAAGGGCGCAACCTACCGCTACACCTTCGTTCGCGACAACCCCTCGCAGTGGGAAGATCGCTACGACGCATATTCCGAGGCAGGCATCAACGAGAAGGGCGTCTCCTGCTCTGCCACGTTGAGCACCTCCTATAACGAGAAGGCCGAAGAGGCCGACCCCATCACCGAGGAGACTGGCATTGGCGAATACAACTACGCCAGCGTCATTCTGGGCGAGAGTACCACGGCCCGCGAGGGTGTCGAGCTCCTCGGCAGCCTGATTGACGAGCAGGGCGTCTGCTCCAACGACCAGATCATCATTGCCGACAACAACGAGACCTGGTTGTTTGCAGCGCTTTCCGGCCATCAGTGGATTGCCATGAAGCTCACCGACGACATCGCCTCGGTCAACCCCAACATCGGCAACCTTAACTACAAGGTCAACCTCGACGATACCGAGAACTGCCTCCACTCCAAGGACATTCAGACCATGCCCGAAGAAAAGGGCTTTGCCAAGTACTTCGAGGACGGCCAGTTCGACGTTGCCCAGACCTACGGTGAGGAAATTAGCGAGCAGGCCATGCATTCTTGGTCTCGCTATATCCAGGGCCGCGATTACTTCATGGCTCCGCTTGCCGAGGGCACCGACTACGAGATCGTTAAGGACGAGCGCGAAGATGCTCGCGCCACGACTGGCGCCCTGGTCCACGAGATGCAGCCGCTGTTCTTCCAGCCCGGAAAGTCCGACTGGAACACCTTTGAGATGATCCGCAGCTTTGCCACTCGTGGCGAGAATGTCGCCGGCCTCAACGCCAACACCGACGGCGCCTATGCCATCGGCTCCAACCGCAACACCGAGATCCACACCTTCCAGATCCGTCAGGGCATGGACCCCGAGATCGCGACCATCCAGTGGGAGATGCTCTCCAACGCCGAGTTCTCCGTCGCTATTCCCTTTTACTCCGCACTGCTCACCGAGGTCAGCCCCTACTTCAGCGATCAGGATGTCTCCTTCGATCACTGTGAAGAGGAAGACGTCGTGAACAACGAGGAGCCCAAGAACTCCATCAATTACGTCCTCATGGACATCAACACGCTCGCCGAGGAGAACCGCGACAACTGCGCCACCGGCGTCCGCGCCTATCTCGACGCTCTGCAGAAGGAGCTCATCGAGCAGAACCTGACCGTCGACGAGGCCATGCAAGCTGCCGAGGGCACCGAGGCCCGCACCGCCCTGGCCAACAAGGCTGGCAAGGCCGCGACCAAGAACACCTACGTCAAGTGCAAGGCCATGCTCGAGGAGATGCGCGATTACCTCAAGAAGGGCGACTTCTCCGAGAAGTTCGTCCCGAGTGACTACGATGCCGACAACGACTGCCTGGTCGAGTCCATCACCTACGCCGACGAGGCCCCCTCCGATGAGGACGTTGCCGAGCCCGAGGTTAAGGAAGAGGCAACCGAGGAGAAGTCCGAGGGCAACAACATGGCCGCCATGGCTGTTGGTGCCGTCGTCATCATCGGTGTCTGCGGCTTCGTGCTCTATCGTCGCAAGAAGGCCTAAGACCCTCACGTTCTAAAGGAGGGCGAGACAGCGTGAGCGGCCTTGCCCTCCTAGCCCGTCATCTGACCGGCGGGAAACGCCGCTGAAATCTTTTCAAAAAAGATTTCCCTGCACATATATCGCTGTGCTATAGTGCAGCGCAACAGCAATCAGGTGCTACCGAGCCACGGCATCACGAAAGGAGCCACCAACATGAAGAACTCGATGACGTCTCTCAACAACTGGTGGTGGCGTGATGCGAATACGATCGGTCGACGGTGAGTCCCTCACGCCTGTTTTTGCGCTCTAGGTGATTGGAAGGCCTCCGGTTTCGACCGGGGGCCTTTTTCTATCTCGAGCCCGATCGCATTCGCATCACGCGCCTCCGTTTTTTCTTGCACTCCCCTTTTTGAAAGGACTTTCACCATGTCTCAGAACACCACCGCCGCCCAGCCCCGCACCGTCCAGACCGCCGACCGTGGCAAACTCGATATCCGTGCCCTTGTCCTGCTCGCCATTCTGCTTGCTGCCGGCTTCATTCTCAACTTCACCGTCGGCAAGGCTATCTCCAGCATCTCGGGCGGCATGATCAGCCCCGAGTTCATCATCTCGGCCTTCTGCCTCACCATCTTGGTCGTTCGCCCCAACATTGGCCAGGCGCTCGTCATCGGCCTCATTTCGGCCGCCGTGATCCAGATCACCACCACCTCGCCGTTTGTCGATTTTGCCGCCGAGGGCATTGCCGCCATGCTCATGGCTGTCATTGTCAACGCTGCTACCAAGGGCGGCCAGGTTAAGCCTATTGTCGCCATCGTCGCAACGTTCGTGACCACCTTTGTCTCGGGCGTCATCTTCATGGTCATCAAGATGGCCATGCTCGGCGTGGTGGGCGAGCTCGCCGCAGCCATGCTGCCCGTTGTCGCCATGACCGCCGTCTTTAACGCCATCCTGGTCGGCGCCCTCTACCTGCCCATCCAGAAGGCCCTGAAGCTCAACTAACCCACAGTGCCCCATCGGTAAAGACTGTCCCAAACAACTAGCTCTTGGGGACGTTCTTAAACGACTAGTCATGTAAGAACGTCCCCGATGACTCTGAAAGGTATCCATGGAAACGATCATCAACGTCGACGATGTCTCGTTCTCCTATGGCACGCAGACCGAGCAGGTGCTTAAGCATATCTCGCTCGGCGTGAACAGGGGAGATTTTATTGGCATTATCGGTCCTTCGGGCGCCGGCAAATCTACACTTGCCGCCTGTCTGTCGGGAGCCGTACCCCACCATTACACCGGCACGTTCTTTGGCTCCGTCACTGTCGACGGCAACGACACCTGTGAAGTTTCGCTCACCGATGTGTCGCAGATCGTCGGCAGCGTGTTGCAGGACATCGACACGCAAATGGTCGCCTCGGTCGTCGAGGACGAGATGCTTTTTGGCCTGGAGAACTTTGGCGTTCCCCACGACCAGATCGAGCAACGTGTGAGCGAGACGCTCGAGACCGTCGGCATCAGCGACCTGCGCGACCGCGAGATCGCCACGCTTTCGGGCGGCCAAAAGCAAAAGGTTGCCATCGCCGCCATCCTCGCCATGCGTCCGCGCGTGCTCGTGCTCGACGAGCCCACCGCGGCACTCGACCCCGCCAGCTCCACGTTGGTCTTCGAGACGCTGCGTGAGGCAAACCGCGCGCTTGGAATCACCATCGTCGTCGTTGAGCAAAAGGTCGCCCTACTCTCGGAGTACTGCAACCGCGTGCTCGTGCTCAACCATGGCGAAATCGCGCTGCAGGGCGAGCCACACGAGGTCTTCGCGCATACCGACGAGCTCCGTGCCATCGGCGTCGACTGCCCTCGCGTCACGCGTATCTTCAATAGCCTCGAGGCCGATGGCCTGGTAAGCGGTACCCCTTGCTTGGATGTCGATGAGGCCGAGCGCCTGATTTCGGGCATTGTCGACCCCGCACACGCGGCCAGCGAAGCCCAGGCGCCCGCCGGCTCCCCGCATGCACCGTCGTTGCGCCCGCACGCCAAGGACGCCGAGCCCGTGCTCACCTTCGATCACGTTGAGTTTGCCTATCCCAATGGCGGCGCCGCCGTACACGACCTCAACCTGACCCTCTATCCCGGCGAGCTCGTGGGCATCGTCGGCCAGAACGGTGCCGGCAAGACCACGCTCACCAAGCTGCTCACAGGCCTGCTTAAGCCCGCCTCGGGCAGCGTGCGCGTTACGGGGCTGGACACCGCAGCCGTTCCCACGAGCCGCATCGCCCGCGAAGTCGCAACCCTCTTCCAAAACCCCGACCGCCAGATCTGCAAGGATACCGTACTCGACGAGGTCGCTTTTGGCCTGGAGCTTGCCGGCATCGACCGTGCCGAGGCTCTGCGTCGCGCTCGACTCGTTATCGACCGCTTTGGCCTGCCTGCCGATGAGGCACCTTTCTCGCTTTCGCGCGGCCAGCGACAAATGGTGGCGCTTGCCTCCGTCGTAGTTGTTGAGCCCAAGATCGTCGTGCTTGACGAGCCCACGAGCGGCCTTGATTACCGCGAGTGCATGACCGTCATGGAAACGGTGCGCACCATGGCCGAGCGCGGCTGCGCCGTGATTATGGTCTGTCACGACATGGAAGTCGTTTCCGACTTTGCCGAGCGTATCGTAGTAATGGCCGACGGTCGTATCCTCGACCGCGGCCGCACGCACGAGCTATTCTCGAACATCGATCTCATGCGGCGTGCCTACGTGGAGCCTCCCCAGGTTATTGAACTCTCGCGCCGTCTGGCATCCTCCGTCTCTCCCGTCTTTGCACAGGTGAGCGAGGTCACCGATATCGTTCGCATTACCGAGGAGATGGTCCACCGTGGTTAACGTCATCGACTATATGCCGGGCGACACACTGCTGCACCGCTTGAACCCGGTCGTCAAACTGGGCCTTGCCGCCGCCATCATCATCGGCATCTTCCTGTCCGACACCTACGTGGCGCTGTTGGGCTTTTTGGCACTCACCCTCGCACTGGGCGCCCATGCCGGTGTCGTCGACCGTCTGTTCTCGTTGCTCAAGTTGCTGATTCCGCTCGCGCTTATCATGCTGGTGCTCCAGCTAGCCTTTATGCGCGATGGCAACGTGGTGTGGGGCTTTATCACCGACACGGGCCTCATCACGGGATCGAAGGCCTGCCTGCGCCTGCTGGGCGTGGCGTTACCACTCATCCTCATGCTCATGGTGACCAAGCTCAACGACCTTGCCAACGCCTGCGTCGAGGTGCTGCACGTGCCGTATCGCTATGCCTTCACCTTTACCACGGCGCTACGCTTTGTGCCGGTGTTTGGTCAGGAGATGAACGCCATCATGGAAGCGCAGACCGCACGCGGCGTCGAGTACGACACCAAGAACCCCATCAAGAAGCTTAAGCTCATGCTGCCACTGTGCGTGCCACTGCTCATCTCGAGCGTGGGCAAGACCGATGCCACAGCCTTGGCGGCAGAACAGCGCGGCTTCTATCTGCGTACACGCGCCAGCTCGTACAAGCGCTACCCCATCAAGGGCCTGGACATCGCCGTGCTCATCGTCAGCATCGCCCTCATCGCCATCGGCTTCCTGTTCTAGTTCACCACCGACAGCAACCACCCAACGCAAAAGGCCTCGGCTCGCACCAAACGAGCCGAGGCCTTTACTGTTTCACCAGATAAAACCTACCAAAATTAACCTGTCCCTTTTTTGGCAGGTCGGAAGCTAGAGGCGGTAGGGAGCGCCGCTGCGGATGATGGATTCGCGCACCAGGACATCCATGGCATCGAGGGTGATCTCGGGCATCTCTCGATACTTCTGCAGCACCGATAGCTCGGTGCAGGCCAGAATGACACGGTCGCAGCCGCTACGGGCGAACTCCCACATCACGCGGTCGAACTTATCCATATCGGGCTCACGTCCGGCTTTCACATCATCGTAGATAAGCGACATCACATCGTTCTGACGTTTCTCGCTGGGATAGACGACCTCAACACCCGCAGCCTCGCATTCGCGGCCGTAGACGCCCGCGCCCACGGTTCCGTCGGTGCCCATGATGCCAATCTTGCGCACCGGCTCGGCCGGCATGCTCAGGTTGGGGTCGAACTCGCACTCCCCCATCACCGCACCCGCAAGGGCATAGCGCACCGACTCACGCGGCATGTGGATAATCGGCACCTTCGTAAACGACTGGATCTGGTCGTAGAAGTAGTGTGACGTGTTGCAGGGAATGGCAATGTGCGCACAGCCCAGCGACTCGAGTGCCTGGGCACACTCTTTCATGGTCGCCAGCAGCTTGGCGTGCTCGCCGGTCTTAATGGCCAGCGTGCGGTCGGGCATGGTCGACTTGGAGAGCACCACCATGTCGATATGATCCTGATCGCAGGCAGCAGCCGTATGACGCACTACCTGGTCGTAGTAATACGACGTGGCCTCGGCGCCCATGCCGCCGATAACTCCCAGCTTTTCCATCGCCGCCTCCTTGGTGACGCTTGCGCAATTGCGCGTATCATACCCGCGCCCGCCCGATGTAAACCGGACGGGCGCCGCACTCATCTACTTGTAATACGTCTTGAACAGCTTAAAGTGGCGCAGCTTGGTGTGCCACATGCGCAGCCAGCGGTTAAAGACAAAGTCGCCCTTCATAAACGAAGGGTCGGCGCCCTTGCCTTCCTTGTCCAGGCGATGCACCTTAGCGCGCAGCTCGGGATCCTTGACGTACTTGTCGACGACGCCCATGGGGACGACCATCCACAGCGCCTCGTCCTGCGCCGTCACAAACTCCGGCTCAAACGGGCGGTTGAACACATACTCGTCCACCACATACTTGGCAACGTTAAAGCCGCTGTTAGTGACGTAGTAGTTGCTGCGACCTTGGCGCGTGTTGAAATCGAAGAACTTAAACGAGCCGTCGCGCTCGTCGTACTTAACGTCAAAGTTGGAATAGCCCACAAAGTGAAGGTCCTCGAGCAACTTGCGCACGCCGCCCATGAGCTCGTCATTGGGCTCGGTGATGATACAGGCGTGGTTGCCGACACCGTGAGGCTGATGCTCCTCGAGCAGCACGTGACCCAGGCACATCATGCGCACCTTGCCGTTGCGGTCGGAATAACTGGTGAGCACGCGCATGTACTCGTCATTGCCGGGCACGCGATCCTGCAAGATCAGGTCGTCGGTGTAGCCGCTGGCATACGAGTCGCGAATGACCTGTTCCAGCTCGGCACGGTCGGCAATCTCATAGGCCTTTTTCTGGCCCTCGAACTCGTGCTGCCACCACATGATGCCGTCAGAAGGCTTCAGAATCATCGGGTAGGGAAAATCGATCTGGTCGAGCACTTCGGCAGGCGCCTCGCCTTGGGCGTTCAGCATCGCCATGGTGAAGGTAAAGGTATGCGGATAGGGCACGCCATGCTTCTCGCACAGCTCGTAGAAGATCTCCTTCTTCTGACACTGCTCAAGCATGCTATAGGGAGCGTAAGGCGCGACGATGTTATCCGCCAACTCATGGGCATCCTTGGCCTGAGCCACGAGGGCAACATAGTTATCGCCACAGCCCACAAGGACAATCGTCTTATCGGCATGCGCTTGGGCAATGCCGTTGACGGTCCTGAGCATCACGGGCATGGTATCGATATCCACGTTGGGCGTGTAGTCGATAATCTGGCTGCGGTACGCGGGACCCGTCTGATACTTGCCAAAGACCAGACTCTTGACCTGGTACTCCTCGTAGAAGGCGCGCGCCACCGAATAGGCGTTGATGTCGCCACCGAGCAGCACGGGAATGAACTCGCGCTCTGTAAATTGCAATGCCATGGAAACTTCCTATCATGAACTGCCCACACAACGGGCGGTCTTTGCGCAACTGATTTATTCTAGCGTGCCAAGCCGCCGGCGCCCAAAGCTCCACCGTATCTATGGCAATCGACGTGATCGTCCAGCATAAAGGCCGCACTCACCGCGATGGGGCCTTGTAGCTGCAAACCCCCTGTTGAGATAGCTTTCACGACCGAAAGCCCGTCCGCAAACAGGCCCCCGTAACGTTAAAGTTGAACTCTATGGTTTCTCAACAATTCATCATAACTGCAGGTCAAAGCCAAAGTCTCAAGTTCGACTTGACCCTTTGGAACCTTTAAGGTTCAAGTTGAGGTCGAAAGCAGTAGTAGAATACCGTTCGGACCATAACCTACGATTGATTGCAGAGGGACTGGATGCAGCATTCGAATCATCGCGCCGCAGCGCTCATTGCGTCGAAGCCGGCTCGTATCATCACGAGCGCCGCGCTCGCCGTTGCGCTGACGGCCACGCCGATGCTCTCCCCCGTTGCGGCGTATGCCGCCTCGCAGGCAACGCAGGACCAGCTTTCCGCAGCCCAGCAGAAGATCGAAGCCGCCACGAGCGCCTACAACGACGCCCGCACCAAACTCGATGACCTGCAAAAGCAGATTGACTCCAACGAGGCAAGCATCGAGGAAATCGAGGCCAAGCTTCCCGAGCAGCAGGCCAAGGCAAGCTCCGCCATGCGCGATCTGTACAAGTATCAGAAGGGCACCAACCCCATCGTGAGCTTCCTGGTCAACGCGCAGAGCCTGGGCGAGTTCATCACCACCTGCAAGTACACCAACCAGATCACGAGCTCGAGCGTCGACGAGATCGAAGAGCTCAATAATATGCAAACCGAACTCGAGCAGAACAAGGCCGAGCTCCAGCAGGCCAAGTCACAGCTTGAGGCAGAGCAGAAAAACGCCGAGGATGCGCTGGCGCAGGCCCAGCAGCTCCGCAGCGAGGCGCAGGCAAAAGCCGAGCAGGAAAATGCCGCCGAGCTTGCCAAGCTTGAGGCCGATAAGGCCGCTGCCGCCGAGAAGATCTCGGGCGAGGGCGTAAGCGGCGGCAATTCCAGCAGCCAGGCCACCAACACCAACACCACCATAGACACCACGGTGAACAACTCCAATACCGGTAGTTCCGATTACGATTCGTTCATTAATGAGTGGACGAGCCGCATCGACAATTATCTTTCCGGCTCCCCCATGGCAGGCCAGGGCTATAACTTTGCCGTCGCCGCCTGGAATACCGGTGTCGACCCCCGTTGGTCCCCCGCCATCGCCTGCATCGAGAGCACCAAGGGTGCTTATTGCGCCAATTCTTACAACGCCTGGGGCTGGAGCGCCCGTGGCGGCGGTTGGCGCAGCTTTGGCAGCTGGAGCGAGGGCATCTCCGCTCACGTCGCCTATCTGGGCGCCAACTACGGCTCCACCCTTACCCCGGCAGCGGCCAAAAAGTACTGCCCGCCCACGTGGCAGGACTGGTACAACAAAGTCGCCGCTCAGATGAACCGCATCTAAGTGCAACTGCAAAGGGGCCCCAAACGGGACCCCTTTTCTTTTAGGTAGCGGAAGTATCGACGACGCCGGTCGCATTGGCAACCGCGACTACGACGATCATGCATAGGAGCAGCACGCCCAATGCCTTGAGCCAGAGTTTCGCGAGTTTCATGCCGCGATAGCTGTCGAGCAGTGCGAATCGCCGACGAAGACGGCGCTTATCGAGCAGCGCAAAATGCATAAGCGCCATAAGGCCATCGACAAAGAAAAAATACTCGATTATGAGAAGCCACGTCGGGTAGCTTTGGTTTGCTCCCGTGGGGTGAAAGACGGCAAAGTGACTTCCGGCAAAGAACACAAGCAGCGAGAAACAGACAAGCGTATTCCAAATGCGGCCCAGAGACTCCGGAACGCGAGAGAGCAGGCCGCATGCAGCGGAGGCGGCAGGCCTAGGAAGTCCTGCGGGGTTCTGGAGCCCTTGGAGCGTCAACACCGTTTCCGATGCCGGAGTACGGACAGGTGCAGGCACAGGAGGCCGCACGGGGCGACTCAGGTCGTATGCCGCGCGCGTCGCCCGTCCCAATGCCTCCGCACTCGCAAAACGCTTGGCCGGGTCGAGCGCCATCGACATGCAGATGGCATCGGCCAGAGGGGCAGGAATGCCGCGCATCTCGCATTGCTCGCGCATGTCGAGCCCTGGTTTAGGGTCGACTCCCGTCAAGCAGAAGAACAACAGGGCGCCCAGTGCGTAGACGTCGCTGCGCACACTCGTCTGCCCAAACCCATACTGCTCGGGCGGCGCATAGGGTCGCGTGCCAAACTTGACGGTGTCGGCATCGGCACCATCGCGCCATACGCGCGCGATCCCCAAGTCGATAATCACCAGCGACGAAAACGTCAGGCCCTCATCGAGCGTACAGTTCGCACCCGTCACGATGATATTCGACGGTTTGAGGTCGCGATGGATCACCGGCGCCGACGTCTCCCCCGCCATTGCAAAACCGGCGTGGAGCTCGCCCACGGCATCGCATAGGGCAGGATACAATTCACGCGCATAATCGGGGGTGGCTCCCAGACGGTCCACCAGCACCCCGAGCGTCTCCCCTTCGATGTATTCCATAACCACGTTGAGCTCGTCGCCCACACGACGACAATCGACGATTCTGGGCAGGTGCTCAAAACGCCTGCCTGCCCGCTGAGCGGCAAACAGACACTCGTATGCCCCGCCGATTTGAGCCGAGGCATCGATGCGTTTACGGACAAAGGGGCCGAGCGAACCACCACCGGTTCCTTCAAAGTACACGAGCTCGGTTGTTTCAACGGACGAGCGCTTAAGTACACGCTCCACGCGATAGCTGTCGTCGCGATCGAGCGACGCCAGGTGCTCGGCAAGCGCTGCGGTCAGCTCGTCATCGAAATATGTTGGGGTCTGAGTATCCATAGCCTCCATCATAGCGCAGGGCGCAGACACCCCATGGCATCCGCGCCCCGTTCGTTTGCATCCTTGTTCGGCAGCTCCGCCGGCTCAGATATCAGCCGCTAACTCACCGTCTCCTCGCCAAAGCGATACAGCTCCTCGTTGACCTTTTGGAGGCTGCACCCGCGATCGATGCAAAAGATGATAATCGCATCACGGCGATCCTTGCAGTTAAGGACGCTCACCCCGGCAGCCGTCAGTGCACGGTTGGCCTCTTTGAGCGTCAGCGCCATCGCAAAGGCAATCTGCAGCACCTTATTGCGACTCGGATTGCGCGAACCAGTAAAGATCTGATAGCCAAAGGTCTCGTTGAGGTCGGCCATACGCACCACGCGCGAACGCTCCAAGCCCTTTTCCTGCAGCAGCTGCTTCAGGTAGTCCGAAAGCGACGGGGCGGCAAAGTCGTGCTCCCTGATATAGCCATCGATGTTCGGCGCATCGAGAAGCTCATTGAGCAGCTCCTCGGTCAGCTTTTTATCGGGCATACGACTTCACCTCCCCCCAGTGCATGCAACATGCTAAAAACCGCTTACATCCGAACGCTCCCAGCTAGCAACCTGGTCAGGAGACACCGTACCCAGCGCCTCGAACTTCCAGGAGCCGCCCGCCTTCAGATGATTGGTGTTTGCAAGAGCCGTTCCAACCTGGTTGCCATCGGCATCATACAGAACATACTCAATCTGAATGTAGCTCTTTTCCTTGTCCGTGTTATTGGTCAGCGTGCCCGTGATCTTATAGGCAAACTGATTGGAGGTGTCTTCAGCCTCGTCAGCAATGGTATACGGTTCTTGCGGTTCTTTTTGCTCCTCAGCCTGCTGTGTCGCCTCGGCAGGTTTTGCCGAATCGCTCGCAGACGAATCGGTTGAATTGCCACCCATAGAGCCCACGGCACCGACGATAACCAGCACCACGATGACGCCTAGGACAATCTTGCCGATCGGCTTCTTTCCCTCTTTTGCCATTATTCATCCTTCCTACGATCCGGCTACCGTGCCGGCACACAGCACATCGTAGAAAGGATTGAACTTGAATTCATTAGCTGAGGGCTAAGGTTGCGGTAAACGGCCAATGCAGCTATCCAGACGCCGAGCAAACGCACTTTGCGTGACCGTCTGCTGGCAGCGCATCAACCCACCGTGACGGATTTCCCGGTAAAGGCACTGATCATCATTAGGACAAAGAACACCAGGTAGCTGATGCTCAATAGGTACGCAATGATCAGGAAGACGACCCAGCCGACATTGGTCTTACCGTCGGCGCGGCGCTGCTCGCGAGAACGGCACAGCCAGACCGTCACGCCGATGGCGGTGATAAACAGTACGAGTGCCGCCGCAGCCAGCCCAGCAAACACAAACATCACGCCAATGCTCACAGCGATGACCGGAAGCAGCAGCAAACCGCATCCGCATCCACCCGGACTATATACGGCAGACTGTCGGCGTCGTTCCATCGTCACTCCAAGCCAAGCAATCGTTTGTAGACATCGAGGCCTTTGAGTAGGATTTCCTCGTCAAAGAGCATGGTATCAGTGTGAAGGGCGCTCGTGGCATAGGCGGGGCAGCCATCCGAATCGATCGGATTATCTTGTCCCTCCGGCACGCCCGTACCCAGGAGGAAGAACACGCCTGGCAGATGGCGCTGATAGAACGCGAAATCCTCGGCAATCAGCAGCGGCTCATCCACGAGCTGTAACTCGGGCAGAGCAGGCGCGATTCGGGCAAATAACTCGGGGTCGTTGTCGACCGGCGGATAGCCCCCGGCAAAGTCTAGATCGTACGTGCAGCCCGTTGCAGCGCATGCCTCATCAAGCACGCGGCACACACCCTCGCGTGCACGGTCGAACATGTCGTCCGTAAACACACGCAGGCTTCCGGCCACATGGGCCTCCCCCGCCACCGCGTTACAAACCGTACCGGCCTGCAGCAGACCAAACTTACCGATACAGGGCTCGTCGGTGCCCAGCTCGTCCATCAGCTCGCGCTCGGCAACCAAAAACTTTGCTGCCGCCAACGCGGCATCGTGCGACTCCCCGACCGGCACACCATAGGTCTTAGCGATGTGGATGCTCGTACCGTGAATATGGATATGCGTCTCGCTCGAACGCGCCAGCAGCGGACCGGAACAACTCGCCAACGTGCCGGCAGGCAGATCGGGCCACACATGGAAGCCAAAAATGCGGTCGGCCCCATAGCGCTCGAACACACCACTCTCGCATACCGTCTTGGCGCCACCGGTCGTCTCCTCGGCCGGCTGAAACACAAAGAGCACGTTGCGCTTGATGGCACCCGGCTGCTCACGAATCGTACGATCGACATACGTCGCGGCGGCAAGCACCATGGCCATGTGACCGTCGTGACCGCACGCATGCATCTTACCGGGATGCGTCGAGGCAAAGGTCGCGCCCGTTGCCTCCGCGATGGGCAGGGCGTCCATGTCGGCGCGAATCGCCGTGGCATGCACGGCGCCCGTGCCGGCATCGAAGAAAGCGCAGACGCAGCTGGGACACGGATGGGTCACATCGCAGGTGAGCGGTGCCAACACGCCCTCGATATAGGCGATCGTCTGCGGAAGATCGAAGTCGAGCTCCGGGATCCTGTGCAAGTCGCGGCGGTAGCGACGGAGTTCTTGGAGCTCGGCCATATTGGTTCCTTTCGTAGGTGCGCGTCGGCTGCTATCTATTGTGCCGCAAGATTGCTACACCCTTATTTCCAGCATATCCCTGCATTTTTTAAACGTTATATACAAATACTCTTGTTTGGTAAAGTGCAACGTGGTAGGGTCGTTACCACTTGATAGAGGCGCGGGCACGAAGAGCCGCGGGCGAGCCGGCAGGCTTTGACCCCGCGGGGAGGCGAAACCCGCCGAACTGGGTTTTTCGGGCACGAACAGCCTGGTGGGCCTGCGGGAAACACCCGCAGGACTGTCTGCAGCAATGCGGGAGCGCTATCCGGACATTGGGTCCACGCTATGCGGATTCGATGCGCAGGTAGCGCCGTCTGGATAGCGAGGTTTACGGGACATGTCATTGACTCCCAACGAGGCATATGCGGCCAAGCAGCCGTTTGTGGACAAGGAGACGCTCGAGCATATCGTCGAGCAGTTCCCCACGCCGTTTCATCTATACGACGAGGCGGGCATCCGCCGCAACATGCAAGAAGTGCGCGACGCCTTTGCATGGAACCCGGGCTTTAAGGAATACTTTGCCGTCAAGGCCAACCCCAACCCGGCACTCATCTCCATTCTCAACGAATACGGCTGCGGCTGCGATTGCTCGAGCTATACCGAGCTCATGATCGCCCGCTCGCTGGGCATCACCGGACACGACATCATGTTCTCGTCCAACGACACACCGGCGGCGGACTTTGAGCTCGCCGACAAGCTGGGTGCCATCGTCAACTTTGACGACATCAGCCACATCGAGTTCTTTGAGCGCGTTGCGGGACCCATCCCCAAGACGGTCAGCTGCCGCTTTAATCCGGGCGGCCTATTCCAGCTCTCCAACGGCATCATGGATAACCCCGGCGACTCCAAATACGGCATGACCACCGAGCAGCTCTTCGAGGCCTTCCGCATGCTCAAGGCCAAGGGCGCCGAGGACTTTGGCATCCACGCATTCCTTGCCAGCAACACCGTCACCAACGACTACTACCCCAAGCTTGCGCGCATCCTCTTTGAGCTTGCCGTGCGCCTGGAGCGTGAAACGGGCGCACATGTCGCCTTTATCAATCTGTCCGGCGGTGTGGGTATCCCCTACCTGCCCGAGCAGCAGGCTAACGACATCCGTGCCATCGGCGAGGGCGTACACGCGGCCTACGACGAGATCTTGGTTCCCGCCGGCATGGGCGATGTGGCGATTTGCACCGAGATGGGTCGCTTTATGATGGGCCCCTACGGCTGCCTGGTGACCAAGGCCATCCACGAAAAGCAGATCTACAAGGACTATATCGGCGTGGACGCCAGTGCCGTCGACCTCATTCGTCCCGCCATGTATGGCGCTTACCACCACATTACGGTGATGGGACAGCCGGGTGGCGCCGACAAGACCGCAGCACCCGTTACGGACACCTACGACATCACGGGCAATCTGTGTGAGAACAATGACAAGTTCGCCATTGATCGCGAGTTGCCGCATATCGACATGGGCGACCTGCTCGTGATCCACGATACCGGCGCGCATGGCTACTCCATGGGCTACAACTACAACGGCCGTCTGCGCTCCGCCGAGGTGCTGCTGCGCCCCGATGGCTCGGCCGACCTCATCCGCCGTGCTGAGCGCCCGGGCGATTATTTTGCCACGCTCGACGTGTTGCCGAGCGGCCGAGAGCTGCTGGCCAAGTCGCGCGCCGAAAGTGCCCGCCGTCGCGCCCAGGACGAGCGTCTGGCCGTCGCCGCTCAGTGGAACAAACGCATCCAGATCGCGGAAGCGAAGGAGAAGAACATGGATATCCGCAACCTCGAGGGTTCGATCGTCGCCCTCGTCACGCCGTTTAAAAAGGACGGAAGCGTCGACTTTGACGCGCTCGAGCGCCTTATCGATTTCCACCTGCAAAACGGTACCGACGCCATCCTCACCCTGGGCACCACCGGCGAGAGCGCCACGATGACTGACGATGAGGACAACTCCGTTGTCGCCGCGGTGGTCAAGCAGGTTACAGGCCGTGTCCCCGTCATCGCCGGCTCGGGCTCCAACTCCACGCAGACCATGCTCACCAAGTCGCTCACCTATCAGGGCCTGGGCGCCGACGGCCTGCTGCTCATTACCCCCTACTACAACAAGTCCAACGAGGAGGGCATCTACCAGCACTTTAAGACCGTTGCCGATGCCGTAGATATCCCCTGCATCCTGTACAACATCCCCGGCCGCTGCGGCTGCGGCATCAGCGAGCGCAACGTAGAGCGCTTGGCCGCGCACCCCAACATCATGGGTATTAAAGAAGCCTCGGGCAACGTCGCCTACGCGGCCAAGATCGCCCACCTGCTGTCCGATGACTTCCGCATGTACTCGGGCGAGGACGCCCTCACCGTGCCGCTCATGAGCCTGGGCGCCTCGGGCACCATCAGTGTGTGGGCCGATGTTCAGCCGCAGCTCGTGCACGACATGTGCCGCGCCTATCTGGACGGCGACGTAGCGCGCGCCCGCGATATCCAGATTGCCGGCCAGCCGCTCATCAATGCCCTCTTTAGCGAGGTCAACCCCATCCCAGTTAAGGAAGCGCTCGCCCAGATGGGTATGATCGAGGCAAACTACCGCATGCCGCTGTGCCCCATGGCCAACGACACGCGAGCCGCACTTACCGATGCTCTGAAGGGAGCTGGTCTGCTTGATTAAGACCGTCATTATGGGAACGGGCCGCATGGGCTCGCTCATCCGCACTACCGCCGAAGGCATTGTCGACGCCGCCGGGCAGCCCGTTTTTGATATCGTGGCCCACATCGGCTTCGACTTGTCCGAGCTCGAGAGCGCCCCGGCAGCCGACGTCATCATCGACTTCTCGAACGTCGTGACCTTCGATGCCGTCGTCGCCTATGTCGAGTGCACGGGCGCGGCGTTGGTCTCGGGCACTACAGGCTACACACCCGAGCAGATGGATCGCCTGCGCGAGCTGGGTCAGAACGCCCGCGTCATGCACTCCGGCAATTACTCCATCGGTATCGCAGCCCTGCGTCATCTGGTAGCACAGGCCACACGCGAGCTGCCCGGCTTTGACTGCGAAATCGTCGAGACGCACCATAACCAAAAAGTCGATGCCCCCAGCGGCACCGCAAAGCTGCTGCTCGACGCCGTCGTCGAAGCCGAGCCCGAGGCAGGCTACCACCCCGTCTATGGCCGCGAGGGCATGTGCGGAGCGCGCGACCCCAAGGAAATCGGCATGCACTCGCTGCGCGGCGGCACCGTAGCCGGTGTGCACGAGGTGGGTTTCTTTGGCCAGGACGAGGAAGTCACGCTCACCCACCGCGCCACGAGCCGTCAGATCTTTGTCAACGGCGCCCTGGCAGCCGCGCAGAAGCTCGTCGCCCGTGAACCCGGCTTCTATACGTTCGACCAGGTCATGTTTGCCTAACCAGGTATCAACCGAATCCGCCCAAAGGAGAGATAGCAAATGAGCAACGCAGCCGAGATGGATGCACAGGAGATTATCGACTACATCGCCACCGCGCCCAAGAAAACGCCCGTCAAACTGTACGTGCGCGAAAAGCCGGGCATGAAGGTCCAGTGGGGCAATGCGCACGTCTACGGCGGTCGTCGTGGCAAGACCGTCTTTGGTGACTGGGATGAGCTCAAGGTCATCCTCGATGCCAATGCCGACTCCATCGACTACTACGACGTCGAGAATGACTGCCGCAACTCCGCCGTCCCCATGCTCGACCTTAAGTGCATCAATGCCCGCATCGAGCCGGGCGCAATCATCCGCGACCGCGTCGAGATCGGCGACCGCGCCGTCATCATGATGGGCACCATCATCAACATCGGCTCCGTTATCGGCGAGGGCTCTATGATTGATATGGGCGCCGTCCTGGGCGGCCGCGCAACCGTGGGCAAGAACTGCCATATCGGCGCCGGCACCGTACTGGCAGGCGTCGTTGAGCCTGCGAGCGCCACGCCCGTCATCATCGAAGATGATGTCATGATTGGCGCCAACGCCGTGGTCCTGGAGGGCGTGCGCGTGGGCAAGGGTGCTGTCGTTGCCGCCGGCGCCGTATGCGTCGAGGACGTCCCCGCCGGCGCCGTCGTGGCCGGTGTCCCCGCCCGCGTCATCAAGATGCGCGATGAGAAAACCGACAGCAAGACCGGCCTCGAAGAGGGACTACGTCAGCTTTAATAGTTACGCGGTTTTACCAAGAAGGCCGAAGCCCCAAAGGGCTTTGGCCTTTTCGTTACGGTCAATCTACTCGAGCCGCTATCGATTCTCGATGCTGCCGATATTCTTGAGCTCGATGGAGATGAGGCCGTTGGGTTCGTTGACGAACTCGATGTACTCGGAGTTCGAGCCCATCTCGGCCGGAAAGCTGATCTCGATGCCCGTATCGGTACGAATCTTGTGGTTGCGCACGGCCGCGCGTTCGACCTGCTTGCGCTCCACGGGCACACGCTCAGGCACCTTCTCCTCAGTCAGTGCCGCGCGCACGCTCTCCTTGATAACCGGTTCGTCCTCAAAGACCTCATCGACGATATCCCAGGGCGGCAGCTCCTCGTCATCCTCGACTTTCTCGGCGACGGCAGCCTTAACCTTGGCGAGCGCCACGGCCGTATTGGCACCGTGCTCCTCGGCGACTTCCTCGACCACACGCGTCACGGTGTCGATGACCTCCTTGCCTGATACGCCCGTGTCGCACTGCAGCAGGCCATCGGGGATAAGCATACGGTCCTCACCGGCAATCTTGCGCTTCTTGTCCACGTAACCGATCTCCATGGTGCTCGCACGCACGATGGCATAGCTCGGCACCTTTTGCGAGGGGTTCGGCAGAATGGCGTAGTGGCGCGCGATGTCGTTGCGCACCTCTCCCTCCTCGCGGCCCACTTCGTGCATAAAAGCCTGCTTGGAGCCCAGCAGCATCACGGCAAACCAGCGGGCATCCTCATCGTCGTCAAAATCGGCCACGAGCACGTCGGTGGACTCGGCTTTCTCGGCTTTGGTGAGCTCGGAGGAGATAAACTCCGCAATCTGCTGCGACAGGTCCACGAACTCGCGCTCGCCAAAGAAATAGCCCTTGAGCTCGCCGCCAAACGCAGAGTTCTCGGCAAACGTGGCGCGTTTATTGTCGGCCGAGGTACGTGCGCGGCGCAGATGCGTGGTCACGAAGTTGCGCACGGTACGACTCTCGATATCGAGCTCGCGCTGGCTCATAACGTTGACGGCAGAGTCAAAGTCCAGGATATGCAGAATCGCGTGATTGATTTTCATATACGGCATTCCGTTCTAGATCGATTTCGGCACGAACCAGTATAGCGGTCGAGCCCTCCCGAGCGCATCGAAGATTGGTGCATCGGGGACAGGTTGCTTTGCACCAATGGCTAGCGCAGAAGCTCGGACTGCCAAGCCTCGAGCTGTTCTGCCAGACTCTTACCGGCAGTGGACATGTCGATCTGGGGTCGTTTGGGCAGCAGCGCGCATTTAAGGATTGCCACGATGGTCTGCGAGACAAAGCGTCGCGTATCCTTGTCGAAACCTTGCGCAGCCTGGAGCATCACGGGCAGGCTCTCGCGCAGATTCCCAGCGATATCCGCAAACCGCTCAGCACCCGTAGCCTCAAACACGGAGAACAATGCATCTACAAAACGCTCGCGCTCGGCAGGCCCCACTGCAAGCAGCATCTCGCGAATGGAGCCATCAACGTATCGAGCACCGGCGGACAGGCGCTCACAGTACACGAAGTCGCGACCATCAACCACCCAGCTAAAGGGATTGTGCTGCAGCAGGCTGAACTCGGTGCTCTCAACGATGGCATAGTCCTCCTGTGTCTCGAACATCATGCCAAAGATCGACGACCGAGGTAGCGTCTTATCGATGCGGCCGGAAAGATCGGCAAAGGCGTTGCCGTTCAGGAACTCCTCGACGAAGCCAGGACCATCATGGGAATACACCCGTTCGATTCGCTCACGGGCGACATCGGAGCACATCGCCGCACCGTACACCGCAAGGTTTCCACCCTTGGAATGACCTCCGCACAAAAGCGGCCCGTCAATCGCGTCCGCCGCCTCGTCTACATAACGCGCCGCGGATTCCTGGGCCGGCACAGGACACCGGAACGCCATGTTAAAGTCCTCTTTCCAGCCCACAATCGTACTGTCGGTCCCCCGGAAGGAAAGATAGCTAAACCCCGCCGGAAACCGGAACGCCATGGCTGCAAACTGCTCTGTCGCTACCACATCGCTCACGGCACGATAACCGCAAACGTGCACGCCACGGTAGCGAGGGCTTGCTGCCACGGCCTCCAACAAGGCCCTGCTCCCCTCCGGATCCCACAGGTCGCCAATCATGTCCCGGTAGCACTCGGCACGCAGCAGCTCGCGTACGTCTAGGCCCTGCCAGTTCGTCAGCTCCGCCATATCACCCGGCAAACGCAAATAGGACAGCCACGCAAAGACCAGGCTATCCACCGCACAGAACGGCTGCTCCTCAAACGAATCAAACGTCGTCTGGGCATAGGTCAAAAAATTAGAGGAATCCGACATGGCCCTCCCATCAACTATGGTGCATTGGGGTCAGGTTACTTTGCATCAAAAAGGCGCCCGGGCCGCGTGGACCCGGACGCCTTCATTGTAGCTTTTCGCTCTAGCGAGCTTGATTTAGCAGGAGAAGTCGATTTAGCAGGAGAAGTCGACGCTGTCGATGATGTCCTTGAGGGCCTTTGCAGAGGCGGTGAGCTCATGCTGCTCGTCATCGTTCAGCGGCACGGGGACGCGGCAGACAACGCCGTCGCGGCCAACGACGGTCGGCATGGAGATGGCAAGATCGGACAGGCCATACTCGCCCACCATGAGCGAGGAGACGGGCAGAACGGTCTGCTCGTCACGCATGACGGCGGTGCAGATGCGCTTGACGGCCATGGCGACGCCATAGTAGGTGGCGTGCTTCTTCTCGATGATGGTGTAGGCGGAGTTCTTGACGTCCTCGGCGATGCGCTTCTCGGCAGCCTCATGCT
Organism: uncultured Collinsella sp.; assembly: GCA_902466735.1. GTDB lineage: Bacteria > Actinomycetota > Coriobacteriia > Coriobacteriales > Coriobacteriaceae > Collinsella. Next base: position 31,804 of record CABQSB010000019.1, read on the forward strand.
CCAGATGACCGTGAAGCTCGCAGAAGGTGTTCAGCGGAACGCCGGCAACCTGGGCGCTGGACCAAGCAACGAACTCGGAGTCGCCGTGCTCACCCATGACATAGGCCTGGACATCGCGCGGGTCGACCTCAACGTGGGCACCAAGCATCTGCTGCAGACGACCGGTGTCGAGCACGGTACCGGAGCCGATGACATGGCCCTCGGGCAGGCCGGACATCTTGATGGCGGCATAGGTCAGAACATCGACCGGGTTGGAGACGATGAGCAGAATGCCGTCGAAGCCGGACTTCTTAATCTCGGGGATAATGGACTTAAAGATGTTGACGTTCTTGTTGACCAGGTCCAAGCGGGTCTCACCGGGCTTCTGGGCAGCGCCAGCGGTGACGACGATCATGGCGGCGTCGGCGACATCGGAATAATCGCCGGCGTAGATCTTCATCGGCTCGGCAAACGTCATGCCGTGCGCGATATCCAGAGCCTCACCCTCGGCGCGGTTCTTGTCCACGTCGATGAGGACCATCTCGGAGAACAGACCGCTCTGCATCAGCGCGAACGCCGAAGACGAACCAACGAAACCGCAGCCGACAATAGCGACCTTCTTCTCGTTAACCATTAGAAACTCCCATCTCTCTCCACAAGCAAGCCGCCCGGGAACGACCCGAGCGGCTTGCCGTAATCCCAATACATCCAATCGGGACTTTGATTATGCTCCTATTCGCAGCCAAAAATCGACCGTTTACCGAAATTGTTTGCAGAAATCGTAAAATAACTGCACGAAATCGGTTTCGAGCTATTGACGAGTCGAAATACCTTTCTAATACAGGCCCGCCTCGCGAATGGCCTCGACAGCCAAAGCAATCTGGTCGGGCGGCAAGACCAGCGCCATGCGCACGTGCCCCTCGCCCGAAGGACCAAAGCTCGCGCCCGGCGTCACCACAACGCCGGCCTTCTCCATGAGCTCCTCGCAAAACGCCATGGAATCGGTGCGACCACCGGGAAGCTTGGCCCACACAAACATAGAGCCATGCGCGTTGGGACGCTCCCAGCCCAGGCCCTCAAGACCGTCGCACAGGGCATCGCGGCGCTCCTGGTACTTCAGACGCTGCGCCTCGACCTCATCGCGCGGACCGTTCAGGCAGGCGATAGCAGCCTTCTGGATCGGGAAGAACATGCCAAAGTCGATCTGGCCGCGCAGCTTGGCAAAGGCAGAGACCACGTCCTCGCGGCCGACCAAAAAGCCGATACGCGCACCGGTGACGTTAAACGACTTGGAAAGCGAGAAGAACTCCACGCCCACCTCAAGCGCACCGGGATACTGCAAGAAGCTGCCGCCCGGCTCGCCGTCGAACACGATGTCGGAGTACGCGTTGTCATGGACGATGAGCAGGTCGTGCTCGCGGGCGAAAGCGATGATCTCCTCGTAGACCTCGGGCGTGCCCACCGAGCCGACCGGGTTTGCGGGCAGCGACACGATCATATACTTGGCACGATCGGCCACCTCGGGATCGATACCCGCCACATAGGGCAGGTAATTATGCTCGGCGACCAACGGATAGTACTCGAGCTTGGCATCGGCGATTTTGGCGCCCGCCTCAAAGACCGGGTAGCACGGATCGGGAACCAAAATGGTGTCACCCGGATCGAGCAGGGCCAGGCCCAAATGGCCCACGCCCTCCTGCGTGCCGTTGCACGACTGCACCATAGACGGCGTAATGCCGGAGACACCAAAGCGACGCTCATAGTAATCGCACACGGCTTGCTTGAGTTCGGGCAGGTCGCGCAGGGCATACTTCCACATCTCGGGATCTTGGGCTGCATGCGTGAGCGCCTCGACCACATGGTCGTACGGCTTAAAGTCGGGCGTGCCCACGCTCATGTTGTAAATGGTCTTGCCCTGAGCCTTCAGCGCGAGAAGTTTGTTGTTGAGCGAGGCGAAGACCTCCGCGCCAAAGCGGTCGAGACGCTGCGATGCCTGCATGGTGCCACCTTTCGATATGAAAAACGCGGCGCTCCGACAAGAGCGCCGCGCGATACGGGCCATCAGATTGCAAAAGTGTAACGCTTGCACCCGCTGTTTTGGTTCAATTTGGCAACCTTAGTCCATCGGATTGAGCGCGTCAATCTGGGCGAGCCACAGGCGCGAGCTGGCGTCACTCGGCATGCGCCAATCGCCGCGCGGGCTGAGCGTGACCGAGCCCACCTTGGGGCCATCGGGCAGGCAGCTGCGCTTAAACTGCTGGGCAAAGAAGCGACGGTAGAACGTGCGTAGCCACGTGTGAATGGTCTTGACGTCGTAGACGCCCTCGAAGCTCTTGAGCGCCATGCGGTAGATCTTGCCCGGCTCAAAGCCAAAACGCAGCAGGTAGTAGAGGAAGTAGTCGTGCAGCTCGTACGGGCCCACCAAATCCTCGGTCTTCTGCGCAATCTCGCCGTCGCCCGTGGGCGGCAGAAGCTCGGGGGACACCGGCGTATCGAGGATATCGAGCAAGACCTCGGCAATACGCCCGCCAAAAACATCAGCGGCATAGCGCACCAGATGGCGCACAAGCGTCTTGGGCACGCTCGCATTGACGGCGTACATGCTCATGTGGTCGCCGTTGTAGGTAGCCCAGCCGAGCGCCAGCTCCGACAGGTCACCCGTGCCGATGACAAAACCGCCGGCCTGATTGGCCAGATCCATCAGAATCTGCGTACGCTCGCGGGCCTGGCTGTTCTCGTAGGTCACGTCCTGCACGGCCGGATCGTGCTCAATGTCCTTGAAGTGCTGCTCCACGGCCGCGTTGATCGAAACCTCGCGGAAGCTCACGCCAAGGTCGCGAGCGAGCGACTCGGCATTCGACTTAGTGCGATGCGTCGTGCCAAAGCCAGGCATGGAAACCGCCGTGATACCCGTGCGCGGCAGCCCCAGCGCATCGAAGGCACGCACGGTCACAAGCAGCGCCAGCGTGGAGTCCAGACCGCCTGAAAGACCGATGACAGCCGCCTTGGTACCCGTATGGGCAAGACGGGTCTTGAGGCCCGCGGTCTGCAGGTCGAGGATGGTCTCGCAACGCTCGGCCAGATCACCGTGGTCGGCCGGCACAAAAGGCGCGCGAGGGAAAACGCGGTCGATATCGCAGGCATCGCGCAGGACAGGCTCTTTGGCCAGCACGCCCTCAAAAGAAAACTCAACGGTCGTGGCCTCCGGCGCATCGTCCGCGCGCGTCCACGTCGTCGAGCGACGGCGCTCGGCAACCAGACGATCGAGGTCGACATCGGCAACCGCCATATCGCAGGTAAGCAGTTTGGTCGCGGCGAGCTTGGAGCCGTTTTCGTAGACGAGGTTCTCGCCCGCAAAGACCATATCGGTCGTGGACTCACCCTCGCTCGCGTCCGCGTAGGCATAGGCGCAGTACAGGCGTGCACTTTGGTTAGAGATAAGGCTGCGGCGGTAATCCGCTTTGCCGATGATCTCGTCCGAGGCCGACGGGTTGAGAATCACCGTCGCACCGGCAAGCGCCATCTCGGTCGAAGGAGGCGCCGGCACCCACAGGTCCTCGCAGACCTCAACGCCCAGCACCAGGTCCTCGGCGCCCTCATCACAGCAACGGTAGACAAGCCCCGAGCCCAACGGGACCGGACCCTGACCGGCAAATTCAAGCCAAACGGGATCGGTAGGTGCCGGAGCAAACCAACGGCGCTCATAGAACTCGCCATAGTTGGGCAAATACTTCTTGGCCGTGAGGCCCAAAAGCTCGCCCGCGCAGCACACAGCGACGCAGTTGTAGATATTCTCGGCAACCGCAACGGGAAGACCAATGGTAAAGACAATCGGCAGCTCACGAGTCTCGCCGAGGATATGCACCAGAGCAGCCTCGCAGGCATGCAGCAGTGTGCGGTTATGGAACAGATCGGCCGCGGTATAGCCGGTCAGGTTAAGCTCGGGCAGCACCAGCGCGCGAACGCCGCGCTCGGCAGCATCGCGAACAGCCGCCAGCGCAACCTCGACATTGCCCTCGACATCGGCGACGCGAATCTGCGGCGACGCCGCCGCCACACGCAAAAAGCCGTCGTTCTTATTAGCCGAAACGCAGCATTGCCTTGTTGATCTGGACACTGGAGGCCCCTTCTACCCTGAGATTCAGTCTAACGGACGTTCACATATCTCTAACTAGCCAAAGCAACCTCCCAGTTTACTGAGACGCCAACCTGTGCTAAGAGCATGTATTCCAAAAATATCTTTAATTAAAAAAGGAGAAATCGATAATCGACTTCTCCTTTAAGCGAGGCAAGTAAATTCCGAAACTAATGGCAGAATTTATCCATGTAGTCCTCAAAGTCGAACACTTCTACCACGACGCCCTCTTCCTGAGACTCTTTCAGTTGCTCCAAGAGATCTTTGTTAATAACGTCCATGCAGAAACCTCCTCTATCTAATCAATTGTAGTATATCTGCTTTCATGCAATTATCAACCAACTTGTTTAATTGCTCCTCGTTTGCCGATAGTCCCTCTTTTTTCAAAATGTCGCGCAGCTCGTTCTTAGTAATCGGCTTTTCAAACAACGAAAGCAAAGCGAACGAATAATCATTAACCGCACACATTCTATGGGTGGCACAACTCAGCAGTACTCTTAACCCCTCTTTTGAGCGTCCGACTTCTTTAACAAACGAACTTTTAACCAATTGAAAACCATTATCGTGCATTACATAATCGGCATCGATATTTGTATTCAGCAATCCATAATGCAACAGTTCTTCTATCGCCCTTGTCAGCTCGAGGTCGCCCTGATCAAGAATAAGAGAAATGCTACAATCGGCCTCCAATAAACGGGCCAACTTAAGGTATACCAACTGGGAAACAGCATAGACATGATGGTATTCAGAATTATAGAAGTAGGCAAATGGCTCAACGAGCACGACAGAGGTCTTGGAATCCAGCCAGATTCGATCAGCTGGATTTAGACTAGTTAGCCGTCGCTTTACTTTGGTCAAATGTCCCTTATACCTGACAGCGTGAATAGAATCTAGGATCCAGGTCACCTCTGAAATATGAAGCCGCTGGGGCAAGTCAATTGTGTCACTACCGTTTATGACCTCTTGCATATAAAAATCAATATGATGCTCATCAGATAAGGATTTTGCTTCATTTAAAGTTAAACCAGTGCCTGAAACATAATCCACTTCGAGGCGCAAATCCTCATATTGGGACTTCGGCATTACAGAGACACCATACTTATCGGGATGATTCCAAACATCCGACCCCATAACGAGACCAAAATTCGTAAATCCTCTCGTGGAATATGGAACACCACATACCTGTTTTGAATAATTCAAAACATTCTCTGTATAAGCTAAGGTGTTCAGAGCCTCTTCTTTAGTTTCGGTCGGAAAGCCAATCATAAAAAATAGATGAACAGGAATACCCGCATTGAGACAATCATGGATATTGCGATCAATCCAATCAACTCTCGTGTTCTTCTTCATTAGATCAAGAACTCTTTGGTTGTATGACTCGAGGCCAAACTGAATCTGCCTACATCCACTTTGGTATATCTTGTTAAAAACGTCTGTACTTAGGGTTGGAGAGAACCTCGTTTCTCCATGCCAGAAAAACGTTTTTCCCGATGCGTTTATTTCATCCGCGAGTTGCTCCATTCTTTTGCCTTCGAATGTTTCATCCACAAAAGAGAAAACTCTCGTGCCGTATTTTTCATTTAACCGACACATTATTTCAAATACTCTCGATATAGGCATCTTTCGGTAACAACCACCGGTAGCACCGGGAATGGTGCAGAAGGCGCAATGATTAAAACACTGCCTAGAGGAATAAACCGGCAATATTAGCTCAGGCATGAAGTATTTAGAAAGGGCGAAGCCATCGAAATCGGGAACTGTATCGTTGATAAATGTTTGCTCAATCCGATGGTTTTTATATATCTTTCCACCTTTAGCATGGCAAAGGTTTGGAACACAGTCGAGATTGTCATCACCAGAGTCAAGAGCCTCAAGAAGACGTGCAAGCGGCTCTTCGCCGTCATACATCATTATCGAATCAATGTATTCAAAAAAGGGATGCCATTCTTTCATGCAGTCATCTGCTAAACGAGTAATGTAATTGCCGCCCAATGAGACGTGTTTAACAGATGGACATTCTTCTTTAATCAGTTTCGCTAACGTAACTGCAGAAATCAATTGGAAACAGCCGCTCACCGAAATCCCAATAAACTCGATTTTTTCCCTCTGAATACGCTTAAGAAAGGCAGTTTCATAGAAGGAAATAAACGGATTATGCAAGGTATCCGCAAGCGATTTCATTATTTCTGGTGTCGAATAATAATCATAGGGCAGATCTATGGAGTTGAACGTGTATTTAACTCCATATGAGACGTGATTTATGATATAGAGTGCATTTCTAAAAATGTTTTCAGCATATTGTCTTTCTTTTAGATTAAAGTATCTCTTCGATCTGAAAATATCTTTTGCCTCGTCAACATTAAGTGCCGACTTTTGTATCAACTCGATTGTTAATTGAACATTCGAACTAAACGAATCCTTTGATTCCCGATACCTTTTACAGCACTCTTCGACATGTCTAAAAGATAGGAGGTCATCGTAAAATTCCACGTTTAAGTCAACAATGTCAACTTTGTATTGTTCAACCTCTTGAAGATATGACTTCAAAACAGGCAAGGCAAGATACGGCCCCACTGGACTCCATCCTGGGGGAAATACTAAAAGCGTTTTAGGCATATCAACGTCACATCTTTCGCAAATAATTCAATTGAAACACAACTACCATCATAATTGAAAATACACCAAGTCCTGTAACGAGAATTGAGAACATCGCGATGCTCGTGAACAGGGAAACAAGAAGTGTTGAAATAACAACAGCAACCGATTGCAAAGACTCCCTAATTGAAAACAGGCTTATCGATTCAGATCCGTCTCTCGCCAAATCCTGCAGCGATGTTATGAGAAGCACATCTTGAATGGCGTTTCCGGCACCGACGATAAAAAGGAAAATAAACGATATCCCAGACGCATAGCGATAGCCAAACGCCAGATACGCACCGAGCGCAAGATACGTCACAAAACAATATGATTTAACGCAATCGGAACCACTGATTAAACGACCGTATATTGTATTTCCGAACAACAGTCCGATTGTAAGACTACTCTGAAGGAATCCATATTGTATCGATGACGAGTCAAATTGCAATTGCGCTATAGCTGGCAAAAGAGAATTCAGAGAGCCGAATGCCACGCCACTAGAAATATCGATTAATAGGAAACCAATTGCCAAGTGCTTCGCGCTAAGATCACTAAATGCAGTCCTGTTTTTTTCATTTTTGCTTATTCCCTCTTTATCATTAACCTCGATAACCGACGGAACATCTCGCAGCAACCAGAACGACGCGGCAAAAGAAAGCGCGTCTAATGCAAGAACAGCCTCCGCCCCAAATTGAGCGACAACAAAACCGCCGGCAACTGGCCCCAGGACCATCATCAAATTCTGCAGGAACCCAAACGAATTATTAATTACGTCGCGATTGATACTATTCGTATTGGCTCTTAACAACGAGTAAAAGCAGGGCATTTCTACCGTTCGGCAAAGCGATACCGCGCACGTAATAGCAAACATACTCCATTTACTATCAACAAAAATATAGCAAACGAATAATCCCGCGCGAATTAAGTCTGCCAATCTCATGGCCTGCAGTGTCCCGATACCCATCTTCTGAGGCAGCTGCGCGAGCGCAACTGAAAACAGAGAGGGGGCAAATCTGCAGCAGACCATCAAAGCAGTTGCAGAAACATCGTGAGTTACCTCGTAAATCAGCATTGGCAAAGCAATATTCGCACACCAATTGCCTATTTCGCTTATCCCTCTAGCAATATATAGGACCCGAACCGGACGGCTAGCTCTCAATACCGTGAACATCACGATTAACCTCGTATTTCAGGCCTCGTTCATCCCTTAATAGGAATCCATAATCAACCAAGTACCGCCTCAACACGGCATAATCAGGATAGAGCTGTGACAGCACACGATTAACCTGAAGCTCCGTATAACTTGTATTTAATTCAAAGAAAGAGACGGCCCATAGCAGCATGATTCTTTTATAGCTTTCCTTTTTTGGAATTGAAACCAGCTCGCCATTCTTGAGAAATCGTTTTTTAAAGTCTATTAGCTCATCCATTCACATCCTCCATTTCATACGCATCTAATACTAAAAATGCATACGCTTTAGGTCATCGCATTCAGCTTCTTTATTCGAACTAAACTCGAACTAATCTAAATTATTTGCTCAGACACTCTTCGAAAGCTCGTTTTTCACTCTGAGTAAAATGCCCTTCCCAGTCAGTCCACGAACAGGAAGGCAACTCACAACGAGCGGAGTCGAAGCCCTCTGCCGTCGGTCGCTCAAAATGCACGATAACCTTTTCGATATCGCCATCTGTAATCAGGTCAGAATGAATGACCTCGGTACCATCTTCGAATGTCATATACGGGTACATCACGTAAACCACCTCGCAATAGTAAATCCAGTTTAGCATCAAGCTATTGCACCAAAGACAGCAGGCCCCCTTGATGAGTTGATGGTATCTGTTAAATGTCACGTACGATTCACATCTGGTGGGTACCCTGATGGCTACACGAAACGAAGCAGATTTACATCGGGAGGACCCCGTATGACAACCAAGTACACCGACGCGCCGCGCACGCGTGTCATGACGCCGGCCGCACTCAACAACGGCGTTCACGAGAACCATTCCATCGGCCAGACCATGGCCATTGCGCCCAAGAAAAAACTCTTTGATGACATTTCCATTCCCCAAATCATCGCCGGTGCCGCGGCAGCCGCCACGAGTGTCGCGCTCGCTTCAAAGATTGGCATTGCCGGCTCGGTGATTGGTGCCGCTGTGAGCTCAGTCATCACTGTTGTGTCCTCGCAGGTCTATCGCCACTTTATCTCCGCCAGCGCCGAAGCAATCAAGGGCACGCATGCCGCTGTCGACTACCCTACCGGCGCCTACGAGCCCGTTGAGCCCAATGTCGAGGAGCACCTAGGTGGCGCCGCAACCACGCAGGAGATGCGCCAGGTTGCGGGACGCGCGACCACGGCGCGCGTCGCTCCCAACAGCCTGCGCGCCAAGGCGGCGGCTGAGCGCAGCCAGACGCAAAAGAAGGTCATCGTCTTCTCGATCGCTATCGCCATCGTCGCGGTCATCGCCTGCGCCGGCGCCATCCTTATCACCACTGCCGGTGAGGGTCTGGGCGAGCGTCCCGAGCCAATCCTGTCGTCGCGCACGAGCGAGAGCGATGCAAATGGCAACACCCAGTCGCAGGATCAGCAGGCACAGACGGACGATACGCAAGGCAGTTCTACCTCTGCCAATTCGTCCTCGAACACCCAAAACCAATCGCAGGGCGTCGATTCTTCCGTGAACAACAGCGGCACGCAATCCAGCACGACTGACTCAAGCCAAACGACTGACGGCTCTCAACCGAGCACGGGCGACCAGGCGAATGGCAATACACCGAGTACGGGATCTACCGACAACAGCAACACCAACAGCTCGAGCGGAACCGCGTCCGGCACGGCATCTGACAGTTCAAGCCAAGGCACGACATCGGGCAACTAGGCACTGCATCCCCAGATAGGCAACCTGTACAACGGGCGCGAATCGACAGCGGTTCGCGCCCGTTTGCCTTGGGCGCCGTCATGGCGAGCGCCATGCGATGGTAAGATGCTTTACATGTGTAAAGAGGAGATTTGCCATGAGCAAGACAATAGTTAGGCCCATGCTTTCGCTGGGCAACCACATCTATCTGTATCGCCTGCTGCGCGATGCGATTGGATGCGGCAAGCAAACGTTTATGACGCAGGTCGAAGAGGCTCTCGCCGTTGACGACATGACTGCTTATGACCTGGGCTTCGAATCCACGCGCGAGCTGCTCGAAGAGCTTGACGACTGCATTAAGCTGACCGTCTTTAAGGGCGGTCGCCTGTATGCCACCGTCATCGCCAACGAGGCCTGGGATGCCGCACTTGCCAAGGGCGAGGACAAGCCCAAGACCGCCAAGGGCGCTAAGCAGTCCTACAAAAAGAAAAAGCGCAGTGAGAAGGACCTCAAGGCTGTGCGCCCCAAGCACGTTAAGCGTCCCGAACCAGAAGCCGCGGTTGAAGCTGTGCCGGAGCCCGAGCCCGAGACAGAGATCGAAGTCGCTATTGAGGTAGCAGTAGAAACCGAAATCGCCGCCACGACCGATCCTGAAGTCATATCCGAGCAGGAAGCCACTGCTGAGCTCAACGAAGCTCCCAAGTCGACAACCGAAGAAGCCGCTAACCAACCCGAGACGTCTGCGTTCCAAAACAGCAATGTCTTTGGCAACGAGGCCGAGGACGATCAGTCCGACGAACCCGCCGATCAAGACGCTACCGAGTCGGCGCCGGAGCCCGAGACACCGCAGCCCGCAATCTCGCTTACGGTCGTCTATGACCCCGAGAACGCAAACGCCGGCATCACCACCATGGCATCCACGCCGGTCGAAGCAAAGCTGCCTGTCGAGGCAGAGGACGCCCCGCAAGCCGATGCCAAAACCGAGACTGAAGACACATCCGTCTCCGTGGAACCGACAGATTCCGCAGTTAAGCCGGAACCGGTGCCTGAGTCTGCACCCGTCATCGAGTCCGCATCCGAACCTGTCTATGACCAGATTCCCGCACCGGCTCCGGTCCCCGCTGCAGCACCGGCCCCCGCACCCGCAGCGCCCGCCATCCCCGAGGACTTCCCCGTCGATTTCACAACCGAGGTCTTCTGCCCCGGCCCGCTTTTGCACCAGCTGTCGACCTATCTCCCCTACGGCGCCGACACGCTCGGCATCGTCGGCGAGTACTACTGGATCGCCCGCGAGCGCGGTACCATCGAGGCCGCGCGAAACCGCGCAAGCTTCCCCCTGCACTACACGCAGGCCGGCGAGCGCCGCGAGGTTGCCGTGCGCATCCGCCGCAACACCGCCGGCGGTCTCGGAGCCGCCTGGACCATCGATAAAGTCGAAGAACCCGAGCAGTAACGACAAACGGCTCAAATCCAAATCAGGATTTGAGCCGTTTTTGCTCATTCGTTTAAATTGCTCATTTGTCGATGCATCGTAACCAACAGCGAGCGAGCCGCAAGTGCCCCAGGTTGCCGTGAAAGAGGAGCGACGCGTACTTTGGTACGCGAGCGACGGTTTGAACGACAAGATGGGGTGCTTGCGGCTCGCGCAGCATCATCTCGTTACGCGGTTTGGTAAAACCGCGTAACAAACCTAGTCACGCGTCAGCTTGCGGTGAATACGATGCGGCTGGGCTGCGTCCTCGCCCAGGCGCTCGATGCGGTTGGCCTGATAGGCCTCGAAGTTGCCCTCGAACCAATACCAGTTGCCCGGATTCTCGTCGGTGCCCTCCCACGCCAGAATGTGCGTGGCGACGCGGTCCAGGAACATACGGTCGTGGCTAATAACCACCGAGCAGCCCGGGAACTCGAGCAGCGCCGCCTCGAGTGAGGACAGCGTCTCGACGTCGAGATCGTTCGTGGGCTCGTCGAGGAGCAGCAGGTTGCCGCCCTGCTTGAGCGTGAGCGCCAGGTTCAGACGGTTGCGCTCGCCACCGGAGAGTACGCCAGCGCGCTTCTGCTGGTCCTGGCCCTTAAAGCCAAAGCTCGCCACATAAGCACGGCTCGGAACCTCGGTCTCGCCGACCATCATGTGGTCCAGGCCGTCCGAGACGACCTCCCACAGGTTCTTATCGGGGTCGATGCCAGAACGGTTCTGATCGACATAGGAGATCTTGACGGTCTCGCCCACCTCGAGCTCGCCCGAAGTCAGCGGCTCCAGGCCCACGATGGTCTTGAACAGCGTGGTCTTACCGACACCGTTGGGGCCGATGACGCCCACGATGCCGTTGCGCGGCAGGGTGAACGAAAGGTCGTCGATGAGCACGCGACCGTCGAATTCCTTGTGCAGGTGATGGGCCTCGAGCACCTTGTTACCCAAACGCGGTCCAACGGGAATGCGGATATCGGTCCAGTCGAGCTTCTGGCTTGCGCGGGCCTCGGCCTCCATCTCCTCGTAGCGAGCCAGACGAGCCTTGTTCTTGGCCTGGCGAGCCTTGGGCGAGCTGCGTACCCACTCGAGCTCGGCCTCCATGCGCTTGGCGAGCTTGGCGTCGCGGTTGCCCTGCGCCTCGATACGGGCGGCCTTGGTCTCCAGATACGTGGAGTAGTTGCCCTTGTAGGGATAAAGGTGACCGCGGTCGACCTCGCAGATCCACTCGGCAACGTTATCCAGGAAGTAGCGATCGTGCGTGACGGCAAGCACCGCGCCCTGGTAGTTGTGAAGGAAGTGCTCGAGCCACAGGATCGACTCAGCGTCTAGGTGGTTTGTGGGCTCGTCAAGCAGCAGCAGGTCGGGAGCCTCGAGCAGCAGCTTGCACAGGGCCACGCGACGGCGCTCGCCGCCGGAAAGCACGTTGACCGGCATGTCGGAATCGGGCAGCTGCAGGGCGTCCATGGCCTGGCCGAGCTTGGAATCGATATCCCAGCCATCAGCGGCGTCGATCTCGTCCTGGAGCTTGCCCATCTCGGCCATGAGGGCGTCCATGTCGCAGTCCGGGTCGCACATCTCCTCGCCGATCTTGTTGAAGCGATCGACCTTGGCAATCATGTCGCCAAACGCCATGCGCACGTTCTCGATGACGGTCTTGTCGTCGTCGAGCGGCGGCTCCTGTTGCAGGATACCCACGGTGTAGCCGGGGGTGAGCCTGGCATCGCCGTTGGAAACTTCCTCGATGCCGGCCATGATCTTGAGCAGGGTCGACTTGCCCATGCCGTTGGGACCCACGACGCCGATCTTGGCACCGGGGTAGAAGCTCAGGGTCACGTCGTCAAGGATTACCTTGTCGCCATGGGCCTTGCGAGCCTGATACATCTGGTAGATAAACTCTGCCATTTGCCTGTTCTATCCTTTCTACCTGCTGTTTCCCTATTCTTGATTCGCTTTAGTAGAAACGAAATGAGGAAACCAGCTCTGAAACGTAACGAAAAAGGGGCATGGTTGCCCACACCCCCTAATACTACCTGGGAAAAGTCCCCCGGAACATACTATGAACTGCGTACGCTAGTTTTCCGCAACCTTAACGAGCGGCTCGCTGCGATTTGCGCCACAACAGATACGAGTAGACGTAGACGGCTCCAACCGAACCAAACGCCAGAACCGCAATCACCGCGGCGACGACTTCACTCGAAAGCACGCTGCCTGCCACGCCCATCACAATCAGGCCAATACCCAGCACCATAAAGCAGGCGCCGCCAAAACGCTGCGTACGGCGCCAGTTCTCGGGATCGGCAAGCGCCCAAGGTGTCTTGATACCGAGCGTATAGTTCTGCTTCACACGCGGCAAGTAGTTGCCTACGCCGATGAACAGCAAACCGACAACACCGGAAATCAGCACGTTAACCGAACCGACCGCCGGCACCACGCCCCAGACCGTAAGCTCTCCCAGCCAGCTTATGGCGCACATGAACAAGGTGAAGGCGATTACGAAGCCCTGATAGAACTTGCCCGAGGTTCGATATGCCTCGCCTTTGGGGTCGATGCGCGGCACCACGCAGAACATTGCGAGAAGCGCCAGAGGCAGCGCGCCGAGCGCGGAGGCCATCCAGCTAGGACCCCAACCGTCGACGGCGCCGTTCGCGCCCCAGTGCGTGGGAATCTGCGCAGGCAAGCTCGGCATCACCATGAGGTGCGCTACGACATTGGCGACGCACAGAGCGACCAGCGCAATCCACACGCGCGACGATACCCCCGTGGGGTGAATGCCCTTGTTTTCGTTATTCATCCTTATCACCTTCAGTGTTTGTAAAGCCCATAAACCAGCCAATTAAATCCTGCATGACGGTGGTGTTTAAGCTGTATACGATGTTTTGGCCATGGCGCTCGTCGGTCACCAACCCGGCATTTTTGAGCGTCGCCAAGTGATGGCTTAGCGACGGCTTACTGATATCGAAATGCTCGGCAAGCTCCCCCGCCGTGCAATTGCCCTCGCGCAGCAACTCCAAAATGCGCCGTCGCGTTGGATCGGCAAGCGCCTTAAAACCCTCTCCCGGCATAAGACCTCCTCTCATCATCTCTCATGACGCGCACACTATACTCGATATTTAGATGTTTGTCTAACTGTCTAATCTTGTACTCAAAAAAATAGCCGCCTCCGCGTAATGCGAAGACGGCCACTTCTCACGCTACAAACGTGTTTGGGAGTTGGCCAACCCGCTGCAACGGGTGCCATTTGCTTTATCTTATGCGAATCCCGATCCCATTTCAACAAACCCCAAGGGTTCAAATGGAATCGTAATAATACCCTTGATTATCAACTTTATCCGAACACCTCCCACATTCATCCGTACATGTGCGGATAAATGTGGGAACCCGATACCCTGAGGGCCGGATCGGCCGGCCCCGGGAGATCGGAGGACGGCATGTCCGGAAAGAAGAAGAGCGGCTCCGCAAGGGCGGTCCCGAGGGCCTACGGAAGGCTCACGAGGCACGAGCGGGACACGGTCCAGAGGATGCTGGAGCGCAGGGCGTCGTGCAGGGAGATCGCGAGGGAGCTGGGCAGGTCGCCCTCGACGGTGAGCGCCGAGGTGGCGTCTCACAGGTTCGTGACGGCGCCGAAGGCCAGGCGCGGCGAGCGCGTGGACGCCTCCGCCGACCTGTCGGCGGCCTGCCCGCGCCTGGCGGCGTGGCCGCGATGCTGCAACGGCTGCGGCCGGTACCGCGCAATCGGCTGCAAGCGCCGCCCCCACGTCTTCTACGACGCCCGCGCCGCGCAGCTGTGCGCGGACTCGGTCCTCGTCTCGTCCAGGCGCGGGATAGACGCCGACGAGCCCGCCGCGGCGGCCAGGCTGGAGGCGATAAGGGACTGCCTGCGCCGGGGGCTGTCGCCCGAGCAGATGGCGGCGCGCAACGGCGGCCCGGTGGACCTGTCGCCGTCGACCATCTACCGCTGGGTCTCGGCGGGCTACGACGGCATGACCAGCATGGAGCTCAGGCGCAAGGTCGGCTACAGGCCGAGGAAGCGCGCCGC
>CABQSB010000020.1:0-44500 GCA_902466735.1 uncultured Collinsella sp.
CTCGCACGGAGAGCACATTAAGTGCTCTCCGGCTCGTGCGGAACTCGCGATCGACTTCGCATGCCGCCGGGCAGCCGGGGCCGACGTGGGGTTCAAAGATTTTCAAAAAAGCGGTCAGCGCGCGGGTGCGCCGACCGCCGATATATGGGGTCTGATATTTTCTACCAGCTAGTTCCTCTTACTCGTCTAGGAGATCTTCTGGTATGTCGTTGCCGTCGCCTAGGTCGACTGGGGTTTCTTCGGGGGCATAGCTGTCTTCTGCGGCTTCGCCTTCGGGCTTTTCCTTGGCTGCTGTCATGCGGGCTACGGCGCACACACGGTCGTTGTCGTCGACGGTCATCATCTTGACGCCCTGGGTGGCGCGGCCGGTCTGGCTGATCTCGTCGGTCTTGACACGAATGACCGTCGCGCCCTCCGTCACGATGAACAGCTCGTGCTGCGGGCCCACCGTCTTCATGGCCGCGAGGTTACCCTTACGCTCGGTCATTTGGATGGTGTAGACACCCTGGCCGCCGCGATTCTGCTCCGGGTAGTCCGCAACCGGCGTGCGCTTGCCGTAGCCGCGCTCGGTGATGACGAACAGATCGCCGTTGCCGTTAGTGACTTCCATGCCCAGAACGCTCACGCCGTCCTTCATACCGATACCGCGAACGCCGCTGGTATCGCGGCCGGTGGCGCGTACCTGCTCCTCGGAGAACATGATCGCCTTGCCCGCGGTGGTGGCCAGGATAATCTTGTCGCCCTCGCGCACGCGGCGCACGTTCAGCAGCGCGTCGTCGTCACGCAGGTTGATAGCGATCAGGCCGTCGCGACGGCTGCGGTCATATGCGCTCATCACGGTCTTCTTGACCATGCCGCTCTTGGTGGCAAACATCAGGTACTCGTCGGCAGGGAACTCGCGGCAACTGATGACGCTCGCGATCTTCTCGCCCTCCTCGAAGGGCAGCAGGTTGACGATCGCGGTACCGCGCGCCTGGCGCGTACCCACCGGCAGCTCGTGCACCTTCAGGCGATAGACCTTACCCTTGTTCGAGAAGAACAGCACGTACTCGTGCGTGGACGCGATGAACATCTCGTCGATAACGTCGTCCTCTTTGAGGTTGACGCCCGACACGCCCTTGCCGCCGCGCTTCTGAGCGCGGTAGGCGGCCACCGGGATGCGCTTGACATAGCCGGTGTGGGTAATGGTCACGACCATGTCCTCGTCGGCAATGAGGTCCTCAACGTCCAGGTCCTTCTCGACATGGCTGATCTCGGTGCGGCGCTTATCGCCGAACTTCTTGGAGATCTCGCGCATCTCTTCCTTAATGACGCCCAGGATCTTCTCCTCGTGCGCCAGCAGGTCCTCGTAGTAGGCGATGGCGCGGCGCAAGCCGTCCAGCTCTTCCTGAATCTTGTCGCGCTCCAGGCCGGTCAGGCGGCGCAGCTTCATCTCGAGGATGGCCGTGGTCTGCTCGGGCGTAAAGCCAAAGCGCTCGATCAGGCGGCTGCTGGCCTCGGAATCAGTCTGCGAGGAGCGGATGATGCTGATGACCTCGTCGATATGGTCAAGGGCCATCAGGTAGCCCTCAAGGATATGCGCGCGGGCCTGGGCCTTCTTAAGGTCGAAGCGGGTGCGGCGGGTGACGACGTCGACCTGGTGGTCGATGTAGTGCTGCAGCATCTCGCGCAGGCTCAGGCATTTGGGAACGCCGTTGACAAGCGCCAGGTTGTTGGCGCCAAAGGTCGTCTGCAGCGAGGTGTACTTGTACAGGTTGTTGAGCACGACCTGCGGGATGACGCCCTTCTTGAGTTCGATGACCAGACGGATACCCTTCTGGTTGGACTCATCGCGCATGTCCGAGATGCCCTCGATGCGCTTGTCGTTGACGAGCTGGGCGATCTTCTCCTGCAGGGTGCCCTTGTTGACCATGTAGGGAATCTCGGTAAAGACCAGGCGGTTGCGGCCGGTCTTGGTGGATTCCACGTGGGCCTTGGCGCGCACGGTAATGGAGCCGCGGCCGGTCTCGTAGCTCTGCTTAATGCCGGCGCTGCCCATGATGATGGCGCCGGTGGGGAAGTCCGGACCGGGCATGATCTGCATGAGCTCGTCGACAGTGGCGTCGGGATTATCGATCAGGTAGCAGGTTGCCTCGATCGCCTCGGTGAGGTTATGCGGGGCGATATTGGTGGCCATGCCGACGGCGATGCCCTGGCTGCCGTTGACCAGCAGGTTGGGGAAGCGCGCAGGCAGCGCCTGAGGCTCGGCGAGCGATTCGTCGTAGTTGGGCTGCCAGTCGACGGTATCCTTCTGCAGGTCACGCAGCAGCTCCATGGCGGGCTTTGCCAGGCGGCTCTCGGTGTAACGCATGGCAGCGGCGCCGTCGCCGTCGATGTTGCCGAAGTTGCCGTGGCCGTCGATGAGCGGCGTGCGCATGGAGAACCACTGCGCCAGGCGAACCATTGCCTCGTAGACCGCGAAGTCACCATGCGGATGGTACTTACCGATAACTTCGCCGACCGTCCAGGCCGACTTCTTGTGTGGGCGGTTGGGGTAGATGCCGCTCTCGTTCATCGCGTACAGAATGCGGCGGTGAACCGGCTTTAGGCCGTCGCGCACGTCCGGCAGGGCGCGCGCCGTGATGACCGACATCGAATACTCGATGAACGACTGTTTCATCTCACGGCCGAACTCCGAAATCTGGAGCTGGCCGCCATTGATATCCTCGCCGGCCGAGGCGCCACGGTCGACTTCGCCAAAGCTCTCCTCGAGCTCGCCGTCGTCGTCTTCTTCCTCATCATCATCGGCATCGGGGTTATAGGCGTCCGGATCGCCGTCCTCGCCCTGCTCAGCGCGGGCAAGCAGGCGCTTCAGATCGTCGGGCATGCCGGCATCGCCGGCCTCGCCCATACCCTCGTTATTGTTGATATCGTCTGCCACGTTACCTCCTCATGGTTTGCGTGGTCCATTAGTTCCCTACCACGGAGACGGATTACCGGGAATGCCGGATAACCCTCCTAGGTTTTCCAGGTGCCCCAGGTTGCCCTGAAGGATGAGGGCGCACGCCTTGCGTGCGGCGCCCGAAATCCTGAAGGGCAAGATGGGGTGCCTGGGAAAGCTAGGCGTCTAGGAAGCGTGCGTCATGCGCGTGCTTCTCGATGTACTCGCGGCGATAGCCGACCTCGGAACCCATGAGCTCGCGCACGGCACGGTCCGCCACCACGGCATCCTCGATCGACACGCGCTGCAGGATGCGGGTCTTGGGATCCATCGTCGTCGAGGCAAGCTGCTTGGGGTCCATCTCGCCCAGGCCCTTGTAGCGCTGGACGGTATAGCCCTTGCGCTTTTTGGTGATCTTGCCGTCCTTGACCTTGCCGTCCTCGTCGTTATCGTCGGGGTTCAGTCCCAGACCCTGGATGGTGTCGCGCAGGATCTCGTCTTCGGGCTGGCGGCCGTTGGGATACACGTAGTGGATCTTGTTGCGCACCTTGATGCCAAAGATGGGCGGACAGGCAACATAGACGTAGCCGGCATCGATCAGCGGACGCATGTACTTGTAGAAGAACGTCAGCAGCAGGATGCGGATATGCGCACCGTCGACGTCTGCATCGGTCATGATGATGATCTTGTGGTAGCGAGCCTTAGTGATATCGAAGTCGCCGCCGTCGCCGGCACTCGTCGTGACACCGCAGCCGATCGCGGTAATCAGCGACTGGATGGTGTCGCTCGAGAACGCGCGATGGTCACCAACGCGTTCGACGTTCAGAATCTTGCCGCGCAGGGGCAGAATCGCCTGGATGTCTCGGCGACGGCCGTCCTTGGCCGAACCGCCTGCCGAGTCGCCCTCTACGATGAAGAGCTCGGTCAGCTCGGCATCGCGCACCGAGCAGTCAGCGAGCTTACCGGGCAGGGACGCCGTCTCGAGCAGGCTCTTGCGGCGGGTCGCCTCGCGCGCCTTGCGGGCGGCGTTGCGCGCCTTGCAGGCCTGTTGCGCCTTCTTGACGATCTCGCGGGCGGGCTTGGGATGCTCCTCCAAGTAATCGGCGAGGCCGTCGGTCACGATCTTGAGCGTGAGCGCGCGCATATAGGAGCTACCGAGCTTTGCCTTGGTCTGGCCCTCAAACTGCGGATCGGGCAGCTTGACCGAGATAACGGCCGAAAGGCCCTCGCGCACATCGTCGCCGGTCAGGTTGGCGTCTTTTTCCTTGAGCAGGTTCTGTTTGCGCGCGTAGTCGTTGATCACGCGGGTGAGCGCGGTGCGGAAGCCCTCAAGGTGCATGCCGCCCTCGGGAGTGTAGATGTCGTTGGCGAACGACATGACGTTCTCGCCGTAGCCGCTATTCCACTGCAGGGAAACCTCAACCTCGCCCATCTTGGCCACAGGCGCGTCCGGATCCGATTTGCCCTCGATGTAGATGGGCTCCTTAAAGGCCTCAGGGACGTCCTTGCCCTCGTTGAGAAACTTGACGAAGTCGACGATGCCGCCCTCGTAGCAAAACTCCTCCACGTGGGGAGTCGCCTCGCGCTCGTCGGTCAGCACGATTTTGAGGTTCTTATTGAGGAACGCCGTCTCCTGCAGACGGTTGTGCAGCGTATCGAAATCGTAGATGCAGGTCTCGAAGATCTCGTCGTCGGGCCAGAAGGTGACGGTGGTGCCCGTCGAATCCGAGGTGCCCACGACCTCCATCTTCTTGACGGTCTTACCGCGCGAGAATTCCATCTCGTAGGTGTTGCCATCGCGACGAACCTGAACGACCACGCGCTTGGACAGTGCGTTGACGACGGAGATGCCCACGCCGTGCAGGCCGCCCGAGACCTTATAGGCCGAGTTATCGAACTTACCGCCGGCGTGCAGGATCGTCATGACGACCTCGAGCGTCGGGATCTTTTTAACAGGGTGCTCGTCGACGGGGATGCCGCGCCCGTCGTCGACGACCGTGATGGAGTTGTCGGCGTGGACCGTCACCTGGATCTCGGTGCAGAAACCGGCCATGGCCTCGTCGACGGAGTTGTCAACGATCTCCCACACCAGGTGATGCAGACCGCTGGCGCTCGTCGAGCCGATATACATGCCCGGGCGCTTACGAACGGCCTCGAGACCTTCGAGAATCTTAATCTCGCCGCCATCGTAATCGTTTTCGTTTGCCACACGTCCTCCTTCAGTCAAGAAAATGTGTACAGCCTTACTAGTTTATCGTAAAAAAATACCCTCGGGAACGAGGGTATTTGGCTCTACAAGGCCACCAGATGCGATTTAAGGCTCTTTTTTGCTTTGCACGCCCTTGGCCCACTCGGCACTGGCTCTCATGGCATTCTCGAGGGCCTCGCGCAGTTTTTGGTCTTCGATGGGCGCCACTTGGCGCTCGATCTCGGTACGCTCGGCCTCACTTAGGTCGGCGTGCGGGGCCGGCGATCGCTCGGTCGTCGCCGGGCGCAGGCGCTCCTTGGCGGCGGGCGGTGTGTGACCGGGCGCGGTGGTTTTGAACACCAGGCCGTCCACATGCGCACCGGCGCGCTCCATGCGTGCGCGGATGATCTCGCGCAACAGCGTCATTTCCTGCGTCCACGAGGGCGAGTCGAGATATACCAGCAGCTCATTGGACTCGGGCAGGTAACGCAGTCCCGTCACATGCCGCCCCTCGCGCGTGCCCGAGCACACCGCATTCCAGGCGCGATAGACCGTGCGCGACTCCTCGGCAGCCTCCATCTGCGCACGGCGCTTAGGCGTTGCAGCCGCCAGGATGCGCTGGCGCTCTGCGTTCAAAAACCCGCTGAAGGCGACTGTCTCGCTCTCGCGCTCGTAATTAGCACGTCTCACCCATGCTCACCACCTTGGCTCGATCAAGCAGGTCATCGGTAAAGTACCCCAAGTTGGTCGTAGTTATGACCGTCTGGATATCATCGCCGATCAGCCGCAGGAAAGCACCGCGACGCCCGCCGTCGAGCTCGCTCATCACGTCGTCCAAAAGCAGCAGCGGGGCGGTGCCCAGGACATCGCGAGCCACGGCAACCTCGGCCACCTTCCAGGACAGCACCAGTGTACGCTGCTGTCCTTGGCTGGCAAATGAACGGGCGGAGCGACCCGCCACGGTAAACTCAATCTCGTCGCGATGCGGTCCCACCAACGTCACGCCGCGGCGGATTTCCTCGTCGGCGTGCTCATCAAGGGCAGCCAGCATGCGCTCGTACGCCCAACCCTTCAGCTCTTCGCGATCCTCGACCTGGGGCAAATCCCCCAGCGTGGACGCATAGGTCACGTTGGCGACCTCACCTGACGCCACTTGCCCGTAGGCAGTGTGCACATGGCCCGCCAGCCGGTCGAGCAGGGCCAACCGGTGCACGAGCAGGGCCGAGCCCGCGCGGGCAATCGAATCGTTCCACGCGCCGAGCATCTCACGGCAGCACCAGGTCTCCTTGAGCAAGGCGTTACGCTGGGTCACGCAGCGCCCATAGGTGCTCGCAAGATCGGCATAGCGTGCGCTCAGCTGCATGCCAAAGTCATCGAGGGCGGCGCGGCGCACACTGGCGCCTCGCTTAACCATGTCCAGATGGTCGGGGCAAAACAGCACGCTCGGCAGAATCCCGCGCACACCGGCGGCAGAGCATCTCTTGCCGTTGCGACTAAACGAGCGCTTACCGTCCTCCGCGCTCAATCCCATATCAAGCACGCGGCCGTCGCCCTCGAGCCTCAGCTCTACCTTGCACGAGCCCACGCCGTCATGGACGAGCTCGGCTGCGGTCGGATGCCTAAACGAGGCGCCGCTCGTCAGCAGCTGCAGCGCCTCTATGAGATTGGTCTTTCCCGCCGCGTTGGGTCCCGCAAGTATCGTCACGCCCTCGTCCAGGGCAAGGCGATAGCTATCGAAGCTGCGGTAGTGCGCGACGGAAAGATCGCGGGCGAACATGGTCATGGCGCAGCGCTAGATGCGGACCGGCATGACCAGGTACAGGTAGTTGATCTTGTCGTAGGACTTGAAGATGCCCGCCTGCGAGTAGCTCTTGAGCTCCAGCGTGATCTCCTTCTCCTTGGACAGGGCATTGAGGCAGCCGAAGATGTAGTGGTAGTTGAAGGCGATGGTACCCGACTCGCCCTCAGCCTCGACATCGATCGTCTCCTGCGCAAGGTCCTGGTCATTGGAAATGGAGGACAGGCCCATCTGCCCGTTCTCGACATCGATCTCGAACTTGACGGCGGGGTTGGCGCTCGCGATAACGGCCACGCGCTTGAGGGCGGCGTTAAAGGCGGCGACGTCGATCTTGACGCTCGTCACGCACGAATCGGGGATGAGCTGCTTGTAGTTGGGGTACACGCCCTCGATGCGACGCGACACGTAGGTGGTGTTGCCGGCCTCGAAGACGACCTGGGTGTCGGTAGCCCCGATCATGATGGTCGCCTGGCTGGCCATGATGTTCAGCGCGTCGTTAAAGGCGTCAGCCGGAACGTTAAGCTCAAAGGAGCCCTCGAGGGTCGAGGTCTCGACCTGCGTATCGCACACGGCCAAGCGGAAGGAATCGGTCGCTACCAGGCGTACGGTGTTGTTCTCGACCTTCATGTGCACGCCGCCCAGGATGGGGCGAGCCTTGTCGGTCGAGGTGACGCGCCACACGCGGCCGACCATTTCGGACAAGACATCGGTCGGCAGCTCCACGGCACTCTCGATGGCATAGGCCGGAAACTCGGGGAAGTCATTGGCATCAAGCGTGTTCAGGCGGAAAGAGCTCTTCTCGCAACCAATCAGCACCTGGCGCTCGGACAGCTCAAAGGTGACCGGGGCATCGGGGAGGGTCTTGGTGATATTGGAGAGCATCTTACAGGGAATAACCATCTCGCCCTCTTCTTCGACATGCGCCGCGATGCGATGACGGATCGAGATGGTGTAGTTAGAGGTCTGGAATTCCAAGATGCCGTCTTGGGCCTTAACGAGCACGCCCGACAGGATGGGGAGGGTGGATGCCGAAGCGACACCCTTCATAACGACGCCGATGGCTTGTGTAAGCGAGCTCTGGCTGACGGTGAACTTCATCTTTTAATACCTTTCTATAGATATAAATATCTTAATAATAGTAATAGCACTGACGAAACTGTTGATTACTCCCAAAGACGCAGGTCAGACCCAGAAAGAGAATCGACAGCAACCTGTGTGCAACAGGGGTGGTTTTCCACGTTCAAAACCTGCGCAAAACTTTTCATCACCGCGGGTTGGGTTTTAGACACCTTATGCCCGTGGTTTCGACAAGTTTTCAACAGGTGTCTCTATTTCCCTACGAGCGCAGTGTAATTTTATCGCGCAGCGACTTGAGGTCTTCGGTGACGGTGCGGTCTTCCTGGATCATCTTCTGGACCTTTTTGTAGCTCGTGCTGACGGTCGAGTGGTTGCGGTTGCCAAATTCGGCGCCCACCGCCGTGGTCGTCATCTCGCACATCTCGATGGCCAGATAGATGGCAATATGGCGTGCTTTGGCGATATTGGCGTTGCGACGCGGGCCGATGAGCTCCTCGTGCGTCACGCCGTACTGCTCTTCGATGACGGACTGAACCGTCTGGACGTTGATCTTTTTGGCCGATGTGTCGAAGTACTGGCTGGCGATGGCGTCGATATCGTCAAAGGTGAGCTCCCCGCCCTCGCGCTCGCGGTCGCCCGCCTCGCCGGCGCAGCGCTCGCAAAAGCTCTCGAGTTCGCGGATGTTGGTGCCCGAGACCTCGGCCATGTGTTTAAAGTGGTCGTCGGTCAGGTGCCCGCTGTCGCCCCCATAGGCCGCCAGCAGCGAGTCGTCGCCTGCCTCGGGAGCGGCGACGATGGTGTTCTCGTAATAGCGCTGCAAGATCTTGTATTTCATCTCGTAGCTGGGCTCTGCGACCAGGCAGAGCATGCCGGCGTTGAAGCGGCTGGTCAGACGCTCGTCCATGCTCAGGTCCTTGGGGGCGCGGTCTGCCGCGATGACGACCTTCTTGTTGTTGCGGATGAACTCGTCCATGAGCTGGAAAAAGTAGTCCACGCTCGCGCGCTTGCCGATGATGTTTTGGATGTCATCGATGATGAGCACGTCCACGCCGTGGTATGCCTGCATGATAGGGGCGTTGCTCTTCTTTTGGCGGTCGAACTCGGTCATCAGGTCGTCCAGATATGCCTGGGAGTTGGCATACTTGACCTTGATCTCGGGCGACTTCTCGGCGAGCTCGTTTTTGATGGCAAGCAGCAGGTGCGTCTTGCCCAGGCCCGATTTGCCGTAGATGAACAGCGATGTGCGCGTGCCGCGCTCGTCCGCGAGGGCGGCAAACTTGAGTGCCGAGCGATAGGCATGGCTGTTCTCGGGGCCGTAGACAAAGTTCTCAAAGGTAAATTTTGAGTTCGCGGCGAGTGGGGCTCCATCCGTATTCTGCTCGGCCGGCACGGTCGGTGCTGGCATGGGTGAAGCGGGGGTCGCGGCTTGCGTGGACTTAGTCGGCGCTCCGCCCTTCATCTGGTTCATCATGCGACGAAAATCATCGGCCGAGAGCGTGTTCTTGATTGCAATGCCCGAATCCGCGCCCGCCGCTGCGTCATGAGCGATGGGCATGTGCGTGACGGGTGCGTTCGTTGACGTCGCAGCGGCGGTCGGCAACGGTGCCATGGTTTCACGGGAAACATCGCTGTGCTGGTGCTCGATTGTCGGCACGTCGCCTGCGGAGGCTGGCGCCGCAGGGGAAGCAGCGGGAGCCGTGGCGGGCGCCGTCGCGGCAGCGGATTCGGCCGTTGCGCCTTGCGGTGCCACGATGTCGAGCGCGATCGGAGCAAAGGCGATTTCTTCCAGATAGGCCTCAATAGTCGGCTGATGCTTTTTGAGCTGCGCGATGGCAAAGCGCGAGGGGGCCTCGATCGTGAGCGTATCTTCGGTCAGGCTTATGGCGCGCGATTGCCCCAGCATGTTGATGAGGCGTGCATCTTGGCCGTCGCGCTGGCAAAAGGCGATGGCATCCCCCAGGATGATGCTTGCTTCCTCGTCCACTGTCTCTCCCGTTCTTTAGCTCTGAGCTCGCACACGAGCGGCGCCGAGTTCGGTCAGATGGTATTTCTGGCCATGCTTGATGACCAAGCCGGCCTGCGCCAAGTCATTGAGCGTGCGTGACCAAGTGGGGGCCGAGTTTCCAAACGCCCTCGCCAGATCGGTTGCACCGCACGCTTGATTTTGCGCCAGATAGCCCAGCGCGGCGTTGCCGCGATCGCTTACGAACACGTCCGGCTGTGGCTGCGCATACTGATTTGCTGCATTAGGATACATCATTTGAGCTGCTGATTGTTGAGAACTCTGCATCGGCGGCATTTGCTGTTGAAAACTTTGAGGCCACTGTTGGTAAGGCTGCGGAGTCATCTGCTGGGCCCAGGGGTTGTACTGCTGCTGCGGCATCTGCTGGTACGGCTGCTGATATCCCTGCTGGTACTGCTGTGGGAACTGCTGGCCATACCCCAGTGGCGGCATCTGCTGATATGGATATCCCTGTTGGTACGGCTGATATCCCATTTGCTGGCCACCCGGTGCCCCCGTCGCCTGCTGCATTGCTGCTGCATCCTGATCCGCCAGCGGCATGGCCTCTGGCACGTTTGGCGGCATCGACATCGACGCCGCCTGGGACTCTTGTGTAGGAAGCATTCCGGGCTGCTGCATCTGTCCCACGCGGGGATGCATCTGTTGCGTTGCCATGGGCTGCTGCGCAAAAGCTCCCGGCAGGGGATATGCGGACTGCTCCGTCTCGGGCCGCACGGCAGCACCGCGCCCGCCGGCGCGTTCGATTTCCTGCACGCGTTTAGGATCCAGGCTTACCGTAACCACGGTGCCGTTGCCCATGTTGTCCTCGATGGACACGGCCCCGCCGGCGTTTTCCAAATACTCCTGCACCATGGGAAACCCTGCTCCGGTTCCACGGATATAGCGCTTCATCTTGCTGTTTGCGCTGGTAACGCCAAAGTCGAAAGCGCGCTCCTTGTCGTCGATGCCGGGTCCTTGATCAGCAAAGCGGATGGTGTCTCCGCCGTCCAGAATCGAGATGATGGGCTCGGCAAAGTGCGCGTGGATAAAGTTTTCGACAATCTCGCGGATGACCATGAGCGAGATATGGCCACCTTGTTCTTTCATGCACTGGTAGACGGTGTTGGTCGTCTCTTCCAAATACGTGCGGACATCTTGCGGATCAATGACGATCACACGCGGTGTCGACAGCATGTCGTCATAGACGGCGATGCGCGCGGCGTACATGGCTTTTGGCGCCTGCGTGGTCGTCTGCTCGCCTTCCTCACGCTCTTCGCGCACGCCGGTGATGTGCTCGTTGTCGGGTGCCGGGTCTCCGGAATCGACCATGGTGTAAAAGTCGTCAGACATGCCGCTCGCAATCTTTCAAAAGGTTTCGAACAAATAGTAGCTCACCGTGCAATGTTTCTCATCTTTCGACAACTTTTCAAAACCTGTTGAAAACTTTGGAAAACGGACGAAAAGTTCTCAACATTGCCAACATGACCTGTTGAAAACTCGATGAAATATCGTGAAAAGTTGCTATGCACCGCTAAATCGAGCTCGGCTTATGGGGGAACCGTGTGAACTGCGCAACCTTTTACCTTTGATTTCTTGACATTTGAACATTGATTTCCCTACAATCTTCAAGCTCACGTGTCTATATCTGCGTCCGCGCTCCCGCGGACACTCGAAATGCAGCAGGAGGAACTTAAGATGAAGCGTACGTATCAGCCTAATAAGCGTAAGCGTGCCAAGACCCATGGCTTCCGTGCCCGTATGGCCACCAAGGGTGGTCGTGCCGTGCTCGCCCGTCGCCGCGCCAAGGGCCGCAAGCGTCTCACTGTCTAGCAGCGATACACACATCTCGCATGAAGACTATTAAGTCTCGGCAAGATTTCGAGCATGTGTTCAGTCAGGGGCGTCGTTTCAATCACCCTCTGATTCGAATGACCATATGTGAATCGGTTGGCGAAGGCGACTCCGGAAGGGTCGCCTTCGTTGGTGCTAAACGGCTCGGTTGTGCAGTCGTGCGCAACCGTTCTAAGCGTGTGATGCGCGAGGCCGCCCGCAGCTGCGGATTTCCCGTTGCGGGTTATGACATCATCTTGTTCGCGACTCCCAAGACGAGGATTTCCTCGCCGCAGGAGATGGACAAGGCGTTGCGTTCGCTTATGAAACGCGCCGGCGTTGCCGGGGAGGAGCGATGAGCAATCACGTTTTGCGACGTGTTGCCATCGCTCCTATTCGCATATATCAACAGGTTATTTCGCCCTTTTTACCTGACGCTTGCATTTATTACCCAACGTGCTCGCAATACGCCGTCCAGGCGATTGAGCGGTACGGTGTTTTGAGAGGCTGCTGGCTTGCCGTGAGGCGCATCGCTCGCTGCAATCCCCTGCACGTCGGCGGTTATGACCCTGTGCCCTAGCGGGCACTCGCTATCGGAGGAAAACTTACATGTGGGATTGGATTGTTAACATCCTTTTTGAGCTGCTCAAGCTCATCCAGACCTTTGCGGTCGACTGGGGCCTGTCCATCATCATCCTGGTGGTCATCATCCGTCTGCTGCTG
The DNA here is from genome assembly GCA_902466735.1 of uncultured Collinsella sp. Lineage (GTDB taxonomy): Bacteria > Actinomycetota > Coriobacteriia > Coriobacteriales > Coriobacteriaceae > Collinsella. The sequence goes on from CABQSB010000020.1 coordinate 12,539, forward strand.
ACGCCGCTCATGCTCAAGTCGACCAAGTCGACGGCCCGTATGCAGGTGCTGCAGCCCAAGATGCTCGAGATCCAGGAGCGCTACGCCGACGATCCCCAGCGTCAGGCCGAGGAGATGCAGAAGTTCTACAGCGAGAACAAGTTCAACCCCATGGCTGGTTGCCTGCCGCTGTTGATCCAGATGCCTGTCCTGTTCGCCCTATTTACGCTGCTGCGTAACCTGCCGAACTACTTTAGCGACGGCACGTTCTCGTTCTTCAACATCCTGCCCGACCTGACCACCACGCCGAGCGCTTCCTTTGCCGATGGCTTTATGGTTGCGCTGCCTGCGCTGGTTTGCCTGATTCTGTTTGCTGTCTTGACCCTGATTCCGCAGCTGTATATGTCTCGCAATCAGACCGGTCAGCAGGCCCAGAGCATGCGCATGATGGCCGTTGTCATGACGGTCATGATGCTTTGGATGGGCTGGAGCCTGCCCGTCGGCGTTCTGCTGTACTACGATGTGTCTTCTGCCTGGCAGGTTGTCCAGCAGATCTTCGTGACGCAGAAGGTTATCGACAAGGCTAAAGCCGAAGAGGAGGAGCGTCTTAAGAACGCCCCGCTGCAGGTCGAGGTCACTCGTCGCGAGAAGAAGCCGCGTCCGCACAAGAAGAAGTAATGGGACAGTAATCTTATTTAGGTACCTAATTTTTGGAGTACGTTATGTCTGAAGAGATCATCGAGGATATGCTTGAGGAGGTTGCCCCGCAGATTGCGGGCGATTATCCCGAGATTGCACAGCGCTACAAGGCCGGTGAAGAGCTGACCGATGAGGAGCTCGACACCATTGCCGATGTTGCGATTTCCATTCTGCGTTCCATCCTTTCGCACTTCGATGCCGCCAACTCTCCTATTGATGAGTACGAGGGCGACGAGGGCGAGCTGATTTTGGATGTTACGGCTCCTGATCTTGCTGTTCTCATTGGTCGCCATGGACGTACCCTCGATGCCCTTCAGGTCATGTTCTCGCTGCTGGTGAGCCGCAAGCTTGGCTTTAGGTATCCGGTCGTCGTTGACGTTGAGGGTTATAAGAGCCGCCGACAGGACAAGGTCGCTTCCATGGCCCAGTCCGCTGCCGAGCGCGCCATCCGCACTCATAAGAGTGTTTCCCTGCCGCCCATGAATGCCTATGAGCGTCGTTTGGTTCACATTGCCCTTCGTGGCAATGATGCCGTCGATACCCATTCCGAGGGGTCTGATCCCGATCGCCATGTTGTGATTGTTGCTCGATAATCTACTCGAGCTTATGCTTAGGGGACGTGGTTTCCACGTCCCCTTTTTTTGTCAAAAGTTCTTGATACACTGATTTTTGTCAGAAAGGAGCTTCTGTTGTTTGTACTCACTGATCAGCAGGCTGACGAGATGTTAAGTCGTCTAACCTCCTATTGCAAAGAGTATTCCTTGAATATAACTGATGCCGATCTAAGGAAATGTATTCAGCATTTGGATTTGGTTCTAGAAACAAATAAGACAACCAATCTCACTCGTATTCTTAACATAGAAGATGCTGCGGTACTTCATATCCTCGACTCACTTGTTTTGCTCCCTTATATCAATAAGGCTCCTGAGGGTGCTTTGCTCGATATGGGAACAGGTGCCGGCTTCCCTGGTATTCCATTAACGATAACCACGCATCGAAAAGCTACTTATATTGACTCTGTTGGCAAGAAGGTCGATGCAGTCAATACTTTTGCTCATGCTCTTGGATTGAAAAATGGTCATGCAGTCCATGATCGCCTTGAAGAATTTGCTCGAAGCCATAAGAAACAGTTCTCTGTCGTTACTGCTCGTGCACTCGCCCCTCTACCGATTCTTGTTGAGTATGCGGCTCCGTACCTCAAAGATGGAGGGCTATTTGTTATCACGAAGGGCAATCCATCAGATGAGGAGCTTGCTTCTGGCATGTCAGCAGCTAAGATCTGCGGCTTCACTCTGCTTCTGAATGATGCAATCGATTTGCCTGAGGGCTTGGGCCACAGGGAGTTCATTGTTCTTAAGAAGAGTCATCCGGCTTCCGTTTCATTGCCTCGTGCAAATGGCATGGCAAAGAAGAATCCGCTTGCCTAGATGTTTCACGTGAAACATAATGGATACTAACAACTTGCTGTGTTTCACGTGAAACATGGCGGTTGATTTCGAATCGGAATGTTTCACGTGAAACATCCTCCGTTTGACAGCTTTAATACACACCAGGAGGGACCGTGGGATTTCGCGACGTTAAGCGTTCGAAGAGCGCAAAAGACACGCGTATTATTGCAATCATCAATCAAAAAGGCGGCGTCGGTAAGTCAACGACGGCTGTAAACCTTGCAGCAGCACTGGGTGAACAGGGACGCAAGACGCTGATTGTCGATTTTGATCCGCAGGGAAACAGCACCAGTGGATTTGGAATTGAAAAAGAAGATCTTAATCAATGCATCTATGATGCATTACTGAATGACGTGCCGGCAGAATCGCTTGTTCTTGATACAAATTGCAAAAAGGTATTCGTTATTCCGGCGACAATTCAACTTGCAGGCGCCGAAATTGAGCTCGTAAGCGCAATTGCTCGTGAAACCCGCCTCAAAGATTTGCTTGAGCCGATTCAGGAAGAGTTCGATTTTATTTTTATCGACTGTCCTCCTTCGCTCGGCTTGCTTACTATCAACGCTTTGACCGCAGCAGACAGCGTTTTGATTCCAATCCAGTGCGAGTATTACGCACTCGAGGGAGTTACGAAGCTGCTTGAGTCAATGAAGATGGTCAAATCGCGTCTGAACAAGGGCTTAGACACCTATGGCGTGCTTATGACCATGTATGACTCACGTACTTCTCTGTCGAATCAGGTTGTTGAGGAGGTTCAGTCGTACTTTGCTGATAAGGCGTTTAAGACGCTGATCCCTCGTACGGTTAAAATCTCCGAAGCTCCGTCTTTTGGAGAACCGGTAATTACCTATGCGCCTCAAAATAAGGGTGCGAAAGCGTATATGAACCTTGCAAAAGAGGTGATCAAGCGTGCCTAGTGCAAAGAAACGTGGAGGATTGGGACGTGGACTCAATGCTTTGGTCTCAGAGGCCGAGTATGAGACCGGTGGTTCGGCTGCATCGGCTTCAAATGCCGCATCTGAAACTAAACTGCCTATTGAGGATATCGTTCCCAACCCTAATCAGCCGCGAATTCACTTTAACGAAACTGAACTTCGAGAGTTGAGCGAGTCGATTCGGGAACATGGCGTTTTGCAGCCGCTGCTGGTTCGCAAGCATGGAAACGGCTATGAGATCATCGCTGGTGAGCGCCGTTACCAGGCTTCAAAGCTTGCTGGTCTGGAGGACCTGCCTGTCATCATTAAGGAAGTTAATGATGAGGAGATGCTCGCTCTTGCTCTTATCGAGAATCTTCAGCGGTCTGATTTGAATCCCGTCGAAGCGGCGAAGGGTTATCGTCAGCTCATTGATGCCAGCGGTATGACACAAGAGGCGTTATCAAAGGCTGTCAGTAAGTCTCGTTCTGCAATTACAAATTCACTTCGTTTGCTAGATCTTCCCGAAGTCGTACAGCAGTTGATTTTCGAGGGTAAGCTTACTGCGGGCCATGCGAGAGCTATTCTTGCAGTTCCATATGAAGATGCCAGGATTCGACTTGCTGAGAAGGTTGTTGCAGAAGGTCTTTCCGTTAGAGCGACAGAAAATCTTGCTCCGTTGTTTTCTGCCGGAGAGACGCCAAGGACTCCGAGGCCAGCAACACCTCAGTCATTCAAAAAGGCCGCCCGAGTCCTTCGTCAAGTTTTCAACACGAATGTTCGTGTGAAGAGCTCGCGTGGCAAGAATAAAATTGAAATCGAGTTCAAAGACGAAGATGAGCTCTCCCGTATCCTTGGCGAGATGATTCAATTTGGGCAGGAGGATCAGGATTAAGAGTAAGGTTCTCGCGGTCATTGCGTTTGCAACCACCGTCGCCGCTGGTGCTTTTGCTGGTTATAAGATTGCGACAGATGATGAACTGCGCGGTAGACTGCTGCGCGGGGCTCAGGATATCGTCGATACATCTAAGAAGAAAATGGATGTGATGACCGAAGATGTCGCTATGCGCACTGCTCAGGTGACTAAGAATCCCAAGATTAACCAAGACTGGGTTAACCATCAGTGGGAAAATGTTGGTTATTAGGTACCTAACAATTATTTGCCTGTTTTAAAGGGGTCCTTGTCTGATTTGGGAGACAAGGACCCCTTATTTTGGCCATAAAAGTAACCTTATGTAAATCAAATTCAATAGTATAGATATAAATGAAACAGTCCTGGTTGCATTATTTGCAACCAGGACTGTCGGATGTTTCACATGAAACGTTATGGGGTACAGACTCCCCTATGCGTTCTTCTGGACCTTGAAACGTTGCTTCAGCTGACCGCAGGCGGCATCAATATCATTGCCGCGAGAATTACGGATCGTGGTCTCGATACCACGAGACTCAAGGCGGCGCTGAAGATCCTCGACCTTATGAATCGGCGACGGCTTGAGCGGGCTGCCCTCGATGTCGTTAAGCTGAATCAGGTTAACGTGGCACAGCGTTCCCTCGCAGAAGTCGCAGAGTGCCTGCATCTCGGGATTCGTATCGTTGACGCCTTCGATCATGGCATATTCATAGGTCGGGCGGCGGCCAGTCTTTTCGGTGTAGAGCTGAAGCGCCTCGTGAAGGCGGAGCAGCGTGTACTTCTTAACACCGGGCATGAGCTTGTTGCGCGTCGACTGGATGGCGGAGTGCAGGGAAACGGCAAGCGTGAACTGCTCGGGGATGTCGGCAAATTTGCGAATACCGGGAATAACGCCGCTGGTAGAGACGGTGAGGTGACGGGCGCCGATACCGATGCCATCGGGGTCGTTGAGGATTCGCAACGCCTTGAGAACCTCGTCGTAGTTGGCAAACGGCTCGCCCTGGCCCATGAAGACAACGCTCGTGGCACGCTCGCCAAAGTCGTTGGATACATGAAGCACCTGGTCGACGATCTCCTGAGCTGTCAGCGAGCGCTTGAGGCCGTTAAGGCCGGTGGCGCAAAAGGCACAGCCCATGCCACAGCCTGCCTGGGTGGAAACGCAGACGGAAAGCTTGTTACGACGGGGCATACCGACAGTCTCGACGGAAATGCCGTCGTGGTACTCGAGCAGATACTTGCGAGAGCCATCTTTGGAAACCTGCTTGGTGAGCTCGGTCGGCGTGTCAAAGGCAAAAGCCTCTTTAAGCTGCTCGCGGAAAGCCTTGGGAAGGTTAGTCATATCATCAAACGAACAAACGTTCTTCTCAAAGACCCATTCGATGAGCTGCTTCGCGCGGAAAGCGGGCTGGCCGAGTTCTGCCACGAGCTCGCGAATATCGTTTTGGCTCAAGTCGCGAATGTCCTGAGATTTAGTCCTGGGATTCATGGAAGCCTTTCGATTTTGGGGAAACGTAGAGGGTATCGCTACAATATGGTATCAGCTGCAGAAATTATAGAGGAGGAGTCTGCCCATGCCGGGTAAAAGCCTAGAGAACATGCACGTAGCGGTCTTGGCGGGCGGTCATTCCGCTGAGCGCGAGATCTCGCTCAATTCGGGAAAGAACGTCGTGGCGGCCCTGAAGGAGGCCGGCTACACTTCGGTGAAGCTGCTCGACACGGCTGCCGATAATTTTATGGTAACCATGGCGACCGGTGGTTTCGACGTGGCATTTATCGCCATGCACGGCGCCGGCGGTGAGGATGGTGCCATGCAGGGTGCCATGGAGACCCTGGGTATCCCCTACACGGCCTCGGGCGTGCTCGCGAGCGCCTGCGGTGCCGACAAGGAGGTCTCTAAGCTCCTGTACGCCAAGGCGGGCATTCCCATTGCCCCCGGCCTTGCGCTCGAAGTGGGCGATGAAGTCGATATCGATCACATTGTCGAGGTTTGTGGCGAGCGCTGCTTTGTGAAGCCGGCCGTTAACGGCTCCAGCTATGGCATCTCCCTGGTCCACGAGCCCTCCGAGCTGCCCGCGGCCATCGCCAAGGCGTTTGAGTTTGGCGACAAAGTACTGGTCGAGAAGTGCATCGAGGGTACCGAGATCACCGTCGGCGTATACGGCGAGGATGACGTGCGCGCCCTGCCGATTGTCGAGATCCGTAAGCCCGAGGACTGCGAGTTCTACGATCTGGACGTGAAGTATGTCGATCCTACGGACATCCATCGCATTCCGGCGCAGATTTCGCCCGAGAACTACGCTCGTGCCCAGGAGCTTGCCTGTGCTGCCCATAAGGCACTCGGCTGCCTGGGTATCTCGCGCAGCGACTTTATCGTGAGCGAGGACGGCCCCGTTATCCTCGAGACCAACACGATTCCCGGCATGACCGATACGTCGCTGTATCCGGATGAGATTCGCCACACCGATGACATGACGTTCCCGCAGGTCTGTGACAGCCTAATTCGCATGGGGCTTCGTCGAGCGGGCGTTGCATGCTAATCGAGGACGCTGTTTCGTCGGGAACGCCGCAGTTTGTCATCGATTCTTATGCCACGCTTGCCGAGCGCGCCAAAACCCAAGCGTTTGGTCTCATCGAAGAAGATGTTATCGTCCTCGATACCGAGACCACGGGTCTTTCGGTGCAGGACAACGAGCTTATCGAGATATCGGCGGCTCGCCTTTCGGGCCGCGAGGTTGTCGATCGCTTCGATACCTTCGTGCATCCCAAGCAGCTGATTCCCGCCGAGATTACTGAGCTCACGAGCATTACAAACGCCGATGTGGCAGATGCCCCGTCGGCCGTTGAGGCTGTCGCCGCTCTCGCCGATTTTGTCGGCGGCTGCCCGGTAATCGCACATAACGCCACCTTCGACCGTTCGTTTATCGAGTCGGTCAAGGGCGGCGTCAACGTCAGCGACATCTGGATCGATTCGCTGGCACTGTCGCGCATCGCGCTTCCGCGCCTGGCTTCGCATAAGCTGTCTTTCATGGCCGACCTGTTTGGCTGCGACTCGGTGTCGCACCGCGCCAACGCCGATGTCGACGCCTTGTGTGGTGTGTGGCGCGTGTTGCTCGTGGCGCTCACCGACTTGCCTCAGGGCTTGATGGCGCGCCTGGCCGACATGCATCCCGACGTACCCTGGTCCTATCGTCCCATCTTCTCGTTCTTGGCGGGGCAGAACCCCGGTTCCATCTTCTCTCTCAGCGCCGCCCGCGCCGACGTACTCAAGGCCGATCGCGCCGATGATCGGGTGGACGCCGACGAATTGCCGGTCCTTAAGATGCCGAGCCGCGAGGAAATCGAGGCGGACTATGCCCCGGGCGGCCTGGTTAATCGCATGTATCCCACGTACGAGCCGCGCGATGAGCAGATTGCGATGGCGCTCGAGGTTCGTGACGCACTCGTTACGGGAACGCATCGCGTGATTGAGGCGGGGACGGGCGTCGGCAAATCGATGGCTTACCTGGTGCCTTTTGCCGAGGCCGCGCGCCGCAACAACATCACGGTTGGTATCGCAACTAAATCGAATAATCTTGCCGACCAGCTCATGTATCACGAGCTGCCCAAACTTGCCGAGCAGCTGGACGGAGGTCTATCGTTTTGCGCCCTCAAGGGCTATGACCACTATCCATGCTTGCGCAAGCTTGAGCGCATGAGCCGCGGCCAAGTCGAAATTACGACTAAGCGTGATCCCGCCGACACGCTTACGGCAGTCGCAGTCATCATGGCGTACGTGTGTCAGTCGGCCGATGGCGACCTCGACTCGCTCGGCATTCGCTGGCGCAGCGTCAACCGTCCCGACTTTACGACGGCGTCGCGCGAGTGCGCCCGTCGCCTATGCCCGTTTTTCCCCGATAAATGCCTGGTCCACGGCGCCCGTCGTCGCGCGGCGCATGCCGATGTGGTGGTCACCAACCATTCCCTGTTGTTCCGCAATGTTGCGGCCGAGGGCAGAATCTTGCCTCCGATTCGTCACTGGGTAATCGATGAGGCCCACTCCATCGAGCGCGAGGCACGCCGTCAATGGGCGCGCGTGGTGTCGGCGGATGAATCGCGCGTTCTGTTTGAGCGCCTGGGTGGCTCGAGCGCCGGTGCGCTGAGCCAGGTTTCCCGCGATTTGGCAACCTCGGAGGGCTCTACGCTCTATCTGAGTCTTACCGCCAAGGCGACGTCGACGGTTGTACGTGCGAGCATGGCGATTGCCGATGTGTTTGACGGCGTTCGCGAGCTTGGCCGCCGTGCTCGCGGGGGCTATGACAATGCGAACCTATGGATTGGCCCCGAGCTGCGCGAATCTGACGACTGGCATGATTTCTTACAGTCGGCCTACGCTGCCATCGACGCATTGGAACAAGCTGACAAGAGTGTCGACGCGCTCGTGCAGTCCGTTGCCGCCGACAAGCCCGAGGTCGTTGTGGACTTGGGTGATATCTCGCGCCGCCTGCACGAGCTGGCCGAGAACCTCAAACTCATCATCGACGGTACCGACGAACACTACGTGTACTCGCTGCAAGTCAGTCGCAGATTGCGCGCCGGCGGCGAGTCGATGACCGCGGAGCGCATCGATATTGGTGAGGCCTTGGCAACCGAGTGGCTGCCCGAGGTCCACACGGCTATCTTTGCATCGGCGACCATGACGGTTTCCAAGAGCTTTGAGCACTTTAACCACGCCGTCGGCCTCGATCGCATCAGTGCCTCGACATCATCGTCGCTGCACTTGGATTCGAGCTACGACTTCGATTCGAATATGGCCGTGGTCGTGGCTGGGGATATTCCCGATCCGCGCGACCGTGAAGGCTATCTTTCGGCGCTCGAGCGCGTACTGGTCGACGCTCATCTTGCCATGGGCGGCTCGGTGCTCACGCTGTTCACCAACAGGCGTGACATGGAGGAGCTGTACGCTCGCGTCGAGCCCAAGATGACTCGTGCGGGCCTGGAGCTCAACTGCCAGCAGCGCAACTCGTCTCCTCGCCGCCTGCGCGATCGCTTTATCAACGAACCGACCTCGTCGCTCTTTGCGCTTAAGGCCTTTTGGGAAGGGTTTGACGCCAGCGGCGAGACGCTGCGCTGCGTCATCATCCCCAAGCTGCCGTTCTCGAGCCCCACAGACCCGCTCTCATGCGAGCGCAATCTGCGTGAAGATCGCGCTTGGGCGCGCTATTCGCTGCCCGAGGCCGTGCTCGAGGTCAAGCAGGCAGCCGGTCGCCTCATTCGCTCATCGACCGATTGCGGCGTACTCATCTTGGCCGACCCGCGCCTGGTGACGAAGGGCTACGGCAAGAAATTCTTAACGTCGCTGCCCACGAGCTCCTATCAGCGCATCGAATCGGCACAAATCGGGCACTATCTACAGCTGTGGCGTGCACGCCACGAGCGGCGCCGCTAAAGCGGGCAGACGAGGGATTTTGCCATATCGCACAGACGCTCTGACAGGGCGGGGTCATCCAAGATGCGGATGGCCCCGCCCGCTGCGATTACCTGGCTTAACAGCCAGCGCTCGGAGCCGTAGCGCACGTTCACTGTTGAGCTGTCCGCCCCATTGGGTTCAATCGACATGATGCCGGGCCAGTCTAGGCGCTCTGCCAAGGCGCGCGGCATGAGAAGCTTCGCGCTCAGCTCCGCCTGGGCGAGTGAGTCGTGGAGGGTCGCGGGCTCCGGTACGTGGCGCACGACGGAGTCGTCGGTCAAGACCAGGCCCTCGATTTTATCCATACGATAGGTACGCTGCTCGTCGACTGCGACATCCCAGGCAATCAGATACGTTTGGTCGCCGTTTGTTGTGATGCGCAAAGGGTCGACCAAACGCTCGCGCGCCTGCGTGTCATCCATCGAGCGATACGAGATGCGGCAGCGAACGCCGTCCCGAATGGCGCAGCTCAGCTGCTGCCAGTGCGATCCGTGGGCGACGGTGTCAAAGACGCGCTGGTTATAGCCGAGCTCTTTGGGAAGAAGGGCGCGCCGTATTCGAGCCGCCGCTTGGGGTTCGATCCCCAATGATTCAAGTTCATGGTTGAGCACAGCGCCCTCGGCGGCACTCAGACGCAGCGGTAGCACGCGCCCCGCATCACCGGTGAGGACCACGCACTCGCCGCGGCGTTCGCAGATAATACGTGCGCCCGATTCTCGGTCCGCAAGTGTTGAGACGATCTCGAGAATCTCGTCGAGCGATGCCCCCGTGATATCAAAGCGGCTGCAAAGCTCGTCTCGTGTCATGCCGTTCTCGCCGGCGGCGTAGAGGGCCTCCATGATGTCGATGGCGCGCGAGAGCCTCTGCTCGCTGGTGAGTTTACGCACGGGCATGCTCGTGCACCGTCCTTTCAATGAGGTGGTTCCACGCCTGCTTGAGCGATTTGGGGGCCATGGGCCTCATGCCGTCCATGGCGTGGGCCATGCAAAATGAGGCGGCGGCTTCAAGATCGCGCACGTCAACGGTCCAAGTCCATCCCGAATCGGTGTGTGCGAGCTCACCTCGCCCGCGCGTGAGGCCGTTGATCATATCGATCTGCGTCTGCGGGGCGAACGAGAACGTAGCCGCAACGGGCGGGCGGTCGGCAAAATCGAATTCAAAGAACAGGTAGTCGTTGAGATTGAAGTCTGCAGGGATGGCGTAGGCCTTCGAAGGACGCCAAGCGCGAACGATACGGTCGCAGCGGAATGTCCTGATGTCGTCGGTGGCATTGTCGAGGCCGCAGAAGTACGCAACGCCCTCGCGCTCGAACATGCCGTAGACGCAGACGGTACGCTCTTTCTGCTCACCGCGTCCGTTCTGATATAAAAATCGCAGCGCGCATCGCTCGGCAAAGGCGCTCCATACCGCATCGACGGTGGGAGAGCGGCGGATCGGTGCTTCGTCCGCCGCCGTCCTGCCGGTGAGGTAGGCAATCTTGGAACGAATATCGGCAAGCGGCGCGGCAAAAGTGGATGAGCCGGCCGCTATTGTCTGGTCGATAGCGTTGAGCAGGATATCGGCGTCGTCTGCGGTGATGAGGCCGCCTGCCGCAAACGTGTGCTCGCGGTCGATTGTCCATGAGCTTTCCTCGGTCTCCTGCGCGCCGGCGGGGCGAACCTCCTTGATTAAGATGCCGCGTTCGAGCAGTTTGTCACGATCGCGCCGAAACTTGCGCTTATCCGAGTCGATATTGCCCGAGCCATATCCCAGGTCAGAATCCAAGACGATCTGCTCGGTCGTCAGCGGTTCGGGGGAGCTGTTGAGCACAAAGAAAAGATTGAGGATGCGCTGAGCCGTTTTATCGAAACTGGGCTCCGAATTCCCCTTTTTAATTGTCGCGGTCGCGTTGCTTGCCGTCATAGAGTCCTCGCATGAGAAGGTGGTTTGCTGCCATGATTTTAGTCCGATATGGAGATTAGGCTATATCCTTGTCCGCTCGGGGCGTTAAGATGGCCCGAATTCGGTCGTTTGCGCTCGCTCGGGGTATACTTTCGACTATATACGGTTCTAATGTGCACGCATTGGGCCTATTTGTCGGATTATGGATGTGGAGCGCACATGGCGAACACCCAGAACTATATTAACCACCTGCTGCAGAACACCGGCATTACGCCGGCATGCAGCGAAGAAGAGCGCTTGGCTGCCGAGGATATCGCTCAGATCTTCCACAACCACGGCTTTGATCCCGAGGTTCAGGAGTTCAATGCCCCGGCGCCCAGTAGGTTGGCATTTGCCGTTACCGGTATTCTTGCGTTTGCCGGCGCCCTGCTGATGGGCATCGGCGGCGGCATCGGCTTGGTCGGCACCTTGCTGGCCATTGCCGGCGCCGTTCTTTACGTGCTCGAGCGCACGGGCCACCCCGTGGTTTCGCGCCTGGGCAAGACGGGCGTGAGCCAAAATGTCATCGCCTACCACAAGGCCTCGGGCCCGCTCGCGTCTCCGCGCAACCGCCCGGTGGTCGTTGTCGCACACTACGACTCTCCCCGTGCTGAGCTGCTCGCTCGCGAGCCCTATGCTTCGTATCGTGCGCTCATCGCCAAGCTGTTGCCCGTTGCCACGGTTGCCCCTGCTGCCGTTGCCATCTTGCGTATCCTGCCGCTCCCCGGCGCGCTCAAGGTTCTGCTGTGGATTGTCGCGATCCTCGCTTCCCTCGTTGCGCTCGCCAACGCGGCAAACATCATTTCTAACCGCTACATTCTTCCCTATACGTCCGGCGCGGTGTGCAACAAGTCTTCTGTCGCTGCCATGCTCGGCGTTATGAACAACGTTGCTCCCTTCCAGGGCGAAAACGAGTTTCCCGACGATGTTCCGTTCGATACCTATTTTGGGGAGCAGAAGCGTCGTGCCGAGGAGATGGCGCGCGCAGCAGCGGAGTATGCCGCGGCCCAACAGCAAAACGACTACGGCAATACCATCGAGTATGAAGAGCCTACCTACGCCGAGGATGAGTTCGGTCAGCCGATTGCTCCCGACGCTCAGGCCGAGCCCGAACAGGGTGAGGATTTCGACGAGCAGATCGAGGGCTTTGAGGGTGCGTCTGCCGACGAGACGCTGATTGGCGCCATCGTGCCCGAGGATCAGAATCAGGCTGTCCAGGCCGAAGAGTTCAATGACGAGGTTTCCGCTGCCGAGCCGGCGGAGGAGCCTGTCGCGGCCGAGCCCGAGTCCAAGCTCTATCGCAATGCCGCCGGCAACATCCGCTTTGGTTCGGATGCCATCCGTGCGCTCGGGATGCTTCCCGAGTCGTGCACGCTCGATTACGAGGAGGGCGAGGAGCCGACGTTTGAGCCCGAGCCTGCCCCCGTCGTGACTGCACCTGCGCCCGCCGTCACCGTGGATGATGAGTCTGCCGCGGTTACCGCTGCCGTTGCCGAGCTCGAGGCGGTGTCCGCGATCGATCCCGCGGCAGGACTGGACATTTTGGCCCCCGCCGCGCCGGCGCAAGACGTTGCGGACGAGTCTGACGACGATTACGTTGAACAGCCGAGGCGCGTGTCTTACGAGAGCGATACTGATTTCTCGGCCGAGATTCCCGCGGCAACGCCCCATGCCGATATTGCATCCGCGTTCTCTTCGATTGGCACCAGTGCTTCTAACTTCTTTAAGGGTGCGCTTGCAAAGGGCAAGAAATTTGTCGACGATTTCGAGGAGAAGCGCGCTGCCGCACGCGAGGCTGCCGAGCAGGAGGCTATCGCTCAGCAGCAGGCAGCCGAGGCGGCACGTGAGCGCGCGGCGCAAGAGTTCGAGCAGAACGAGGCTATGCAGTCCGTGCCCGTCGACGCTGCCGAAGCTACGACGTCCTTTGAGTCCCAGCAACCGGCGTCCGCGGATGTTGCTGAGGCGACGACGTCTTTCGAGGCTCAGCAGCATGTCGATAGCACCATGTCGTTTGATGCCGCGCAGTTCGATTCCACGATAACGTTTGAAAAGCAAGGCACCGCGATTGCCGAGCCCCTTCCTGTTTCCGATGAGCAGGGCGACGCGGCAGACGATGACGAGCCCATTGATGCTGCCGAAATTCAGGATGCTGCCAAGGACGAGTCCGTCGAGGCCAACTCTGACGAAGAGCAATACGCGGCAGCCGATCAAGGTGATTCAACCGAGGTCGAGCAGGAGGAAGTGCCTGCGGTTTCCGAGACTCCCGAGACGGATGAGTCGAGGCCTTACTCCACGCAGATTTTCACCATGCCGACCCCGAGTGGTTCCGGTGCCACGGTTGCCAATGTCGCTCCCACTCAGGACGAAACGGTCGATTCCCTTATGGCCCAGATTTCCTCCCAAGCATCGCCGCGTCCGCAGATGAATGTTCCCGATCCGGCGTCGGCACCGTCGCCTGCACCCTCCTCGTCTCCGCTGGCTTCGGTCCCCGATCCGTCGCTGCCGTCGATGAAGCAGACAAACGTTGCGTCTCGCACGTCGCTGTTCGACCTTCCCGATCCCTCCGCACAGGTCAACGACCCCTTTGCTACCGCCCAGGGTCCCGAACCCACATCGGCACCCGTTGCGCCTCCTATGCCCGTTGCGTCGGGCGCACAGCCGATCGAGACCATTTCGGCTCCCGCCCCTGCGGCACCCAAGTCTCGCAAGCGCGGCCTGGGCGGCCTGTTCGGTCGTAAAAAGAAAAACGAACAGGACAGCATGAGTGACTGGCTGGGCGTCGAAGACGATTACGATGCCAAGAAGTCCGGTCGCGGCATCGGTTCGTGGGATAATTTCGAGGACGATAACGATGGCTGGAAGGGCGGCGCTACGTCTTCCGACGGCGCTTCTTCCGAAGATATGCTCTCGGCTGTCGCCTCTATGGGTGACGATGAGCTGCTCGGTCACGATATCTGGTTTGTGGCAACGGGCGCCTCGGATTGTGATGGCGCCGGTATGAAGGCCTTCTTGGCTTCGCATCGCGATAAGCTCCGCGGCGTATTCTTCATCAATCTTGAATCCGTCGGCGCCGGTAGGCTTTCGGTGGTGACGGTTGAGGGCGAACAGCAGCTGCTCAAGGGCGATCGCCGCATCATGAACCTGGTCAGCAAGGTGTGCAAGTCGTTCCATGTCGATTGTGGCGCGCTCGAGATGCCCTATGCCAAGACCGATGCCTATGCCGCGCTCGAGGCGAGCCGCCGAGCCCTCACCATCGCCGGCGTGGACGGCACGCGCCTGGCTTGTGCTCGTACCGAGGACGACCTGCCCCACAATGTCAACCCGACGAACATTGCCACGGTATCCGAGGTCGTGACCGAGGTTATCCGCCGTTCGTAGACGGAGCTCTAAGGAGTCAACGTGTTTTCGTATATTAAGCGCCATTGGCCTGTCTACGTGATTTTGACCTTGATTGCCATTGCGTTAGGGTTTGGAGCTGCCTACATCGTGGGCGCGAAGGGCTCGACCCCCGCCTCCGCAATCAGCGAAGAGATGGAGCAAGAACAGAGCACGGGCGCCGATGGGATTCCTGAGTCCGAGCAGGCAATCGTTGATGGTGGATCTTCGTCTGCAGAGTAGATGCGGCGATTTAAATGATTGAAAGCGGGCGAGCCGGGGGACTGGCTCGCCCGCTTTTTCATCGCTCTAGCGCTTCTTTGGGATTGACCTAAGGCGAGCGAACCATAGGGCTGCGGCACCCGAGGTCAGGAGCGCGGTGATGCAAGCGGCGATGGGAGCTGATCCTGTTGCCGGTAGGTCCTGCGGTAGGGTACAGCGTTGAATGACACGGTCCTCGTCATGTGACTCAAGTTTATCGCCGCCGCCGTTGCGGCAAAGATCGACGCGTGCGCTGTTGGTGAGTGCAGTTTGGGGTGTGTAAGCCGACGTTGCCTGCATGTGCACGACTGCGCCCCGAGCATCTGTGCCAAGGATTGCTTTGGCATCGTCAAGGTCGTCGTGCTCATCTTTGAGATCATCGCGGGTCCAAGAATCCGTATCGCTTCGAGTCGTAAAGTCGGCGGCTACCGCACCGTATTCAATGCGAATGCCCGTTACGACGGTATTGGATGCAAGGTCGAGTTCTTTCGCCTCGAGTGTGGCGGATTCCGTGGTCGAGACATCCGCCTTCCAGAGGTGCCAGCCGTCGTAATCGACGAGGCGGCAATCTTCACCCAGACTCTCTTTTACTTCGTCGGACTCAAGCCAAGGATTTTCGTGCCCATCGTCAAGCGTCGCGTTTGCCGGCTCATCGATGTCTGTCGAGTCCAACGGCGTCGTGCGATACCACACGTTGCACAGACCGTTGAGGTCGCCGATGGCGACGGGGGTTTCGATTGAGACGAATCTCGCCGTGCCGTCTTTGGCGCACTCAAGATCATCGGTAATCGTAAACTCATCAACCCAAGTAGCGGAATCGTTTCGAGCATCGATGGTATAGGAGAAAAGCCCATCCGTATTGGTTTGCATCGCGGCGCGGTTTTTTCCATCGCCGTTAGCCAACAGACCCTTCCCGATAGGTTGGACAAGCTCCTGACGCTTGTCGACCTGTCCTTTGATCTCGATGGGCGCATCCTTCATCGAGACGGATTGGACTTCTCCCGTGTCCTTTATTTCAAACGTTATCTCCTCGGCAAGGTCATAGGTCCGCGGAGACATCGTTTCGCGCAACGAGTAGGTGCCGGGTGCAAGATGTTCGATGCGGTGCGGCTTGTCGGATGAGGTCCAGGAGTCTATTTCGGTTTTATCGGGACCAGATAAGGTGAGCTGTGCGCCTTTCACTTCCTGCTCTCCGCTTGCATCGACCTTGGAGATATCAACCTTGGTGTAATCGTCGGATACGTTAAGCCGTGCTTCCACAACGGGTGTTTTCTGGTCGGCATAGGTAAGGTCGACGATATGGTGCGTTCGGTCGAGTAAGAAGCCGGTCGGCGCCTGAGTCTCGACGACCTCGTAGCGTGCGGTGCCAGATCCCAACGGGAGGTCGTCCGCGCGTGCTTCTCCAGTTTCATCCGTCGTGACGGTAGCGACAGTCTCACCGTCGAGCGCGGCAATGCTACCGTCGGGGCGCACGATATCACCTGAGGCACGGATCTCAAAGATGGCGCCCGCGAGGCTGCTGCCGTCCACGGCATCGGTTTTAACGATCCTGATGTTTCCGGTCGCGGCGTGGTCATAATACGAGACGATTGCAACGGGCGTTAGGTTTATATCGGCGGGTATGTTTACCTCGATCTCTCCGCCGACAAGATAGGGCTCTTTGGCCGAGGTTTCGCGTACATAATAGGTGCCCGGCACGAGCGATTCGGGCAGTGTGACGGTGCCGGTCGCGTCAGTCGTAAAGGTGTCCATTACGTTATGTGCTGGATACCAGCATGTTTGTGAGACAGGTTTGTGATTGCTGTCGAGGAGTTGGAAGGTGAATCCGGCTAGGGGAACAGAAGCGCCTGTTTGGGCATCGCGTTTTACAATCTGGAGATGCGTCGACAGAGCGTGGTTGTCCACGATATATTGAAGCTCGGCGCCGTCGGAAATCTGATTGGCCTCGACGGTCCATTCCCCCGCACGTTTAAAACCCTCGGGGACGGTTTCCGGAACCTCACGAACCGTGTAGCCGGCGCGGTCGTATGGGACGGCTCCGTGGACACCGGCTGGTCGCTTGCCTGTGCCGAACCATGCTTCGGGCTGGTCTTTGGTGGAGGCAAAGCCATAGATGTTTGTAGTCAGTGTGCCAACAACCTGCTGAGAGCTGTTACTGACAACCTCAAAGACAACATCTCCTGCCGGCTGCTCCAGGCCGGATTGATCGCTATTGCCGTAGTCCTTGAATTTGGAAATCTCAAGGTCAAACGCAATGGGGATATCGGAAACGCGAGATTCGATCTCGACCACGCCTGAATCGCCGAGTTGGTCGGCTCCAACGGTGTAAGACCAACTGTCACCGGAGGGCAAATAGCCCTCGGGCGCCTTCGATTCATAGATGGTAAAGGTTCCCAGGGGGACATCGGTGAGGGTAGCTCGACCGCTTTCATCGGTCCTGAGAGTTTGTGTCCATCCAGGGGTTGATTGCGATACGCACACGAATTCTGCTCCTGCGAGCGAAGCCCCAACTTGGGGGCCTGCATTCGTTGCGGCGTCGAGCTTTACAATGCGCAAGGTAATGGTGCCGGGTTGTTCATCAATGGTGACGTATCCGCCGTTATCCGTCGTGGTAAAGGCAATGCGATCGTGCAGGGGGATATAACCAGCTGGCGCTGTTGTCTCAACTAGGTAGTATGCCGTGTTGGGCAGAAGTGCTGCCTGCGCTTGACCGTTGCTGTCCATCTGGATGGTGCCGACACGCGCGCCGCTGGCGCTCTCAAAAACATCGAATGTTGCCCCGGTAAACTGATAGGTATTGTTTCCGCTGGTAATAACAGTGTTCGCAGACTGCTTTTGGAAGGAAACAGAGACCGCCGGCAGTACATAGAGCATGTCTTGACGTCTGCTGCCGCTCGATACGGTTCCTAGATAGCGTCGCGCGCGGTGCGGAGCGGCTTTGATGCTTCCTGATTTTGCGCTGTCGTGGAGCCACCGCGCAGCCGCCACGACTTCATCGTCGGCGGTAAAGTGCCCGCTCTTGGTTTTGCCCTGAGCGGTCGTGTAGGAGTAGGTGCCGTCGACATGGGTAGTGCCGTTGAGCATCCATACGGCAAGCTGGGTGGCGGCGCGGGCGCGATCGGGTGAAAGATGGTAACCGCCAAACGACGTGGCGGTAGGATATCCGTGACAAACGATTGCTGCGAACTCGTCGTCGAGCCACACCCAGCCTTGATCAAAGTTGAGCCATGGACCGCCCGGCTTGGTGGGCCCGGGGCGTTCCTGGTTCATGCAGTAGGCAATCGAGGCGTCTTGAGCTTCATACTTGCCGATGAAGAAGGGCCCACAATCATCGCTAATAGTACGGAAGCCGAGCTGGTCGTAGCCATCGACGGCAAATGCGGCTCCCGGTGCCAGGCAGCCGAACAGTAGGAAGAGGAGCAGGAGCAGCGGACCTGTTGCGATTGCGCTGTGGACAGAGTGCGTGGGTGCGTTGGACATGGCTGCTCCTTATCCCTCGTGCGCCGCATGGGGAGGTTGCGACGCGTAGGATGAGGCTACCCCCGAGGTTCATGCGGGTAAGTACCGGAGCCTGACCAAAAGCTTGCCCAATTCCTGACAAATTGAGCTCAAATACAACAATCAGGCAAAAGCGCAGGTAGAAGATAAGGAGAACAGGAGGCCAAAGGTCCTCATCTCCACAATTGATGCGATTTTCAAACGAATCTCCACAGCTAAAACAAGCATCACCACCCTTGTATCGAACAAGACAACCGCGTTATACTAGCCAACACACAAGCGGGCATCGCCAAGTGGTAAGGCATCAGCTTCCCAAGCTGACACTCGCGGGTTCGAGTCCCGTTGCCCGCTCCAGAAAAAGTAAAAGCACGACACCGTTCCGGTGCCGTGCTTTTTTCAATAAAGCGCCGGGACTCGAACCCGCCAGGGTGCGAGCGTAAAACAAACGCGAAGCGTTTGTAGCGAGCAGGCGAAGGCGCCGGCAGGCGCCTGAAGCCGGTGCGGATTTGCGAAGCAAATACGCGGACGTCCCGTTGCCCGCTCCATCGAGCGCGGGAGACTTTGGGGCGGCCAATTCAACAAAGTCTTCCCCATCGTCTCCGTGAATCCGAGGAGATCGACCGCAGCCGGTGCGGATTTGCGAAGCAAATACGCGGACGTCCCGTTGCCCGCTCCAATTCCAAAATGTTAGGTTAATGCCTGCTGCCCATACTTGCACCTGCGCACGGTACAATGGTTGGGTTACGACCAACGTGCCAATAACCAAAAAGGAGCCGCTATGATCGATCGCTATACCCGCCCGGAGAT
Organism: uncultured Collinsella sp.; assembly: GCA_902466735.1. Lineage (GTDB taxonomy): Bacteria > Actinomycetota > Coriobacteriia > Coriobacteriales > Coriobacteriaceae > Collinsella. Next base: position 31,793 of record CABQSB010000020.1, read on the forward strand.
GGGACACATCTTCTCCCTCGAGAACAAGTACGCCATTTGGCAGGAGATCGAGGTCCTGGCCTGTGAGGCCCAGGCGGAGCTCGGCAAGATCGGCATTTCTAAAGACGAAGCCCAGTGGATTCGCGACCATGCCAACTTTGAGAAGGCAAAGGTCGACGAGATCGAGGAGGTCACGCGCCACGACGTCATCGCCTTCCTGACCAACATGAAGGAGTACATCGACGCCGATGTTCCCGAGGGCGACCCCAAGCCCAGCCGCTGGGTTCACTATGGCATGACCAGCTCCGATCTGGGCGACACGGCTCTGTGCTACCAGCTCACCCAGGCCTGCGACCTGATCATCGAGGACGTCAAGAAGCTCGGCGAGATTTGCAAGCGTCGCGCCTTTGAGGAGCGCAACACGCTCTGTGCCGGCCGCACTCATGGCATCCACGCCGAGCCGATGACCTTCGGCATGAAGTTCGGCTCTTGGGCCTGGGAACTCAAGCGCGATCTGGATCGTCTTGAGGACGCCCGCAAGAATGTTGCCTTCGGTGCCATCTCGGGCGCTGTTGGCACGTACAGCTCCATCGAACCGTTTGTCGAGGAGTATGTCTGCGAGCACCTGGGTCTGGTTCACGACCCGCTGTCCACGCAGGTTATCAGCCGCGACCATCACGCCTATCTCGCCGGCGTTCTCGCCACCACCGCGGCCACCTGCGAGCGCATCGCTACCGAGGTTCGCAATCTGCAGAAGACCGATACGCTCGAGGCCGAGGAGCCGTTCCGCAAGGGTCAAAAGGGCAGCTCCGCCATGCCGCACAAGCGCAACCCGATCACCATGGAGAAGGTCTGCGGTCTGTCGCGCGTCGTGAAGTCCAACGCCCAGGTTGCCTTCGATAACGTCGCCCTGTGGCACGAGCGTGACATTTCGCACTCCTCTGCCGAGCGTGTCGCCCAGGCCGACAGCTTCATCGCCCTCGACCACATGTTCCAGTGCCTCATCCGCGTTATCGACGGCCTGCAGCTGTACCCTGCCCGCATGATGGCCAACCTCAATAAGACCCGCGGCCTCATCTTCTCCTCCAAGGTGCTGCTGGCCCTCGTCGACACGGGCATCACCCGCGAGGACGCGTACGCCATTGTGCAGGAGAACGCCATGGCAACCTGGCACGAGGTGCAGGATTGTGTCTCCGGCCCCACCTTTAAGGAGCGTCTCGAGGCCGACCCGCGCTGCACCGTCAGCCAGGAGAAGCTCGACGAGATCTTTGATCCGTGGGACTTCCTCACCCGCATCGATACGGTCTTCGATCGCCTGGAGCAGCTGAGCTTCGAGTAGGGTTAACCTAATTCGACCGCTTGCGGATGCATTTCAACCTTTGGCGCCTTGCCCGTCTTGGGCGAGGCGCTTTTTTTACTGTCGCATATGCGCCCGGGTAATAAAATGAACTCCGACTGCTGTTTCGATGAAAGGGGGCACGTGCCCAGACGCATCAAGCGGGCCACCATCGTCTCGTTTACGCTCATACTCCTTGTTGCCGTCTGTGCGGGCGCCCTGACGTATACCGTTCGAAGCAGTTCTTCCTCCTCGAATGAAGCCGATAGAGATCTCCCGGTGCTCAAAATCGGCGTTACGGATAACGACCCCTATGTGTATGTCGATACCACGGGCGATTACGCCGGTATCGATATCGACATCGCCCGCGAGGCCTGCAAGCGTGCGGGGCTCAAGCCACAGTTTGTCGATATTGACTGGAACGATCGCGACCGGCTGCTCAAAAACGGTGATATCGATTGCCTGTGGTGTGACTATTCTCCCTGTTATCGCGAGGATAAGTATTACTGGACCGAGCCGTATCTAACCGTGACGGTCTCGGTTGCCGCCAAGAAAACGAGTGGCATCAAGTCCTTGGCGCATCTCGATGGAAGCAAGACCATCGCGGTGATTGCGGGCTCGGTGAGCGAACGCCGATTGCTCGCAGGGGATCTGGAAATCTCGCCGGACGTGCAAATCAAATCGTACGGTTCTGCCGAGCTCTGCAAAGCCGCCCTCGCCAAAGGGTATGTCGACTGTTGGATGGCGGACGTTCAGCCGCTTGATCGACTTGTCGCCCAGTATCCCGGCCTTTACTGCGTGTTCGCTGACAACGTTATGACGGTTGACCTTGGCGTCGCGTTTAAGGACGGCTATGAGGGGGAGTACGTCAAAAACCTCAATACCGTGCTGTTCGAGATGGATCGAGATGGCACGATTGAGCGCATTGTGGGCAAGTACAAGGCGGGGGCGACGACGGACGGGCAAGGAGCGGAATCATGACAAATGATGAGCGCCGCTTACGCCGAAAGGCATTAGTCACCGCGGCTATCTGCGTTGTGGTCAGCGCTGCTTTGTTGGGTCTGCTGTATGTGGTCGGCACGCATCGCTGTCTCGATAAAACGCTTGGGTTTGGCCAGGAAACCATGGTGTTTTTAAAAAACGCCTGCGAAAAATATGACCGATATGAACAGGGAAGAAAAACCGAGGCGACGCACAATTTGGATGCCGCGCTCGAGTCGTTTGCGACGTTCTTGCCACCTGATCACGTTGAAGTCAACGATGACCTCGTCGAGGAGTACGTCCATACCGAGCACCTTTCGGGAATGTTGGTCATGGACGCCGACGGTCATATGGCCGCTCATTACGATATCGACGGTCGCGATCCGCTGATGCTATGGCGAGAGGAGCTTGCCTGTTCGTCGGTCGCATCGATGTACCGAGGCTCCAAGGTGTCCTACTCGACGGTCGTTGAGCGTCGAGATGTCGACTTTGCCGTGAGTGTTGTTCCGTACGGTGATGGCGTAGCGCTGGGGTATCGATCGCTTGCGCCCGAGCCCGCCGATGATTATTCGTACACGATCGCCGATGTGCTCGTGAACAACACATTCCATCAAGATCCAACGGTGCTTGTGATGCGCGATATGCAGATCGTTTCCTCAAACGATTCGAATGTCGATCTAACCCTTGCCCGGCTTCTTGCCGATAGCGGAATTGATTGGAAAGACGAAGGCTTAACACGTATCGAATATCGGGGAAGTACCTGGTATGCCGTGCGTGCGGCGTATAAGGACTATCGCCTGTTTGCGCTCTATCCCAAATCTGAGGTCATGTCGGGCAGGATTTCATTTATCGCTGTCGGCGTACTGGCGTTCCTGGTGTTTTTGGTTGTAGTGCTGTTGGTGCGTATCGTCGCCGATCGTCACAATTTGGCCGAAAAGGACAAGCAGCTCGGCATCATCAATGCCATCAGCTCCACATATGAGTCGACCTTCCTGCTACATCTCGATACGCTCGAGATCGAGGGAATTAACATGTCGCCATCGGTGGCAAAGATATTTGCCGAGCATGCCGAGGCGTATGACTTTTTGACAACGGTTTGCCGAGACATCGTGAGTCCCGAAAGCCGCGAGGCGGTCATGGAGCTTATAGACATAAGCACGCTTCAGGATCGTATGGAGGGCATGCCGTACTTGGATGCCGAGGTACGAGATTGTCGAGGTACGTGGTATTCGCTGCAGGTTGTTCCACAGCGCCGCGATGAGCAGGGTCGACTGGAATCGGTCGTCGTGGCGACGCATAACATCTCGATGACAAAGCGCGCCGAGGAGCTTTCTTTCCAGGACAAGCTGACGGGACTTCGCAATAGAAATTACCTTGAGTCCCTTGGCGACGACCTGGTGAACGAGTCCCTGCCCGTGAGTGTGATCATGATGGACTGCAATTTCCTCAAGCGCACCAATGATCTCTACGGTCACGAAATGGGCGATGAGCTGCTACGGCGTACTGCATCTGTATTGAAGCGGGCGGCAGGCGAGAAATTTGTACCCATGCGCGTTGGTGGAGACGAGTTCTTGCTGATTTGCCCTCACACCGATCGCGAATCCGCATGCAAAGTGGTGCAAGATCTTCGCCTCAGCCTTGCTGCTGCGAGCGATGAGGTGCTGACAGTCAGTGCGTCGTTTGGCGTCGCGACGGCAGAGACACCCGGATGTTCGCTGACCGAGATGTACCACATCGCCGACCACAACATGTATCAAGAGAAACGAAAAGTCCACGCTCGGGAAGCAGATTGCTAGCATTGCTGTCGCCGGTCTGCGCATCGGGGGATGTTGAATCGGTGCCCGCGATACTTTATCGGTTCGGACGGGGATAATAGACGTCTGAAATTGCTTTACGAGAGGGGAACGCAATGATTAGTTTTGATTACAAGCCTCAGGGCGTATGCGCTCGCAATATCCACCTTGACCTGTCCGATGACGGCAACAAGGTGGTGGGCGTTGAGTTTACTGGCGGCTGCAACGGCAATCTCAAGGCTATCTCTAAGCTGGTCGAGGGCGCTCCTGCCGATCGTGTAATCGAGGTTCTCGCTGGTAATACCTGCGGTATGAAAAAGACCTCCTGCGCCGATCAGCTCACGCGCGCTATCGAGGCCGCTCGCGCCGAGATCGCCTAATGGGTATCGCCGACCACGTCAAGAACGGAATATCGCGCCGCGGCTTTGTGCTCGGAGGGGCTGCCGCGGGCGCTGCCACGGTGCTTGCCGGATGCTCAAAGAAAACGGGTACCAGCGACGATGCTGCCGGCGAGCCACAAGTTATCAAAGACGACTCAAAGATTGTCTCGATTACGGATGAGTATGAGGCCGTCGATATCGATCTTGAGCCCATGGCGACATGGACATTGCCCTTGGGTACGCTGCTGTACTACTGCGACGGCGATTACGCCGCGGCGATGATGGCCCCGGCGTCTGCGTTACATGCCAACACGCTTGGCGTGCTCAACTTGGGCGACGGCTCGCTTACCACATTAATCGAGGATCCTATCGAGGGCACGGGATATGCATTTTACGATGTCCGTGCCGGCGATGGCGTGTTTGCGTGGGTTGAGATGAACTTTGCCAATTCATCGTGGAAGCTCTACGCTCAAAATCTGTCGGGCGCTTCGCTCTCTGGCGACGTGGCTGAGCTCGATCGAGGTGGCAAGGACTATGATCCGCCCCTGTTTACGGCGTTCGGGTCATCGGTCATCTGGTATAAAATGCCTTCGGCAGGCGGCAATAAAACGAGTAGTGATTCGTTTTGCTATCGTCGCTCGCTTGATGAATCCAAGGCCGAGGTAATTTGGAAATCGATGGGCCGCTTTGCATCGGCCCCGCGCGCGAGCGACGGCATTTTGACCATCTCGCCGCGTGTCCGCAACGACGAAGGCGTCTACTATGGCATAACGGCAATCGATCTGACCGACGGCAACAACACCAAACGTGCCCAGCTAGTCCTTCCCTCGTCAGTCTCGCCTTTCGAGGCCGTATATATGGGCGATACCTTCGTGTTTTCTATCGAGGCGACCTATAGTGGCGTGGGCAGCCTGGGCAACATGGGCACGTATATCGGTAATGAGGGAGGGCCATACCTCTTTCTGTCCCGCGAGCCGCTCGCATGTGCTGCCGGCAAGAAGAATAAATATCTCGTTAAGGTACAGGCATCGCATTTTCTCATCGACACCTCTGCCAAGACCTATGGCTCGCTGTTGTCGCCCGACCGCGCTTTGGAATATGGCGATTATCCAGCTACGGCGGGAAAATCGGACTCATTCCTTACGTACGCCACGGTGCGCAACAGCCAGGGTATACCCGAGACGGTCACCGCACGCCTATTCTCTCTTTAAGCTTAGAGGGGTTAAAAAGGCGCCAACAGGGGAATAAACGCGTTGTAATTGTGAGTACCGCCCGCCGAGCTGCCGCGTCATAGTGGCATCCGGCGGGCTCAGGTGCGTTAAAATGGGCTTGTTCTTAGCTGATTGAGACAGGGGGGCCGTGTTATGGCTTCAGATGCAAAAAAGATTCTGCTGGTCGAGGATGAGAAGGCAATCCGTGACGCCGTCGCTGCCTATCTCGAGCGCGAAGGCTACTGGGTTGTGGGTGTCGGCGACGGCCAGTCCGCGATCGAGGAGTTCGAGAAGCATCAGTTTGACCTGGTCGTGCTCGACCTTATGCTCCCCAAGATCCCCGGCGAGCGCGTTTGCCGCACCATTCGCGATACCTCGGATGTCCCCATCATCATGCTGACTGCCAAGGGCGAGATCGAGGACCGTATTATCGGTCTTGAGCTCGGCGCCGACGACTATCTGATTAAGCCGTTCTCGCCGCGCGAGCTTGTCGCGCGCGTACGTGCCTTGTTCCGCCGTGCCCATCAGGCCGACGAGCCAGCCGTCGAGGTACTCGACTTCGGCGATCTGGTCATCGATATCTCGGGCCACAAGATTTTGGTCGAGGGCAAGGAAGTCGACCTGACGGCTTCCGAGTTTAAGCTGCTCACCACGCTTGCCCGTCACCCCGGTCGCGTCTACAACCGCATGGAGCTGGTCGAGAAGGTGCTCGGCTACGACTTTGAGGGCTATGAGCGCACCATCGATAGCCACGTGAAGAACCTTCGCGCCAAGCTGGGCGATGATCCCAAGAAGCCCAAGTGGCTCTACACCGTCCACGGTGTCGGCTATCGCTTCGAGGCTCCGGCCAAGACCGATAAGTCGGACGAGAAATAGGGAAATCATATATGACACCTGCGCGCTTTGAAATCGGACAAAAGCACAAGCAGGAGAGCGAGGCGGGTTCCAAGGCTAGTTGGAACACGCCTCGTTCCGATTCACGGCCAACGATGAGCTATCCCTCGCGCATGGCACTTGCTTTTGCTCTGACATCGCTCATGACGGTATTGGTGCTGGTGGGCGTGGTCTCTGTTGTGTGGGGCACGGTCTTTTCGGATTACACGCGCTCCAATATCGTCGAGATCGCCAATTCTGCTGCCGAAAAGCTTGCGACGTCGTATGAGGAAAACGGCAACTGGACTGCGGGCGAGCTGCGCACGGTCGCGACATCGAGTTTGGTATCCGACGACCTGAGTATGCAGGTCGTCAACAAGAAGGGCGTTGTCGTCTATGACGACTCATGGCCTTCGGCAAGCGCGACCGCCGATGTGCGCGAGAGCGAATCGGCGTCGAGCAGCTCGAGCGGTAAAAAAGCATCGCATAGCCCGGTCTCGTCTGCTCCAACCGACTCCGATAGCGTTGCCAACGTCGAAATCATAACGTCTTCGGGCGAGCATGTCGGACAGGTAAAGCTATGGGCCATCGGCTCCGATGCCTTGCTCACCAAGGCGGATTCTGCATTTAGGGAGAAGACCTTTAACGCCATGGCCCTCGCCGCGGTTGTTGCAATCTGCATTTCGGTCGTTATCGGATCGCTCGTGTCGCGCATGCTCACCAAGCCGATTCATCGTATTACGAGCACGGCCAAGCAAATTCGCGATGGCGATCTGTCCGCTCGTACTGGTTTGCGCGGTGATGACGAGATTGATCAGCTGGGTGAGACCTTCGATGAGATGGCCACTTCGCTCGAGAAGGATATGAAACACGAGAAGCGCCTGACCTCAGACGTGGCTCACGAACTTCGTACTCCGCTTATGGCCATGCTCGCGACAGTCGAAGCCATGCAGGATGGGGTGTATCCCACCGACGACGAGCATCTGGAAACCGTTGCTTCCGAGACGCGTCGCCTGGCTCGTCTGGTGCAGCAGATGCTCGACCTGTCGCGCATGGAAAACAGCACGGCTCCGCTCAACCTTGAGCCGGTGGACATGGTTCCTTTCGTGCGTTCCATCGTCAATGCCCAGGAGCGCCTGTTTGTCGACCGCGATCTGCGCTTGCGCTTTGCTGACGAGACGCAAGGTCACGACGATGTCGTCGAAGCCGATCCCGACATGATCACACAATGCGTCATCAATCTCATGAGCAACGCCATGCGCTATACCCCCGAGGGCGGTTGGGTCGTGGTGTCGGTGCTCAGTGACCGCAAACACGTCAGCGTCGCCGTTTCTGATACCGGCATCGGTATTGCCAAGGATGACTTGTCGCGCATCTTCGGCCGTTTTTGGCGCGCCGATGCCAGCCGTGCCCGTGAGGCGGGCGGTCTGGGCGTGGGCCTCGCCGTGACTAAACAGATCGTCGAGCGACATCATGGCTACATTTCCGTGGAGTCGGAGCTTGGAAAGGGTACGACTTTTACGATTCATCTGCCTCGCGAGCACACGGCGGACGCGGCATCTACTACAATGGAGCACTAGCTTTTCGCTATTCGGTGAAGGAGGGGTTTCGTCCCTGCCGCTCCGAGTTTGCGAAAACGTGCGGGAAAGAACCCGCATTACTGTCGTATTTTGGTAAGGAGTGACTCACGTGACAACGATGGAGCGTCGTCCGGATTCCCGTGGCAAGGTTCGTGATATCTACGATGCCGGTGAAAACCTGCTGATGGTCGCCACCGACCGCATTTCTGCGTTCGACTTCATTCTTCCCGACGAGATTCCGTTTAAGGGAGAGGTGCTCAATCGCATCTCGGCATTCTGGTTTGATAAGTTTGCCGACATCGTCCCCAACCATCTCGTTTCCATCGACCCGGCGGATTTCCCCGAGGAGTTTGCTGAGTATCGTGACTACCTCGCTGGCCGCGCCATGCTGGTTAAGAAGGCCCAGACGATTCCTATCGAGTGCATCGTCCGCGGCTATCTGACCGGTTCGGGCAAGAAGACCTACGACGAGAACGGCACCGTCTGCGGCATCCAGCTGCCTGAGGGCCTGACCGAGGCTTCCAAGCTTCCCGAGCCGCTGTTCACGCCGTCCACGAAGGCCGAGATTGGTGACCACGACGAGAACATCTCGTTCGAGCGTTGCTGCGAGATCGTGGGCGAGGATATCGCCACGCAGATTCGTGACCTTTCCCTCAAGATCTACAAGGCCGCTGCCGAGTACGCCGCGACCCGTGGCATCATCATTGCCGACACCAAGTTCGAGTTTGGAGTTATTGATGGCAAGGTCACGCTGATCGACGAGTGCCTCACGCCCGATTCCAGCCGTTTCTGGCCTGCTGCCAGCTACGAGGAGGGCAAGATCCAGCCTAGCTACGACAAGCAATTCGTCCGCAATTGGCTCAAGGCCAACTGGGATATGACGGGGGAGACCCCGCACCTGCCCGCCGAGGTCATCGATGGCACGTCCGAGCGCTATCGCGAGGCCTTCCAGATCATCACGGGCTCCCAGTTCACAAGCATGAAGGAGAACGCATAAGTGAGTACCCGTAGCGCCACGAACAAGCGCACGCAATCCCACGAGGTTACCGGGGTTGCGCGCAAGTCCGCCGCATCTGCTAAGCCTGCCCGTCAGGCAGCGAGCTCTGTCCGCGTCGTGCCGGCTTCGTCTAAGGCACGCCGCAAAGAGCTCGAGAAGGGCGAGAACCTCGAGGGCCTCTCTAAAGAGGAGAAGCGCGCCCGCAAGGCTAAGCAGCGCGCCAAGGAGGACCGCATCTACACGGTGTCGAATATCCTTCTCAAGCAGGATGAGGACTACACCAGGCGCCGCCGCATCTGGTGGGCCGTGCTCACTATCGGCATGGTGCTCGTCGTGGCCATTTGGGCTTCGCTGTACTTCGCTCCCGCTGGCATGGTGTCCAGCCCTGTCCAGATGGTCGGCATTGTTTTGTCCTACGTCGTCATTTTGGGTGACTTCATCTACGACTTCGTTCGTATTCGTCCCCTGCGCAACATGTACCGCACGCAGGCCGAGGGCATGTCCGAGAACAAGCTCAACGCCCTTATCGAGCGCTCGGCTGCCGAGGAGGACAAGAAGGACTCCAAGAAGAAGTAGCGTTTGCATGCATACTTATCGCTAAGATATAAGGCGCGTCGTTTTTGCGGCGCGCCTTTTTACTGTTCTATAGATAGATGGAGTGGCACATGATTCGAGCTGCCCTGACGGTCGAAGAGGCTCTGGAGGGCATGAAGGCCCTAGAGCCCAAGATTAAAAACTATGCGCGCCTGGTTGTCCGCAAGGGCGTAAACGTCAAGCCCGGTCAGGAGGTTGTCGTTCAGTCTCCGGTCGAGTGCGCGCCGTTTGCGCGCGTGGTGGTCGCGGAGGCCTATGCCTCCGGTGCCGGTCACGTGACGGTTATTTGGGCCGATGACGCCGTGACGAGGCTCACGTACGAGCATGTCGAGAAAAGCTATTTTGAGCAGACGCCCGAGTGGAAGCGCCTGCAGCTTGATTCACTGGCCCAGGATGGTGCCTGCTTTATCTTTATCGAGGGTGCGGACCCTGCCGCTCTTAAGGGCATCGATCCCGCTAAGCCTGCTGCAGCTTCTAAGGCAAGGAACACGCAGTGCAAGGTCTTCCGCCGCGGACTGGACTACAACATCAACCCGTGGTGCATCGCCGGCGCGCCGGTCGTTGCCTGGGCGCGCGAGGTGTTCCCGGGAGACGCCGATGAGGTTGCAATCTATAAGCTGTGGAATGCGATTCTGCATACCGCTCGCGCCGATGGCCAGGACCCGGAGAGCGACTGGGAACTCCATGACGCCGCATTCGAAAAGAACCTGCGTTTCCTGAACGACAATCGTTTCGACTACCTGCATTACACCTCGGCAAATGGAACCGATCTGACGATTGGCATGACGAAAGGTCACGAGTGGGCCGGCGGCAAGGGCAAGACGCCCGATGGGCACCCCTTCTTCCCCAACATTCCCACCGAGGAAGTCTTCACCTCGCCTGATCGTATGCGTGCCGACGGTATCGTGTATTCGGCTATGCCGCTCATTCACCACGGTAACAAGGTTGACGATTTTTGGATTAAGTTCGAGGCGGGCCGCGTAGTGGACTACGATGCCCGCGTGGGTAAGGCGACGCTTGCGAGCATTATTGACACCGATGAAGGTGCCGCTCATCTGGGTGAGGTCGCGCTTATCTCCAAGAACACGCCGATCCGTGAAAGTGGCGTTCTATTCTATGACACGCTCTATGATGAGAACGCTAGCTGCCATCTCGCGCTGGGTGTCGGTTTCCCCGAATGCATCGAGGGTGGGTATGACATGTCCAAGGAGGAGCTCCTGGAGCATGGCGTTAACGTCTCGAGCACGCACGTCGATTTTATGATCGGCACGGACGATATCGATATTACGGGCATTACGCCTGATGGACGTGAAGTTGTGATTTTCCAGAACGGCCAATGGAGTTGGGAATAGCCCCAGACCGTGGTACAATGCCACCCGCGGGCCGTTAGCTCAGCTGGCAGAGCAGGGGACTTTTAATCCCAAGGTCCAGGGTTCGAACCCCTGACGGCCCACCATAGAATAGAAAAGCGACTGGCGGACGCCGGCCGCTTTTTTGTTGCCGCGCCACGGGTTCGAACCCGTCGGGGCGCGGAGCTGAGTAAACGCGTGAGCGTTTGCCAGCGCAGCGCGCAAGGCGCGAAGCGCCGCAGCGGCCGCCTGCGAAGCGGGCCCGAACCCCTGACGGCCCACCCAAAGAAAGGAAAACAAAATGAAAACAGATAGATACGGAATTAGCGGCAGCACATTAAAGATAATAGCAGCCATTTCGATGGTTCTCGATCATGTAAGCAGGATCGTCCTGACCAATGGAATCATGACTCACGCATCGTACAGTCAGATATCAGACGAACAGTGGGCGATTCTAAGCCAAGCTTCGGATGTGCTTCATGTTCTTGGCAGAATTGCATTTCCCTTATTTTGCTTTTTGATAGTTGAGGGATTTTTGCATACTCATGACATAAAGAAGTACCTGCGAAATATGCTTATCTTCGCAATCATTACGGAGCCCATATACGATTTCGTTCAAACCGGGCAACTATTTGACCTTCGGCAACAAAATGTTATGTGTGAGCTCCTGCTTTCCTTGGTCTTTTTGATTATTCTGGAAAAGATACAAAGTCTTTCAAAATGGAAAAGGTACATCGCAGAAACTGCTCTGATTGTTTTGACAGCACTGGCAGCTGAATACACTAAACTGGATGGCGGTGTGTACGGCATTCTGCTTGTGGCTGCATTCTATTTATTCCACGACAGCAAGGCCAAGATGTTCTTTGCTGCAGTATGCGCAGTGCTCCTTTCGTCATGCCATATAGTTGGCGGCGGATTCGAGTTTGCTGCAGCAAATGTATTTAATCCTGATGTTGCTGCTGCGGTCGTTTCGTTGCTGCTGATCAATCTTTATAATGGCAAGCGAGGGCTGAAGCTGAAATACTTCTTCTACATTTTCTATCCGGCACATCTTGCTCTGCTTTATGGTGTCTCACTTATTGTTTTGAACTGTCTTTAAAAACTCTCAAACAAGTCTCTGAAAGCAGAAACAAATTGACCCTAAGACTGCTTGTGAATTTCAGGAAGACCTGAGAGATGCGAGGATAGACAACGAGGGCTGCAGAAAGATGCTTCGAAAGCATGAATGGCAGCGAGAAAATGAGTTCGGAAGCACCCTCTGGATGCTCCAGCATAGAATAGAAAGCGATCGGCTCCGGCTGGTCGCTTTTTAGTTGACGGTGCACGGGTTCGAACCCGAACTTCTCTATATATAAGAACGCTTGGCGAACAAAACCTGCCTTTTACCGACGGGAAACAAATAGCTGATGCTTTTGGAGTAAAGTGGCGCACCAGAGATGACCGACGCCTTAACACCTATAAACCAGCTGGTCATCGCCAATATCAGAAGCTGCTGCTTCGAATACGGCCTCAGTGAAGCAACTGAGGGTTCTATTCATTTGTGAACAAAATATGGAGTGCGCGATTCCCGCCCACGGGGGCCCTCCGGTCTGGCAATATATCTCCTTGCCGCGCGGCCCGGTCGGACCGGATCAG
>CABQSB010000021.1:0-42281 GCA_902466735.1 uncultured Collinsella sp.
TCCAGCACTCCTTTGATGCGTTCTGCAAAAAGGTACTGCGGAACGAAGCGCGGGACTATCAGGACGCGCTGGCACGGAAAAGAAACCGAGAGGTCTATTTTTCCGAACTGCCCGTCGAAGTGCTGGAACAGTTCGCTGTCCGTGACACCTATTTCACGGATAGCCGCACATTTGAAGTCATCGGCCATTCGGTTTGTATCGACGATGAAACGCTGGCGGAAGCGATCTCCGCTTTGCCTGTTGACCGCAGAGATATTATCCTGCTGTCCTACTTCCTCGATATGTCCGACGCTGAAATTGCAAATGTGCTGAATATGGTGCGCCGTTCCGTTGCCTATCGCAGGACAAGCACCCTAAAGCTGCTGAAAAACCTGATGGGAGGAGAAAACAGATGACAAGTCAATCGAAGAATAACCGTCTGTTGCCGCTGACCGTCATTGAAGCGGCTGCTGGCGGTGACGTGGAAGCGATCAACGCCGTTCTGAAACACTATGCAGGGTACATAGCCCGTCTGTCGATGCGTGAGCTTTACGACGAGTACGGAAATCCCCATCTCTGCGTGGATGAAGAACTGCGGCGTAGGCTGGAAACGAAACTCATTACCAAGCTGCTCACATTCCGCGTGAGATAACTGACGCCTGACAGAAACGTGTTCCCCCTTTCCTCGTTTCTGTCCCATGCTCCTTGACAAATATGCCCGCAAGAGAACGGCGGCGCATCATAGGCAAAACGGGTACGTTCCTTTTGCGCCGAGCTGGGCGGCTGGTACGCCATGACGTATATCCGAGAGGATATGCCGAGCGACAAATACCGAGCCGTAACGCAAGTGTGGCAACTTGCAGGCGATGACGCGCAAAACACATAATGATACGACCTTACAGCCACAGTCCGAGCGTTCAAAGCGTCGCAGGCGATGGGTAGGGCTGCACGAGAACCGTGCGGGGGTGAAACTCCCTTGGAGCTGCGCCAGCAGCCGTCCGTTTTGTTATTTTCCCTTTTGTAGTTATTTCGTTTCCCATGAAAGGGGGATTTGTTTCTATGGAAACAACCATGAAGAAAACAACGTCCCCGATTGTACGCGAGTACAAGATCGGGGATATAACGTATATCGTCAAGGCCGTCGTCAAAGACGGCGCGAAAGAGGACGCCGTGACAAAGGTACGCCGCCTGATTCAGAATGACTTGCGGGGTAAAAAAATTACAAATAATTTTGAACCCGCCTAATGACGGCGAGCGAGATCCCTGGTATAATATAAATAACCTGTTTGTCCGGCTGCCGGAATAGGAGGCAACATGAAAAAGCAGCCCGACAAAATCACCGCATATTACTACCGTGCGGCGAACAAACAAACAGACCTGAACCTTGACAATCAAATGCACCGACTTTTGAGCCATGCGCTGGAAAACGAATCGGACACCTATATGTTCTTCGTGGACAATGGGTACAGCGGTCTGACCGCAGAGCGTCCAGCATTTCAAAATCTGCTTGCAGCAATCCATGAGAACCGCGTGCAGAAAATCGTTGTTGTATCGCTTGACCGACTTTACCGCAGCTATCTTGCAGCGTTGCAGTTCCTTGATGATATGGAGCAGCGCGGTATTTCGATTTGCTCCATTACAGACGGCGATCTACCCCTTTGCCGAGAACTATATCACGGCATTGTCAACGCCTACCGCAGTTCTTCCGAGAAAGGCGGTGAGTGCAGATGACGGGATTTACCTTTCAGAGCTTGAAGCCGCAGGACAGTTTAAGCAATGAGCTTCGCAGCGTGATCCGCGATAATGTCTTGCAGTTCTACGCCAAGGGGCTATCTGCGGAAGCAGAGGAAGAAGGTCTGACCGCTCTGTATGAGCGCCTTTCGCAGGAAGATAAGCTGGATGGTGAAAGTAACTCCATAGCGAACCAGAAGAAGATTCTGGAACGCTACTGCAAGGATCACGGGATTACCGCCTACCGCCATTATGACGAGGACGATGGTTATTCCGGCACAAACTTCAACCGTCCGGGCTTCCAGCGTATGCTTGCCGACATCAAGGCAGGACGGATCAAGCGCGTCATCGTAAAGGATTATTGTGCGATAATAGGACTAAATCAGAAAGACCTTGAAAATCAAGGCATTCTGGCTTAGTCCCTTCTTTTTTTGACCGAAAACAAAGGACTTTCACAATAATCAAGCAAGCCGGAGGGTGCTGCTGCACACTTCCGGCAGAAGGAGGATATAGTGGGTGCTATCAAAGTCTTCTTGAAGGAGGTTGTACTTCCAATCGCGCTTGCGTTCTGCCTCGCGTCATTTCTCAAGCCGCTCTATATGCCTGACGGCGTATGCGACTACTTCCTCATGTGGATCTGCGTCGGTTTGCCGTTCGGCATCCGGAGGATGTGCCTCTGGCTCGTTCCCAGCGGTTACGGTATCTCCGGCTCAGTCGGCATCTTCGCATTGAACTTAATCATAGGCGGTCTTATCGGAGGTCTCGCCTTCTTCATCGGGCTGCTGCTCGGTGTCATTCATACCATCCGAGAAATCATCTGAACTACATCGTAAACGAAGAGGGTTTGTTTCTTCTCCAATTTGGAGTAAGAAGCAAACCCTCTTTTTTTGTTGCCCAAAAGCCGGAATATTTGCTGGCGATGCGGCGAAGGAAAGGAGTTTTTAAGCATGAAACGCATGACAGCCGGTGATCTGCAAGCACTGGAATTGCTGATGCAGACCACACCCGGCTTTGAGCATTTTGATAGCGGCGCGGATGGCATTCTTCCTGAGTGCCGAAGCTGCCGCTTTCACCGTCCCTTCTGGAAGTATCAGTCCTGCGTGTTTGCAGAGTGTCCCTACTGCTGCAATCCCGTTTCGACCCTCAAAAATCAAAGTGGCACATCTGATGCCGGAAAGGAAGCCAGTCATGGATAACAAAATCGAAGTCTTCAAGAATGAACAGTTCGGTGAGGTGAGAACGATCCTCGACGGAGAAACACTTCTGTTCTGCGGCTCAGATGTTGCAAGAGCATTGGGATATGCCAGACCCGGCAAGGCAATTATTGACCATTGCAAGGGTGTCCTAAAACGGGACACCCTTACGAGCGGCGGTACGCAGTCCCTTTCCTACATTACGGAGGGTGATGTTTACAGGCTAATTGTCCATAGCAAACTCCCCTCGGCGGAAAGATTTGAACACTGGCTGTTCGATGAGGTTGTTCCCATGATCCGCAAGACCGGCTGCTACATGACGGAATCCCTGCTGGACCGCATTCAGAAGGAACCGGCGGTCATCATAGAGCTTGCGCAGACCTTGCTCAAGGAAACGAATCGCGCCAATGCCCTTGAAGCGGAGCTGGGCATCGCAAGACCGAAAGCCGATTACTTTGACGCCTTCGTCAATCCAGATGACTGCACCAACATTCGCACCACGGCGAAGGAACTGAAAATCCCGGAGCGCAAGTTCGTCAAATTCCTGCTTAACGAAGGGTATCTGTTCCGCTCTCCCTCCGGTCAGCTTCTTCCCTACAACAAGAAGAGCAACGAAGGACTCTTCATCGTCCGGGATTTCGTGACCTTCCGCTATACCGGCTCTCAGACCTACTTCACCCCGAAGGGCAAGAACGTCATCCGCATCCGCTACTTTGGAATCTGCGGCGTTGAAGTATCTACGGAAATGGCAGGGTGATCATGTGTCAGTCTATCGCGTCAATAAAACCCGTGACTTCACGGTCATGGGCAATACCCACCTGAGAGATAAGAACCTCTCCCTCAAAGCAGTCGGTCTTCTCTCAAAGATGCTGTCCTTCAACGACGGCTGGCAGTTCTCCACCCGTGGTCTTGCGGCACTCTGCAAGGAAGGTCCGGATGCCATTCTCTCCGCACTCCGTGAGCTTGAAAAGCACGGCTACCTTGTCCGTCACCGTGGCAGAGATGATAAGGGCAGAATGGTCAGCACGGAGTTCGACATCTATGAGACGCCGCAAGCCGGTTTGCCACACAGGGATAATCCACACAGGGAAAATCCCGATGTGGAGAAGCCAGACGTGGAGAATCCCCATAGGGAAAATCCCGCACAAAGAAATACTATCCAAGTAATTACTCAAGAAAGAAATACTCTCTCAAAGAACTATCAATCCATCAATCTTGATGGGATGGACAGGATGGATGAGCGAAGCGAGTATGAAGAGATTATCAAAGAGAATCTTGATTACGACATTCTCTGTCAGGATCCGAAGTTCGATAAAGACCGCTTCCGGGAGATCATGGACATCATGCTGGATGCCGTCTGTTCCACCGCTCCGACCATCCGTATCAACGGCGAGGATATGCCGCAGCAAGTAGTCAAATCCCGCTTCCTCAAGCTGAATAGCAGCCATATTGAGTACGTTCTGGACGCAATGAACAAGAACCCGTCAGACATCCGTAATATCCGGGCGTACCTGTTGACCGCTCTGTATAACGCCTCTCTGACGATAGACAATTATTACTCTGCGCTTGTCAACCATGATTTCTACGGGCAGGACAGGTCGGCAGGGTCAAAGAAGCCGAAGACCTACGATTATAGCCTTTGTGAAGACACTCTTTAATGAATACCATCGTGAGCAATGCTCGGAAAGGAGGACAGTGTAAATGAAAATCATCTATCGCCGGATTGTGCCGCCTTAGCTTCGGCAGCAGTCCCCATAATCATTCCAACGAAAGGAGGTAAACGCCGCAATGCAGGATGAAGTCAACACCAAAGTTGTTGCAATCATGATCAAGGGCGGAAAAATTTCAGCCGAGGTGCTGAAAAAGGCGCTGGACAAGTTCGTTCAGGAGATCGAGAAGGCGCAAAAGCAGATGCAGCAGCCCAAAACCTATCGCGGCAAGCAGTCCATCAAGCATCTGATGAGCCAGAATGCCGCCATCTCCAACATCGAAGTGACGGACGGCAACATCAAGTCCTTTGAGCGTACTGCCAGCAAATACGGTCTGGACTTTGCGCTCAAGAAGGACGTTTCCGTTGAGCCGCCCAGCTATCTTGTCTTCTTCAAGGGACGAGATGTTGATGTCATGACCGCCGCCTTCAAGGAGTTCTCCGCCAAGACGGTCAAGCAGAAGGAACAGCCGTCCATCCGGCACAAGCTGGATCAGGAGAAAGCACAGAGCAAGGCGCAGCACAAGGAGAAGGTCAAGGTCAAAACCAAGGATCGGGGTGTGGAGCTGTGAACAAGCCCGATGTGAAGAAGCTCATTCTTCTGAACCTTCCGTATGTCTTCGCCTTCTACTTTGCGGATAAGATCGCCGCCGTGTTTCGTCTCGCTCCCGGCACGGAGTTCATCGACAAGCTGACAAACGGCTTTGCTGTATTCGGCACTGCCTTTGCAAATCCGCTGCCCAGCTTTCATCCCGTCGATCTGCTCATCGGTCTGATTGCCGGTGCGTTGCTCAAGCTGGCGGTCTACGTCAAAGGCAAGAACCGCAAGAAGTTCCGGCAGGGCGAAGAATACGGATCTGCACGATGGGGCAAGCCGGAGGACATCAAGCCGTACACGGACCCGGAGTTCTCGAACAACGTCATCCTAACGCAGACGGAGTTCCTGACCATGAACAGCCGTCCAAAGCAGCCAAAATACGCCCGTAACAAAAATATCCTTGTCATCGGCGGTTCCGGATCAGGTAAAACGCGCTTTTTTGTAAAGCCAAACCTGATGCAGATGCACAGCAGCTATGTTGTGACTGACCCGAAGGGGACGGTGCTGGTGGAGTGCGGTAAAATGCTTGAAAAGGGCGGCTACATTATCAAGTCGCTGAACACCATCAATTTCCGGAAATCCATGCACTACAACCCTTTCAGCTACATCCGCAGTGAGAAGGACATCCTCAAGCTGGTCAATACGATCATCGTCAATACGAAGGGAGACGGCGATAAGTCCGGCGAAGATTTCTGGGTCAAGTCGGAAAAGCTCTACTACACAGCTCTCATCGGCTACATCTGGTACGAGGCACCCGACCACGAGAAAAACTTTACTACTCTGCTCGAAATGATCAATGCCTCGGAAGCCAGAGAGGACGATGAGACCTTCAAGAACCCCGTGGATGTCATGTTCGATGAGCTGGAAGCCCGCGACCCTGACCACTTTGCGGTCAAGCAATACCGCAAATACAAGCTGGCGGCGGGAAAAACTGCGAAGTCGATCCTGATTTCCTGCGGTGCAAGGCTTGCGCCCTTCGACATCGCAGAGCTGCGGGAGCTGATGAGCTACGATGAGATGGAGCTGGACACCATCGGAGACCGGAAGACGGCACTGTTCGTCATCATTTCCGATACCGATGACACCTTCAATTTCGTCGTGGCGATCATGTATTCCCAGCTTTTCAACCTTCTCTGCGACAAAGCAGATGACGTTTACAACGGACGGCTTCCCGTCCATGTGCGCTGTCTGCTGGATGAGTTTGCGAACATCGGTCAAATCCCGAAGTTTGATAAGCTCATCGCCACCATCCGAAGCCGGGAAATCTCGGCGTCAATCATCTTGCAGTCCCAGTCTCAGCTCAAGACCATCTACAAGGATGCGGCGGACACCATCACGGGCAACTGTGACTGCACCCTTTTCCTCGGCGGAAAAGAAAAATCGACCCTCAAGGAAATCAGCGAGGTGCTGGGCAAGGAGACAATCGACCTGTACAACACCTCAGAAACCCGTTCCAACAACAACTCCTATGGCTTGAACTATCAGAAAACCGGCAAAGAACTGATGTCTCAGGATGAGATCGCCGTCATGGACGGAGCCAAGTGTATTTTGCAGCTTCGAGGCGTGAGACCTTTTCTCAGTAACAAATACGACATTACGAAGCATCCAAAGTACCGGCAGCTCTCCGACTATAAAAAGCGGAACGCCTTTGACATCGAGAAGTACCGGCAGCACAAGCTGGTAGTCAAGCCCGATGACACATTCGACCTCTATGATATGGGCGAGGTCGAAGCGGATTAAAGCCCCGTCGCTGCACTGCGCAGTGGGTAAAGCCTGATGGCTCCCAAAGCAGAACAGCGACGGGGCTTCTTTTTTTATGCCCATTTTCAAAAATACACACTCAACTTTCATCGATTCAAGGAGGAAAATCTATGGCTTTCATCAATCAGGCTGTCACGGTTCTTCAGACGCTCGTTATCGCCCTCGGCGCAGGTCTCGCAGTGTGGGGTGTTGTCAACCTCATGGAAGGCTACGGCAACGACAACCCCGGCGCCAATGCTCATATACGGTAAAGAAGCAACAACACAAATTGAGAACAGCGTACCCTACTATTCTGTATCAAGTGGAGCAGTAACACGAAAATGTTGCTGCTCCATTTTCATGCCCCTTAAATAATTTCCTTGAATCTGCTTGACTTATATTACGGTTAGTGATATATTTATTACAGTAACCGTAATAAGGAGGCTGGACTATGAGAGACAATGCAAAAAGTGGCGCACTTACAGAAGTGACCTTTTATATTTTACTCTCTCTTTATACACCAAAACACGGATACGCCGTTATGCAGTTTGTTGAAGAAAAAACGGGCGGGCGGCTTTCGTTAGGCGCAGGCACTTTATATGGAGCATTAAACTCTTTGCAGGACAAGAAGTGGATTGAACCTTATGGAGATAGTGAGGGAAGAAAAAAAGAATACCACATTACAGCACAGGGAAAAGAAATTGCAGAAAAAGAGCTTGCAAGACTAAATGAACTTGTAAGCATTGCAAGTGAAATTATTGGAGGTGCAGTATGAGTAAAAAATGTTATCGCTTCTTTGGTGGATTGCTAAATGCACAGGCAAAATGGTTAAACAAAATGTCCGAAAAAGGCTATCGACTTGTCCGGACAGGGAGGGTGCTCTATGAATTTGAAGAATGCAGTCCTGATGAAGTGACCTATTGTGTAGAGTTTATCGGAGAAAAATCAAAAGAGAATGCAACGGACTACGCTGATTTTTTGGAGGATATGGGCTACAAGGTATTTTTCAAGAATATCAATCTAAACTATTCTGTCGGAAAAGTTCGATTGCGTCCATGGGCGGAAATGGGCGGTTGTATTGCAACAAACGCAACAACTTTTAACAGGGAACTATTGATTGTAGAAAAATCAAACGACGGAAAGCCTTTTGAACTTCATACTTCTTATGCCGATAAAGAAAAATACTACCGCAATTTGCGTAACCCATGGCTATTCCTGCTGCTCCTATTTGCACTTTTTGCCATTATCAAGCATTCTATTGTCTTGGGTATTTTTTCATTGGTTTCTGCAATTCCCAGCATTCTATACCAGCTCCAAATTATAAATGTCCGACAAAAAGCCAAAACGTGGGAACAATAAATAATAATCAAGAGGGTGACAACAAAAGCTGTCGCCCTCTTGATTATTATTTATAGAAATACCGAAAAGATTGCTCCGCAGCCTTTGAAGAACAGCACCGTGCAGAGCTGACAGCGTACCGGAAGGCAGTATACAGTAACTACGCAGGAAACGGCTCAGGAGGAATTGTGTCAAATTGACACAATTCCTCCCACCTCTGCGGAAGCAAGCATCCGCAAGCAGATTGCAGAGCGGAACAACGTTAGCGAATCCTATGTTGTCCGCTCGGAAAAGTTCATGCGGGGCGTGGAGATCATGGAGCAGATGATGCCCGGTACGAAAGAGAAGATCCTGTCCGGGCAGTTCAAAGTCCGTGATACCGATATGCACCGTCTTGCCAAGGCAGATTTTCCGAATCGCAAGCAGATTGTGCACGAGATTCTGCACCCGGAGGACCGCTCTGCTCCGCAGAAACGAATCTACGGAATCAACTATTCTGCGCTGGAAGCTGCCGTCCGGCGAATCCAGCAGGATGTTGATTTCCTGATGAAGTATCTCCCCAAGGTGCCTGATGATGCCTATGTGAAAGTGGAGACCACGAAGATTCTCAAACAGCATAAGGCATATATGGCACAGTTTGAAGAACTGCTGAACGATGAAAAAATCGCATAACGACAGGCACTTGTAAGCCATCAACGAGCCACCAGCCGCAAGTGCAGGGCGGAAAGCATCCGCGCCCTTGCGCCTGATAAAAATTGGAACTTTGATTTTCTCGCCCGGCTTTGCCACGGTGGGACGATCAAAGGAGCGTGCGTTTGAACAAAAAGAAAAAGTCCACAAACACTTCCCCCTATCCCGATGAAGCCATCGAACGTCTGGCACGGGCATTCTACCCGGCCATCCTTGCCTGCTGGAACAGTGAGGAAGGTCAGCGGGAGTTTGCCGCGTGGCAGGCGGAACAGGCTCATATCTCTGGCAAAGAAAAACAGGAAGTTCCCGCTGGGGAACTCCCTGCCTTACTTATCGTGTGTGGATTTTTGCAGGGTGCGTCCTTCGGGGCGCACCCTGTTTTTGTGTTTAAAGAGAAATCACTGTGTAACCTTGACGGGCAAAGGTAAGTGTTATTTAATGTATTTGAAGCCTTTTTGAAAACAGTACATATCATAGGAGTGTGAGTTGAATAATGTCACTGTCTGATTCGGAGTATGTTACCATTGATAAAGATATACGCAATACAGGCTTTTTTTCTGAATATTTACCTCCTTGCTTTCAACTGAACCCTAAAGCATTTCTGCAGCCGCCACCTTTTGAATGCGATTTGATACCTCCGTACAATTTTAACATGAGCAGATTCAATCAAAACGATGCGCGTAGAATTATCAGCATTCCAGAAATCGGAGCATATGCGGTAGTTCATGCATACATGAAAGAAAAACATATTGTTAAAGACTTAATAGAGTTCACTGAGAATAATCCTTGCTCATTTTCTCCAATTTTGGGAGTGAATCATACGATTATTCGACACGAGCAATCGTACGGCGGCGATGCTCCCACAGGTGATATTCCCATGCCATCAGATTACATTTCAAATCTTGCAGCAAAGATAATCAAAGCAAGTGGAGCCAAAAAAATCTTGAAATTGGACATTTCCAACTTTTTCTCTAGCTTTTATCTTCATATGATTCCTGCTATTATTTTAGGGTTCGATGAAGCCAATCGACAGTTTCAGAATTTTCAGCATGGTGAGTCAGTAAGCGACACCTACACTATATATAAGAATTTGGATTCTATATATCGAAAACAAAATCTAAACCGAACAAATGGTCTCCTTGTTGGTCCGCTCTCTTCAAAAATAATTGCAGAAGGTATGATGGCAAGAATCGATAAGGAACTTTGTAACGCGGGTTTGAATTATTCTCGGTATGTTGATGATTATGAAATATATATTTATAATGATGATGAAAAGCAAATTGTCAGCATAGTAGGACGTATATTAAAGAAATATGGATTCACATTGAATTATGAAAAAACAGAAATTACTGAGTTTCCCTATTATATAGCTGAAAATCTAAAGAAAATTATTGAAAAATATCAATCGGCAGTGGATGAAAATCCATTGATATCACATAACGCCGAGTTGATGAACCTTTTTAACACATTTTTCAATCTTGAAATTTCAGGGACCAAAGGTTCAATAAGATACCTCTTAAAGAGCATCGAAAACGCTCCCATCGAGCTTACTGATGATCAAGATCAAAGACTTTACCGTGCATATCTTTTTACAATCTTAACTAATAATGCTCGATCTCTAACAAAAGCTTGTTCGCTTATTCTTAAAAGTACAACATATGAGCCATTGAACGAAAAAGAAAAAGCTCAGATTTCAACAATGCTTTTGATGAATCTCCTAGAAGATCATGACTTGGAAGTTCTCTGGTTACTATATATTTTAATAGAAGCTCAAGCATTGGTCCCTAATGATTCTGCAATCAATAAAATTATTGAAAGTCAAAATGAACTTGCTCAAATAATGCTGCTTCGTAAAAATTTTTTATCTGACGCTCAGAAACAAACAATTTCCGAAAAAGCACATTCTTGGATTTTGTTATATGAACTGTTTTCTAACGATATTATATCCGAGGAATCACTCGTCCGAAAACTAAATCTCAACAAAAACCTCAACATGTATAGAAAAATGAAAGATAACGACGTTCATTTTTGTTACTGACATGTAAGAAGCTCCTCTCATAGAACATAGAAAGATGTACAACTATGGTTGTAGCACTGTGGTAATATACGGCATATCCTCTGTCTAGTCACATAAGATGGAGAACTTACATGATATAGGAGCATCAAGTTCTCAGGCTGCAAACTTGATGCAAAGCAAAAGGCAGGGCACCACCTTCATGGTGATACCCTGCCTTTATTCGTTCTTGCTTACCGTTCTGCGTACTCTCGCCGCAGAACCTCCGATAAACAAAAAACGTACCCGAACCCTTTCTCGTAAAGAATCGGGTTCGAGTACGAACTGAATGCTGGAGCAATAAAAAACCACCACAAAGGTGCCTGTCCCCTTTGTGGTGGTTTTGGGCCAGTTCTAGAGTGTGTGGCCGTAGGTGTTGGCAGCCTTGATGGCGGCGTCGAACTTTTCGTCGGTGAAGGGCTCCGGGTTGCCTTGCTTCCATTCGTTGGTGGCGTGCGCGTACTCGCACAGGGCAGGGATATCAGCCTCGGAAAGCCCGACCTGCTCAAGCGTCACGGGCAGGCCCATCTGATTGTTAAAGGCGGCGTAGCGCTCAAGGTTCTCGGTATCGCCCGTATAGGCGAACAGTACCAGCACACCCAGGCTTACGACCTCGCCGTGCAGGTAGGAGCCCTCGCGCGGAATGCTGCAGGAAGCGTTGTAGAACGCGTGCGCCACGCTCGAGTTGTAGTAGTAATCGTTTTGGTTGGTCAGGTTGGAGACGTAGCCCGTGTTGACCACGATGTCGAGCGCGATCTGCTTGACGGCTTCGGTCGACTGGTCCTGGCGCACGTCCTCAAGACCCTGGACGCCAAAGGTAAACAGCGGCTCGGAGCAGGTGTGGGCGAGTGCTAGGCCAAGGCCTGCCGTGTGCTCCAGGTTGCCGGCGCTCGTGGCGTACTCGACCTCGGACTGCTTGGACAGGGCATCACCCACGCCGGCCCAGAAGTACTCCGCCGGAGCCTCGGCGATGATCTTGGGGTTGATAAAGATATGCGCAGGTCAGTTAGGGTACGAATAGCCCTCGAGCGAGCCGTCGTCGTTGTAGACAACGGCAATGGCGGTCGCGGCGGAGCAGTTGGAACAGATCGTCGGGACGGTGAAGACGATCTTCTTGAGCTCAATGGCAGCGGTCTTCACGGTGTCGAGCGCCTTGCCGCCGCCGCATGCGATGAGCACGTCGGCTTCCTGGCAGGCAGGGGAGTTTACGACCTTGGCGATATTTGCGCGCGTACTGTTGGTGCCGTAGACGCGCGTCTCCAGAATCTCGACGTCGGTACCTGCCAGCGCAGCTTCGATACCGGGAAGTGCTGCGGCCAGTGCTCGTTTACCACCAATGATGGCGACCTTGGTTGCTCCGTACTCGGCCAACGCGCCGTGCAGCTCGTCAAAGCAGTCTTCGCCAACGGTATAGTCGCTCATTCCGATCGTGCGCATAGCAATCTTCTTTCGTTCGATAAAGTGCTTACAGGTATTTTGCTCCAAGAGAAGGTCCACGGCCGCAAGAAATTTCGAACGTATAAAACCAGTGTTGAGGGTTTTTCGCCGGTGCGGAACGTGCTAGCATACTCCGCATAAGCGTTGATGGGGACGAGTAGTCGGCCGTCCGCATGCTACAGAGAGCGGGGAGCGCTGAGAACCCGTGCATGCGACCGATGAAAATCACCCCGGAGCTGCGGTCCCAACGGACGTGCCGCGTAGGTTCGTCTTAGTAGACATCGCCGAGATGGTCGTCGATACAGGCCAGCCGAGTAACGGATGCGAGCGCGCTGTAATGCGGGCGAGGGCATCTAAGCTGGGTGGTTAAGCGAAGAGCTTTTGCGGGCACACGGCCCGTTTTGTGGCGCTTCGTCCCAGCTTGTAGGGACGGGCGCTTTTTTGGTGCCCAACGGGCGTGCGCGCCCACGACATGAAAGGGGTACCGTGGCAAACGAGTACAAGCAGACGATGAATCTGCCCAAAACCGGTTTTCCCATGCGTGCCGGTCTTTCCAAGTCCGAGCCCAAGCGACTCAAGGACTGGCAGGACAACAAGGTCTACGAGCAAGTTCTGAAGAAGAACGAGGGTCACAAGAAGTTCGTGCTGCACGACGGCCCTCCGTACGCCAACGGTCCGATCCACATCGGCCACGCCATGAACAAGATTTCTAAGGACATGATCAACCGCTACTGGATGATGCAGGGCTATGAGGTTCCCTACGTCCCCGGTTGGGACTGCCACGGCCAGCCGATCGAGCACAAGGTCGAGGAGAAGCTTGGCACCGAGAAGTTCAACCAGACCCCCACGGCCAAGATTCGTGAGCTCTGCAACGAGTTCGCTGTCGAGAACATTGAGCTTCAGAAGGCCGGTTTCCGTCGCTTGGGCGTGCTCGGCGACTGGGACAACCCCTACCTGACGCTCTATCACCAGCATGACGCCGCCGACATCGAGGTCTTTAAGGCCATGTTCGATAAGGGTATGATCTATCGCGGCCACAAGCCGGTTCACTGGTGCAAGCACTGCCATACCGCGCTGGCCGAGGCCGAGATTGAGTACTCCGACGAGACGAGCCCGTCCATCTTCGTGCGCTTTGAGATGACTTCCAAGCCCGCCGGCCTCGAGGACTTCGACGGCCCGGTCGACTTTATCATCTGGACGACCACGCCGTGGACCATCCCCTCCGACCAGGCCGTTTCCCTCAAGCCCGGCGCCGCCTATGTCGCCGTTGAGCACGAGGGCCGTGCCGAGGTCATGCTCGAGGACCTGGCTCCCAAGTGCTGCGAGGAGTTTGGCTGGGAGTACACCCCGGTTATGGTCGACGGCAAGCCCTATGTGGTTCCCGCCGAGACCTTCCACCACATCCACTACAAGCAGCCGATCTTTGACGGCGTTGAGGGCGTGGCGCTGCTGGCCGATTACGTCGGTGTCGATGACGGTACCGGTATCGTCCACAACTCGCCCGGCCACGGCGTCGACGACTACTTTGCCTGCCTCAAGGAGGGCATCACCGACATCTGCATGCCGGTCGACGACGACGGCAAGTTCTACACCGGTGAGGAGTTTGGCACCGGTGGCCCCTTCAGCGGTATGGATACCGACGAGGCCAACCCTCACATTATCGAGTTCCTGCGTGAGCGCGGCACCCTGGTCCTCGAGAAGAAGATCACGCACAGCTATCCGCACTGCTGGCGCTGCAAGCACCCGGTGCTCTTCCGTGCTACCGACCAGTGGTTCGTCTCGATGGACAAGACTGGCTTGCGCGAGCAGGCTGGCAAAGAGGTCCGCGAGAACGTCAAGTGGTATCCGGCCCACGCCGCCAACCGCATTGGCGCCATGGTCGAGCAGCGTCCCGACTGGTGCATCAGCCGTCAGCGCAACTGGGGTGTGCCTATCCCCAGCTACACCTGCGCCGACTGCGGCGAGAAGGTCATGAACGACGCCACGCTCGACGCCGTTATCAAGCTCTTCCACGAGAAGGGCTCCGACGCCTGGTTCACCGACGCTCCCGAGAGCTACCTGGACGAGGCCTGCGTCTGCCCCAAGTGCGGCGGCCATCACCTCAAGGCCGATAAGGACATCCTCGACGTGTGGTGGGATTCCGGCGTTTCCTGGAAGGCCGTCTGCGAGTACCGTCCCGAGCTGGAGTATCCGGCGGATGTGTACCTCGAGGGCTCCGACCAGCACCGCGGTTGGTTCCAGAGCTCGCTGCTTACCTCGGTGGGCGCCAACGGCCACGCTCCGTACAAGGCGGTCGTCTCGCAGGGCTTCACCCTCGACGGCCAGGGCCGTAAGATGTCCAAGTCGCTTGGCAACGTCATCGACCCCAATAAGGTCTGTGACGAGATGGGCGCCGACATCATCCGCCTGTGGGTCGCCTCGGTCGACACCAGCTCCGACGTTTCCATCGACCACGAGATTCTCGCTCGTACGTCCGATGCCTACCGTCGTTTCCGCAACACGCTGCGCTTCCTGCTCTCCGAGCTCGAGGGCCAGTTTGAGCCCGAGACCGACGGCGTCGCTTTTGCCGACCTGCTGCCGCTCGACAAGCTCATGGTTGCCCGTCTGACCCAGGTCCAGGCCGAGGTCGACGACGCCTACGCCAGCTACGAGTTCCCGCGCGCCTACCGTGCGCTTTACGACTTCGTGGTTACCGAGCTTTCCAACGTGTACCTCGACGCCCTGAAGGACCGTCTGTACTGTGAGAAGCCCGGCTCGCTCGAGCGTCGCAGCGCCCAGACCGTGCTCGCCGAGCTCTTCTCGATGCTCATGCGCGACCTGCAGCCGATCTTGTCCTATACGGTCGACGAGGCCATGGCCTATGCGCCCGCCGGCTGCGTCGATCACCAGAAGTACGCCGCGCTGCTCGATTGGTACAAGTCGCCCATCACGGTCGACGAGGCCAACGAGTTTGAGGGCGTGCTCGAGGCTTCACTCGAGCTCCGTAGCGTCGTGACCAAGGCCCTTGAGGATGCCCGCTCCGCCGGCACCTTCACCAAGAGCCAGCAGGTTCGCGTCAAGGCGGTCGTTCCCGCCGAAATGTATGCGCTGCTGACCGGCGACAAGGCCGTCGACCTGGCCGAGTTCTACATCGTCTCCGATGTTGAGCTTACCCAGGGCGAGGAGCTTTCTGTTGCCATCGATGCTGCCGAGGGCGAGTGCTGCGACCGTTGCTGGAACTACCGCACCACCGTCGGCGAGTACAACGGCCACGCTCACATTTGCAAGCGCTGCGCGAATGCCCTTTAAGGCACGGTAACTCGGCATTTTATTTATAGGGAGAATTTAGGCGCCTTCGGTCCATTTGCTCCGCTGAAGAAAAGCGGCATTCCGTTATCCGGAATGCCGCTTTCTTTTATGCTGGTTATTTATCTGACGTTAGCGAATGTGTCGTGCGCTCTGCGTGTGGCAATATAAGATGGTTATTTGCGTTAAACGGAATTTGATTATCTGAGGGTAGGGGATTTCTTTGGGTCGTGGTGCGGATATGACGCCGCCTTTGCGTTGGCGGTTGGGTGTTGCTGGTGGGGTGGCGCTCGTTGTGCTGCTTGTTGACCAGCTGACCAAGCTTGCGGTTCGTGCCGTGGGCGACGCCTTGCATGTGACCGTCATCCCCGGTGTTATCGACTTTATGTTTGTCCGCAATATCGGTGCTGCCTTTAGCATGGGCGAGGGGCATGGCATTGCGTTTGCCGTGCTGGCGTTGGCGGTCATTATCGCTATTGCCGTGTACCTCGTTCGTGCACCTCAGCTCGCCCATCTTGAGGTTGTGGGCATGGCGATGGTTGCGGGCGGTGCTATCGGCAATGCTATCGATCGTTTGGGCTTTGGTTTCGTGACCGATTTTATTGCCACCACCTTCATCGACTTCCCCGTCTTCAATGTGGCCGATATTGGCATTACCGTGGGCGTCGTGCTCGCCCTCTTCGGTTACATGTTCTTGAGCCCCGCGGCCCGTGAGGTCGATGCGACCGCCGAGCTTAACGCCCGTGACGAGGCCCGCGCCAAGCGCAAGGCTAAACAACGTGGGGAGCGTGCCCGCAAGATTCGCGAAAGGAATGAGCGTTAATGGCCGACATCCATATCCTTGTTGCCGACGATGCCGCTGGCCAGCGTCTCGACGCCTATCTGGGCGCCAACGACGGCTGCCCCACGCGCTCTGCCTGTGCGCATCTGATTGAGGGCGGGGCCGTAGTAGTCAATGGCGAGACCTGCCTGTCCAAAAAGTACGCCGTGCGAGCCGGTGACCGTATTTCGGTTGATTTGCCCGAGCCGCACGATCCCACCGACGTGATTCCCGAGGCCATCCCGCTCGACATTCGCTATGAGGACGACTACCTCATCGTGCTCTCCAAGCAGCGCGGCCTGGTGTGCCATCCTGCGCATGGTCATGAGAGCGGTACGCTCGCGAATGCGCTGGTCTATCACTGCGGTATCGACCATCTGGGCACCGTGCAGGGCGAGGACCGCCCCGGTATCGTACATCGTTTGGATCGCGATACCTCGGGTCTTATGCTTGCGGCAAAGGACGACGACACCCAGCGCGCGCTCCAAAATCTTATCCGTACGCGCACGCTCGACCGCCGCTACATTACGCTCGTTCACGGTCATATCGCCATGGATGAGGGCACCATTAACACCGGCATTGCCCGTTCTACACGTGACCGTGTCAAGATGGCGGTTTCCGATGATCCTTTTGCGCGCCAGGCCATCACGACCTTTAAGGTCCTTGAGCGCTTTGATTCCACGCGCTTTGATGACGGCTACACGCTCGTTGAGTGTCACCTGTTTACCGGTCGCACGCATCAGATTCGCGTGCACATGCGCCATATCAACCACGCCTGCGTGGGCGATCCGCTCTACGGTAAGTGCGATGCGCGTGCCGATCAGGGTCTGACCAGGCAATTCCTCCATTCCTGGCGCGTGGCGTTCGATCATCCCGTGACGGGAGAGCGCATTGAGTGCCGCGACGAGCTGCCGTGGGATCTCGCCGCCGTCCTCGACGACTTAGCCCCGCGTTCGCTTGGTCGCACTGCTGCCGGCGACGAAATCGTACCGCAGCTCGGTCTGCTCGAAGCCTAGCCAGTATTAGGTGGTTTCTTGAACTCGGTAAGCCTGCGGTAAGATATACGGTTGTTTACGTAACACGTTCCTGGGAGCCTGCATGCTCGCCTTTTTACAAACCAACACACCCATCGTGATCTTCAACCAGATTGTCGTCACGCTGCTCACGGTCTGCTTCTTGTACCAGGTGGTCTTCTTTGTCATCGGTGCTCTCCGCGGCGAGGTCGCGCCTCCCAAGGCCAAAAAACTCCACCGGTATGCCTTCTTTATCGCGGCGCATAACGAGGAGGCCGTGATCGCCAACCTCGTTCGCTCCATCAAGGACCAGGATTATCCGTCCGAGCTCATCGAGGTCTTCGTGGTCGCCGATGCCTGCACCGATAACACCGCGCAGCTCGCGCGCGAGGCGGGCGCTGTCGTGTACGAGCGAAACGACCTGGCCCGTAAAGGCAAGAGCTGGGTCATGGACTTTGGTTTCGACCGTATCCTTAACGAGTATCCCGACACCTTTGAAGGTTACTTTATCTTCGATGCCGATAATGTTATCGCTCGCGATTACGTGTCCAAGATGAATGATGCCTTTGACCAGGGCTTCCATGTGGTCACGAGCTATCGTAACTCCAAGAACTTCGGAAGCTCGTGGATCTCGGCAGCGAATGCCACTTGGTATCTGCGCGAGGCGCGTTTTCTCAACAACGCGCGCAACATCTGCAAGACGTCCTGCGCCGTATCGGGTTCGGGCTACCTTATCTCGGCTAGCGTTATTGAGGGCATGCACGGCTGGCAGTTCCATACGCTGACCGAGGATATTCAGTTCACCACGTTCTGCGCTATTCACGGCATTCGTATTGGCTATGCGCCGGCGGAGTTTTTTGACGAGCAACCCGTGACGTTTAAGGCGTCCTGGAAGCAGCGTATGCGCTGGACCAAGGGCTTCTACCAGGTGTTCTTTACCTACGGTAAGCATCTGGTCAAGTCGACCTTCCGTTATCACCGCTTTGCCGCCTACGACATGTTTATGACGATTGCTCCGGGCATGCTGCTGTCCCTGATCTCCATGCTCGCCAATGCGACGTTCCTGATCGTGGGTGGCCTTTCGCATGGTTTCTTGGCTACCGAGGTCGAGATGCAGGCTTGTGCCGCCTCGCTTATCATGACGTTCGTGATGATGTACCAGACCTTCTTTATCCTGGCTCTACTTACGACCATCTTCGAGTACAAGCACATTCATTGTGCGCAAAAGTGGCGCCTGGTGACCAACCTGTTTACCTTCCCGATCTTTATGTTCAGCTATATCCCCATCACGGTTGCCGCGCTGTTCCTGAAGGTCGACTGGGTTCCTACCCAGCATGCCGTAAACGTTACCCTCGACGAGGTCATGCAAGGCGCCAAATAAACACAACCAAAACCACCACAAAGGGACAGACGCCTTTGTGGTGGTTTTTGCTTTTGAGCAGCTGCTCATGGAGGTGCACGATGTTCTACATCCCATTTTGGATCTGCGTCTTTGCCGGTGCGGTGGTTGATGCCCGTGAGCGGCGGTTTCCCAATGAGCTTGCTGGCGCGTGCGCCGTGGCGGCGTTTGCGGGCGTTTGGCTCGACCTCGGTTTGAACACAACGCTTGACCACGCAGGTCTTGCCGTCATCGTGTATCTTGCCCTCGTTCTGACTGAGTCCCTCTGGCGTCGTCTTCGCCAAATCCCGGGCATCGGCATGGGAGATGCCAAGGCACTCTTCGCGCTTTGCACGCTCGACCCTATGGGTGGCATCGTGGCATTTGCCGCCGCGCTCCTGGTCCTTGCCTTCTCCTGCCTCATCACAAAATCGCGCTCCCTGCCATTGCTCCCGTTTTTGGTGCCGATTTTTGCCATAATCGAGGTCGTGGGCTGCACATTGTAACCGATTGCGCATCCTTCTTAAGGAGCATGCCATGGCAACTAATCAAGAATCGGCCGTCATTAAGGCGCGCATGGACCGTATTCCCTCGGCGTTGTCGCCCGAACTTTTCGAGCGCATTGCCACCGATCGTGCTTCGGGCTATGTTAACCCGTATCGTTGCAACGACGATCAGGTCATTCGTCGTATTGATCGCGCCGCCGACAAAGGCACGCTTATGCGTCCGGCGTTTATGCGCGATACCGAAAAGATACTTCATCTTCCGGCGTACACCCGTTATGCAGGCAAAACGCAGGTCTTTAGCTTCCGTAGCAATGACGATCTGTCACGCCGCGGTTTGCACGTGCAGCTTGTCTCCCGCATTGCGCGCGATATCGGTCGCGCCCTGGGGCTCAATTGCGATCTGATCGAGGCGATTGGCCTGGGCCACGACTTGGGCCACACGCCTTTCGGCCATGCCGGTGAGCGTTTTCTCAACGATATCTATCATGAGCGCACGGGTCGCTACTTTTTCCATAACGTTCAGTCGGTCCGCGTGCTCGACGCCCTGTATGGCCGCAACGTGTCGCTCCAGACGCTCGACGGCGTGCTATGCCACAACGGCGAGTACGAACAGCGTGTTTTTGAGCTTTCGGACATGGGTTCCTTTGACCAGTTCGACCGAACCGTCGAGGAATGCATTGCCACAGGCTATAGCGCGATTGAGCACCTGCGTCCCATGACGCTCGAGGGCTGTGTGGTGCGTATCTCGGATATCCTCGCCTACGTCGGTCGTGATCGTCAGGACGCCATTGCCGCGGGCCTGCTGTCGCCCGACGCTTTTGACGATGGTCGGGGCGGCGCCTATAACAGCTGGATTCTCACGCACGCTTCCATCGATATCGTTGAGCATAGCTACGGCAAACCGCGTATCGAGATGAGCGAGGACCTGTTTGAGGAGATCCGCCGAGCCAAGCGCGAGAACTACGAGAAGATCTATAGCAAGGGCGGTATCGAAGGCGATTCCGAGGAGGAGCTGCGTGAGGCGTTCGAAAAGCTCTACGACCGTTGCCTGCAGGATATAAACGAGGGTGACGAGTCCTCCTACATCTTTAAGCACCACATTTCGCGTATTGAGCAGCAGCTTTCCTATTATGGCCGCATCTATGCTTGGCAGGACGACAAGGATCAGACTGTCGTCGATTACATCGCAAGCATGACGGATGGTTATTTCTGCGAGCTGACGAGCAAATTGTTCCCAGGTCTAAAGTTTCCGCACCGCACCTATATTAACGAACGGTAGTTCGTATCCTTTCGGTATACTGTTGGTCAACAACGATTTTGATTGATGCACGGGATGGCTATGGACGATCTTTTTTCTGCTTCGACGCGCGAGCGCTCTTTTCAGAATGCCCCGCTTGCGGTGCGTATGCGCCCCAATTCGCTCGACGAGTATGTGGGCCAGCAAAAGGCCGTCGGTAAGGGCTCGTGGCTGCGCGCCGCGATTGAGCATGACGTGCTGTCGAGCGTGATTCTGTACGGCCCGGCTGGCACGGGCAAGACGACGCTGGCCCACATTATCGCCAACCATACCAAGAGCGAGTTTGTCGAGGTCAGCGCCGTGACGGGCACCGTAAAGGACTTGCGCCGCGTGATTGACGAGGCCAAGACGCGCCTGAATACTTACGACCGCCGCACCATTCTATTCATCGATGAGATTCACCGCTTCTCTAAGTCGCAGCAGGATGCCCTGCTGCATGCAGTTGAGAACCGTACCGTCATTATGATTGGCGCTACGACGGAGAATCCGTACTTCGAGGTCAACTCGGCGCTGCTCTCACGTGGTCGAGTCGTGGAGCTTGAGCATTTAAAGGACGAGGATATCGCCATGCTTATCGAGCGTGCGCTCGAGGCACCTCAGGGCCTGAACGGTAAGTTCTCGGCCGATGAGGATACGGTCAAGACCATTTGTACGCTGGCTGCGGGTGATGCACGCTCGGCCCTGACGACACTTGAGCTGGCGAGCGAGATTGCCGTCACGCGTCCCGATACGGAGGGAACGCCAGCGCCGGCGGCGGGGGAGCGCTATCCCTTCACCGTGGATGACGTAAAGATTGCCAACCCGCGTCGTGGCTTTTCGTACGACAAAAACGGCGACATGCACTACGACATTATCAGTGCGTTTATTAAGTCTATGCGCGGTAGCGACCCCGATGCTACGATCTATTGGCTCGCGCGCATGATTGATGCGGGGGAGGATCCCAAGTTTATCGCTCGCCGTATTATGATTCAGGCTTCTGAGGACGTTGGCAACGCCGATCCGCAGGCGCTTTTGGTGGCGCATGCCGCGTTTAAGTCTGCCGAGGTCATTGGCTATCCCGAGTGCCGTATTAACCTGGCTCAGGCTGCACTCTATGTGTGCTTGGCGCCTAAATCCAACGCGTGTGAGGCTTCGATCGATGCGGCGCTTGCCGATATCCACTCTAGTGGGCTTCGCGAGGTGCCGAGTTATCTGCGCGATCGCCATCGCCCGGGCAGCGATGAATACGGTGTGTATAAGTATCCGCACGATTATCCCGAAGGCTGGGTCGACCAGCGCTATTTGCCCGAAGGCTTAGAACGCGGTGCATTTTGGCGGCCTGCCGGCCGTGGTTGGGAAGAATGGCGCGTAGAACAAAGCGAACGTGACCGTAGCGGGAATGCACCGAAGTAGCTGCTGATAATTTTGTCCCACGTTGCTGCTCTTGGCATGTTCGGTCCCCTTTGGGGTACCATGGAAAGCGTCTGTATTTCGATTCCTTTGGGAGGCTTGTATGAGTCCCATTCAAATCGCCTTGCTGCTGCTCGCCGTTGCCGGCGTGTGGGCTATCGTTGAGCTCGCGCTTACCCTGCGCAAGACCCGCAACGTTGTCGATTCGCTCGATAAGACCGTGAACGACCTCAACAACACCATCGCCGAGGCGCAGCCGGTGGTGGCAAAACTCGACGGTGCTGTCGACGAGCTTACGCCGGCACTTGCCCAGATGGAGCCGCTGCTTAAGTCGAGCAAGACCGCCGTCGACGCCCTTACCTCCAATCTCGTAGAAGTTGAGGCCGTGGTTCGCGACATTTCCGAGGTTACGGGCAGCATGGCCGAGGCCAGCAATGCTGTGTCGAGTGTAACTGATTCCGCGGCAGGTGCCGTGCAGAAACTCATTAACAAGGTGAAGGCTCCCGCGGCCGACGCCGAGCGCAAGCTTTCCGCTGCCGCCGAAGCCGAGCAGCCGACCGAGCGCGTCTTGATTGGCGAAGCCGGGGACGAGGCCGCCGCGGGCGACGATGATTGCCATAAGCATGTTGGCAAGCCGGCTCAGTATTACACCTATACGCCCGCCGAGTCCTCTGAGGAGTCCTGCGATGAGTAGCGAAGCAACCTGCCCCATCACGCTGACCGTTGCCGGCGACCCGCGTCTCGCTCGACTTGTGCGCATGACGGCGGCCAACGTTGGTGCCCTGTGCTCCATGTCTGTCGATCGCATCGAGGACATCCGCATGGCTGCCGAGGAGGCTTTCATCTTTGGGTGCACCGCGGTCGACTGCGACGACATCACCATCAAATTCGATGTCGATGAGACTCACGTTGGCATGACTATTACCTTTGGAGACCAGGCTACGGTTGATGAAAACGACCAGGCTGCGGTGTATGCCGAGCTCATCCTCGCGAGCGTGTGCGATTCCTACGAAAAGACTGCGGCGCCCTTAACGCTTTCCCTCGACCTCAAGGCGGATATCTAATATGACCGAACGTTCCCGGAGCGGCAAGGCCGCTTGGGACAAGGAGAAAACCCGCGAGCTATTTCGTCGTTATAAGGAGACCGGTGATCCGGAAGCCCGCGAGCAGCTCGTCATGTCCCATATGAACCTGGTAAGGTTTCTTGCCAACAAATTTAAGAATCGCGGCGAGCCGCTCGACGACCTGATGCAGGTTGGCTATTTGGGCCTGCTCAAGGCGATCGACCGCTTTGACCCTGAGCGCGGGCTCGAGTTTACCACGTTTGCCACGCCCACCATCTTGGGCGAGATCAAGCGTCACTTCCGTGACAAGGGCTGGAGCGTGCGCGTGCCTCGTCGCCTGCAGGAGCTTTCTGCCAAGGTTAACCAGGCTACCGACAAGCTTACCAACGAGTTGCAGCGCTCGCCCAAGGTCGAAGAAATCGCTGAGTACCTGGACGTGACCGTCGACGAGGTCCTGGAGGCTATGGAATCGTCTTCGGCCTATACCTCGGTGCCCATTGAGGCTCCTGGTGCGTCCGATTCCGACGATGCGCCCTCGATTCTCGACCGCTACGCCGACGACGACAACGAGCTTGACTTTACCGATGACCGCCTGGTAATCGAAGAAGCCATTCGCGATTTCTCGCCGCGCGAGCGCGAAGTCATCGAGCTGCGCTTTGTAAAGGGCATGACCCAGATCGAGATCGCCAAGAAGCTGGGCATCTCGCAGGTGCAGGTCTCGCGCTTGTTGCGCCGCACCCTCAAGAAGATTCAGGATAAGATTGACCCCGACGGAGTGATGATTCGTTCATGAGTGAGCACCCCCAACAAACAGACCGCACGCTGCGCGATACCCGCATTCTGACGCTTCGCATTTGGGCTGTTGTCGGCTGCATTGTCATCGCTGCCGTCATCTTTAACCTTATGGGCATCCTGGCACCGGTTATCGAGTTTCTCGCTGTTGGTTCCATCATTGCTTTTGTGATGTCCCCGATCACCAACTGGCTCGAGCATCATGGCGTGAATCGCGGCATCGGTTCGCTTATAGCGCTTATTGTTGTTGTTGCCGTGCTCGTCGGTGTTGTTTGCATCTTGTCGCCGATTCTTTTTGGTCAGATCATGGAAGTCCTGAGCCGCCTGCCCGAGCAGCTTCGTGTTGCGGGTGGCGACCTCAACGAGATGGTCTCGCATGTCAAGACGCTCAACAACACGCCGCTCATGGAGTATTTGGACGATAATCTTTCGTCGCTGGTTACCGTGGCATCGAAGTATGTGTCTCAGATCGCTGCCGAGCTTGGCCGCGGTGTGTTCCCGCTCATCACCAATACGGCCTCGCAGTTGTTCGTGATCTTCCTTGGTCTGGTGCTTGCCTACTGGATGGCCTGCGATTATCCTCGCATGCACCACGAGATTTGCACCATCATCGGTCAGGAGAAGGAGACTTCGTACCGCTTTATGGTCGCCATCCTTTCTCGCTCTGTCGGCGGCTACATGCGCGGTATGGTCGTGACGTCCATCTGCGGTGGTTTCCTCGCCTTTATTGGTTTTATGATTATCGGCCATCCGTATGCGGCGCTCATGGCTATCTTTACCGGCATCATGCATTTGGTTCCGGTCGTCGGCCCCTGGGTGAGCGCGGCAATCGCCACAGTGCTCGGTTTCATGTTCAGCCCCATGTTGGCGTTGTGGACGCTCATCGTGACGATGGTCGCGCAAAACGTCACTGATAACGTGATTTCGCCTAAGGTCATGCAGAGCTCGGTGCAGGTGCATCCCATCATGAGCCTCACGGCGCTCGTTATTGGCTCGGCACTCATGGGCCCCATCGGCATGATTATTGCCATCCCGCTGTGTGCGGCCCTCAAGGGTATCTTCGTGTACTACTTCGAGAATGAGACCGGCCGACAGCTTGTGGCCTATGACGGCGCCGTGTTTAAGGGCACGCCGTACCGCGATGCCGATGGCAACCCGGTCGC
Organism: uncultured Collinsella sp.; assembly: GCA_902466735.1. GTDB lineage: Bacteria > Actinomycetota > Coriobacteriia > Coriobacteriales > Coriobacteriaceae > Collinsella. The sequence goes on from CABQSB010000021.1 coordinate 25,175, forward strand.
CGCCTACGACGCGCTCGGCGACGACACCTTCATCTACGAGTCCGAACTCATCGGCAACGAGACTGCGCCCGAGGCCAAGGCCATGCCCAAGCCCGAGCTCGAGAATCCCTGGATTAAGCTTTCGGGCCTGCAGCCCGATGCGACGGGCTTCTTCAAGAACCCCTTCGCCAAGGACGACGATTCCAGCACGGACGATACCAAAACCGGCATCGATGGCTCCATGGACGATGATGATGAGCAGTAGGTCATTTCAAGTTCAAGTTCATAGGCAATAACGTGCAAATTCGCTGGAGGGTCGCTGTTTGGCGGCCCTCTTTTTTGCACAGGCGCGGTGGGATGGTAATATCGTTACGTTTGAACTGTTTCGATGTGAAACCGAGGAGATTCCCTCTATGAGTGCTGACTACCCGTCAATGACTACGGCCGAGATCCGCTCCAAGTTCCTCAACTTCTTTGAGGAGCGCGGTCTTAAGCTCTATCCTTCTTCGTCTCTTGTTCCCGACGACCCTTCGCTGCTACTTGCCAACGCCGGCATGAACCAGTTTAAGGAGTACTACCAGGGCAAGAAGACCATGAAGGAGATCGGCGCGATCTCCTGCCAGAAGTGCGTCCGCACCAACGACATCGACTGCATCGGCGAGGACGGCCGTCACCTGTCCTTCTTCGAGATGCTTGGCGACTTCTCCTTTGGCGGCGTCTCTAAGCAGCAGGCCTGCGCTTGGGCCTTTGAGCTCATCACCAAGGAGTTCAAGCTGCCGCTCGATCGCCTGTACTTTACCGTCTTTACCGAGGACGACGAGACCCACGACGTGTGGCGTTCTCTGGGCGTTGCCGAGGACCACATCTCCCGCCTGGGCGAGGACGACAACTTCTGGGCCGCCGGCCCTACCGGCCCCTGCGGCCCCTGCTCCGAGATCTACTTTGACATGGGCGAGGAGGTCGGCTGCGGCAGCCCCGACTGCAAGCCCGGCTGCGACTGCGACCGCTTCCTGGAGTTCTGGAACCTCGTGTTTACCCAGTACGACCGCCAGGAGGACGGCTCCATGCCGGAGCTGCCGCACCGTAACCTCGATACGGGCATGGGCCTGGAGCGCATGGCCGCCATCATGCAGCACAAGACCGCTAATTACGACGGCGATCTGATGCAGCACCTCATCAAGCTGGGCGAGAAGATCAGCGGCAAGACCTATGACGCCGACGATTACTCCGGTGCTAGCCGCTCCCTGCGCATCATCGCCGACCACTCCCGTGCCGTCGACTTTATGATCTCCGACGGCATCCTGCCCGGTAACGAGGGTCGCGAGTACGTCCTTCGCCGCCTGCTCCGCCGTGCCGTGTTCCACGGTCGCCTGCTGGGCATCGAGGGCGCCTTCCTGACCAAGTTTATCGACGAGGTCAACGCCCAGATGGGCGAGGCCTATCCCGAGCTGCTCAAGAACGTCGCGCTCGTTAAGGGCATCGTCGCCTCCGAGGAGGAGCGTTTCTCAACGACGCTCGACAACGGCCGCGTTTACCTGGACGAGGCCCTGGCCGCGCTCGCCGACGGCGCTGTCCTTCCGGGCGATGTTGCCTTTAAGCTTCACGACACCTTTGGTTTCCCCATCGACCTGACCGTCGAGATTGCTGGTACCGCTGGGCACGACGTCGATATGGATGGCTTCACCGCTTGCATGGAGGACCAGAAGGCCCGCGCCCGCGCCAACGCCAAGGGCGATGCCTGGGGCAGCTTCAATGACGTGTGGGTCGAGCTTTCGGACAAGGTCGCTGCGACCGAGTTCGACGGCTATGACAACGACGTCATGGAGGGCGCCAAGGTTGTCGCTATCGTTCGCAACGGTGAGTCCGTTGAGTCCGCTGCCGCGGGCGAGGATGTCGAGGTCGTGCTCGACCACACTCCGTTCTATGCCGAGATGGGCGGCCAGCAGGGTGACGCCGGTGAGCTTTCCGCCGAGGGCGTTGCGCTGACCGTTTCCGATACCAAGAACCACAACGGCCTGTATGCTCACGTCGCCCACGTCACCGAGGGTACGCTGACCGTCGGTACTACCGTGACCGCCGCGCTCGACGCCGAGCGCCGTGGCTTCCTGCGTCGCAACCACACCGCCACGCACCTGCTCGACGCCGCGCTTAAGCAGGTCCTGGGCGAGCATGTCTCCCAGGCTGGCTCGCTGGTGACGCCCGAGCACCTGCGCTTTGACTTCACGCACTTCGAGGCCCTGTCCTCCGAGCAGCTCAAGGCTGTCGAGGACCTGGTCAACCAGCAGATCTTCGCCTCCAAGCCGGTCGTGACCCGCGTCATGGGCATCGACGAGGCCAAGGCCGCCGGTGCTGTCGCCCTGTTTGGCGAGAAGTATGGCGACGTCGTCCGCGTTGTCTCCGTGGGCGCCGAGGACCAGCCGTTCTCCCGTGAGCTTTGCGGTGGCACCCATGCCGCCAACACCGCCGAGATCGGCCTGTTCAAGATCATCTCCGAGTCCTCCACGGGCTCGAACGTCCGCCGTATCGAGGCCGTGACCTCCAAGGGTGCTCTCGACTACATGGCCGACCGTCTGGCGCTCGTCGACGCCGCCGCTGCTGCGCTCAAGTGCCGTGTGGATGAGGTTCCCGCCCGCGTGGAAAACCTGCAGGCTGAGCTGCGCGAGACGTCCAATAAGCTTAAGAAGGCGCTGACCGGTGGCTCCTCCGATGCTATCTCCAGCGCCATCGAGGGCGCCGTCGAGCTCGACGGCTACAAGCTCGTCGTCGCTGAGCTCCAGGGCCTTGAGGCTGCTGACCTGCGAAACGTCTGGGATACCGTGCACCAGAAGGTTGCCGGCCCCGTCGCCTGCGTCGTTGCCAGCGTGACCGAGAAGGGCACCCCGGCTCTGCTCGCCGCCGGCTCCGATGACGCCGTGAAGGCCGGTTTCCACGCCGGTAACGTGATCAAGCAGATCGCGGGCCTGGTTGACGGTCGCGGTGGCGGTCGTCCCAACATGGCCCAGGCCGGTGGCAAGAACGCCGCCGGTATCGCCGATGCCCTCGCGGCCGCCAAGACCGCGCTTGGCGCCTAAGAACATAAGTAGTCGCTGTGGTCGCGCTCGCACTGGACATAGGGGAGACCAGGATTGGAATTGCCGTCTCGAGCCGTGATGGCAAGATGGCAATGCCTGTCAAGGTGCTTCCGGCTGCCGAGGTCACTGGCATGGCCAAGACGTTCAGTTACCTGGTTGAGGTCTATGAGCCCGATATCCTGGTAAGCGGACGTCCCTTGACCATGGCCGGTGAGCCCGGTCCCCAGGCCGAGCGCGTCGCCGCCGTGGCCCAAAAGATTGCCGACGAGCTCGAGCTTCCGCTGGAGTTTGAGGACGAGCGTCTGTCCTCGCAGGAGGCCAAGAGAATCCTGCGCGAGCAGGGGCTCAACGAAAAGCAGATGAGGGGCAAGATTGACATGATCGCCGCCAGCCTGTTCTTGCAGACATGGCTCGATCGTAAAAACGAGGAGGTTTCGCATGCCTAGCGCTTCCGATCCGCGCCAGCAGAATCGCTATGGGCAGCCTACGCCGCGCCCTGCCCAGCCTGGCCAGCGTCCGGCACAGCCGACCCAGCGCGCAGCTCAGTCTGCCGCGCGTCCGGTGCAGTCCTCCTCTCGTTCGGCCCAACCTGTTCAACGGACGGGTCAGCAGCCTTCTGCTCGTTCGGTTCAGCATCCGGCTTCTCACGCGGCTCAGCAGCCCACTGCTCGTTCGGCTCAGCCCGCAGGCGGTATTCGCTTTAAGCAGCAGGCACCTACCCAGAGAACGCAGGCCCCCCAATCGCATTCGCATCACGCTCGCGGCTCGCATGGCGTTGCTCCGGCGACCCGCTCGAGCTACAACACGCATGCTCGTCGCGGTGTCCAAAAGAAGAGTTCTCCGGTTCCCATGATCATCGGCGTTGTGGTGGCGGTGCTCGCGCTTGCTGCGATCGCTTTCTTTGTCGTGCCTGCCGTCAAGGGCTTCTTTACCGGTGAGGATACGAAGGTCACGGCTGGTCAGCAGGTTACGGTGACCATTCCCGACGGTGCTTCGGGCGATACGATCGCCTCGATTCTCTCCGAGAACCATATCGTCGAAAATCCTAAGGATTACTACGCGGCGGTGAAAAAGCTCAACGCCGATATGTCGCTTAAGCCTGGCACCTACTCGTTCTCCACGCTCATGGATGCGACCAAGGTCGTCCAGCAGCTCATGGAAGGCCCCAACGCGGGCTCCAATGCGCTGACTATCCCTGAGGGCCTGACGGTCGATCAAGTCGCGGACCGTGTGGCCCAGGCCTACGACAGCATCTCTAAGGAAGACTTCCTCAATCAGGCCAAGGCCTCTAACTACGTGGACGACTATAGCTTCCTTAAGGGCGCCGCCAACGATTCGCTCGAGGGTTTCTTGTTCCCCAAGACCTATTCGTTGGGTGATTCGCCGACGGCCGATGATGTGATTCGCGCCATGCTCGATCAGTTTAAGACCGAGTACAAGTCGCTTGACTTTGCGAGCTGCGAGGCCAAGATCAAGGAACGCTACGGTGTGGAGATGTCCGACTACGACATCGTCAACTTGGCCTCTATTGTTGAGCGCGAGGGCCTCAACGCCGACCAACGTGCGCACGTGGCCTCGGTTTTTTACAACCGCCTTGCCGGCAAGCTCGACGGTCTGCGTTATCTCAACAGCGATGCGACCATGATGTATGTCACCGGCGGCGAGGTTACCGCCGACGACCTGCAGAGCGATAGCCCGTATAACACCTATAAGCACGAGGGCCTGCCGCCCACGCCCATCTGCTCTCCGTCGCTCGAGGCGCTCAAGGCTACCCTTGAGCCGACCGACTCCGATGACCTGTATTTCTACATTACACAGGACGAGGAGTATTTCTCGCAAACCTACGAAGAGCATCAACAGTCTTGGAATTAGCATGAGGATTTTTAGCCCCAAACGATACGTTGCCTCGGTCGACCGCATCGACCTTGATACCCTGTGGGCCGATGGCAAGCGCGCCATCTTGCTCGATCGCGATAACACCCTGGTGCCGCGCGACACCGAGCAGGTTCCCGCCGCGGTTTCCGCTTGGCTCGACGCCGCCCGCGCCAAAGGCTTTAAGCTGTGCATGGTGTCCAACAACTGGCATCGCGATCAGGTCATGAGCTCTGCACGCGAGCTGGGACTCGAGGCCATCAGCCACGCCATGAAGCCCGCCCCGTTTGCCTTGAAGGCGGGTCTTAAGCGCCTCGGCGCCACGGCAGACGAGGCGGTGCTGATCGGCGATCAGCTGTACACAGACGTGTGGAGCGGTAATTTTGCCGGTGTTGACACTATTCTGGTCAAGCCGCAGGCCACGCAGGACCTGTGGTATACGCAAATCTTCCGTATCTTTGAGCGCCGGGCCCTGCGCGACCTTCCCTGCGAGGAATAGGTTTCGCCATGTCTCAGCACATCAAACACGGCTGCGACCATATCTTCTTTATCGGCTTTTTGGGCGCGGGCAAATCGACGCTCGCGCGCAACGTCGGCACTATGTTCAAGCGGCGTTTTATCGATACCGATCGTATGGTTGTGCGTCGATGTGGCAAGTCGGTGACCGAGATATTTGAGACCGAGGGCGAGGATCGTTTTCGCGAGCTTGAGACCTCGGCACTCCGTTCGCTTCAAAGCGAGCGCAGCCTGCTGGTGTCGTGCGGGGGTGGCATCGTCGAGACGCCGGTGAACATTGAGCTGATGCATGAGATGGGTATATGCGTGTACCTCGAAGGCGACTTTGAGGACTCGTTGCGCCAGATTCGCCGCTCCGATACCCGGCCCGATTTCCGCTCGCCCGAGCACGCTGCGCGCCTGTTTGAGCATCGCCGTCCGCTGTATCGCCAGGCCGCCGATATTACCCTTGATATTCGCAACAAGTCCTTCGAGGACGTTTCCTACCTTTGTGCCGAGATGCTTTTGGAGCGTGGACTGCTATGATTCGCCGTCAACTTATCAATTTCCAAAACCGCAGTGTCGATGTCCGCGTTGGATTGGGCGCGTTCGAGGAGCTGTCGCGCATGTTTGCCTCGGCCGTGGGCAAGCCTAAGCGCGCGATGGTGGTTTGGAACGACGCTACATCCGAGCGTTTTGGCGAGGTCGTCGAGCATGCGCTGGTCGACGCCGGTTTTGCCGTGTCGCTGCTCGTCCTCGAGGTTTCTCCTGCCGGTGCTACGCTGGCCGATGCCGATACCGTCTTTGGCGCCCTGTCGGCTAACGGCATTACCTGCGACGATCTCGTTGTCGCTGTCGGTGACACGGCGACCTGCTCGGTCGTTTGTTGGTGTGCCAATCAGTGGTGCGGTCGCACCGAGTGCGCCTTGCTGCCGACGACGTTCGACGCCATGCTCACGGTTGCGACGACCATGAAGCCGCTTGTCGCCTCGTCGACGAATGCGCTTCCCGCTATCGCGTTCCGTCCCGAGCCGGGCTTGGTCGTGTGCGACCTCGACCTTGTTCGCGAGGCGGACCCCGAGGACCTCAAGCTCGGCTATGCGGTACTTGTTGGCACCATGCTTTCGAGCAGCAAGTCCCGCTGGAATCAGTTTACTGAGACCGTCCCCGAGATTCTCGCGGGCGAGGAGGTCGCGCTCGTCAATGCCGTTCAGTGGTCTCAGACTGCCCGTAAGGACGTACTGATGGCCACGAACCCGAGCGCCCGCCATGCGCTCGATTTTGGCAAGATGGGGGAGCGTACCCTGCGCGCCTGCCTGGGTAAAGCCGCGGCGCAGGTTCCTGCCTACCAGCTGCTGTCTGAGGGCATGCGCTTTGAGGCGCGCTTAGCACATGATGCCTGCGACTTTGATATCGATTACGTCTTTGAGGTCGATGACTGCCTGGAGGACTTTGGTATCGAGGAGCTTGCCTTCGATCTGGAGCCTGCCTCATATATCGAGGAGTTCCGCAGGCAGCAGTTTGACCGCTCGAACCGTAGTATGTTGCCGCTGCCCGCGGCACTCGGCGCCATTCGTCTAACGAGCGTTGAGGACGAGGTCCTCGACCGCCATGCTCACGCCTACTTGGCTTCTCGCAAAGAACTTCTCTAGGATTTATTGACATACATCGTCTTTCGTATCATGTTGAGGGGCGGGTTTCCAATCGGTTGCGAATCGCGCGCGATTCCGTCGTTCGGTTGAGACCCGTTCCGTCTTTATAGAGACAACAAGAAAGGAATCTGCATGTCTGAGTTTGCTGCCGGTCCTGCCGGTCGTATCGAGCGTGTCCGTGCCCTGATGGTTGAGCGTGGCTACGACGCTATCGTGGTGCGCGACGAGGCCAACCTTCGTTGGCTTACGGGCGTCAAGGGCGTCTTCGATTACACCTTCGAGTTCCCGCATGCTGCGTTTATTACGGCCGACCAGTGCCTGTTCCATACCGACTCGCGCTATCTCAACAGCTTTGAGGAGAACACGCCCGCCGGCAGCCCCTGGGTCTACGACATGGACGAGGGCACCATTCCCGGTTGGATCGCCGGCAAGATCGCGGCCAACAAGTGCCGCGTCTGCGCTGTCGAGGACGACATGCAGATCAATTTCTACCAGGGTATTCAGCGTGGCCTGGAGGACCGCTCCGTTGCCTGCATGCTGCCGCTGATGCATGACGACATCCGTAAGATGCGCGCCATCAAGGACGCCGAGGAGATCGAGCTCATGCGCCACGCGCAGTCGATCACCGACGCCGCCTTCCAGCACATGCTCGGCTATATTAAGCCCGGTATGACCGAGAAGCAGGTTCGCAACGAGCTCGAGAACTTTATGTTCGCCAACGGTGCCGACAGCTTGGCCTTTGGCTCCATCGTGGCGAGCGGCCCCAATACCGCCAACCCGCATGCCGTTCCGAGCGACCGCGTGATCGAGAAGGGCGACTTCGTCCTCATGGATTACGGCGCGGGCTACTGCGATTATCGTTCTGACATGACGCGCACCGTCGTGATGGGCGAGCCTACCCAGGAGCAGCTCGACCTGTACGCGCTCGTGCGCCGTACGCACGAGGAGTGCGTTGCCGCCATTCATCCGGGCGTCGAGGGCAACGGCATTTTCAAGCTTTCCAAGAAGATCATTGGCGATGCCGGCTATGGCGATTACTACAACCATGGTCTGGGCCATGGCGTGGGCATTGACATCCACGAGCTGCCTAACTTCAACCGCAGCAAGAACATCATCGAGGTCGGCTCGGTTATCACCATGGAGCCCGGCGTGTACCTGCCCGGTGTGGGCGGCGTGCGCCTGGAGGACTACGGCGTGGTCACCGAGAACGGCTACGAGCCCTTCACCAAGACGCCGCATGACCTTCACGTCATCGATTGCTAGTCTACTTCGGTAGATAGTTTGGGGCGGGGCCTCCGGAGCAATTCGGACGCCCCGCGTTCTCTTTTTATGCGCTCGCTGCAGGCGCCGTCTGCAAGTGTATAATTTCGCTCGTATGTAATTTGGACGCTTGTGCGTTCTGCCCATAACAAGAAAGGTCGCTATGCCTACCATTTCTACCGCCGACTTCAAGAACGGCCTCGGTCTCCGCATTAAGGACAAGGTCTACACCATCGTCGAGTTCCAGCATGTCAAGCCCGGCAAGGGCGGCGCGTTTGTGCGCTACAAGACCCGCGACATCAAGAGCGGCCGCGTCGTCGAGAACACCTGCAACGCCGGCACCAAGTTCGAGAGCGTTATGCTCACCACCCGTGAGTTCCAGTACCTCTACAACGATGGCACCGACTACATCTTCATGGACAATGAGACCTATGAGCAGGTTCCTGTTCCCGAGGACATGGTGGGCGAGAACTCCAAGTGGCTGCGCGAGAACGACATTTGCCAGCTGCTCTTCGCCGACGATGAGCTCATGGGCGTGACTCCGCCGATGTTCATTGAGACCACCATCGTCCAGACTGACCCGGGCTTTAAGGGCGACACCGTCCAGGGTTCCACCAAGCCGGCCACGATCGACACCGGCGCCGTCATCCAGGTCCCCATGTACCTCAACGAGGGCGAGGTCATCAAGGTTGACACCCGCGACGGCAAGTTCGTCTCCCGCGTCTAGCAACCAACTCTTCTAGGAGGACTCATGCCCCAGGAAATCAAGATTGACGGCATCGGCATTTCGCCCGATGTTCTGACCGCCATCGTCTCGCGCGCCGTGTCGGATGTCGAGGGCATCGCCTCCGTTGGCGTCAAGGACCTTGCCACCAACCTTGTCTCCATGATGCTCTCGTCCAAGGCCCCGGCTTCCGAGCCGGCGGTCGAGGCCGAGGTCGTCGGCGACAAGCTCGCACTCACCGTGCGCGTTGTGGTGTTCTTTGGCTATCCGTTCAAGAAACTCGCCGAGGCCGTTCGCGCTGCCGTGGTCGCTGCCATCGATGCCCAGGTGGGCGTTGAGGTCGAGCGCGTTGACGTTTGCATCGACGGCCTCGTTTTCCCCAAGGAGTAACCTTTGAGCCTTAAGGTTTATCGCGGGCGTACGCTTGCCCGCAGTCAGGCGCTGCAGCTGCTGTTCCAGGCCGAGGCCACGGACAGTCCGCTCGAGCGCGTCCTCGAGGGCGATTTCCTGATCTCGAAGGGCCCCCTCGACCCCTATGCTCTGGAGCTGTGCCGCGGTGCCTACGAGCATATCGATCGCATCGACTGTGCCCTGCGCGCCGTCGCCAAGAACTGGGATCTTATGCGCATGCCCGGCGCCGACCGCAATCTGCTGCGTATCGCCGTCTACGAGATGCGCTTCCTCACCGACGAAGAGGTCTCGGACGCTATCGTGATCAACGAGGCCGTCGAACTTGCCAAGGCCTATGGCACCGACCAGTCCGCGTCGTTCGTCAACGGCGTGCTGGGCAAGATCGCGCGCAGCGAGGAGTTGCCGGGCGAGGACCTGTACCAGGAACTGCTGGCCGAGGATCGCGCTCGCGAGGAGGCCCAGGCTGCTGAGGCTGCCGCCAAGGTCGCTGCCGCTCAGGCTACCGCCGGTGTACTTGCCGAGGATGTGGACGCTGCTGAGGCCGTCGAGGCCGACTCCGTCGAGGAGTAGCCATGCCAGAGGGTTCTGTCCGCAACTTTGACGAGATCTCGGACCGTCTGGACCAGATCATCGCTACCGTTCGCTCCAAGGATACGTCCTTGGAGCGTTCACTCGATCTGTTTGACGAAGCGATTGAGCTGGGCTCCCGCGCGGTCGATATGGTCGACAAGTTTGAGCTGACGCCGCGTGAGGCCGATAAGCTCGAGCAGGAATACGATGAGGATGCGGCAAACGAATCCCAGGATAGCTAGGCCGCATCTCCGGATACGAATGGTTGATGGCATTCATGAAACGCGTGCGTCTTGATGACGAACTGATTTCACAGGGCATCTGCGCCGATCGCGCGGATGCCCTTCGCACTCTTATGGCCGGCTTGGTTTCGAGCGGCGGTGAGCGTTTGACCTCTCCGGGGCTCAAGGTGACGCCGGGCCTGCCGCTGCACGTTAAGGGGCGCATTCCGTACGTTGGGCGCGGCGGCCTTAAGCTTGAGGGTGCGCTCGATGCGTTTTGTATCGACCCCACGGACCTTGCCTGCCTGGACGTAGGCTGCTCTACCGGCGGCTTTACCGATTGCCTGCTCAAGCGCGGAGCTGCGACCGTTGTCTCGGTGGACGTGGGTCGCGCACAGTTCGATTGGTCGTTGCGTCAGGACGATCGCGTGACGCTGCATGAGCGCACCAACGTGACGCAGCTGCCTGAGCTTGGCTATGCCGGCGCCATCGACCTGGCTGTTTGTGATGTCTCGTTTACCAGCATCGCGAACATTATCGATGCGGTGCTGGCGTGCCTGAAGCCTTCGGGTTCGTTCTGCACGCTCGTAAAGCCCCAGTTTGAGGCGCCGGCTGCGCTGGTGGGCGAGCGCGGTATCGTGACCGACCCCGCCGTCCGCCGCGATACGCTCGTGGCGGCGATTGAGCTTTTTGCCGCCAAGGGCCTGTTCCCGCTTGACGTGTGCGTGTCGCCCATCCATGGCGCTAAGGGCAACGTTGAGTTTTTCCTGTACGGCACAAGGTTTGCCCCTGGTGAACGCACCGACGATGAGCTGCAATCCCAGGTATCGGCTTTGAGCGAGAAAGCTGCAACGCTATGAAGGTCTTTCTGGTTCCCAATTACTACAAGCAAGAGGCGGTCGAGAGCGGCCTGATGCTCGAGCTTTGGCTTTCGCGCCAGGGCTACGAGGTCGCATGGGCTGCCGACCAGCGATCGAAGATTCAAAGCACGCCTGATATTGATGGCTCAGATCTGGTCATTACGCTCGGCGGCGACGGTACGTTGCTGCGCGCTGCCCGCATCCTCAACCATCGCGAGATTCCTATCCTTGGTCTTTCCTATGGTCACCTGGGCTTTTTAACTGCTGCGAGCCCCGAGGAGCGCGACATTCTGCAGGTCGTGAGCGATGCTCTGTCCGGTGAGCTGCACGTGAGCCGCCGCGCCACCATCGCCGCGGATATCGTGTCCGTGCGCGACGATGGCACGAAGGATGTCGTGCGCACGTTTGCCCTCAACGATATGGCACTTACGCGCGGCCCCCTGTCCGATATGGTTGAGTTTGACATCACGGTGTCCGGCCATCATATCGATCGCCTGCGCGGCGACGGTGTCGTCGTTTCGACGGCGACCGGCTCCACCGGCTATGCGCTTTCCGCCGGCGGTCCCATTGTCAGCCCCGATTACACGGGTATGGTCTGTGTGCCCATCGCCCCGCATACCATTCAGGCTCGCGCTTTTTTGACCTCGCCGAGTGATGTCGTCGAGATCTTTATGTCTGATGACCGTCCGAGTGTTCCGGCGATCGCTATCGATGGACAGTTTATTACCTGCGATGGCACCGTTGAGAGCGTGGCGGTGCGTCGCGGTCCCGGAGATGTGCTGCTTCTCGATTACGGTCCCGAGAGCTTCTATAACTCCGTGAGCCGCGTGTTCTACGGAGTGCGTCATGATCGATGAGCTGCAGGTTTCCAACATTGCACTCATTCGCGAGGCGACGCTGGTGCCGAGTGCGGGCCTAACGGTTTTGACTGGCGAGACCGGTGCCGGCAAGACCGCGCTGCTCTCGGCGCTCAAGCTCATTTTGGGCGAGCGTGCAGATTCGTCGACCGTGCGCGAGGGAGAGGCGCTGGCGAGCGTCGAGGCACGCTTGTTCGACGGCCCGCACGACACGGAGGGCTTTACCGTGCAGCGCAGCCTTTCTGCCGAGGGTCGCAGCCGCGTCAAGATTGACGGCCGCATCGCCAGCGTGCGCGAGCTTTCCGAGCGCGTCGGCGTGATGATGGATCTGTGCGGCCAGCATGAACATCAGCGTCTGCTCGATCCGGCGCATCATGTTGCCATGGTTGATGCCTGGGCTGGTCGCTCTGCGCTCGAGGCGCTCGACCGTTACCGTGCCTGCTTCAAGGCGTCGCGTGCGGCTGCCAAGGAGGTCCGTCGCGTCGAGGAGGCCTCGCGTGCGCAGGGGAGTCGCGTCGAGGAGGCGCGCTTTACCCTCGAGCGCATCGGCGAGGTCGACCCCAAGCCGGGCGAGTACGAGGAACTCGAGGAGCTGCTGCCGCGCTCGGAGCACGCCGAGGTCTTGGTGGCGACGGCCAACGATGCCCATGCATCGCTTGCTGCCGAAGGGGGAGCGCTCGATGCCGTGAACAGCGCCGTGGCAGAGCTTTCCCGAATGGCTACCGTCGATCGCAAACTGGGCGATATTGCCGATGCGCTTTCGGATGCCTGTATCTCCCTTGAGGATTGCGCGAACGAGCTTCGTGCCTATCGTGATGGCGTCGCCTTCGACCCGCGCGAGCTCGCTCGCATGCGTGAGCGGTATTCCGACCTCAAGGGCCTGTTGCGTCAGTGGGGTCCCACCATGGACGATGTTTTTGCCATGCGCGAACGCTCGCAAGAGTTGCTGTCTCTGGTCGATGATGGCGATGAACAGATCAAAAAGGCGCGTGAGGCACTCGGGAGCGCCGAGCGCGAGTTGTTTGCCGCCGCCAAGGCACTTAAGCGCGCGCGGAATACCGCAGCCCCGCGCTTTTGCCACGAGGTCGGCCGTCAGATGGCGCGCCTGGAGATGGGTGGCGCCGAGCTCGTCTGGGAGTCGCGCGATCTTCCCCGTGCTGAGTGGACGCCCCTTGGTCCTTCGAGCTACGAGCTGCTATACCGTAGCGGTTCCGGCTTGACGCCGCGTCCCCTGCGTCGAATTGCGTCGGGCGGCGAGCTCAGCCGCGTCATGCTGGCAAGTAAGGTTGTCTTCGGTAACGCGGACGGTGTTGATACGCTGGTGTTTGACGAGGTCGATGCTGGTGTCGGTGGCTCCACGGCGCGTGCCCTCGCGAGTGTGCTGGCAGATCTCGCCGCCACACATCAGGTGATTGTCGTAACCCATTTGGCGCAGGTCGCCGTCATGGCTGACAAGCATTATGTTGTCAGCAAGGAACCGGGCGATGTTCCCCAGACGCATTTGGACGAGGTAACTGGCGAAGCGCGTACCGCCGAGATCGCCCGCATGTTGAGTGGCGATCAGTCCGAGGCGAGCTTGGCCCACGCAAAGCAGATGCTGGAAGAAGCTCGAGGTTAGGTCGTATCAGCGGTGTTGGTGGGACGAAAGAGACTGAAATTTTTGTCCCACTACGCGTTTTACTCAACGACCTTATCCGGCTGGATGAGCTCCTCGTAGTAGCTGATATGTTCGCGAGCGTCTTCAATCTCGGGCAGCAGGAAGTTGTAGATGACTTCGATGATCATCGTGGCGCTGATCTTGGAGAACGCAAAGTCGCCCGTCGTCAGTAGCGCTTCGTGGTTGACGGTATTAAAAGTGTAGTCTGCCAGGCGCGCGAGCGGGGATTTGCTGTCGCTGCTGATGACGACTACGGTTGCGCCACAGTCGCGAGCCGCTTTTGCCATGCGATTCAGTCGGCGCGATTTGCCAGAGTTTGAGATTAGCACGATGACGTCACCTGGGCGTAACGTGAGCGCAAAGCCAATTGATGTCTCGCTAATGGTGCTCGCCATGCAGCGCAGGCCCAGCTGCGAAAACTTAAACGTCGCATCGAGCGCGACCGCGTTCGTATTGCCCACAGCCGCAAACTCAATAACCCCTGCATGCTTAAGGGCATGTACAACAGCCGCCAGCGTATCGTGGTCGATCCCGTCGATGGTCGCATTAAGCTCGCTCACCTTGGCAGCCAGGATGTTCTTGAGGCTCTGCTCCATATTGTCGAGTGAGACTTCGTCAGTCAGGCCCTCGTTGCGCTGGCTTTCCAAATCCCTCGCCAGGGAAAACTGAAAGCTTCGGAAGCTGCCAAAGCCAAGCTTGCGGCAGAAGCGCGAAACGGTCGCCTCGGACGTGGCGGCGGCGCGCGAGAGCTGAGCTGCCGTGAGGCGTGGCGCCTCGGACTGGTGCTCCAATATATAGTCGACAATGCGCTGCTCTGACTCGCTGTATCCCTGATGGGTACTAATGAGGGAAAGTGCGCTCTTGCTACTATCGGTCATGGATGGCTCCTGGTTGGCATGATAATCGGACTCGTTTTGTAATGTCATAGTATAGGGGGATTTTCAATTACAAGATACACCTTGCCGTTTCAAGTGTTGATGGTAAACTTTCACCTACCGTTTACGGTTATGAAAGAACCTTTCACCGGAGAATTGCGCCGTGTCTCTTCTCACGCGGACGGTAGGTTGGTATCTTTCAGTTGTGGAAAAGCGCGCAAGGACGCGCGTGTAGGGGAGCGCCTGCGGGCGCAAAACTTAAAAAGGAGGGACACATGGCTAAGTTTGACATCATCGCCGCCACCGGTTGCCCGACCGGCATCGCGCACACCTTCATGGCGAAGGAGGCGCTGGAGAAGGCAGCTGCCGAGCGCGGTCTGACCATTAAGGTCGAGACTCATGGCCAGGTCGGTGTCGAGAACGAGCTCACCAAGAGTGAGATCGCTGGTGCCAAGGCCGTCGTCGTCGCAGCCGATAAGGATGTCCAGGCTGAGCGTTTCGCCGGCAAGCCCATGGTTTCCGTTGGTGTTTCCAAGGCCCTGTCCGTTGAGGCCGCCGGTAAGCTGATTGACCGCGCGCTCGCCGCCAAGGGCGACAACACGGTTGCAGCCGCTGCCGATGTCGAGGACGAGGCCGAGGAGAAGGAGTCCATCGGTCACGTCATCTACAAGCACCTTATGAACGGCGTCAGCCATATGCTGGTCTTCGTCGTTGCCGGTGGTGTCCTGACCGCCGTCTCGTTCCTGTGGGGCATTACGTCCTTCGATTCGACGGCGTCTGACTACAACAGCTTTGCTGCGATGTTGAAGATCATCGGCGGCATCGCCATGAACCTCATGGTTCCGGTGCTTTCCGCCTACATCGCCGAGTCCATCGGTAAGCGCCCGGCGCTCGTCCCTGGTTTTGTTGCCGGTATGATCGCCATTCAGGGCCTGCCTGTTAACGCCGAGACCGGCATGATCGACGCCGGTGGCGCCGGCGTGGGCTTCGGCTTCCTGGGCGGCATCGTCGGCGGCTTCCTCGCTGGCTATGTCATCCTGCTGCTCGAGAAGGTCTTTGCCGGTCTGCCCAAGAACCTGGACGGCCTCAAGGCCATCTTCCTGTACCCGCTGTTCTCGACGGCTATCGTCGGCCTGGTCATGCTCGGCATTTCCGGCCCCATGGCTGCCATCAACACCGCCATGATGGACTTCCTCAAGGGCCTGTCCGCCTCTGGCGCCGTTGTCCTGGGTCTTGCCATCGGCTGCATGTGCGCCTTTGACATGGGTGGCCCGGTCAACAAGGCTGCTTACGTCACTGGTACTGCTATGCTCACCGAGGCACTGGCTGCCGGCGTTGGCACCGATACCTACAACTTCGGCACTAACTTCATGGCTGCCGTCTCCGCCGCCTGCATCGTTCCGCCGCTGATCACTACCTTCGCCGTCGTTGTCGGCAAGAAGTACTTCAGCCAGGAGGATCACGACGCCGGTGTCGTCAACCTCATCCTTGGTTGCACCCACATCACCGAGGGCGCCATTCCGTTCATGACCAAGAACATCTGGCCCGTCATGCCCATCATGATGCTCGGTTCCTCTATCGCTTCGATCCTGACCATTATGTTCAACGTTCACGATCCGGCGCCTCACGGTGGCTTCCTGGTCCTGCCCGTTGTCGAGAACGGTCCGCTTTGGGTCCTCGCTATCCTCATCGGCGCTGTGGTCGGTGGCATCCTGTTCGTGGCCTTCAAGAAGTACGACTTTGAGAAGAACCAGAAGGCCGCTCCTGCAGCCAAGCCCGTTGAGGCCCCCAAGGCCGCTGCCGTCGAGGCCCCCAAGGCCGAGGCTGCCGACTTCGTGAAGGTCGAGAATGTCTTTGTCGCCGAGGACTTCGCTTCTCGTGACGAGGCTCTGAGCTTCGTTTCCAACCAGGCCGTCAAGGCCGGTATCGCAAGTGACGCCGACGCCGTGATGAACGCCTTCCTGGCCCGCGAGGCCGAGGGCACCACGGGCATGATGGAGGGCTTCGCCATCCCGCATGCCAAGTCCGACGCCATTACCGAGGCCGCCGTCATCGTCGTTAAGGACGAATCCGGCGTGACCGGTTGGGACACCATGGACGGCGCTCCCGTCAACGTGGCTATCGCCCTGCTCATCCCCGGTGCACAGGCTGGCACCACGCACCTCAAGATCCTGTCCAAGGTCGCCGAGGCGCTCATGGACGAGGACTTCCGTGGCACCGTCAAGGGTTCCACCGACGCCGCCGAGATCGCCAAGACGATCAACGCCCGCTTGGTCTAATTCCGCAGTACGCGAATAACATCGCCCCCTGTAACAAAGGCGAGGACTCCCTACGGGTCCTCGCCTTTTTTCATACCACCCGGCACTCAGGGACGTTCCTTTCCTGCCGGCACCCCGGGACACTCCTTAGTCCCCGACAGGGCATAAATAGCCCTCATCGACTGAATCACCCACGCGAACAATAATTCAGCCAGAATTCCTTTTGCACGATATTTCTTGGACGGAAGCATGTTCCCGCAGCTCGCCTGCCGGGCGGGGCGGTTAAGTTTGTCGCGAGTTCCGCACGCAAAGGAAAGCACTTAATGTGCTTTCCGTCTTGCGCAG
>CABQSB010000022.1:0-41732 GCA_902466735.1 uncultured Collinsella sp.
AGTGAGCGATCAAGGAATCGCACCCCTCTGCAGTGGTAACACAGGGCCCGTGCTGGACTTAGTTTTCAGAACATTCCGCAGACCAGGAAACCCCCTTATCCGCAGCTCCGAAGGAGCAGGATAAGGGGGTTTCCATGGTCGAGGACGTTCTGAAAACTAAGTCCAGCACGGGCCCGAACGATAACAACCGGCTACAGGTCGATGTGCGATTCCTTGATCGGGAACGGCTCCGCGAAGTGGCACGCGCAGCAGTGGCCCGGGGCAACTTCCTTAAACTCAGGAAGCTTCTCGGAGCAGATGCCCTGCGCGATCGGGCAGCGCGTGTGGAAACGGCAACCGGTCGGCGGATCCAGCGGCGACGGCGGATCGCCAGCGAGGATGATGCGCTTGCGTGTCTTCTGGATATCAGGATCGGGAACCGGCACGGCAGACAGCAGCGACTGCGTGTACGGATGGTGAGGCTCGCTATAGAGCGTTTTCCAGTCCGAAACCTCGACCATCTTGCCCAGGTACATAACGGCAACGCGATCGGAGATGTGCTGCACGACGGAAAGGTCGTGGGCAATAAACAGATACGCCGTACCGAACTTGTCCTGCAGTTCCTTGAGCAGGTTCAGAACCTGGGCCTGAATGGAAACATCCAGAGCGGAAACGGGCTCGTCGCAGATGATCAGCTTGGGCTTCAGAGCGAACGCGCGGGCGATGCCGACACGCTGACGCTGACCGCCCGAGAACTCGTGCGGATAGCGGTTGATGTGCTCGGGGTTCAGGCCGACGACGTCCAGCAGCTCGCGGACGCGCTCAATGCGCTCCTCCTTGGTACCCACGCCATGAATGGTCATGGGCTCGGAGACGATCTCGCCAATGGTCATACGAGGATTGAGCGAAGCATAGGGGTCCTGGAAGATGAACTGCATCTCGCGACGCATGTCCTTAATCTCATGCTTGCTCATCTCGGCAACATCTTTGCCCTGGAAGAACACTTTGCCGGCCGTCGGCTTGGTCAGGCGCATGATGGTGCGGCCCGTGGTGGACTTACCGCAACCAGACTCGCCGACCAGGCCAAAGGTCTCGCCCGGATAAATCTCGAACGAAATGTCATTCACAGCAGAGACGACACGCTTAGAGAAGCGCTTGGCGAACATGCCGGACTCAGCGGGAAACTCCTTAGAGAGGTGCTCGACCTTCAGCAGCGGAGTACGCTCGTTGGTATCTGCCATTACGCCTCGCCTCCCTTCTTGGAATCCTTGCGCGTACGGGACGTCTCAGGAGCGTTCTTGAGGAACTCGGGGTCACCGGAGTAGTGGCACGCAGAGTAATGACCAGACTCGGTGACAACGCGCTCGGGGCGCTGCTTGCGGCACTTGTCCGTCGCATAGGGGCAACGAGGAGAGAAAACGCAGCCCTCAGGCAAGTTCATGAGCGAAGGCGGGTTGCCGTGAATCGGCGTAAGAGGCTTCTTCTCATCGATGGCCTGTTCCGGGATGGAGCGGATAAGGCCCCAGGTGTAGGGGTGGCGGCTCTCGTAGAAGATTTCCTCAGCAGTACCGAACTCGACAGGACGGCCGGCGTACATAACCATGATCTTATCGGCCATATCGGCGACGACGCCCAGGTCATGGGTAATCATGATGATGGCGTTGCCGTTCTTCTCCTGCATTTCCTGCATAAGCTCAATAATCTGAGCCTGAATGGTAACGTCCAGGGCAGTCGTGGGCTCGTCGGCAATCAGGATATCGGGGTCGCAGGCAAGAGCCATAGCAATCATGACGCGCTGACGCATTCCGCCGGAGAACTGGTGCGGATATTCATTGACGCGCTTCTCGGGCTCGGGGATACCCACGAGGTCCAAAAGCTCGGTAGCGCGCTTGAGCGCCTCCTGCTTGGAGTAGCCACGGTGCAGACGAAGGCCCTCGCCCACCTGCTTGCCGATCTTATAGACCGGGTTCAAGGAGGTCATAGGATCCTGGAAGATCATCGCGATATCGTTACCGCGAATGTGCTGCATCTCTTCCTCGGTCATTTCGAGAATAGAACGACCGCGATAGCGAACGTCGCCGCCCTCGATCTTTCCCGGAGGCATCGAAATGAGGCCCATGATGGTCATGGCGGTCACGGACTTACCGGAGCCGGACTCACCGACGACACCGAGGGTCTCGCCGCGATCGAGCGTGTAGGAGACACCGTCGACAGCGCGAACGACGCCATCCTCGGTGTGGAAATACATCTTAAGGTCATCGACCTCGAGCAGATGCTGGCCCTCGGGAACCGGCTGGTCCTTCAGGTCCACATAGTTCTTGTTCTTCTTCATCCTTATGCGTCCTTCATCTTGACGTCGAGGGCGTCGCGCAGACCGTCACCCAACAGGGTGAAGGCGAGCACCGTCGAGAGAATTGCCAGACCGGGCATGATCATCATCCAGGGAGCAGTCAGAAGATACTGCTGACCGTCCTGAATCATAGAGCCCCACGAAGGCGTAGGCGGAATAACACCCATACCGAGGAAGGACAGGGCAGACTCGGTCAGAATAGCGCCACCAATGTTCATGGTCGCATAGACCACGATAGAAGCAACGGAGTTCGGGAAGATATGGCGCATAACGATACGCGCATCGGATGCACCCATAGCGCGAGCGGCGTCAACATAGTCGTTCTCTTTGACCGTCAGGATCGCGGATCGGAAGACGCGCGCAATCGAAGGCCAGCCGAGAATGCCGATGGCGATAAAGACATTCTGAAGACCACGACCGATAACGGCAATCATGGCAACAACGAACAGCACGTACGGGAACGCCAGGAAGATGTCCGCACAGCGCATGATGATCGTATCCCAGATGCCGCCATAGAAACCGGCCAGGGCGCCCATGACCAGACCGATCACCGTGGAGATGGCGGTGGCCATAATACCGACGGAAAGCGAAACGCGCGCGCCGTAGATAACACGGACGAGAATGTCACGACCAAGAGAGTCGGTGCCAAACGGATGCTCGGCACACGGAGCCAGCAGCGAAGTCTCGGCCATGGTGGTCGAGTCAGAAGCCGTAGGAGAGCCGAGCCAGGGCTTAGCCCACAGATCGGCGGTCAGGGCGACCACAACAACGATGATGATCCAGCAGACACCGATAACGGCGAGCTTGTTCTTACGAAGACGCTTAAAAGCGTCGCCCCACAGCGTGCGGGACTTGGCGGGAGCAGATGCGGCCTTGGTGGCGGTAGCCTGCTCCTGAGACTGAGAATCAGTTTCCTGCATGAGACGTACCTCCCTTAGGCCTTATCCGACGGACCGCCAAGGCGGATGCGCGGGTCGAGGAATGCATAGCTAATGTCGACGAGCAGGTTGATCACCATAACGACGACAACAATGAGCGTAACGCCGCCCATAACGATGGGCCAGTCGCGCATGCTAATGGCGCGGTAGACCTCGAAGCCGATGCCGGGCCAGTTAAAGACCGTCTCGGTCAGGATGGCGCCCGAAAGCATGCCGCCGAAGTCGACACCAATATAGGTAACGACGGGGATGAGTGCATTCTTAAGCGCATGCTTGATAATGATCGCGCGATTGGAGAGACCCTTGGCCTTTGCCGTACGGATGTAATCCTGGTTCATGACGTCAAGCAGCTGCGAGCGCATAATGCGGGCGGCATAAGCGGTCGAAACCGAAGCCAGCGTAATGGTCGGAAGCACATAGTGCATCCAATCCTGATACTGAGAGCTGGAACCGCCGGCACCCGAGATCGGCATGGAGAATGCACCGCCCGTGGCGTCCTTGAGAATGACGCCAAAGAACAGCTGCAGCAGCATACCGAGCCAGAAAGCAGGAACGGCAACGAGGATCGACGTGGTCAGCGTTACCAAAATATCCCAGAAGGAATAACGCTTGACCGCCGAAATAATACCCGCACCGATACCCATGATTGCCTCGAGCACGATGGCGCACGCGGCAAGTTTGACCGTATACGGATACTTCTGGGCAAAGATTTCCGTAACCGGCAGCTTGCGCTGGTACGAATTGCCCAGATCGCCATGAAGCAGGCCGTTCATGTAATACAAGTAACGGTCCACGAGCGACGTTTGAACGGGGTCGCCGTTCTCGTCAAGGATCGCGTTGCCGTCCTCGTCCGTCTGGACCAGGTGATAGCGAACGCGAAGCTGAAGCTCCACCTCGGGGGACAGAGCCTTGTCTCCACCGATCAGCTTGATCGGATCTCCCGGCACGATATTCTGGAGGGCGAACAGAATCAGCGTAACGCCCAAAAACACCGGGATGAACTGAAGCACACGTTTAACGATGTACTTACCCATACCACTCCCCTATCTAGGGATTAACCTAAATGGGATGCCGATCGCCAGACCGGCATCCCAAAATTACCATCAGCCAGTTTACCCCAGGTTAGGGAGAACTGTATGTTTCCCATGAGGTCTACGTAAATACTTGACCCTCACGGAAGCTGCAAAACCCTTAGGCGAGCTCGGCGGTACCCAGATCGGCGTGCTTCTGCGGATCAACATAGAGATGCTTGACGCGGTCAGAGCCAGCGATGGTGTGCGTGTAGAACATCACCGGGATAACCGGGCAGTCAGCAGCGACCATGGCGTCGGCCTCCCGCATCTTGGCGATGCGCTCCTCGTCATCAACCGTGGTGCGGGCCTCGTCGACCTTGGCATCGAACTCGGGGTTGCTGTAACCGGAGCGGTTGTCGCCACCGAGGGAGTCGGAGTGGAACAGCGGGTACAGGAAGTTGTCCATGATCGGGTAATCGGCGATCCAGCCCAGACGGCCGAACTGATAGTTGAAGTTCTGATACTGCTCGAGCAGGGCAGACCACTCAGGGGTATCGGAGACAGCGGTAACGCCAACCTTGGCGAGGTCGCCGATGATGGACTCCATGATCTCCTTGTGACCACCGTCCTGGTTGTAGGAAAGGGTCACGCTAATGCCACGATCGCCGTTAGCGCCAGCGGGAGCGACCTTGTCGAGGTACTCGTTAGCCTTGTCGACGTCATAGGCGCAGAACTCCCATGCGCCCTCCTTGTAGCCGGCGATTCCCGGAGGAACAATACCGTCGGCGGGGGTACGGGTACCCTTGAAGATGGTCTTGCAGATGGCCTCACGGTTGATGGCCAGGGAGATGCCCTTGCGCAGGTCGGCGTTATTGAACGGCTCGGCCGTGGTGTTGCAGGTCAGATAGTACGTGGAAGGCTCGGCACCGAGCAGCATATGCTCGCCGTCACCCATGGTGTAACCGTCCTTGGACTCGCCACGGTCCTTCTTGGCGGCGTCGATCTGAGCAACGGGAACGTCGCAGACATCGAGGTTACCGGCCTGGAACTCCTTGTAAGCGGTCTCCATGTCCTTGATGACCTGGAAGTGGATGCCATCGATCTTGGCCTTGTCGCCATAGTAATCGTCAAACTTCTTGAGGTTGATCTCCTGGCCATCCTCCCACTTACCGTCCATCATGAACGGGCCGTTACCGACCGGGGCAAGGTAGAAGCTCTTGACATCGGACTCGGCGCACTCGGGAACCGGGGACAGAGCCGGGTGAGAGGCGACGAAGGGGAAGTCGGCGTAAGCGGAAGACAGCTTGACGACGAGGGTCTCATCGTCGGGGCAAGTAACACCGCTGAGCTCGGTAGCGTTGCCGGCAAGCAGATCGTCATAGCCCTCAACCATGGAAAGGTGATAGGAGACCTCGGAAGGACCATACTCGGTGGCGATGGCCGACTTGGTGTTGACTAGACGCTCCCAACCGAGCTTGAAGGACTTGGAGGTAACGTCGTCACCGTTGTGGAACTTAGCCTTCTTGATCTTGAAGGTGAACTCGGTGGCGTCGTCGTTAGCCTCAAAGGACTCGCAAGCCAGCGGAACGATCTCGCCCTTCTCGGGGTCGTACTCCGTCAGAGCGTCGAAGAGCTGGTACTCGACCTGAGTGCCCTGATCCTCCTGGACGTTGTAGGGGTCGATGCAGACCGGGTTGTTGATGTAGAAGTTCAGCGTCGAACCGGAGTCAGATCCGGAAGCGTCGCCGCCCTTCTTGCCGCATGCGGCAAGAAAAGCCATGGAGCTCGCAGCGAGGGTGCCGCCAACAAAGGCGCGACGACCCATAACGGGCTGGTGGAACATAGAATCAGCCATGCCATCCTCCTTATGAGATAGGACAAAGTGAATTCGGCCGGGCAACGTCGAGACAGCCCGATCGAACCATTCAAACGCGGTCCGCCGTTATGGCTGGTTATGCAGTGCGGACCAACGTTTCGCAATACAGTAGCGCATTTTATGCACAATATGGCGCTAATTCCGGTTAACGGTCGAGAATTTCTTTAGTTAGGCGAAGTATGTGGGGATATTTTGACTCTGTTACAGATATGTAAACAAAAAGGGTCCCGCACTTGCGAAACCCTTTTCAAGTCTTTATGCGGCTCGTGCTTAGTAGCCCACGATGCCCTGCGGGAAGAAGAACATGCACAGAACGACACACACAGCAAAAACGACGGCCATAATTACCGTCAGGCGATCGAGGTTCTGCTCCATGACGCCCGTGGCAGAGCTGGAGTTATACAGCGAGCTAGCGATCATATCCGAAACGCCGGTACCCTTACCGGAGTGCATCAGGACGAGAATCGTCAGCGCCACGGCAGAGATAGCCCAAACGATAAACAGAAGAATCTGGAACGGACCCATAGATAAGCTCCTTAATAGAACACTTTAAACTCCAGTACTGTACCACAATCCCTTGTCCTCCCCTACCTGCCACTCGGGGACGGGGTAGAAATGGCAGAAATATCAAAAAAAAGGGGGTTGCCCGAATTTGGGCAACCCCCTCGCATGAAAACGCTTGGAGTTTTCACTTAGGCCTCGGTGGCGAGCACGCGGCCCGTCATCTCGGCGGAAGGCTCCAGACCAGCCATGGTGAGCATAGTCGGGGCGATATCTGAGAGACGACCGTCCTCGATACCGGTGAGCTGTGCCTTCTCATCAACGATGATAAACGGCACGCGGTTGGTGGTGTGAGCCGTAAACGGATGCTTGGAACCGTCGGAAGCAACGTCAAACATGTGATCGGCGTTGCCATGGTCGGCGGTAATCAGCGCAAAGCCACCCTTGGCGAGAATCGCCGGGACAACCTTGGACAAAGCATCGTCAACAGCCTCGACGGCCTTAACGGCGGCGTCGAAGACACCGGTGTGACCAACCATGTCGCAGTTCGCGAAGTTCACGATGTAGAAATCAGCGCGATCCTCGTTGATTGCGGCGACGAGCTTCTCGGTAACCTCGGGAGCGCTCATCTCGGGCTGCAGATCGTAGGTAGCGACCTTGGGAGAAGCGACGAGCACGCGCTCCTCGCCCTCCTTGGGCTCCTCGATGCCGCCGTTGAGGAAGAACGTCACATGGGCGTACTTCTCGGTCTCGGCGGTGTGCAGCTGCTTCAGGCCATTGGCGGCGATAACGTCGGCCAGGACGTTCTCGGGGAACGTCTTGGGGAAGGCGACCTCGACGTCAAACGTCGGATCGTACTCGGTCATCGTCACAAAGTGCGAAAGCTTGATCTGCTCGCGCTCGAAGCCGTCGAACTCCTTGTCCGTGAACACGCGGGTCATCTGACGAGCGCGGTCGGGACGGAAGTTGAAGAAGATGGCCGCGTCGCCCTCGTGGATGCCCTCGTTGTGGGCAGCGAAGGGCTCGACGAACTCATCGCCGCGCGGATCCTTCTCGTAGTAGGCCTTGATACCGGCCACGGGGTCGGTATCGGCATCGGACGCGTTGACCATGACATCGTAGGCACGCTGGATGCGCTCCCAACGGTTATCGCGGTCCATGGCCCAATAACGGCCCGAAACGGTGGCAACGCGAGCGTCGCAACCGGTCTCCTCGGAGATCTTAGCCAGGAAGGCGCAGAACTCGCTCATGTAGCCAGCACCGGACTGCGGGTCAACGTCGCGGCCATCCATGAAGGCGTGGACGCGAACGGTCTTGACGCCATGCTGGGCAGCCATCTTGACCAGGGCCTCGACATGGTTCATGTGAGAATGAACGC
This sequence comes from uncultured Collinsella sp., assembly GCA_902466735.1. Lineage (GTDB taxonomy): Bacteria > Actinomycetota > Coriobacteriia > Coriobacteriales > Coriobacteriaceae > Collinsella. The sequence continues at coordinate 8,036 of CABQSB010000022.1, forward strand.
CGCCGGGGCTCATAAGGCCCATGAGGTGCAGGGTCTTGCCTTCGGCCTTGACATCGTCCATAGCCTTAACGAAGACCTCGTTCTTGGCGATGGAGCCGTCCTTGATAGCGTTATTGATGCGCGAAAGCTCCTGGAACACGATGCGGCCGGCACCGATGTTGAGGTGGCCTACCTCGGAGTTTCCCATCTGACCGTCGGGAAGGCCCACGTCCTCGCCCGAAGCGCCGAGTGTGGTGTGGGGATACTTCTCGTACAGGCTATCAAGGAAGGGCGTCTTGGCAGCGGCGACGGCGTTCTCGCCATCGGCCGGAGCCAAACCACACCCGTCCATGATGATCAGGAGTGCAGGAAGATGACGCTGTGCCATATGTCCTACTCGCCTGCCTTAACGACCATAGAGGCGAAGTCGGCAGCCCTGAGCGAAGCGCCGCCCACGAGTGCGCCGTCAACGTCGGGCTTGGCGACGAGCTCGGCGATGTTGCCGGGCTTAGCGGAACCGCCGTAGAGAACGCGGATGCCGTTGGCGAGCTCCTCGCCGAACATCTCCTTGAGGGTCTCACGGATAGCGCCGCAGACCTCCTGAGCGTCCTCGGCGGTAGCGGTCTTGCCGGTGCCGATAGCCCAGATGGGCTCGTAGGCAACGACGACCTGCTTGGGGCAGGTGATCTCGAGACCCTCTAGACCAGCCTTGACCTGGTTCACGACGTGCTCGACATAGGTACCAGCCTCGCGGACCTCGAGGGACTCGCCACAGCAGAAGACGGGAACAAGACCGGCGGCAACGAGGGCCTTGGCCTTCTTATTCTGGTCCTCGTCGGTCTCGTGGAAGTAGTCGCGACGCTCGGAGTGACCGATGATGCAGTAGGTGCAGCCAGCGGACTTGAGCATGTCGCAAGAGGACTCACCGGTGAAGGCACCCTTGGCCCCCCAGTACACGTTCTGTGCACCGAGGGCGATGGGGGCAGCCTGAATGCGGTCATGAACCGTGGTGATGTCAATGGTCGGGGGGCAGACGAGCACCTCGACGCCAGCCGGAACCTCGGGCAGAGCCTGAGCCAGCTCGTCGGCGAGCTTGGCAGCCTCGGCGACGTCGTTGTTCATCTTCCAGTTACCAGCGATAAGAAGGGTGCGATTAGGCATCGAGAAGCGCCTCCACTCCGGGCAGGGCCTTACCCTCGACGAGCTCCATGGAAGCGCCACCACCGGTGGAGATCCAGCTCATCTTGTCGGCCAGGTTGAACTTGTTGACAGCTGCGACAGAATCGCCGCCGCCGATGATCGAGGTGCAGTCGGCCTCGGCGACAGCCTCGGCGATAGCCTGGGTGCCATGAGCGAAGTTATCGAACTCGAAGACGCCCATGGGGCCATTCCAGAACACGGTCTTGGCGCCCTTGACAGCCTCGGCGTAGAGCTCCTCGGTCTTGGGGCCGATGTCCATGCCCTCACGATCGTCGGGGATAGCGTCGGAAGCGACAACCTCGGGGACAGCGTCCTCGCCAAAGTGATCGGCAACGCGGTTGTCGATGGGGAGCAGGATCTTGACGCCCTTCTCCTCGGCCTTCTTGAGCATCTCGCCAGCGCGCTCGACCCAGTCCTCTTCCTTGAGGGACTGACCGACGGACATGCCCTGAGCCAGGAAGAAGGTGTAGGCCATACCGCCACCGATGATCAGGGTGTCAGCGGAGTCGATGAGGTGATCGAGAACGCCGATCTTGGAGGAAACCTTGGAACCGCCGACGATAGCGACGAAGGGGCGCTCGGGCTCGGCGAAGATGCCGGTCAGCGTGTCTACCTCCTTCTCGAGCAGGAAGCCGGCGACGGCGGGCAGGTAAGCGGCGGGGCCCACAACGGAACCCTGGGCGCGGTGAGCGGTACCGAAAGCATCGAGAACGAAGACGTCGCCATAGGAAGCGAGCTTCTTGGCGATCTCGGGATCGTTCTTCTTCTCACGCTTATCGAAGCGGACGTTCTCGAGAACGAGGACCTTGCCCGGCTCGACGGCAGCGACAGCCTCGGCAGCCTTCTCGCCGTAGGTGTCGGCGACAAAGGCAACGTCGAGACCAGAGAGCTCGGCGAGCTTCTTGGCGACGGGCTCGAGGGACAGCTCAGGCTGGAAGCCGGTGCCCTCGGGACGGCCGAGGTGGCTCATGAGGATGACGCGAGCGTTGTGCTCAACGAGATAGTTGATGGTGGGCAGGGCAGCCTTGATGCGGGTGGTGTCGCCAACGACGCCATCCTTGATAGGCACGTTGAAGTCAACGCGGACGAGAACGCGCTTGCCGTCGACATCGATGTCGCGGACGGTCTTCTTGGTAAAGGCCATGTTTGCTTCTACCTTTCGTACGTGTCTGCCTCCCATTACGGCAGACGATTTCCTATAAAAAGGGCGCGACCCTAGGGTGTAAGCCCTATAAGGCCGCGCCCTTCTTTAGACGCTCAACGAGCTATTCGCTAAAAGCTAAATTAAGCAACGAACTTCTCGAAGTACTTGATGGTGCGGACCATCTGAGAGGTGTAAGAGTTCTCGTTGTCGTACCAAGAGGTGACCTGAACGAGGGTCTGGCCGTTGCCGAGGTCAGAGCACATGGTCTGAGTGGCGTCGAAGATGGAGCCGTGGGTCTCGCCGATGATGTCGGTGGAGACGATGTCGTCCTCGTTGTAACCGAAGGTCTCGGAGATGGTGGCAGCGTAGGCCTTCATAGCAGCGTTGACCTCGTCGACGGTGACCTTCTTGTCAACGACAGCGTAGAGGTTGGTGATGGAGCCGGTCGGCGTCGGGACGCGCTGGGCGGCACCGATGAGCTTGCCGTTGAGCTCGGGGAGAACCAGGCCGATAGCCTTGGCAGCACCGGTGGTGTTGGGGACGATGTTGACGGCGCAGGCGCGGCTACGACGCTTGTTGCCCTTGCGCTGCGGGCCGTCGAGCGGCATCTGGTCGCCGGTCCAGGCGTGAATGGTGGTCATGATGCCGGACACGATGGGAGCGAAGTCGTTCAGACCCTTGGCCATCGGGGCGAGGCAGTTGGTGGTGCAGGAAGCAGCGGAGATGATGTTGTCCTCAGCGGTCAGCGTCTCGTGGTTGACGTTGTACACGATGGTGGGCAGATCGCTGCCGGCCGGAGCGGAGATGACGACCTTCTTGGCGCCAGCGTTGATGTGGGCCTGAGCCTTAGCCTTGCTGGTGTAGAAGCCGGTGCACTCGAGAACGACGTCGACGTCGAGGTCGCCCCAAGGCAGGTTGTTGGCGTCGGCCTCCTTGTAGATCTTGATCTCCTTGCCGTCAACGGTGATGGAATCCTCGCCAGCAACGACCTCGTGATCGCGAGCGTAGTTGCCCTGCGTGGAGTCGTACTTCAGCAGGTAAGCGAGCATATCGGGAGAGGTGAGGTCGTTGATAGCGACGATCTCGGAGCCCTCATGACCGAACATCTGACGGAAAGCCAGACGACCGATGCGACCGAAGCCGTTAATAGCAACCTTTACTGCCATTGTGTCTCCTTTCGTAAGGCCCCCGCAAGCTACAGCGCCCGCCGTTGAGGCCCACAAACTAACCACTCGCCTAATATACCTTTTTTTTGACTTGAATTTCACGAGAATAGTCGAAATTGAAAATCAAATTTACGTTAAAACGTTTTAAAGAATAAAATAGCAGCTAAATCCGTATATAAGTCGATACTTTAAACTACCGGTTTGCTTCAATGAGCTTTTCAAGCCTCAAAACTCGATGGTAGAGGGCCGACTTCGACAAGGGAGGGTCAGCCATCTCCCCTAAATCACGCAGCGACAGATCGGGATAGCGCTCGCGCAGGTCGCAAAAGACTGCCAAGGCATCCGGAAGCGCATCGCGAAGGCCGCGCTGCTCGAGCTCATCGATAAGCGCAAGCTGATGTTGGGCAGCACCGGCGCTTCTGGTCTGGTTGGCGAGCTCGGCGTTCACGCGACGGTTCACATCGTTCTTAACCAACTTGACCGCGCGCGCCTCCTCAATCTCGGCAACGCTGCGCTTGGCACCAATCAGCTTTAATAAATGCTCGATTTCCTCGGCGCTCTTAATGTACACGGCATATGACCCCCGCCGCGCATTAACACGAGCATGGACCCCAATCTGCCCCAACAGGTCGCAAAGCCCCTTGGCATATTGCTCGCCCTGCACCGCGATCTCCAAATGGAAATCGCCGCGTGGATCGGCCACGAAGCCGCCCGCGATGAGCGCGCCGCGGATGTAGGCAAGCCTGCAGCAGGGACGGGCAACGATGTGTCGGGGAACACCAGCGACGAGCCCTCCTCTGCGGTCTAGAATGCCCAGCAGCACCAGAGCCTTGTCCAGGTCGGGTTGATCGGGCAGGGTAATGAGATAGTTACGGACCTTATGCAAGACCGATTTACGAACGGTGAATTCCGTTTTGAGCTTAAGGATGCGATGCGTCAGCGTGATCATCGTGCGCGCGACGGCTCCCGTCTCGGTCGCGACCGTCAAACGATACCGCCCGGAGCCGGCCAACGAAAGCGTACCGCTCACACGCGTCAGGGCGGCAAGCGTCGACAAATCGCAGTATTCACATTCGGGTTCGCAGCGCGCAAGCTCGTCGCGCACCTCAGCGGTAAACGACATGCAGGCCTATGCCTTCGTGTTGGCGCGCGACAGGTCGCGGTGGGAGATGCTCACGTGATACTGGGCGCCTTCCAAATAACGGGCCGTGGCCTCGGCAATGGCGACGCTACGGTGCTGTCCGCCTGTGCAGCCGATGGCGATAGAAAGCTGCGGCTTACCCTCCGCGATATAGCCCGGCATCACCGTATCGAGCAGCTGTGTCCAAGCCTTCCAAAACTCCTGCGTCTTGGGGTGGTCCAGAACAAAATCGGAGACCTTTTTATCGAGACCGGTCATCGTGCGCATCTCGGGATCGTAGAACGGATTGGGCAGGAAGCGGACGTCGATCATAATGTCCGCCTCGACGGGCATGCCGTGCTTAAAGCCAAACGAGAACACATGGACGTCCATGAGCTGTTGGTCGGACAGTTCGGAAAATGCCATACGTAGCTTGTTGCGCAGCGCAGAGGTGCGCAGACGGCTCGTGTCGATAATCATATCGGCTCGATCGCGCACGCCCTGCAGCTGAAGGCGCTCGCGCTGAATGGCATCGGCCGTAGTCTCCCCCGGCTTGGCAATGGGATGACGGCGGCGATTTTCGCTGTAGCGACGAATCAGCACCTCGTCAGAAGCCTCCAGGAACACGATGTCGCAGCTCATCTCGCGTTCTTCGAGCGCGGCGACCGCATCGAGCAACTCGTCAAACAGTCCCTGGCTACGCAAATCGCAGGTGACGGCGAGATGCCTGCCCACGCCCGTATTGATGCCGACGAGCTCGGCAAGCTGGGCGATGAGACGCGGAGGTAGGTTATCAATGCAAAAATAGCCCATGTCCTCGAACACGTGCATGGCCTGTGTGCGGCCCGATCCGGACATTCCGGTGATGATGACGATATCGGGGATGCGCTCCGAGCGCTCCGCCGCATCCATGGCATCTCCCTTTTGCATGTGCTGCCTCCCAAAAACAAGCGCGGAACCCAGCAACCCGGATCCCGCGCGGTCAATTGCCTATATTGAGTATACCGCCCTGAGCGGATACGAGGCCTGTCTTACGCCTCAAGCGCAGCCTTGAACCAACTCGTAATACTCGTGGGGTGCGTGATGGCGGTGCCGACGACAACGGCCCAGGCGCCCGCATCGATCGCGGCGCGAGCCTCCTCGGGCGTGTGAACGCGGCCCTCGCAGATGATGGGAAGACCGGGAAATTCCTCGGTCGCCTGACGCAGGAGCGGCAGATCGGGGCCATCGGCCATGGTGCAGTCGATGGCGGCGACACCATGAGAAAGCGTGGTGGATACAAGGTCGAAGCCCATATCAACCGCACGGCGAATGTCCTCGATGGTGGCACAATCCGCCATCAGGAGCACACCCTCCTCGTGCAGCGGACGGAAGGTGTCCTCGACGGTCTTGCCATCGGGACGCGGACGATCGGTGGCGTCGATCGCCACGATATCGGCACCCGCAGCAACGCAGGCGCGAGCGTGACGCAGCGTCGGCGTGATGTAAACGCCCTCGTGCCCATCCTTCCACAGGCCGATAACAGGAACCTCACAGCGACCCTTAATGGCGGCAATGTCGGCAAGGCCCTGACAGCGAATGGCGGCGGCGCCGCCAAGCTCGCAAGCGCGAGACATTTGAGCCATGGTCTCAGGCGTACGAAGCGGCTCGCCCATATACGCCTGAACGCTCACGACGAGCTTGCCCTTCAGGGACTGGATCAAAGGATCGACGGTCATGTTCGACTCAACCTTTCTCAAAACAGCCTTCTGAGACACCGCACCTTGACGTTCAAACCGTCGCTCGCGTACCGAAGTACGCTTCGCTCCTCTTTCACGTCAATCTGCGGCACCTCAGAAGGCGCACTTGGTAGTTATGTTTACTTCAACGACGCAAGAAGGTGTTCGGCGGCACCGATAAGTGGCGCGTCGCCCTCCAGAGAACCGATGAGGATCGGCGTGTCCTGAAGCGGATCGAGCGCCTGGCTGGCATAGCCCTCGTGCACCGAATCCTTCCACGTCTGCGAACGCCAATCGGAACCTTGGTGAATCACGCCGCCCGAAAGCACGATGACCTCAGGGTCCAGGATGTTAGCGAGCGAGCCCAAGCTGGCACCCAGTGCAAAGCCGGCGTCATGGATGACCTCGGTTGCCTTTGCGTCGCCCGCGCGGCACAGGTCGTTCACATCGCGACCGACCGAAGGACGGCTGGGGTCGACGCGGCCAAAACGCTCATCGTACATACGACCAATGGAAGTGCCCGAAGCAACCGACTCCAGATGGCCGGAACGCCCGCAGGCGCAGGGAATGCCAGCGGCAGCCGAGCACTCGATGTGGCCCATATGGCCAGCAGCACCATGGAAGCCCTGCATCACACGGCCGTTCTCGACATATGCGCCACCGATGCCCGTACCGATGCCCAGGCACAAGACGGAGAACTTGCCCTTGCCGACGCCCCAGTGGGCCTCCCCCAGAGCATGAGCCTGCACGTCGCCCACAACGGCAACGGGAAGACCAAGGTCCTCGCGCAGACGCGGCCCCAACTGAACGCCGGACCAGCCGGGCATGATCTCATTGGCATACGCAATGGCGCCCGTCTTGGGATCGACGACGCCTGCGGCACCGATACCGACACCGAGAACCTCGACATCGGGATTCGCCTCAAGAGCGGCCTTGATAGACGCCTCGATACGCTGGAAGACGGCCTCACCGCCCTCCTGGGCCTCGGTAGGAACCTCGGCCTCAAAAACGGGATGGGGCACACTACCGTCAGCCGGGTACTCCATGATGGCAGTCGCAATTTTAGTTCCGCCGATATCGACAGAGCAGACGTACTTGTTCTCCATGTCGCTCTCCTTCGGAGATAAAAACAACTACAGGAAATGCGCCGTCAGGCTAGCCGTCACAGCGCAGTAAAGGTTTTCCAGGTGTCCGAGATCGCCGAGAAACCGTGTGGCCATTGACCGAATGGGTCATGGCCACACGGTTGAACGGCGAGGTCGGGTGCCTGGGAAGCTTTACAGGAGACCGTTGTCCTGAAGGACCTTCCTAATCGCCTCGACGTTCTCGCCGGTCATGGCCTTCACCGGGCGCGGCATGGTCGGGCTGTCGAAGATGCCCATGAGGTTCATAGCGGTCTTGAAGGCGCCGACCCCACCGGCATAGCCCTGGACGCCCGAGGTGACATCCCAGATGTGGGAAATCTCATTGAGGCGATCCTGCTCGGCCTTGACGGTAACCCAGTCGCCGGCCTGAGCGGCCTTCCACTGGCGCACATAGCCCTCGGGCTCAACATTAGCGAGACCCGGGACGGAACCATCGGCGCCACCGAGGTAAGCGCCGTCGACGACAACCTCGTGACCGGTGAGGATACTCATCGGATGGCCGTTCTTCTCGTTCTCCTGAACGAGGTAGCGGAACGAGATGTCATCACCCGAGGAATCCTTGACGCCAGCAAGGACGCCCTCGGCGCCGAGCTTGGCAAGGAGCTTCCAGGGGAGCTTGGTGTGAACGCAGACGGGAATGTCATAGGCAAAGATGGGCAGGTCAAGCTCCTCGTGCAGGATGCGGAAGTGCTCCTCGACCTCGGTCATGCCCTGCAGGGCATAGAACGGGCAGGTGGCGACAAGCGCATCGGCGCCCAGCTCCTGAGCGACCTTACCGTGCTCGATCATGCGCTCGGTCTCGGTATCGATGATGCCGACCAGGACGGGCACGCGGTGGTCGACGATACGAACGGCCTCGGCAATGATCTGGCGACGACGCTCATCGGTGGAGAAAACGACCTCGCCCGAAGAGCCCAGGAAGAACAGGCCATCGACGCCGGCATCGATCATGCGGTTGATGCTGCGCTCAAAGGAGGCAACGTCGAGCTGGTGATCTTCGGTATCGGGAACAACGACGGGAGGGATAACGCCGGTGAATTTCTGAGTTGCCACAAGAATCTCCTTAGTTGTCTGGCGGGCGGCCCTATGCCACCCACTCTTGTTGGCAGTGTCCAGGCCGTCTAGGCCAAAGAACACGGGTAGAACGTTTGGTTAAAAAAGTCGATGACTTCGTTTTCGAACGCATTGATGCGCTCATGAGCGTATTTGGCATAGATGATATGCCTCCGGTCACACTCGAGACCGTTGAATACGGCAAACTGGCCCTTGGGATCGCTCACGGCATCCATGAGCGATGTGCCCATGAGCACCGATCCACGCACCCGAGACGACGACGCCTCGAGGCCACCGGGAATTGGATTGGCAACCGCCGTGCAGGCGAGGCCCCGCTCGTCCAGAGCAGAAACCGCCAGCGCGACTCCGCCGCCAAGGCCCTCGCCCCATGCAAAGATGCGGTCGGGGTCCACTCCATCAAGATTGCGCGCCACCTTCGCCATCGCGCAACCCCAACGGACGCGCTTGACAAAAGCAGGAGAGGCAATCCCCTGCTGCAGCTCGCTGGATCCAATCGCCTCATCGTCCAGCGCAAGCACGGCATATCCCATGGCCGCAAACCTCGTCATGTGATGCCATCCCCGCACGGGTCGGTCGATGTCGTGAAACATCAGACATAGCGGCACAAGCTCGGATGCTCGGGCGCGACCGACAGGCTCAATCAAGCGTGCGTGGACCACATCGCCACCAAGCTCAAAGGAAACCTCGGAGTAGTGGGCATACGGATTGGCGAAATCGATCGCCGTAATACTCGGCCCGCAAACCTCAAGGTCCGAAGCGGCTATCTCTAATTCGGAAACATCCGCAGAAGCATCACCGCGCCAATCCCGGAAATCAGCGAGCCTTGACGAGACCGTTCCGGGAATCCCCACAAGGTCGGAGACAATCAGCTCATTGACATTGCTCTCGCACTTAGACATAAGCCTCCCCTCCCTTGCAGAAAAACGGAATGATCAGATCGTCAAAATCCTGAATCTCCTCGTGGCCAAAGCCTTCAAAGAACTCATGACGCTTTTCACAGGTCAGGTTGTTATAGACCGCAAACTGCGTCGCTGGCGGACAGACGGTATCGGCTGTGCCGGTGCCAAACAGCACGGGGCATTTGACCATAGGAGCAAAGTTCTTGGAATCGAAGTACGCCAGCTTGGCATAGGCTACGTCGATACGAGTCGAGTCCTCGTCAAACCAGCGAGACCAATAGCGCAGGCCCTCGTAGGCAATGTCGTCGGCATCCAAATCCCAGACCAGGCGGAAATCCGACAGGAAGGGATAGAGGATGGCGGCGCGATTGATAAGCTCGCTGTTAAGTGCACAGGTCGCAATGCCCAAACCGCCGCCCTGCGACGCGCCGTTCACAAACACACGGGCAAGATCGATGCCCTCGAGCTCGCGAACGATGCGGCACAGGATGCGAATATCTTGGTGCAAGCGGACATAGTAGAGGTTGGCCGGATCGCCGTCGATACCGGCGACGATATGGCCCGCGACCGTTGTGCCCTCAAATCCACCAATGTCCTCGGAGGGACCTCCTTGGCCGGGGCAGTCGAGGGCGATGAGTGCCATGCCCATGCCCGCAAACGACGCCTGCTCAAACCAGCTGCGGCTTGCACCCGGATACCCATGGAACTGAAGTACCAATGGCACGGGCTCGTCCGAGACGGGTTTAAGGTACTTGGCATGCAGGCGAGCGCCACACATGCCGGTATACCAGAGGTCGAAAAGCTGGCAGGTCACGGCATCGGTGACCGATGCCGTCTCGATCGCATAGTCAAGCCCGACGGCGTCGGCCTCGGCCATGCGATCCTTCCAAAAGAGATCGAAATCTGATGGACGGGGCATGGCGCCTCGATATTCACCAAATTGATGTTGCAGCTCCTGAGCACTTGGCATGGCTCGTGAACCCAACCTTTCGAAATCGCAACGGAGGTGCGCCCGGCAAGGGAACCGGGCGCACGGGAGGGAAAGCGAGACTACTCGCCGAGCTTGGGATGCAGCAGCGACGGCGCAGCGCCGAGCAGCATCTTGGTGTAGGGGTCCTGGGGGTGCTGGAAGACCTGCTTGGCCTCGCCCTGCTCGACGATCTTGCCGCCATTCATAACGATGATGTCGTCAGAGATATAGCGGACCGTCTGGATGTCATGGCTGATGAACACCATGGCCAGGCCGAGCTCCTTCTTAAGGTCGGTCAGCAGGTTCAGAATCTGCGCGCGGACCGAAACGTCCAGAGCCGAGGTGGGCTCGTCGGCGATGATGGCATCGGGGTTCAGCGACAGGGCACGGGCAATTGCGACGCGCTGGCGCTGGCCGCCCGAAAGCTGACCGGGAAGAACCTCGGCGGCGGAGCTGGGCAGACCGGTGAGCTCCAGGAGTTCCTTGACGCGCTTCTCCTGTTCGGCCTCGGTGCCCAGATTGTGGACGCGCATGGGATCGAGCAGCTGCTCGCGAACGACCATGCGGGGGTTGAGCGCCGTGGCCGGGTTCTGGAACACGACCGAGATGACGCGACCCATGTGGCGACGGTCCTCGGCGGTACGCTTGGTTACGTCCTTGCCCTTAAAGTAGACCTTGCCGCTCGTGGGGGCCTGCAGGCCGCACATGACGTTGGCGGTGGTGGACTTACCGCAACCGGACTCGCCGACGATGCCGATCGTCTGACCGGGCATGAGCCTAATCGTTACACCCTGGACGGCGTGAACCAGGTTGGGGTGCAGAATCGAGCCGGTACGGGTCCTAAAGGTGACGTGGACGTCATCAAGGAAGATGATCGGCTCGACGCCGTTGACTGCGGTCTCGCTCATCTACATCACCTCCGCGTGAGGGGTCAAACCATTTGCCTTGAGCACCTCGTCGGGGAGCTCGGAATAGAAGTGCTCGGTGCCGGGCACGCGCTTGAAGACCGGACGGGTGTCCAGGCCAATGCGCGGATGGCTCGAGCGAGGCGCGAAGCGATCGCCCTTGGGGAAATCGCGCGGGCTCGGAACGGCGCCGGGCACCTGGTGCAGACGGCCCGAACCGCTCTCGATGGACAGAACGGAGCCCAGAAGACCGCGGGTGTACTCGTGGATCGGGTTAGTGAGCAGCTCCTTGGTGGGCGCCTGCTCGATAACCTGACCGGCGTACATAACCGTGATGTTATGGGCGACCTCGGCGACCAGCGCCAAGTCATGCGAGACGAAGATCATGGCAAAGCCGAGCTTGGCCTGAAGGTCGTTGAGCAGCTTGATGACCTGCTTCTGGACGGTAACGTCCAGAGCGGTCGTGGGCTCGTCGCAGATGACCAGCTTGGGGTCGCGGGTAAGGGCCATGGCGATCAGGACACGCTGACGCTGGCCACCGGAAAGCTCATGCGGGTAGCTCTCGAGCGTACGCTTGGGGTCGAGGCCCACGAGCTCCAGGAGTTCCTCGGCGCTGCGGGTGCCGCCGCGCTTGGTGAGCTGCTTCATCTGGGCAGAGATGAGCATGGAGGGGTTGAGCGAGGACAGGGCGTCCTGATAGACCATAGCGATATCGGTACCGCGCAGGCCGAACCACTCCTTCTTGCTCATCTTGAGCAGGTCGCGGCCCTCCCAGAGGACCTGGCCGGAAAGGTGCTCGTCATCGTCGGTCAGGCCCATGATGGCCAGCGTGGTGATGGACTTACCGCAACCGGACTCGCCCACCAGGCCCATGGTCTGACCAGGACGGACGTCAAAGTTGACATGGTCGACGACGTTGATATCGCCGTGATGCTCAAACTGAATGCAGAAGTCACGGACCGAGAGAATCGGTTCGACAGACTCGTCGGGCACATGGCGATCGTCACGCTTGAGCTCGACATCGCGCAGGGCGCCAAGGCGAGCGGAGAGGGACTGGGCCTGCTCCTTGTAGGCGCGAACGGGGTCGGAGACCAGCAGGTCGGCCTCGCGACGCTTGGAGGAATCGGTCGGATCCAGGGCGGCGGAGGGAGCAGCGGCCATGGCGTCGGTAATGCCCTCGGAGAGGATGTTGAGCGCCAGGCAGGTGATCATGATGGCCAGGCCCGGGAACAGCGCCTGCCACCAACGGCCGGCGAGCACGCCGCCGCGGGCGTCGGCGAGGATGTTGCCCCAGGTAGCGGTGGGCTCCTGGATACCAGCGCCGATGAAGGTCAGCGAGGCCTCGAAGATGATGGCGTCGGCGACCAGGGTAACGGTGAAGACCATGATCGGGGCGATGCAGTTACGCAGAACATGCTTGATCAAAATCCACGGAGCCTTGGCGCCGGAAACGATGACCGCGCGGACATAGTCCTCGCCGTACTCGGACACGATGTTGGCGCGCACGATACGGGCAATCTGCGGAGTGTACATAAAGCCGATGGCGAAGATGATCGACGGCACGGAGTTGCCCAGGATGGAGACGAAGACGGCCGCGAGGGCGATGCCCGGGATGGACATGATGATGTCCAGGATACGCATGATCGTCTCGGAAACGGCCTTGCGCGAAACCGCCGCAAGGGCGCCCACGACCGAGCCGCAGACCAGAGCCATGGCAGTGGCGCCAAAGCCGATAATCAGCGAGTAACGACCACCGTAGAGCATGCGCGACAGAATGTCGCGACCCTTATCGTCGGTACCGAAGATAAATCCGTTGCCGGGAGCCTGGCGAGCCGTAAAAATCTCGACCGGGCTATAGGGGGCAAGAAGGGGCGCCAGAATCGCAGTCAGGGCGACCAGCACCAACACGACGGCGGCAATCTTAGAAGACAGCGTCATCTTCTTCCAGCCACCGAGCTTGAGCCCCTTGGAGGCAGCCTTCTCGAGCTGCTCGGTTTGCTTCTCTCGAATCTTTACCATAATCTACACCGTCCTGATGCGCGGGTTGATGAGCAGGTAGAGCATGTCAACCACGATGTTGATGATGATGAAGGCAAGAGCAACGACGATAACGACGCCCTGAACCAGGTTCGCCTCGTTGCCCTGAACGCCCTGCAGAATCGCGGTGCCCATGCCGGGGAGGTTGAAGATAACCTCGATGACGACGGCGCCGCCCATGAGGTAACCGATCTTAAGACCGAGGGTGGTGACCGGGGTGATCAGCGCATTGCGAAGAACGTTGATGCCGACGACGACCTTCTCGGGAACGCCGGCGCCGCGAGCCATACGGACATAATCCTTATCGAGCTCCTCGACCATGGCGGTACGCACGATACGAGTCATCTGGCCCGTCAGCGGAAATGCCAAGGCGATAGCGGGCATGATCATACGTCCCAGATAGCCAGCCGGATTCGTGGTGAAGTGAGGCAGAGCACCCGATGCCGGAAGCACCTTAAGGTAGGAAGAGAACAGCAGGATCAACAGAACGGCAAGCCAGAACGACGGGGTTGCCAAGCCGGCGATGGAAAAGACGCGGATCACTTGGTCCGGCCATTTGTCGCGATACAGTGCCGCGATGACGCCGAGTAAAAACGAAACGACCGCACCGATGGCAAGGCCGATGAAGGTCAGCTGCATCGTGACGGGCAGGGCCGTGGAGATGCGCTTGGCAACGGAGTTGCGAGCAGCACCATAGGTGCCCATGTCGCCATGGATCAAATCGCCCATATAGCGCACGTAGCGCACGGGCCAGGGGTCGTCCAGACCATACTTCTCATGGTACTCGGCAACCGCCTCGGGCGAGGCACCGTCACCCAACGCCGTGTAGGCGGGGTCGGTCTTGGAGAACGACATAAGGAAGAACACCAGGACGGTGACGCCCAATGCCATGATCGGCAGCGCCACAAGACGCCTTCCAATCAAACGTAGCAAGTTGTTCACGTTCTCTCCCCTTTCTTTTGTCGGTAGGACCAACTGGTATATGAGTACGGATACTCATTACAAGACCCGAGCGACATCGTTGCCGCCCGGGTCTTTGTTTCAACTATGAGGATACGGTCCCAACGACCGACATCCTGCATACAGACTCAAGCGAGTCTTACGCCTTGACGGTCGCAACGCCCCTGAAGGACATGCTCGTCGTACCGATGCCCTTGAAGCCATCGAGGGCCTCTCCGTTGGGCGCAGTGGACGGATCGTCCCAGGAAGCGGAGACGGTCTTGACGTGGACAACGGGGTACAGAACGGCATTGTCGGCAATGATGTCGAAGCACTCGTTCCACTTCTTCTGCTGCTCGTCGCCCTCGGCGGCAAGAGCCTCGTCCATGAGACCGTGGAGCTTCTGCCACTCAGCGGACTCCTTCCACGGGCAACGGGTCTGCATCCAGACGTTGTCGCCGTACCACCAGTTGAGCAGCAGGTCGGGGTCGGCACCGAAGCAGGAAGGATCGCCAGGGGCAAGGAGGATATCGTAGGCCTCGCCGCCGTCGATGGCAGCGTAGGTGGCCGGCGAGGTATCGGTCTGGATGGTCACATCGAAGCCGAGGGCGTCGAGGTCGTTCTTGACCTGGGCGGCCATGCCCTTAATCTGCTCGTTGTCGGTGGTGCGCAGGGTGATGGCACCCGGGGTGATGCCAGACTCCTCGATGAGCTTCTTAGCCTTCTTGGCGTCGGTCTTGTACACCGTGGAAGCCTCATGATAGTTGGTGAAGCTCTTGGGCAGGTAGCAGCTGGCAGCGGTGGCAAGGCCGGCGAAGGTGTTGCTGACCATCTTCTCGGTGTCGAGCGCATACATGACAGCCTGACGGACCTTGACGTTGTTCCAAGGCTCCTTGGCGACGTTGAACATGATGAAGCGGGTGCCGAAACCCTGAACGTTATCGATCTTGCAGCCGGCGCTCTCGAGCTGGTCGACGGCGTCAGCGGTAACGAGCTCCATAACGAGCGTGGAGCCCTCCTGCTGAGCGGTAACGCGAGCGGTGGGGTCGGTCAGGATGCTGTACTGGATCTTCTTATCCTCGGCAGCATACTCACCGTTGTACTCGGGGTTGGGAACCAGGGTGATCTCGGTATCGGAGATAGAGTCGTACATCCAGGGGCCGGAGCCGATCGGCTGCTTGGCGCGATCCTCCTCGGTCTGGGTGGCCGGGGTAACGCGGACGATGGCCAGACGATCCTTGAGCAGGGAGAAGTTGGGGACCTTGGTCTTGACCGTCACGGTGCTGGCGTCCTTGGCCTCGATGGACTCGAAGGGCTGGAAGAACGGAGCATAGGTAGCGGAAGCGGCGCAAGCGGTGTAGGAGGCAACGACATCGTCAGCGGTGACCTCGGTGCCATCGGAAAACTTGGCGCCCTTGCGGATGGTGACCTCGAAAGTGGTGTCGTCCACAGACTTGGGATCGTCGGTGGCGAGCTCGTTGAAGGTGCTGTAGTCGTGGTAATCGATGCCGTAGAGGCCCTCGACGACGTGCCAGTTAGCACCCAGGCCCACAGCGGAGCCGGTGCTGGCGGGATCGAAGCTGGACGGAGCGTAAGCGGAACCAGCGGTGATCACGCCGCCGCCACGGTTGGCGGAATCGGTGGAACCGGAAGCGGAACCCTCGTCGTTGGAGCTGCCACCGCAGCCGGTGAGACCAAGCCCTGCGACAGCAGCGACGCTGCCGGTGAGGCCGAGGAACGAACGCCTGGACATACCCTTGTTGATGATGGCCATGTCTTCTCCTATCAATAGAGAATCTTACCCGGGAGCACCTAGACGTGCCCCCGCGCAACTTGCGGACGATATATACCTTACCTACCGACGAACCCAACTGAGGTGCCGCGCTCGGCGACCGATACATACATACGCTTGAACGGTATTTACTACCGTTCACCGAATTCATTGACAAACGATTCGCCAGACAGTATGTATCGACGAGGTGAGATATCAGTCTTCGTCAACCCGCAGGATAGCAGGGTTGTTCACCATGGCTAGTCAAACGTTTTAGCGTTAATTAAACCCGAAATCGGCTGGTAATCGCCGTGAAATAAATGATTGAAAATCACGCAATCATGTATATCAGTTGTTTAGAGGCGTGTTTAGTTTTCGGATTGCTTTGCCGCCGCCTCGGCGCGCTCGGCATTCCATGCAACGAGCGCCTCGTGAACCGCTTTGGCGACATCGGCAGGAATGCCTCGAACTTCCGCGATCTCTTGCTCGCTCGCCGCGCGCAAACGCTTCATCGAGCCAAAATGGCGCATAAGGGCACGTTTTCTGGTGGGTCCCACGCCTGGAACGTCATCGAGTACCGAAACCGTCATGGCTTTATCGCGCAATTCGCGATGGAACGTGATGGCAAAACGGTGCGATTCATCGCGCACCTGTTTAATTAGATAGAGCGACGCGGACCCGGTCGGCAGCACGACTGGAGTCTCGTCCCAAGGCACGAAAACCTCCTCATCGGCCTTTGCCAAGCCACAAACTGGTATATCGAGCCCAAGAGCCTCAAGTTGCTTGATCGCAGCGGTCAATTGCGGCTTACCGCCATCGACAACGAGCAAATCGGGGCGCGAGCCAAAGCGCTCGTCGGCCATACGCTCGGGAGCATAACGTCGTCCCAAAACCTCGGACATCGACACGAAGTCGTTTGCCTCGTCCAATTCGGCCTGAATTTTAAAACGACGATACTGACTCTTGTCGGCGCGCCCGTTGGTAAACACCACCATCGAGGCGACCGTGAAGGTGCCATGCAGTGTAGAGATATCGAAGCACTCGATACGCAACGGCGGCGATGGCAGCGCCAACGCACTTTCGAGCTCCAGGAGCGCTTGATTGGTGCGGTCGTCAGCGTACCCCGTTCGCATCATGTAGCGCATGAGAGCATGGCGCGCATTTTTGGATGCCATATCGAGCAGACGGTGCTTTTCGCCACGCTGCGGCCTATGGAGATGGCAGGAACGCTCACGCTTGCCCGCAAGCCACTCCCCCAGCGCCTCCGCATCCTCAAGCTCGACGGAAAGGTTGACCTCAGCTGGAATATCAGCCGTCTCGTCGTAATAGCGCTTAAGAAAGCCCGACTGGAGCTCTTCCTCGTCAACATCAAGACCCTTGTCGAGAATGAACTCGCAGGTGCGAACTGTTCGGCCCTCGCGAACGACGAAGACGCAAGCGGCGGAGATGGTCTCCTCGCGATAGAAACCGATGACATCTATATCGACACTGGAGGGAAAAACGACTTGCTGACGATCGTCCAGACCCCTGATGACCTCCAAACGACGTTTGACGCGTGCCGCGCGCTCAAAGTCGAGCGCCTCAGCGGCATCCGTCATCTCGGAGGTCAGCTCATCGACGACATCCTTGCGATGGCCCGACAAAAAGCGCTCGACACGCTTGACGTTCTTGGCATAGTCTGCCGGGGAAATCACGCCGACACACGCACCCGGGCCGCGCCCGACATGGTAGTCAAAGCAGGGGCGCCCGTTTTGCGCGCAAATCATATTGACGATGTCTTCCTCGCCCTTGTGGGACTCGACGATACGGCGACAACGACGCCACTCCGCACAGGATGCGGAGCAGATGGGGATAACCTTGCGCAGCGTATCTATCGTCTCACGTGCCGCGCGGCTATCGGTATAAGGTCCAAAATAGCGCGTTCCCGGCTTATGACGCTCACGCGTGTATTTGATAGCGGGATACAGGTCGCCCTTTGTAATGGCGATAAAGGGGTAGCTCTTGTCATCCTTGAGGTCGACGTTAAAGTACGGATGGTACTGACCAATCAAATTGCGCTCGAGCACCAACGCCTCGTGCTCGGTCTCCACCACGATATAGTCAAAGCTCGCCACCAGCTGCATCATCAGCGGGATCTTCTGGCGCTCGTCCTGCAGCGTCACGTACTGACGCATACGGGCGCGCAGGTTTTTCGCCTTGCCCACGTAGATGACATCGCCCTTGGCGTCTTTCCAAAGGTAGCAGCCGGGCTGCGTGGGAACGCGCGAAACCTGCTCGGCAAGCGTTGGAATGTTGTCGTGACCGGCCACGCGCACCTACTTGCGACGAATCAGCGCCGAGACCTCGGGCATCTTAAGGACGACGGCAAGGCCAAAGGTAACAGCAAGCGAGACGACACCCGCAACGCAAACGTAGCCAAGAGTAATCAGAATCGAGCCGCCAAGTGCCCCGACAAAGTGCTCAAGCGCCCACATGACGCCGGCGCCTGCGGCAGCACCCAGGCCACCGAGCAAAAGGCCAAAGAAACCGCCATGCAGGATAGATTTAACCTGAAGACCACGCAGACGACGACGCAGCCACCACAGCGAGCAACCGACCAAGATCACGTAGTCGACGACATACGAAAGCGCGATTGCCGGCATACCGAAGCCCAGCACAACGCCAAACAGCAGAACCGAGCCGGCCTGGCCGATGGCGGAATACAGACAATAGCGGCTATAGGGCTTCATGTCGAGCAAGGCAGAGAAGCTCTTCTGCATCAGCACGACCACGCCGTAGAGCGGCAGGGAAAGTGCCAGGTAGATAAGGAACTCCGACACCAGCGCCACACCGGACTCATCGAACTTGCCAGCGCAGTAGATCATGTTGAGCGGACGCGCGAAGACAATCAGGTACAGCGCGAATGGAATCAGGAAGAACAGCATCTGGGCGACGCCACGCGAAATGCCCGTGCGGACGCTGTCGTAATCCTTCTCCTGTGCGTCGTGAGAGAGCTCGGTATAGAGCGCCGTCGAAAGCGAGGCGGCAATCAGCGCGTAGGGCAGCGTGTACCACAGGCGCGCATAGGCGATGACGGAAGGACCAGTCTCGGGCTGGACCACCAGCGCAGCAGCGTTGGTGATAGAAGTCGAGACAAACATGCACACCGTGGCGAGCAGCGTCGGGATACCGAGCGCAATCGTCTGGCGCAGTGCGGGGTCCTTAAAGTCGATATGGATATGGGGATGCACGCCGTGCTTGCCAAGCGCGGGGATCTGACATGCCATCTGAACAAAGACACCGAGGGTCGTACCGGCCGCAATCAAGATGATGCCGGCACGTTCGCCAAACTGTGCGGACACGGGCGCAAAGCCCATAAAGCTCGCAATGACGATCACATTGTTGAGGACCGGGGCAAACGTCGACCAGAAGTAGTCGCGGTGTGCGTTGAGGACGCCCGAAAACACCGAGCCCAAACCATAAAACAGAATCTGGATGGCAAAGAAACGGAACATGAACGCAGCGGTATCCATGCTGCCGCCGTCACCCGAAAGGAACGATTGCGTCCAGATAAAGCCCGGGGCGAACACGGTCCCCAGCAACGAAATGCCACCCAGCACCAATAGCAGAATACCGAGCAGGTTGCCCACGTACTCGTTAGAGGCCTCGCGACCCTGCTCACGCCTCACGCCCATGTACACGGGCAAAAACGCCGTCACGAGCATGCCGCCCATCACGAGTTCGTAGAGCATATTGGGCAGGTTGTTGGCGACCTGATAGGAAGACGAGAGCAGCGACATGCCGATAGCGGCCGCCATTGCCCACGTGCGGATAAAACCGGTGACGCGAGACACGATGGTCAGGATGGTCATAAGCCCGGCGGAACGACCAACCGTGGAGTAGTCCGACGAGCCCATGTCGTCAGTGTCGTCTCGCGACGAAGAAGCTTCGGATGAGGGTGTCTGAGGCGCAGATTCTTTTGCAAAATGAGCTCCGCACTTCAATTCTTCCTGCGGCATCGCTCAGTCCTCTCTCGTAATCGGGGCGACCGTCGCCCCGCAAAATGCAATTAAATCATCAGGTGCAAGCTCAAGCTGATAACCACGCTTGCCTCCCGAAATAAAAATGGTATCCCAAAGGACACATGTCTCATCAATGAGCGTCCGGTAGCGTTTTTTCATACCGACCGGACTGCAGCCGCCGCGAACGTAGCCAGTCGCCGCAAGCAAATCCTTCACATGCATCATGGCCAAGGACTTCTCCCCCGCGGCACGCGCGGCGGACTTTAGATCGAGCTCGTCGGCAACAGGGATGCAGCACACGACGTGGTCGTTGGACGGCGTCACGCAGACCAAGGTCTTAAATCCTTGTCCGGGCTCCTCGCCAAGCTGCTCCGAAATCGCGACCCCCAGGCCCGCCGACTCATCACCATCGTCTTCGTACGTATGTAGAACATAGGAAATGCCGGCGCTTTCCAGCTCGCGCATCGCATTGGTTTTTGGCGTCTTTACAGCCTTTGCCATGGCATATCCTTTCCCTCGCATTCGGACGCAAGGATTAAGTATATGTCCAATTCGGCTGCATACGTCACTTCGACACAGCAAGCGCCATCGAATCACAAGGAGTCGATGGCGCCCATAAACTGAATCGCCTATTTATTGAGCATCAAGTTGAGCCTGACGCTCCCGGTCACGCCTGAGCAACGGCGCCAAAAACTTGCCCGTATAACTCTGCGGACAGTCCGCAACCTGCTCCGGTGTGCCCGAAACCACGACGGTTCCGCCGCCGTTACCGCCCTCGGGGCCCATATCGATCAGGCGGTCGGCAACCTTGATGACATCAAGGTTGTGTTCAATCACCAGCACCGTGTTGCCCGCATCGACCAAGCGCTGCAGCACATCGAGCAGCTGGCGGACGTCCTCAAAATGAAGGCCGGTCGTCGGCTCATCCAAAATATAGAACGTCTTGCCCGTCTGGCGTCGATGAAGCTCCTTGGCGAGCTTCACACGCTGCGCCTCGCCGCCCGAGAGCGTCGTGGCGGGCTGGCCCAGGCTCACGTAGCCCAAGCCTACATCGTACAGCGTCTGGAGCTTGCGCTTAATCTGCGGGATATTCCCAAAGAAGGCCAGTGCCTCGGTGACGCTCATGTCGAGCACGTCCGAGATGGTCTTACCACGGTAGGTGACCTCGAGCGTCTCGCGGTTATAGCGTTTGCCGCCGCAGACCTCACAGGGGACATAGATATCGGGAAGGAAGTGCATCTCGATCTTAATTTGTCCGTCGCCCTTGCATGCTTCGCAGCGACCGCCGCTCACGTTAAAGGAGAAACGTCCCGGCGAGTAGCCACGCGCCTTCGACTCCGGCGTACTCGCAAACAGTGCGCGAAGATCATCCCACAGGCCAATGTACGTAGCAGGGTTGGAACGCGGCGTGCGGCCAATCGGCGACTGGTCAATGTCGATCACCTTATCGATGCACTCGATACCCTCGAGCTTTTTGTACGGGCCCACAGGACGCGTCGAACGGTGAATGGCATTCGTAAGCGCAGGCGCAATGGTGTCGGTAACCAGGGAGCTCTTGCCCGATCCCGACACGCCGGTAACAACCGTAAGCGTACCAAACTCGATCTTGGCGGTAACGTTTTTGAGGTTGTTGGCGCGGGCGCCCGTGATCTTAAGGCAGCCGCGACCGGGCTTGCGGCGTTCATCGGGAACCCGAATCATTCGCTTGCCGGTCAGGTAGGCACCCGTCATCGAATCGGGGCACGCCATGATATCGGCAGGCGTTCCCGCGGCGACCACGTGTCCGCCGTTCACGCCCGCACCGGGGCCCATGTCGACCACATAGTCGGCAGCACGAATCGTATCCTCATCATGCTCGACGACGATGACGGTATTGCCAATATCGCGTAGGCGCTCAAGCGTCTTGATCAGGCGCTCGTTATCGCGCTGATGGAGGCCGATCGACGGCTCGTCCAAAATGTACAGCACACCCATGAGGCCGGCGCCGATCTGCGTTGCCAGGCGAATGCGCTGGGCCTCGCCTCCGGAAAGCGTCGCCGAGGCACGGTCGAGGGTCAGATAGTCGAGTCCGACATCGACCAGAAAGCGCAGGCGCTCCAGGATTTCCTTAACGATGCGCCCGCCGATAAATTGTTGGCGCTCGGTAAGCTCCAGGCCCTCAAAAAACTCGAGCGACTCGCGGCACGATAGGCAGCAGACCTCGTAAATGGACTTACCGCCTACGGTAACAGCGAGCATCTCGGGGCGCAGACGAGCACCATGGCAACTCGAGCACGGCTCCTCGCGGATGTACTTCTCCAAGCGCGCCTTGGTGTTCTCATTCGTCGTCTCGGTATAGCGCTCGTACAGGATATTGCGCACACCCGAGAACTTGGTGTCCCACTGGCTGCGGCGCCCATCGAGCTTTTGATAGTCGACCGAAATCTTCTGGTCGCCCATGCCGTCTAAAAACGCGTGACGCACCCGCGGAGGCAGATCCTCCCACGGCGTATCGACGCTCACCTTAAAGTGTTTGCAGACCGCAGCGAAAATCTGCGGATAGTAGTTAGAGTTGCCAAACAGGCTGCCAAAGACCCCGTCGGCGATCGACTTCGAGGGGTCTTCGATTAGGGCCTCGGCATCGACCGTCTTCTTAAAGCCAAGGCCATCGCACTCTGGGCACGCGCCATAGGGCGCGTTGAACGAGAAATCACGCGGCTGCAGGTCATCAATGGAGTGTCCATGCTCCGGGCACGCCAGGGCCAACGAATACTCCAGCAGCTCGCCCTCGGTCCCCTCGGGAGCATCACGATCGGGCAGCATGTACACGTTTACATTGCCATGAGCCAGCGCAGTCGCCTGTTCAACGGACTCGGCAATACGGCCCAGCGAGTTCTCGCGAATCACGATGCGGTCGACCACGACCTCGATATCGTGCTTGAATTTCTTATCTAAATCGATAGGGTCATCAAGCGAGCGAACCTCGCCGTCGACACGCACGCGGCTAAAGCCCTCGGCGCGAAGGTCCTCAAACAGTTTGGTGTACTCGCCTTTTCGCCCGCGCACCACCGGTGCCAGCACAAACGCGCGGCGGCCCTCCCCCGCCGTCAAGACCTTGTCGGCAACCTGGTCGGTCGTCTGGCGCTCAATGACACGGCCGCATTCGGGACAGTGCGGGGTGCCCACACGGGCGAACAGCAGGCGCAGATAGTCATAAATCTCGGTTACGGTGCCAACCGTCGAGCGAGGGTTTTTAGACGTCGTCTTTTGGTCGATCGACACCGCCGGCGAAAGGCCGTCGATTGAATCCAAGTCGGGTTTGTCCATCTGTCCCAAAAACTGGCGCGCATAGCTCGAAAGACTCTCGACGTATCGACGCTGGCCCTCGGCATAGATAGTGTCAAATGCCAGCGAACTCTTGCCCGAGCCAGAAAGACCGGTAATGACCACGAGTTGGTCACGCGGAATGGAAACATCGATATCACGGAGGTTGTGCTCACGGGCGCCGCGAATAACGATAGAAGAATCAGACATGGAAGCTCCTTGCCTCCTATTGCATCGAATCATACTGCCGATGAGTTTAGCGCACTCGACGCGCACAGATGTTCGTAATACAAGATTCGCAGACCTTTAGCTTTGCGTATCGGGCGCTTTGTTTCTCGAAATGCCGTGGAAAGGTTACAGTAATCTAATACTGAACTTAATTTGTTGTACCAGAGGAACGTCCATGACCGAAGATATCCCCCTTGAAATCACTTCGAGCGACATGGCCAATCTGCCCATATTCATCGCCGTCCTTATCGTGGCCGCCGTCGTCGTGCGCGTGTATTTTTCAATCAAACGCAACGAAAAGCCACCCATTGCCCGCGTCTTTTGGTGCGCGACGCTCCTCATCCCGCTCGGCGTGGTAGCTGCATGGGTTACGAATCAATTGCTCGTAAATGAGGGCAGCTCCCTATGGGTCCTTTCTTATTCGGCGCTCGGTGCTGCCGCCGTCATGCTTCTTGTCGAGCCCTTGGTTTCGGGACTTATCGACCAAACCGACCTTGCGACGGGAACGGTTGCCTGTATTTGCCGTGACATCCTTGTCATCGCCGCTGTTTCAGCGCTCTCGTTCGTTTCACTCGAAATTGCCTGCAACGAAACGTTCTATCGCATTCCCGCCAACTCATTCGGGTTTTCCGTCGGGCTGCTCGCGACGGTTCTGCTCTCCCTTTATTTGCTGGGACAGCGTCATGGAGGCGTCATGGCCCTCGTGCCCGTCGTCTGTTGCATCCTTGGCATTGCCGAGCACTTCGTCATAACGTTTAAAGGCGAAGCCATCCTGCCAAGCGATATCTTGGCCCTTGGCACCGCAATGGAAGTGAGCGAGGGATACGAGTTTACCTTTACCGCCGGAATCGTAACCTCTCTCGCCCTGCTGGAGATTTCCCTGGGGCTTCTTTCGCTCATCCGACCGCGAAAGCTCCGTACGCCCACCCATGTCTTCCCCGCTATCGCCGCTAACCTCTGTGCTTTTCTGTTAGTGACCGTTGTGGGGCTCTCAGGCTTTTCCAACATCGACTTGGAGCAGGCGCTGGATTTTGGATTTGACCGTTGGCAGCCCATCACCACGTATGCGTCTCAGGGTTTTATCACTTCGTTCACCGAAATGGTCAACGAGTTGCCCATTGAGAAGCCCGAAGACTATACGCCCGATGAGGCGCAGAGCATCGAGCAGGAGCTCGCCGCCGCCTACGACAGCACATATGGCTCGAGCGAGCAGCGCGCGGCGGCCGTTGCCCAGTTCAATGAAATCAAGCCGACGATTGTTGCCGTCATGAACGAGAGTTTTAGCGACCTTTCGTGCTTTGAGCAGCTCCAGGCGGCCGGGTACACCGGCCCCGCATTCTACAACTCGCTTCCCGACACACTTGTTCGCGGCACCATGCTCGCTTCGGTCGCCGGTGGCGGAACGGCGAACTCCGAATTCGAATTTTTGACCGGAGCGACAACGGCCTTTGTCGGATTAGGCAAGATCCCCTATCAGCTGTATCAGATGAATGGCGTAAACAGCCTGGCAAAGGACCTTAAAGAGCTTGGGTATACCACTACCGCTATGCACCCGCAAAACCCCGTCAACTACCATCGAGATAAAATCTATCAGCAGCTGGGCTTTGGAGACTTTCTTTCAATCGGCGATTTCGAAGGTGTGCCCTATTACCATGCCGGCGTATGCGACTACGCTACCTACGACAAGATACTCGACCTGCTTAGAACCGACGAAGCGCCACAGTTCATCTTTGACGTCACGATGCAAAATCACGGCGGCTACGACTATGGCACCGTTCCCGCCGAAGAGCTGACAAACTATTGGGTCGAGGGAGCCAGCGAAGGCGCCAACAGCGCGCTCAACACCTATCTCACCTGCATCAACGCATCCGACCGGGACCTCGAGTACTTTATCAACGAGCTCCGCAATATCGGCAGACCGGTTGTTCTTGTCTTTTTTGGCGACCATCAGCCGAGCGCCGCAACGACTCTCAACGACGAGCTGTACCCTCAGGAAGATACGGCAAGCCACGCTTTCCGTATCTATCAGTCGACATATCTCGTCTGGGCTAACTATGAGATCGCCGGCAATACCGAGCTCAACGTCTACGACACCGTCGGGGCAAACGAGATTGCAGCCATTACCCTTAATAAGATCGGCGCTCCGCTCACCAATTACCAAAAGGCCCTGCTTGCAACAAGGTCAGATGTGCCCACCATCAATGTCGCCGGCTATCTCGGTGCCGACGGGCTGCGCTACGACTTGGAATCGGAAGACAGCCCATACGCCTCGACGATCGACAAGCTGCAGCGCATGCAGTACCTCGAGTTCGCCAGCAAAGTTCAGTAAGCCCGCCCATTCGCTTGGGCCCATCATATTGCAAGCGCACTCGGCCCAAATGCATCGCAAATGACTCCCGCTCGCAAACGAGGGTACAATGACGCTCGTGTCACATCGCGGGGCCCCGGCCCCAGCATATACAAAGGAGTCATACATGGGTTGCGAACACGCACAGGCCGCCGGCGGACAAACGTCGCCATCGCAATTTGAGGAGAACACGCTGTCCGAGGTCAAGCGCGTCATCGCCGTGCTTTCCGGCAAGGGCGGTGTCGGCAAGTCGTTTGTCACCGGCGCCATCGCCACCGAGCTTGCCCGTCACGGCCACAAGGTCGGCGTCCTCGATGCCGACATCACCGGTCCCTCTATCCCCAAGATGTTCGGTATGAGCGGACGCCACGTCCATGCCCTTGGCAACCTTATGCTGCCCGAAATCTCCGAGCACGGCGTCAAGGTCATGAGCTCCAACCTGCTGCTCCAAAACGAGACCGACCCCGTCCTTTGGCGCGGTCCGGTCATCGCAGGCGCCATTAGGCAGTTCTGGAGCGAGACCTCGTGGGGCCCCATCGACTACCTGCTGGTCGACATGCCTCCGGGAACAGGCGACGTCGCGCTCACCGTCTTCCAGTCGCTGCCGGTCGACGGCATCGTCATCGTCACGAGCCCGCAGGATCTGGTCTCGATGATCGTCGCCAAGGCGGTCAACATGGCCGAGAAGATGAACGTCCCCATTCTGGGCATTGTCGAGAACATGAGCTATATTGAGTGCCCCGACTGCGGCAAGAAAATCGAGGTCTTTGGCAAGAGCAAGCTCCCCGAGGTCGCAGAGCGCTATAACCTCGACATCTTGGGCCAGCTTCCCATTAATCCGGCACTCGCCGAGGCCTGCGATAAGGGCGAGGTCGAGACCGCGCTGCCCGATGGCATGTTGCCCAAGGCAGTCTCTGCCGTCGAGGCTATTACCCCGCACGAGACCGACGAGGCCTAAGTGAACGCGAGCGCCCTCTATGACGTCTTGGTAATCGGCGGCGGGGCTTCAGGCCTCGCCGCCGCCATTACGGCCGCACGCGCTGGCAAAAGCGTCTGCATCGTTGAGCGCGATGTCGCCTGCGGCCTCAAGCTCCTTGCGACCGGTAACGGCCGTTGCAACCTCTCCAACGAATCGATTGATCCTCAGCGGTATAACCACCCCGCATTCGTCGAATCCGTCATGGGCCCCCAGCCCGAACAAGAGCTTATGGGTTTCTTCTCCTCGCTGGGCATCATGACAACCTCCGAGGAAGGCCGGCTGTACCCGCGCTCCCTTCGCGCCGAATCGGTGCGCGACGCACTTCTCAACGCTTGCGACCGCCTAGGTATCACCTTAATCTGCGGAGCCAACGTTGCCTCGGCGCACAAAGCTTCCGAAGGCTGGACACTCCAAATAGACCGTCCAGCGCGGGCGCTCAAGGCAAAAAAGCACGATAACCGAAAATCGGAGCTCCGCTCGCTTCGGAAAGCGCTCGCCGATGTCCCTCGCAAGAACGAGGCCCTGCAGGCACATGCCGTAATTATCGCTACGGGCGGCAACCCCACCGGTATCGCCGATACGTTTCGCCTCCCCCTCACTTCGCTGCACCCCATCCTCTGCCCCGTATCGGCAACGGTCGTTGGCGATCGGGCGGCACTCAAGACGTTGGATGGCCTGCGCGTCCGTGTCCGCTTGACGCTCGCCCACAATCATAATGAGCTCTGGCACGAAGACGGTGAAGTGCTGTTTCGAACCTTCGGTATCTCAGGCGTCGCTGTCTTCAACCTCTCTCGTCGTATCCAGCACGGCGATACGATCCTGCTCGACGTTTTCCCCGACCTCTCCAAAGACGAGTTGCTCGATATGCTCAACCGGCGCGTTGAGCTGCTCGGCGGCTTTTCGCCCCGCGATCCCCGTTGGCTCGACGGCATGCTCGCCCCGCAACTCTCCCGCGTCGTCTGCACAGCGTTCGAGCAGTGCCATCCAGGCTCCAACGATGTCATCCACCTGGTCTCGATCCTCAAACACTTTAAGTTGCTCGTCGAGGGAACAGCCGAGGAGCGCTCAGCACAGGTCACGCGTGGTGGCATATTTGTCGAGAGCATCTCAACACCCAGCCTACGCGCGCGCAGCGTTGTCGACGCCCCGCTTTACGTCTGCGGTGAAGCGCTCGACATCGACGCCGATTGCGGAGGCTTTAACCTTGCGTGGGCCTGGATCTCGGGCATTCGCGCTGCAAGCAGCCTGTAGCCGCGCAGTCTATAATCAAAAACGCATTCGGGCCGTCTGGGATACCGGACGGCCTCTTTCTTGCCTCTAAGGAGACCTCGATGATTGAAATCACCCAAGTCAACGCGTCGCTCGATGAAGCCGGCGATGAAAATGTCTGTCTCATTGTTGGCAAGCGAGTCGCCAAGTGCGTCCTACGTTGCAAGGACTCCGAGATCAAGTCCATCGAGCTCCACCGCAAGTCAATCGACGCTCGCAAAAAACGAGACGTCCATTTTATCCTGAGCTTTCGTGTTGAGCTGACTAGTCCCCACCTCGAGCGAGAAGCGATCGACAGCGTTGCCGAGCGTGACCGCTCGCGCGTACGCGCGATAGAAGACTATGAGCCTTCATTCCCCTCCCCCGCCTCCG
This sequence comes from uncultured Collinsella sp., assembly GCA_902466735.1. Classification (GTDB taxonomy): domain Bacteria; phylum Actinomycetota; class Coriobacteriia; order Coriobacteriales; family Coriobacteriaceae; genus Collinsella. The sequence continues at coordinate 36,602 of CABQSB010000022.1, forward strand.
ACGCACCTCAAGAACGCCCTGTCGTTGTCGGCGCCGGATGCGCCGGCCTTTTCGCTGCGCTTACGCTCGCCGAAGCAGGTCTTAAGCCCTTGCTCATCGAGCGCGGCGACCCGGCATTTCGCCGCTCGCGGGCGATCGACCTCTTTCTAAAGGAGCGCATCCTCGACCCCGAGAGCAATATCCAGTTTGGTCTGGGCGGCGCGGGGACCTTCTCGGACGGCAAGCTCAATACGGGAACAAAAAATCCCGCCCATCGTCTTATCCTCGAAACCTTCGTCGAGGCGGGTGCGCCCCGCGATATTCTGTGGGATGCCAAGCCGCACATTGGCTCCGACATCCTTCCCAAGGTTGTCACCGCTATATCCCAGCGCATCGAGCAGCTCGGAGGTGTCGTCCGTTATCGAACGAAGCTCGTCGACATTCGCATCGACGCGTCTGGCGCCATCACCGGCATTGATGTCCAATCGTCCCAAGACGCCGCTTACGAGTCAATCGAGACAAAGCACCTCATCCTCGCCTGCGGGCATTCTGCTCGCGATATTTTTGAGCTCCTTAAGGACCACAACGTGGCCCTCGCACAAAAGACCTTTGCCATGGGCGTTCGCATCGAGCATCCGCAACGCGACATCGACCGAGCCCAATATGGAGCCTCGGCGGGACATCCAGCGCTCGGGGCGGCCCCCTACAAACTTGTTGCCCATCTTCCCAACGGCCGCAGCGTGTTCTCGTTTTGTATGTGCCCCGGCGGACAGGTTGTTGCCGCCTCTTCAGAACCGTGCCATCTGTGCGTCAACGGGGCCAGTCTCAATGCCCGCGACGGACGCAACGCAAATGCCGCCCTGCTCGTTAACGTCACGCCTGAGGACCTTCCCAACAATGACCCGCTCGCCGGCATCGAGCTCCAGCGTGCCTGCGAGGCGGCCGCCTATCGCCTGGGCGGTTCCAACTGGAACGCACCAGCACAGCTTGTCGGAGATTTCCTCGCAGGACGCGCCAGTAAGGCGCCCGGAAAGGTAAAGCCCACCTATCCGCTCGGTGTGACCTGGACGGCAATTGACGAAGCCCTGCCGCAGCATATCATCGAGTCGCTCCGCCTGGGACTTCCCCTACTCGGAAAAAAGCTACGCGGCTACGACTGCCCCGATGCCGTTCTTACCGGCGTGGAGACTCGTTCGAGCTCACCGGTCACTGTCACCCGAGACCGAACGTGCCATGCCGTGTCGACCCCGGGCCTCTACCCTTGTGGTGAGGGAGCTGGATATGCCGGCGGCATCATGAGCGCGGCCACCGACGGCATCCGTTGTGCCGAAGCCCTGATCGCAGACCTCTAACGCACGAATTCCAGCGCGCAAAAGACACAGGCCCCAAGCTCCACAGGGAACTCGGGGCCTGTTCACTATTTCTTAAACCGTGCACCCTGGCGTTTTCTGCCCGATGCGAACGTGGAACCCTTGCGGGCCTGCGAACGTAAGCGCTCGATCGTCTCGTCCTCAGACGCACCCTCGAGCATCGCCCGAATCTGAACGACGGCATCGCGCAGGCGCGCCGCCTCCTCAAAGTCCATGGCGGCAGAAGCGTTACGCATATCCTCTTCCATGGTTTCGACGATCCGCACGAGCTCGTCATGCGGCAGTTCTTCCAACTGCTCCGCAAGTGTCTGCTCGGGCGCCACCGTTTCCGGCACGCCACCCTCGCCCAACTCATCGGGCGTATAGAATGCGCCATGGCCGAGAGAGTCGCCCTTCGAGCGTCCCTTGGAACCCACGGTTTTTTCGGCCTCGGCAATAAAACTTGAGATGTCGTTGATGGCCTTGCGCACCGTCTTGGGCACAATGCCATGCTCTTCGTTATATGCCATCTGAATCTCGCGACGGCGCTGCGTCTCCTCGATGGCCTCTTTCATCGAATCGGTCACAACGTCTGCATACATGATGACTTCGCCATCGGCGTTACGGGCCGCGCGGCCAATCGTCTGAATCAGCGAACGGCGGTTGCGCAAGAAGCCTTCCTTATCGGCATCGAGAATTGCCACCAGTGAGACCTCGGGGAGATCCAAGCCCTCGCGAAGCAGGTTGATGCCAACGAGAACATCAATCTTTCCCTCGCGCAGCGTTCGCAGGATCTCGACACGGTCCATCGTCGCTGTATCGGAGTGCATGTAATTGACCTTAATGCCGGCATCAAGCAGATGGTCGGTCAGATCCTCGGCCATGCGCTTGGTGAGCGTGGTCACCAGTACGCGCTCCTTGCGGGCAACGCGCTCGCGAATCTCGTCCTCAAGATCGTCAATCTGCCCACGAACCGGACGCACATCGATCTTGGGGTCGAGCAGACCGGTCGGACGAATAATCTGCTCCACGTCGTTTTGGCTCACCCGCAGCTCGTAGTCGCCCGGTGTGGCCGAAACATAGATAAACTGGGGTATCCTTGCCTCAAACTCATCGAAGCGAAGCGGACGGTTGTCGAGCGCCGAGGGCAGGCGAAAACCATGCTCCACCAGGGTCACTTTACGCGATCGGTCGCCTTCGTGCATACCGCGAATCTGCGGCACCGTCACATGGCTCTCGTCGATGATGCAGAGCATATCCTTGGGAAAGTAATCGATTAGGGTAAACGGCGGCTCACCCGGCTTGCGACCGTCCAGATGACGCGAGTAGTTCTCGATGCCGTTGCAAAAACCCATCGTCTCGAGCATCTCAAGATCATAATCGGTGCGCTGCTGCAGACGCTGCGCCTCGAGCAACTTATCAGTCGCCTTGAGCTCCGCCACGCGCTTCTCGCACTCTTCGCTGATCGATTTCAGAGCCGCCTTGACCTTCGGCTTCTCGGTCACGTAGTGCGATGCCGGCCATACGGGGATGGCCTCGTACTCACGAAGCATCTCACCGGTAGCCTCATCGATCTCGGCAATCAGCTCGACCTCGTCGCCAAAGAACTCAAACCGCAACGGATGCTCGGCATAAGGCGGATACACGTCGACAACATCGCCGCGCACGCGGAACGTGCCGCGCGCCAGGTCATAGTCATTGCGATCATATTGAATGTCGATAAGTGCATGGATAAAGTCATCGCGCTCGAGCGGCACCTTCTTGTCGACGTTTGGAGCCAGACCCGCATAGTCCTCAGGAGAGCCAATGCCATAGATACACGAGACCGATGCGACAACGATCACATCGCGTCGAGAGAGCAGTGACGCGGTCGCCTGATGTCGCAGCATCTCGACCTCTTCGTTGATTGAAGAATCCTTCTCGATATAGGTGTCGCTTTGCGGCACATACGCCTCGGGCTGATAGTAATCGTAATACGATACGAAATAGACTACGGAGTTATTGGGGAAAAACTCCTTGAGCTCGCTTGCAAGCTGAGCGGCAAGGGTCTTATTGGGAGCCATGACAAGCGTCGGCTTACCCAAGGCCTCAATGGTTTTGGCCATCGTAAAAGTCTTACCCGAACCAGTCACACCCAGTAAAACCTGATAGCGGTCTCCGTCCCTCACACCCTGCACAAGCGATTCAATGGCCTTAGGCTGGGAACCAGCAGGCTCATATGGAGACACGACCTCAAACGGCACCTCAGAGCCCTCAACGCCAAAGCGCTTAAGTTCACCGCCAACACGCTCAACTTCAAATTCCGCCATGGATACTCCTAACTCATATATCTGCAGTATACGCAGGCGGCAGGCATAGTCCTATACGAACTGATCTGGATAGAGCGTTTTATAGCGAACCCAAGCATTATTGACGCGAATCAGATAAGCCTGCGTCTCGGGAAAGGTGATTGCATTATGAAGCGACGTGCTCTGCTGTGCCCATCCGTCGACATTGCCCATGCCGGCGTTATAGGCGGCAATGGCACTGTCAGTCGACCCGTTAAAATACGTTAGAAGATACGAAAGATACGCACAGCCAAACTCGATGTTCGTAGCCGGATCGTTAAGGTTGTCGGCCGAATACTCGCCACCATCGACAAGACCCTTGGCAATCATATCCTGGGCAGTCTCGGGCATCAGCTGCATCAGCCCCCGAGCGCCTTGATTCGACTCAGCCTCGGGATCCCAATTCGATTCCGACTTTATGACAGCACACACCAGATATGGATCCAAACCGTGCGAAACGCTGGATTGCTTTACGTATGCCTCGTAGTCAATTGGATACAAAGGCTTAAAGAAGGCGGCAGGAGCATACGAGTAGACGAGCGAAATAAGGCCGAAGACGAACACAACGGCAAGTGGCGCCACGCGATACCACGTAAAGAAACGTGTCTTAGGCATCGGCCTCCTCCTTATCCGTTACATCCCCGAAGTCATGGCGCGCAAGCCATGCGTCCAGTTGTTCAAAGAGCGAATTATCGCCTGCCGCATTATCGATTACCGTCGTAGCGAGATGGCAAAGCGAAGCCTCATCAGGTTGGCACGCAGAGCGAGCATCAAAATCAGAGGACTCCATACCACGATGAATGGCACGCCCGCGACGAACTGCTAAAGGAGCGCTGATAACCAGAATTTCATCAGCCAGGCCAAAAGCATCCTCAAACCCAGTCGGGGCAGAAACCTCGACAACCGCAAAGGGATAACGGGGGGACGAAACCGTGCAGCAAACCGGATCAAGAATCCTCAACGATAGCTGTTCGACGAGAACCGGATGAACGATGCCATTGAGCCGCGCAACTGTATCAGGAGAGGCGAAAGCTCGAGCAGCGAGGACATTGCGGCGGATGCCGCCCTCCCCGTCCAGAATGTCCCAGCCGAATTCTTCCGCGAGGGCATTGACGATGTCGGAGCCTGGCACATACAGCGATTTGGCAAGCTCATCCAGATCGATAAGCATGGCTCCATGAGATTCGAGATAGCGGCAGGCAGTCGATTTACCCGAAGCAATATTGCCCAAGACAAAAACGGTAAACATCAAGTCCTCCCTAACGCCAATGGGAGTTATTATCGCGCAAATACAAAAGAAGGACTCAAAATACAGCCAAACAGTAAGACAAGCTAAAAGAAGGCGAGTTCTTGTATTACAGCTCTTTATAGAACGCAAAAAAGGGGGAGGCCGCGAGGCCTCCCCCTTCTTCAGTTTCGTTGACGGCTCGGTGCCGTCCACCGGTCAGCGGCGCCCTGGCCTCCCACGGGCTGGCC
>CABQSB010000023.1:0-40440 GCA_902466735.1 uncultured Collinsella sp.
CGGCATAGACCTTCTGGTCATGCCGTCCTCTTTGAATGACAAGTTGTCGCTCTGGTGGGTGCGCAGCGTCGAGCTGTTACGCCGTTCGGTAGAACGGCGTAACTAACCTAGAAACGGTTGCCGCGGAAGCCGCCACCGTTGCGGCCGCCACGATCGCCACCGCGACCGCCGCGGTCACCGCCGCGGCCACCGCGATCGCCAAAGCCACCGCGACCGCCACGGTCGCCGCCACGGCCACCGCGATCGTCACGGCCGCCGCGAGGACCACGGTCCTCGTCCAGGCCCATGGCGACGAGCGGAGCGATAACCTTATCGAGAGCGGCCATCAGCTCGGTGGCCTCCTCGTAAGAAAGCTCGGGCAGGAGCTTCTCCTTCTTGTTGGCAAGCTCGACCAGGCCCTCAGCGGCATCCTCGGCAGCGAAGACAACGATCTTGCGCATATCGCCCTCGGCGTCGTCGATGCGGCCGACCAGATCGGCAGCCTCGGCCTCGGCCATCAGGCCATCGAGTTCACGAAGGCGCATGCCCAGCAGGTCGGACATCTCCTTCTGCTCCATCTTGGGCTTGAGGTCAAGCAGCTTGATGGCGCGCTCAATGTTCGCCATGCGTTCGGCCTTGGCCTCCTCCTCCTTGGAAATAGCAAAGCGACGGCTACGCAGCAGGCGGGCGGCCTTCTGCATCTTGTCCATCAGCTCTTCGTCATCGTAATCAACGGCGGCCTCGACAACCTCGGCCTCCTCCTCGGCGGAAACCTCGTCAGCAGCCTCAACCTCGGCAGCTTCGGTCTCCACGGTCTCGACTGCCTCGACCTCGGCAGCCATGGTCTCGTTCTCGGTCTCGTTCATGATCTCTTCGTTCTCGGACATGAGACTCCTTCTTGGCCCTCTCGGGCATCATCGCCCCATTCGCGGGGCCCGTCGCGCACTCTTTGCGCTTTAAACATTCATGCCTCTCGGCAAAACGTCCATTAGTTTATGGTGTCGCCATCCAATCTAGCTGCAGAATCTATGTGCACACATTAATGCGACATGTCGCGGTATCATGACCTGAACCAAACGTGTCCACCTTAAGGAGCCCGCCATGATTAAGCCCATCATGAAATCCGAGTTCTTTTTGCGCCTGCCTTCCGAAGACGCAGGACCCGATGATGCCGCAACCGGGCAGGACCTCCTGGATACGCTCCACGAGCATGAGCACGATTGCGTGGGCCTCGCCGCCAACATGATCGGCGTGCGCAAACGCATCATCTGCGTAAAGGACGGCAACAGGGCGCTGTTGATGTACAACCCTCAAATTCTTGAGCAGGTCAATGCCTATCAGACGAGCGAAGGATGCCTTTCGCTGGCTGGAGAGCGTCCCTGTACCCGCTATCGTCGCATTAAGGTGGAGTATTTGGACGAGAACTTCGTCCACCGCATCAAAAACTTCTCGGGTTACACCGCCGAGATCATCCAACACGAAATCGACCACTGTTGCGGAATCGTTATATAGTTCCGCCGATTCAAGAAAGCTCCCTGCAGCAAAACAACTGCAGGGAGCTTTTCATAGTGCGGAGCTTCTATCCCACTAGCTCTGACGGTAATGGTCAAAGAAGTCGGCGAGGTCTTCGAGGGACTCCTTGAGCACTTCCATGCGCGGCAGGTACACGATGCGGAAGTGGTCGGGCTCGGCCCAGTTAAAGCCGCCGCCGCGGGTGATCAGGATCTTCTTCTCGTGTAGCAGGTCAAGGGCAAACTGCTCGTCATCGGTGATGTTGAATTTCTTGACATCCATCTTGGGGAAGATATAGAACGCCGCACGCGGCTTGACCACCGAGATGCCGTCAATCTTGTTGAGCGCCTCATACACAAAGTTGCGCTGCTCGTAGACACGGCCGCCGGGACGGATGTAGTCGTTGACGGACTGGTGTCCACCGAGTGCCGTCTGGACGATTGACTGAGCCGGCACGTTGGAGCACAGGCGCATGTTCGAGAGCATGTTGATGCCCATAATAAAGTCGCTCATGCAGCGCTGGTTGCCCGAAAGCACCATCCAGCCAATACGATAGCCCGCAATCATGTGCGACTTGGAAAGGCCGCTAAAGGTGACGCAGGGCAGGTCGGGAGCGAGCGAGGCAATCGAGACGTGCTCGTAGCCGTCCATGCACAGGCGGTCGTAGATCTCATCAGCAAAGATCATCAGCTGATGCCTGCGTGCAACCTCGACGATACCCTCGAGCACCTCGCGCGGATAGACGGAACCCGTGGGGTTGTTGGGGTTGATGATGACGAGGGCTTTGGTCGCGCTCGTGATCTTGGACTCCATATCGGCCAGGTCGGGATACCAATCGGCCTGCTCGTCGCACAGATAGTGCACGGGATGTCCACCGGCAAGGGTTGCGCACGCCGTCCACAGCGGATAATCGGGGCTGGGAATCAGAATCTCGTCACCGTTATCGAGCAGTGCGTTCATCGAAAGCTGAATGAGTTCGGACACGCCGTTGCCCGTGTAGATGTGCTCCATCTGAACATTGGGCAAGCCCTTGATCTGCGAATACTGCATGATCGCCTTGCGCGCGGAGAACAGGCCACGCGAGTTGGAATAGCCTTCGCAGTCGGGCAGCTGCTGGCGCATGTCCTTGATGACCTCATCGGGCGTGCGGAAACCGAAGGGCGCCGGGTTGCCGATATTGAGCTTGAGGATGCGCTCGCCCTCGTTCTCCATACGGGCGGCCTCGTCGACGACGGGGCCGCGCACGTCATACAGGACGTTATCGAGCTTGGTGGATTTTGAAAAAGTACGCATGGTGGTGCTCCTTGGAATTTGAGCTGAGGGATGGGGTTCGGGCTTGGGTACGTTGCGAGGCGATGATTCCTCGCCTTGATCGGCGTCACCGGCGAGCAGCCAGGAAACATCGACCTCCAAAATACGAGCGAGCAGCTCTGCCACATCGCGCCGCGGGATCGTCTTGCCGCTCACATATTGGCTCATCTGACTCTTGCCGAGTTTTTTGCCGAGCATCTCCGATGCGCGGATCACGTCCGACTGGCGAACGTCGCGATCGGACATAGTCTGTCGCAGGCGATCGCTAAACGTCTCTTGGGCCACAGGAACCTCCTTGCTGGCAAAGTTCAATTTATAGGACACGAATTGAACCGTAGTTCAATTTAGAAAGCAGTATAGCGCGGTGCTATTCCGAAAAGTTCAATTCCAAAAATAAAGTGAGCCAAACTCCGAGATTTGCCCAAAGCGGACAATGACGTGCACGCGTTTAGAGGTATTCAAGGAATCGAGCAGCGGCAAGCGAAACGTCGGCCGTTCGATATATGGCGTTAATCTGCCGATGGGGACGTCCCTCGAGCGGACGAATGGCGACATTGAACTGGCAGCGGCGCAAGATGAGCGCGGGAAGAATGCTCACGCCCAGGCTGTCCTCGACCATAGCCATAATCGCATAATCATCCCAGGTCGACAGCTTAGAGCGCACCGCCAGGCCCGCGCGGCGGAACAGCGGCGTAATCTCGTCGTCGCTACCGCGTTCCAGCAGAATAAACTGCTCGTTGGCCAAATCGGCAAGGGAAACGACCTCCGCGGTGGCAAGCGAGGAGTCCGCTGGCACCACGGCCATCAGCTCGTCTTGCACCAACGGCCGCGACGCCATGCCGGCGCCGCGTGGCTCACGCGGAATAAAGCCCAGATCGCAGCGGCCCTCTGCCACCCATTGTTCAATCTCTGAGTAATCGCCCATCAGCAACTCATAATCGACGTCTGAATAATCGGCGCGAAAACGCGCAATCACCGGCGGCAACACGTGGGTCGCCACACTCGAAAACGTACCGATGCAGATTTTGCCGCGCATGAGCCCGCGCATCTCATCCACCCGTCGCTGCAGGCGGCCAAACTCTTCGCATAACGCCTCGACAGCCGGCATGACCTGCCGCCCGTCGGCAGAAAGCGTCACGCCCTCGCGGCTGCGGTCGAGCACCTTAAAGCCCCAGTCGGCCTCGAGGTCGGCCACCATGCGGCTCACGCCCGATTGCGAATAGCTCAGGCGCTCGGCGGCGCGCGTAAAGCTTCCGGCGCGCACTGTCTCGAGCAGCACCTGCATCTTTTGAATATTCGTTTCCACGACACGCCTCCGCCTTTGCATGATGTTTTGTCATGTTATCCATGCATTATATTCGCTTTTCTTCTAAGGCAACCTCACCCATAGTGAACATGCAGGGATATGAAAGGGGCGGCTGCGCATGAACAACGGACTGATTACGTATTTAGCAGCATTGTTGTTGTTTGGCTCCAACGGCATCATTGCCGCGGCCATCGCGCTGCCGAGCTCCGATATCGTGCTGCTGCGCACCTTTCTGGGAGCCTTCTCGCTTGTCACCATCCTCGCCATCACCCAACGCCATAAACTGCAGGCGCCATCCCGCCCTCGCGAAGCTGCGGCCTTGATCCTCTCGGGAGCTGCGTTGGGCGCCAGCTGGATTTTTCTGTTCCGCGCCTATCAGACGATCGGCGTCGGCGTATCCTCGCTGCTGTACTACTGCGGCCCCATCATCGTCATGGCCCTCTCGCCGTTTATCTTTGGCGAAAAACTGACCGGGGGCAAAATCGCCGGCTTTATCGCCGTCGCCTGCGGCGCTTTTCTCATTGCAGCGCAGGGTCTCGGCGGCAACATGCCCATTGCGGGCATCGTCTGTGGCATTGCCTCGGCCTTCTGCTACGCGTTGATGGTCATCGCCAGCAAAGGCGCGCCACACATCGAAGGCCTCGAGAACTCTGCACTCCAGGTGAGCGCCGCCTTTGTGACCGCGCTGGTCCTCACGCTCGTCACCCAAGGCGCCCCCTCGTTCTTTTCCCCCGGTATCGCCGCAAGCATCGATTGGCGTGCCGTCGCTATGCTCGGCGTCGTCAACACCGGCGTCGGCTGCCTGCTTTACTTTAGCGCCGTCGCCAAGCTGCCTGTGCAGACCGTCGCGGTTGTCGGCTACCTCGAGCCGCTTTCGGCCGTTGTGTTCTCCGCCATCCTTTTGAGCGAAGGCATAACGCCGGTCCGCCTGATGGGCGCCGCGCTCATCATCGGCGGCGCGGTCTTTTGCGAACTCGCCGGCAAACGCGCAAGCACCAAGGCTGGTATCGCCCAGGCAGCGCGCGCTTAAGGGACATTTTCTCGGGGCGCATGCGGGATAAAGCCCAGGTCGCAGTGGCACTGCACCTCACGGGAGATGCAGTGCCATTTTGCATTGCAGTAAAGCTATGGGCTACGAACGACGCGGCTCGGGAACCACGAGCCTATCGGGGCTCGCGCCCTCGGCATCCATCAGGCTCACGTAGCGAATCGATGGGTCATCGTAGGTCGCGTAGTAATAATTGCCCGTACGCGCGCTAAAGCATCCGGTGTAGATGGTCTTCTCGAACTTGCCGTCGCCCATCTTGGACGCTCCCTCGATCATCGCCACGCCCTCGAGCGAACGGAACATGCGGACGACGTTTTCGGCCTCGCTGCCCTTTTGCGGGTAATTGGCATTGAGGTAGGCCGCCTTTACAAAACGGCTCGGCGAATAGCAGTCGCCCGGAATACCGCGCATGCCGGCACCAGCGCCATAAGGCTTGAGCTCGGCGGCGCGCCATGTCGCCGTCTGCGGAAAATCGCTGGTGGCGGTGATATAGGTGCGCAGGTTTTCCATATGCCACGGGAAAGTCGGCTGGTTGGCAAGGGTATCGACCGGGTCGTCGTATACATGCAGGCCGTCGGCCATCATCTCGACCACGATGCTGCGCTGGCTGTCGCCGATAATCCAATGGAGCAGCGACACGCCCAGGCCCTCGCCGGCAGATTTGGCGACAATCACCGTATCGCGCAGTGCAGCCTCGGCCTCGTCGACCGTCGAGAACGTCGCCGCCACCCACAGGGGAAACTCGTAGGCCGCGATATTGGTCTTGCCATCAACCGGCCCCTCGGCATACTCGGCATAGCCGGGAAAGTTGAGCCCCGCCACAGCCAGGCCCGCATCGTTGCCGCAATCGAAAAACATGGGATAGTTCTTGTAATCGATACACATACCGATTACCGCATGCGCCGCCGTCGCATCGTCGATAAACGAGTACGGGATGTGGAACCCGCGGGGCACCACGCGAACCTGCTCGCCGTATCCAAAGCTCCAGTCGAGGTTGCGGCCCAGATACATGTGGCCGGAATTATCGGTAAATCGAATGCTCGTGCACATAGCGCCTCCTAGCTCAATGTTCTTACTAAGGTCATTGTCACCAAACAAAGGAGCGCTAAACAAAAAAGTCCGGACATGACAACAATGTCATACCCGGACTAAAAACGACGAGGTGCGGTGCTTTGGTCCCCTTAGACCAACTTTCCAAGACAGTGATCAATCATGTGCTGGATCATTTGCGCCTCAAAGCCTGCGTAATCGCGGCGGCACTCCTTCATCTTGCCGTCGACGATCTGGTCAAAGGCAACCTTGCACTTGATATAGCGCGTGGACTTGGTGACCTCCTCGTGCGTCAGGCAGCTCTCCTCCATCTTGCTGGCACCCAGGCCAAACACCAGACGGGGGTTGTAGAGCACGTGGGGCTCGCCGGCGTCGTCCAGGTAGACGCAAACCTTCTTGGTAACGCCAATCTGGTTAGCGGCAAGGCAGCCGGCATCGTCGAGCGACTTGATGGTATCGATCAGGTCCTGAGCAACCGACTCGTCCTCGACGGTCGCGACCTCGCAACGCTGGGACAGGATAGCCTCGTCGTGGCAAAGCTCTTTAATCATACGTTCCTCCATAGGGGTCGTTGTAACCGCTTAAGTATACGGTACCTACACAATTTCATGCGAAAGATACCGCCCGTCCGTTACAAACCGCCGAACATCAACATGTGAGGAACACCAACTTCACAAAGGCGATATAGTGGGTGGGTTCGTGTCAATCGGCCTAAACTCGGGGCCGAACAAGGAAAGGGTATGCATGGACGAACTTTTTCACGTCAGTGAGCGCAAGTCCACAATCGGGACCGAACTTCGCGCTGGACTGACAACATTCCTGGCGATGGCCTACATCATCGCCGTCAACCCCGCAGTGCTCTCGGGCGCCGGCATCGATGCGGGAGCGCTCGCCTGCGCCACTTGCCTGGGCGCCGGCATCATGACCATCTGCATGGGCATCTTCGCCAACCGTCCGCTCGCATGCGCGTCGGGCCTGGGCATCAACGCCATGATTGCGGGCATCACCACCACCATGTGCGGCGGCGACTGGCACGTGGCCATGAGCGTCATCTTCCTCGAGGGTGTCGTCATCTTGCTGCTCGTCCTTTGCGGCCTGCGCGAGGCCATTATGGACGCCATCCCCGTGGTTCTGCGCCACGCTATCTCGGTGGGCCTGGGCCTGTTCATCGCCATGATCGGCCTGTGCGACGCCGGCATTATCACCGCTGGCGCCGGTACACTCGTCGGTCTGGGCGACATCACCTCCCCCACCTTTATCGTCGGCATCATCTCCATCGTCGTGACGGTTGCCCTGGCCTCCCGCAACGTGCCGGGCTCGCTGCTCATCGGTATCATCGTCGCCGTTATCGCCGGCATCCCGCTGGGCGTCACCCACGCCCCCGAGGGCCTCATCGCCCCGCTCGATTTCTCGACCTTTGGCGCTCCGTTTGCCAGCACCGCCGACGGCAACATGGCTATCGTGAAGGTTCTGACCGACCCGATGTTGCTCGTCGTGGCCTTCTCGCTGCTCATGAGCGACTTCTTTGACACCATGGGCACCGCCATGGCCGTCGCCAAGCAGGGCGAGTTCCTGACCGAGGACGGCAATGTCGAGGACATCCGCCCCATCTTGGTCGTTGACTCCGTGGCCGCCGCTGCCGGTGGCTTTATGGGCGTCTCCTCCATCACCACCTTCGTCGAGTCCACCTCTGGCGCTGCCGACGGTGGCCGCACGGGCCTCACCTCCGTCACCACCGGCGTGCTGTTCATTCTCGCCGCGTTCTTCTCCCCCATCGTCACCATCGTTTCCAGTGCCGCCACCTGCGGTGCCCTGGTCTACGTCGGCTACCTCATGATGAGCGAGGCCTCCGAGATCGACTGGTCCGACGTCTCGCAGGGCTTCCCGGCGTTCATGATTGTCGCCGGCGTGCCCTTCACCTACTCCATCTCTGCCGGCATTGGCCTGGGCTTTATCGCCTACGTGGTCGTCGCGCTCTTTAAGGGCGAGGCCTCCAAGATCAAGCTGCTCATGTGGATCGCAGCTCTTGCCTTCCTCGTCTACTTCTTCGTAGCGTAGCGGCAAAGCTGCCAAAGCAGAACACCAAAGCGCGGAGTCGCATCGAGCGGCTCCGCGCTTTGCTTTTAAAGCCAGGCACCGCGCGGGCGCGCGATGTATTGCTTCCCAAGTTTTGGACATTTTGCCCTCCAAACGGCACTACCGCCGGCTACATCCTGCAGATATGCTGGGCGTAATCGCATAGGCCCTATGAGGATGGGAGTAACCATGGCCGCCTTGTTCACGACCCCCAAGCGCAATGACAAAACCTCTGGAGCCCATTTTGTCGAGCCCGACGTGCGCCGTCGCACGCTGCTCGCACACGGCAGCTGGCGCCGCGTGACACGCCGCATCGTCGTGGGAGCCGTATGCGCGCTCACGGTGAGCTCTCTGCTCATGCCGAGCGTCTCGCTCGCGGCGGAGTGGATTGATGTTGGCGGCACCCAGTACAACGCCGGCACTGCGGCGGGCGACGGCGCCGGCACCTGGAGCTGGGACGGCGCCGACGACATGAAGCTCATCAACTATAACGGCGGTGAGATCAAGGCTGCAGGCAAGCTCAACATTGTCTATGAGGGCAAGAACACCGTGAAAACCGAGCCTGATTACACCGGAGCCGCCATCAAGGCGCAGGACGGCACTAGCCAGAAAGCAGAGTTGAACATAACGAGCTCGAATAGCACGGATGAGCTCAATGTGACAGCCGAGGCCGATGCAATTAAATCAACAGGCGACCTCTCCATTTCTGGCCCAGGCACTGTGAACACCACAAGCACTGCTTCCGACGGAATTGAGGCAAAGGGCGATCTCTCTATCACGGGCTCGGGCACCGTGAATGCAACGGGCGGTACCGAAGGCATCCAATCCAAGGGCAAGACCACCATCGATTCCTCTGGCACAGTGATCGCTAAAGGAGGCGAAGGTTACGGCGTCGCCGCGGGCAGTGACCTGATCATCAAAGGCGGTGGCAAGGTAGAAGCAAGCTCGATAGAAGAAGCGGCGATTTGGGCTGACGACGGCATCAACATCTCGGGCGGCAGCCAGGTTAAGGCAAACTCCGAGGGATATCTTGCCGTCGACACTGAGGGCAGTCTCGCGGTCACGAACGCCTCCCTTGACGCAAGCGGTGTTGAATATGGCGTCTATGCCTACAAGGGCGTTACGCTCGATCACGCGACCGTGACGGTCCGTACCAGCGCGAACGGCGGCCAGGCCATCGCCCTCATCACTGACGGGGGCGACATCGACATCAAGAACGGTTCCATCGTGGACGCGCTCGCGGAAGGCAAATTCTCGGTTGCAATCTCTGCCAGAAACCACCCGCCAAACGTCGTTGGCGGCCACATCTACATCAGCGACTCCGTTGTTGAGGCTATAGCCCGCTATATCGAGACCGGCGGCGATGGCCCTGACCACTACAGTGGAGACCAGGACGGCGAGACCATCCCTGAGCCTAGGGGCCTGAACATCGGTATCTTCGCCCAGACCTACGAGGGCATCACGCCCGCGAGTATCTCGATCGTCCGCAGCAAGGTCACGGCCGAGGGAGACACGGCGGCAATCTTCGCCCTTGCCACAAGCGAGGACGGCAAGGCGATCGGCACCATCAAGATCGAAGGCGCTGCCGTCCAGACGCCCACAGGCGGCAAGATCATTGACTATAGCAACAGGGAAGCACTCGACGACGGCATCGTCTACGATATGGGTCAAACCATCGGCACGGGCGACGCTGTGATCAACTCCCCCTATGACGCCGCTGTCGCCAAGAGCACGGTCATCGCGCCTCCCGAGGAGATCAAACCCGAGGAAAAGTCCGGCGAGACCAAGCCCGAGGGTTCCAAGTCCGAGGGCACGAAGACGACCAAGACCGTTGCAGTTGCAGCCACGGGAGCCAAGACCATCGGCAAGCTCGCGGCAACCGGCGACGCCTCGAGCGCAGCCATCATAGCGACCGCCCTTGTAGGAACGGCCGCTATCGTCACAGGCGCCCTGGCGAGTCGCAAACGCTCGTAAACACTTTTTCGCACGGGACGGGTGGATCGCGGCCCTTGCCTTCCTCGTCTACTTCTTCGTAGCGTAAGGGCAAGGCTGCAAAAGCTGAACAATAAAGCGCGGAGTCGCCATGCGGCCCCGCGCTTTTCTTTTAGCGCCGGTCCCTCCGCCGGCGTGCGGCCTATTTCTCCCCCATTTTGGCCATTTTGCCCTCCAAACGGCACTACCGCCGGCAACATCCAGCAGATACGCTGAATCTAGTCGTATAGGCCCTATGAGAACGGAAGCAACCATGGCAGCCTTGTTCACGACCCCCAAACGCAATGACACTACCGCCGGAACCCATGTTGCCGAACCCGACGTTCGCCGTCGCATAGGACTCGCGCACGGCAGCTGGCGCCGCGTGACGCGCCGCATCGTCGCGGGCGCCGTGTGCGCGCTCACGGTGAGCTCGCTGCTCATGCCGAGCGTCTCGCTCGCAGCGGAATGGGTCAAGGTCGGCGGCAACAAGTACAACACCGCGGCGAGCGACGAGGCCGGTACCTGGTCGTGGGACGGCGCCGACGACTTGAAGCTCAACAACTATAACGGCGGCGAGATCCAGGCTGCAGGCAAGCTCAACGTGAATTACTCGGGAAACAACATCGTCACTGCCGACTGGATCGAAGGCATCAAGGCTTCTCATGGCAAGAATGAGAACGCCGAGCTCAATATCCAAGGCGACGCGGGCAGCACGCTCAGCGTGACATCTACTGAGGACGCTATCCTCTCCACGGGTAATATCAACATCGACGGAACCGGATCCGTCAACGCCACGAGCACTGGGTTTGATGCCATCAATGCCGGGGGTGATCTCGCTATCAAAGGTTCGGGCAACGTCAACGCCACGGGTGCATCGGATGGCATCAGGGCAAACGGCAATATCACGATTGACGACAGCGGAGCCGTTACCGCCAGGGCTACCGAGGACAAGGGTATTGGAACCGACAAGAACCTCACCATCAAGGGCGGCAGCCAGGTCAAGGCGAGCTCCGAGAAAGACGCTGCCGTCGAGGCCAAGGGCAGCCTCGCAGCCACAAACGCCTCCCTCAACATAAACGGTGTTGAATATGGCGTCTATGCCCACAAGGGCATCACCCTCGATCATGCAAACGTGACGGTCCGTGCAAGTAAAGGCAGATACGGTGGCGCCATCGCCCTCTTCACCTACCAGGACGACATCGTCGTCAAGAACGGCTCCACCGTGGACGCGTTTGCGGAAGGCGAGGTTTCGGCTGCATTCTCCACCAGAAACGATCGACCCAACGAGAAGGGTGGCCACATCTACATCAGCGACTCCGTTGTCAAGGCCATAGCCCGCTATGTCGAGAACGGCGACGGCCCCATCCCCTACAGCGAAAACCAAGATGGCGAGACGAGGCGCGAACCCCAAGGCGAGAACATCGGCATCATCGCCCAGACCAGCGAGGGCGTCACACCCGCAGTCATCTCGATCATCCGCAGCAAGGTAACGGTCGAAGGAGATACAGCGGCAATCTTTGCCCGTGCCATGAGCGCTGACGGCAAGACAATCGGCACCATCAAGATTGAGAACGCCGCCATCCAGACGCCCGAAGGCGGCAAGGTCATTGACTATCGCAAGCTCCGTGACGGCATCTACGAGGCAGGCCAAGCCATCGGCACGGGCGACGCCACGGTCGACTCCCTCTATATCAAAGCAGTCGCCAAAAGCACGACCATCGCACCTCCCGAGGTAGCCAAGCCGGAAGACCCCAAGCCCGACGAGACCAAGCAGAACCCCAAGCCTGAGGGCTCAAAGCCGACCAAGGCCGTTGCGGCTTCAACCACGAAAGCCAAGACTACCGGCGTGCTCGCGGCAACCGGCGACACCTCGGGTGCGGCCATCGTGGCAACCGTCCTTGCGGGAACAGCCGCTATCGCCGCAGGCACCATGGCGAGCCGCAAGCGCTCATAGACGCTTTTGATGCACGGGACGGCACCCATGAAAGCGCCTAGCCCGAGCACCGTTTAGCAACGCCACCGCCGAGCCCCCTCCGGCGGTGGCGTTTTCCATATGCGTCCGCAGGGTATGCACGAGATTGTCTTTGGTCTAGCCCAACCTGCATGAGCCGGCGTGCGACAATGGGGGCCGTCGATATCACAACGCCGAGAGAAGCCCGTCATGGAAGCGCATCAAAAGCAGATAACCGTTTATTCGAATCATACGGAAAGCGCGCCTGTCATCTACCTTCCTGTGGTCGTGGGCGACGGCAGCGAGGTTTATAAGTGTTGCCGAGAGCTCAACTGCCCGCCCTTCACGCTTGTCGGCATTGGCAGCCTCAACTGGAATCGCGAGCTGAGCCCCTGGGGATGCGACGGAACCGTGCGCGATGCCGAGCCCTTTGGCGGTCAAGCTGCCGATTTTCTTGATGAGCTGCTGAATCAGATAATCCCCCAGGTCGAGTCGTCGCTTCCTCAGCCGCCCACCTGGCGCGGCATTGCCGGTTACTCGCTCGCGGGCCTCTTCGCACTCTGGTCCCTCTGGCAAACCGACGCCTTTGACCGCGCCGCGAGCGCATCGGGGTCGCTATGGTTTCCCGACTTTGTCGACCGTGCCAGCACGGCCCCTTTTGCCGGCAGCCCGCAAGCCGTCTATCTGTCGCTCGGCAAAAAAGAGACCAAGACGCCCAACCGCATGATGCGGCATGTGCTCGACGACACGCGCGCGACGGAAGCGTTGCTCATCGCGCGCGGCATTCCAACAACGCTGGAGCTCAACCCCGGCAATCACTTTGCCCAAACCGACTTGCGCATGGCCCGCGGCATCCACTGGATATTGACGCATTAAAAATGGCGCCCGCGCGTACGCATGGGCGCCATTTTTTGATTCAGCTGGACGCAGTTGTTACTCAGCAGCCTCCTCAAGCTCGGAGACATCAAACTCAAAGTCGTTACCCGGCAGGATGGCGTTGAGCACAATGCCCACCAGCGAGCCCACGGCAAGACCGGAAAGCGAAATCGTCACGCCGCCCAATTCCAGCACGATGGCGCCGGCGGTGCTGTACGCAATGCCGAGCGAAAGCACGAGCACCAGGGCGGCCACCAGCACGTTGCGGTTATTTTGGAAATCGACCTGGTTCTCGATGAGGTTGCGAACGCCCACGGCGCTGATCATGCCATAGAGCACGAGCGACACACCGCCGATTACACACGCCGGCATGGCCGCAATGACAGCCGCGAACTTGGGGCAGAACGAAAGCACGATGGCGCAACACGCGGCAATGCGAATCACGCGCGGGTCGAACACGCGCGTCAGGGCGAGCACGCCGGTGTTCTCACCATACGTGGTGTTGGCCGGAGCGCCAAAGAGCGAAGCCAGGATCGTGGCAAGGCCGTCGCCGAGCAGCGTGCGATGCAGGCCAGGATCGGCGATGTAGTTACGCTCGCAAGTGGAGCCGATAGCCGAGATGTCACCGATATGCTCGATCATGGTCGCAAAGGCCAGCGGCATAATGGTGATGATGGCCGTCGTGGCAAGACCGCTATCGAACTGCGGGCCAAAGAGCGCAAACACGGTGTTGTCCCACACGATGGGCAGACCGACCCACGGAGCGGCGGCAACGCCCGAAAAATCGACCTCGCCGAGCGCAGCGGCAACGGCATAGCTCACCACAACGCCCAGCAGAATCGGCACGATCTTGACCATGCCACGGCCCCAGATGTTGCAGATGACGATCACCGCCACAGCGACAACGGCAACAAGCCAATTGGTCTGGCAGTTGGCGATGGCAGAGCTTGCCAAGATCAGGCCGATGGAAATGACGATGGGGCCAGTCACTACCGGCGGGAAGAAGCGCATAACGCGCTTGGCACCAAACGCGCG
Organism: uncultured Collinsella sp.; assembly: GCA_902466735.1. GTDB lineage: Bacteria > Actinomycetota > Coriobacteriia > Coriobacteriales > Coriobacteriaceae > Collinsella. The sequence continues at coordinate 14,119 of CABQSB010000023.1, forward strand.
AAACAGGGCCGCCAGCACCGGATAGAGCAGGCCGGCACAGGCTACACCTAGGCAGGCGTAGGGCAAAAGCTCGGCCTCGCCGTTGGGCGCGATGGCGGCATAACCGGCAATAAAGGCAAACGAAGATCCCAAAAACGCTGGCACCTTGCCGCGCGATAGGAAGTGGAAGAGCAGCGTGCCCAGGCCGGCAAACAAAAGGGTCGCCGAAACCGAAAGACCGGTGAGCACAGGCACCAACACCGTGGCGCCAAACATGGCAAACAAATGCTGCAGACCGAGTAGGAACATGCGCGGGCGACCGAGCGACGACGCATCGTAGATGGCATCGGCGACGGCGGGCGTCGAGGATTGGGACATGGATGTCCTTTCATAATGGAAGGGCGCCCGGGCATATCGGATTACCTGCCCGAACGATACGATCCGAACCATTGTACGCGATGCATGCCGCTCCGACCACGACGCCCCTGCGAACGGCAGCACTACTTCCAGACGCGCTCGGCGATGCGTTTGACCAGGGCGATCTTTGCCCACTGCTCGTCCTCGGTCAGCTTGTTGCCAATCTCGCAGCTGGCAAAGCCGCACTGGGGAGACAGATACAGGTTCTCGAGCGGCACATACTGGGCAGCCTCGCGGATGCGCTCAACGATAACGTCCTCGTCCTCGAGCTCTGCGGCCTTGGTGGTCACCAAGCCCAGCACGACCTTCTTGCCGGGTGCAACGTAGCTGAGCGGCTCAAAGCCGCCGGCGCGCGGCGTGTCGAACTCCAGGTAAAATGCGTCGACATCCTCGTTTGCAAACAGATACGGAGCGATAGGGTCGTAGCCGCCCTCGAAAGCATAGGTGGAGTGGTAGTTGCCGCGGCATACGTGCGTGTTGATAACCAAATCGTCGGGCTTGCCCGCGATGGCGGCATTGTTGAGCGCCACGCCCAGCTCGCTCACCTTTTGCAGATCGACCGGGCTCATACCGGTCTTAGCCACAAAGTCGGTATCGCAGTAAATGCCCCAGGTGCAGTCGTCAAACTGGATATTGCGGCAACCGGCAGCGTACAGGTCGGCGATCACCGTGCGATAAGCGGCTGCAATTGCGTCGGCAAGTTCCTCATCGGTCTTATAGACAGCGCGCAGGCTCTCCTGCTGGCCATCGCAGCGGTCGAGCGTAACCTCCGAGAACGTCTGGATCGGCGCCGGAATGGTCTGGCGCGCAACCTGGCCCTCGCCCTCAAGCACCTTGACAAACTTGAAGTGCTCGACGAAGGGGTGGTTCTCGCCGCTGATGGGGCCGGTCACCACGGCGGTGTCAGCCGTGGTCTCCTCGTCGTGGAACATATAGCCCGTACGCGAGGTGCGGCGTTCAATGCCGTTGAGCCCCCACATAAAGTCGAGGTGCCAGTAACTGCGACGAAACTCGCCATCGGTAATCACCTGCAGGCCAGCGGCCTTTTGCTTGTCCACCAGGTCGCGAATAGCCTCATCCTCGACGGCCTTAAGCCCCTCGGCATCAAGCGTGCCTGCCGCATAGGCAGCGCGGGCATCCTTTACGGCCTGCGGACGAAGAAAGCTGCCGACGATATCGGCACGAAACGGCGCGTTCGGTTGAATTGAAGTGCTCATAGATATCTCCCTTTGCATTGGTTGCTTTACTGGGACAGAGTATGAACGCTCATATAGCCATCGTAAAATATACGTTTATAACAGTTTGATATAGATGCTTCCTATATCAGTTGGGACTGCCATGAAGAGATTTGACCTGTACAGGACGCAGCAGTCTAGATATGCTGACGGATCGCGTCGATATAGGCTTGACCGTAGCGCGTAAGCGTCGTGTTCTTGCGCGTGATGATGCCGATCTCCATGTACTCATCCACATCGAGCGGAATCGAGATAATGCCGGGGCCGTTGAGTTCGTGGCTAATCACGCCCGAGCACACCGTGTAGCCGTTGAGGCCCATGGCCAGGTTGAACAGCGTCGCACGGTCGCGCACGCGGATATTCTTGCGGCGCTCAAACGTCGAGGTCAGCTCCTCGGAATAGTAAAACGAGTTGTAACTGCCCTGCTCGTAGGACAGGAACGGATAATCTTCCAAGTCCTCGAGCGTCACGCTGGAGCGGGCCGCCAGCGGATGATCGGCGCAGACGAAGACATGCGGCGTGGCGCAGAAGAGCCCTTCGAACACGAGCTCGTTGGCCACCAGCATGCGCTCGATGACCTCGCGGTTGTGCTCGGACAGATATAGGATGCCCAGTTCGCTTTTCATATGCGCGACGTCCTCGATAATCTCGTGAGTCTGCTCCTCGCGCAGGGTAAAGTCGTAGCGCGCGGCATCGAACTCACGGATCACATCGACAAACGCGTTAACGGCAAAGGAATAATGCTGGCAGCTCACACTAAAGTGCGGCACCTGCTCGGACTCGCCCTTGTACTTGCCTTCGAGCAGATCCGCCTGGTCGAGCACCTGACGCGCGTAGCCCAAGAAGGTCTCGCCCTCCTCGGACACAATGACACCCTTGTTGGTGCGCTCAAAGATGTGCACACCCATCTCGTTTTCGAGATCGCGGATCGACGCGGTAATCGAAGGCTGCGACACAAAGAGCCGGCGCGAGGCCTCGGTGATGCTGCCGCATTCGGCAACTTTGACGACATACCTGAGCTGTTGAAGCTTCATGATGGCCTCCCTAGACGTCCGCGAAACCCGAACCCGCCGCATCTGCCTGACGCATAAACGACGGCATCTCCCCCGTCGCGGCGCAGGCGGCAATCTGATGCAGAGCCCCGGCAACCGCATCGTCTGCCGCAGCGCCGATATGCCAGCGCGCGGCAGCCGTGACGGCCTCGTTGGCATTGGCGACTGCAACGGAGTTGGGGACGGCACCGATCATGGGCAGGTCGTTATCGGAATCGCCAAATACGGCCACCTCGTCGGACGTCAGGTCCAAAGCGCGCGCCAGCTCCAGCGCAGCGCAACCCTTGTCCCAACCTGCTGGAAGAATGTCGAACAGGCGCACACGATTGTTGGGAAACACGAGCGAGAGTTCCGGCACCTCAGCGGCAACGCGCTCGCGTAGCTCCGCGAGCTCCTCACGCGAACGAGCACTCCAGATATTCGCCTTGAACACCGACGCGTCATCGACGACAGGACGGCACGGGGCCTCTTCGCCCTTGAGCCATGCGTTGCCGCCCGACTCCATGGCGCGGCGCACGCGCTCGGGGTCGCTCGTCACACAATAGGCATCGTTGCCCCAAAAGTCATCACCCAGGCCGTAGACCTTCAGATACGTATCGTCGGTCTCTTGCTCCAAGTAGTCAGCCAAGCGCATAAGGGCGGCGTTGTCGGTCGCATGCGAGGCTACCACCTCGCCGTCCACAAACATGACCTGGCCGTTGCAGAACGCGCCGGTCGAGAAGCACTCGGCGCGATTGCGGAACATCCAGCCCATCGCGGAGGGCTGGCGACCCGAAACCGGGCCAAAGTGCAGACCCGCCGCCTGCAGGGCATGAATGCCCTCGATGGCGTAGTCGCTGGCGCCGTCATGCCCGGCTGGAATCAGCGTATCGTCCATATCGGTCAGCACAAGTTTAATCATAAGGCCCCCTCGGTCATTCTTAATCCCGTCTATTGTACCGACCTGCCAAAAAGAGACAGGTTTATATTGGCAGGTTTTATCTGGGAAAACGCAAAGCCCCAGTTGTTACCTGCCAAAATAAACCTGTCCCTTTTTGGCAGGTGCGCTAGTATAGGGAACAACAGATTCGATGCGGGAGTGCCGGCGGTGCAAACCACAAGGCTGAGAGGGCATGGGGCCCAATCCTTTGAACCTGTCAGTTAATGCTGGCGTAGGGAGCATGCCGCCTTTACAGGGGCGCTGTCTATGCACAGCGCCCCTTTTCTATGCCAAGGAGGCATGTGCAGTGATTGATTCGGAACAGCTTAAGCAAGACGTGGTCAAGGCAGTGGAGAAGATTCGCGCCACCAATCCGATGGCCGGCTCCATCACCAACACGGTGACGATCGACTTTGTCGCCAACGCGCAGCTCGCCGTGGGCGGATCGGCCGCCATGGTCTATCTGCCCGACGAGGGCGAGGCACTCGTTGCCGGCGGCAGCGCCATCTATCTGAACATGGGAACGCTCTTCCCCATCTACGAGGAGACGATTCCCCGCGCGGCCAAGGCGGCACACGACGCCGGCAAGCCCTGGGTGCTCGATCCAGTGGGCCTGGGCATCGGCAGTCTGCGCACCCAGCTGGTAGGCGAACTCAAGCAGTACAAGCCCGCCATCGTGCGCGGCAACGCCTCCGAGATCATTGCGCTCGCCGGCCTGTGGGGTCTTGAGGGCGAGGCGGCCGATCTGAGCCGCGTGCGCGGTGTCGATACCACTGACACGGTAGATGCCGCCCGCGATGCCGCCGTGGCGCTCGCCCGCTACACCGGCGGCGCCGTAGTGGTCTCGGGCGAAGTCGACCTGATTACCGACGGCACGACCGTGGCCAAGTCCCACGGCGGCAGCCCGCTCATGTCCAAGATCACCGGCTGCGGTTGCTCGCAGGGCGGCGTGTTGGCCGTCTACGCCTGCGCCACCGACCCGTTTACGGCGGCCATCTGCGGCACGGGCGTCTACAACGTTGCCGGCACGCGTGCCGCCGCCGTCGCCGATGCCCCGGCAAGCTTTAAGGTCGCCTTTATCGACGAGCTCTACCGCGCAACCGCCCGGGACATTGCCGACAACCAACTCGAGCTCGAGGAGGCATAAGCCATGTCCGAGCCCGCAACCAATGCCGGCATGAACACCCTGGTCGCCGTGGCCATCGCCCCGTGCGGCACCGGTGACGAGCTATCCGCCGAGGTCGCCGAGGTCGTGCGCGTCATTCGCGAGAGCGGCCTTCCTAATCGCACCACCTCGATGTTCACCGAGATCGAGGGCGACTGGGACGAGGTCATGCAGGTCGTGCGCGACGCAACCTTTGTGTTGGCGAGCAAAGGTATCCGTACCGAAGTCGTGCTCAAAGCCGATATTCGCCCCGGTTTTACCGATACCATGACCGGCAAACTCGAGCGCATGGAAGCTCAGATCAAAAAGCAGGAGGAAGCACGATGAGCATCCGCGACAACCTTGATATCTCTGCCTATCTGGTACTCGGCCCCGAAAACACCCTCGGACGCCCCGTGGGCGATGTGGTGGCCCAGGCACTCGACGCCGGCTTTACCTGCATCCAAGTGCGCTCCAAGGTGGCAAGCGCCCGCGAGATCATCGCACTGACGGGCGATGCCGCGCAGGCCATCGCCCAGGCCGGCAAAACCGGGCAGGTCGCGCTGCTGATCGACGACCGCCTTGACTGCGTACTTGCCGCACGCGAGCAGGGCATCGCCGTCGACGGCGTGCACGTGGGCCAGAGCGATATCCCCGTCGAGGTCTGCCGCAAGCTGCTGGGTCCCGATGCCATCGTGGGCCTTTCCGCCCGCTGCGAGGAGATGCTCGAGTACGTCAAGACCGCCGATATGAGCCTAGTCGATTACCTGGGCGTGGGCCCGCTTCACGAGACCGAGACCAAGCGCGACTGCGGACGCGCGGCAGATGGCTCCATCATCACCAAGAGCTTTGAGGACCTGGCTGCCCTCCATGCAGCAAGCCCCGTGCCCATCGTGGTGGGCGGCGGCGTCAAAACGGCCGATCTGCCGCAGCTCAAGACTACCGGCGTCGACGGCTTCTTTGTGGTGAGCGCCGTCTGCAGTGCCGACGACCCCCACGCCGCAGCCAAGGAGCTCGTCGACACCTGGCAGCAGGCATAGACATAGGCCGAGCAGCTGCTCCGCAGTCCCATATCTTCAATAGCGGAAAGCGCATCCCAGTTTGGACGTCCATTCTGGGATGCGCTTTCCGCATAGAGGACCAGCGGGAAACTGCGTCCCAGTCTGAACGCTGATTACGGGATGCAGTTTCCGGCGTAGTCCCTACCCCGCCAGATACGCTTCCAGCGCGGGCAACGTCGCCTCCGCATCGCGGCGGCCGATCTGGTAGATGCGCTCGAGCTCATCGGGCTCGCGGCACAGCGACGGCACCTTCACCGATTCGCTCGGCCGCACCACAAAGATCTCGCCAGCGGCTTCGCGACGCGCCAGGTCATCGAGCGTGGCATTGTAGACCTCGTGCCGATGCTCAAGCGCCGCAACAAACTCCGGATAGTGACGATACACGCGACGCAGCATAGGCATCACGCTATTGGGCTGCTTTACAAAGCCCACCGGCTGCGTCAGCACCACCACGTTGCGCTCATAGCCTTGCTCAAACAGCCAAGCGCTGGGAATGGAATCGGCAACACCGCCATCCAAGTACTTACGACCCTCGATGGCAACAGGACGCGTCGCCACGGGAATCGCCGACGACGCCCGGATCCACTCAATATCGCGCTCGTCGCCATAGGGCAGGTCATGGTAGACGGCCTGCCCCGTCTTAAGATCGGTACATACGCACGTAAACCGCATGGGGCAGGCGCGATATGCCTCCAGATCGATGGGATCGCGCTCGATGGGTACCTCATGATAGGCAAACTCGGCATTGAACATATCGCCGGTTCGCAACCAGCTCGTCACGCTCGCATAGCGCTTGTCGGCGCAATAGGCCTTGTTGTAGCGAATGGCGCGGCCGATCTGGCGCGATTTAAAGTTGTAGCCAAACGCCGCGCCCGCCGAGACACCCACCATATGGTCGCAGGTTAAGCCGTGCTCCATCCATACGTCGAGCACGCCCGCCGTATACATACCGCGGTAGCCGCCTCCCTCGAGCGCAAGCCCCACCGTGCGCGTCGTGTCTGGCTGTGCCATGCGACCATCTCCGTTCCCGTGTTTTAAAGCGGAACAAGTATACCCGCCAACATATATCGACTCAGTCGCATTTATATCGAGCATCGCATCGTCACGCTACCGATTGGCGAATAATAGCCGCCCGCGGCAGGGGCACCCATATACAATCCTCTATTGTTGTTTATACTACTCAATAGTTATCAGCAGCGAACACGGACCGACATATTAAACCAGCGACGCAGCAAGGCGGGGGCCTGGATACACGCAAAGCGTTGAGCAGCAACGCGTGTGTACAACGAGCTCGCCCGACGCAATACACCCCGACCTCAGGAAGCCGCTTACAGCATGGATATCGCCAGCAATTACACCGAGACGCTCGAAAAGACCATCCGTGACCTTCTCGAGCGTCAGGACGATCTGATCAGGACCGCCTTTACCGACCAGCTCACCGGGCTGGGCAACCGTGGCGCCTTTACCCGTTCCCTCGAGGAAATCTGGGAGCAGGAATTACCCGTAACCATGGCGTTTATCGACATCGATAACCTTAAGCACTGCAACGACATCTTTGGGCACGACGAGGGCAACCGCTATATCTTGCAGGTGAGCTTCTACCTCAAGCTGTATATGAAGGTGGACGAGGCGGCATTTCGCCTGGGAGGCGACGAGTTTGCCATCCTGTCCACAATCGCGACCGAGGATGACCTGGCCGAGCGTCTGGAGCACTGCCGAACGGTCCTGCTCGAAAACAACGATTCCAAGATGCCCCACTCGTTTAGCTACGGAGTGGCACACGCCGACCCCGCCCTGGGCGAAGCCCCCAATCGCATGACACTCGATGCCGACCATCGCATGTACGACTACAAGCTACGTCATGCCGTGCACCTTGATCGACGCAATATCGCACAAGCCCACACCGACGACTTCGAAATAAGCGATCGCATTTTCGACGCTCTTTCGATGCTCAACGAAGGCCGCTATTTCTTTATCGAGAACTTGGACAAACATCGAACCCTTTGGTCACAAGGCGCCTTGCGCGATCTTGGTCTTCCTTCGGAGCATATAGACAACTGTCACGATTATTGGAAAACGCGTGTCCATCCCGATGACCTTGAAGCCTATACCAACGACATCGACCAAATCTACAACGGCTCCAAACACCGTCACGTCATGCAGTATCGTGTGCGCAACGCCGCCGGCGATTTCGTCCTCTGCCGCGCTCGCGGGTTTCGTATCGACGGCGACGAAGGTGTCCCCTCACTCTACGTCGGCGAGCTCGTCAACCACTCGCTTGCCGAGACCGTCGACGCCGCCACGGGCCTCGGGACGCAGCGCATGCTGGCCAACGCTATCGATGCCTGCCGTCGCGACCGTTGCCAGACGGGGCTTATAGCGGTACGCGTTCGTGGCACGGCAAAGCTCAACGAGCTCTACGGGGCCGAGGCCGTCGACAACATGCTCGCCGAATACGCAGGCCGCATGCTGTCGATTACTCGCGGCAGGAGTCGCGTCTTCCGCTCACGCAACGCCCAGTTCGTCGTGCTTAGCAACAATTTGGATCACGAAGCATTCGAGCAACTGATCCAACATCTCAAAGAGGCCGTTTTCGCTCCCGTTCGAATCGCGGGCGACACCATTACTCCCGTCTGTCTTGTCGTCCCGGCCTTCTACGAGCGCCTAGCCAACCAAGCGGCCGCCGTTTTAGGCGAACTCGACCGTCGCATTCGCACGGCCGGCGGGCTTGTTCCCAACGACAGCCTCCCCATACCCGAGGTGGAGCGCAAAAGCGCCATCGCCGAACGCATCGATCCGCTCACGGGTCTCTATCGACCCAGCGAGTTTATGCGCCACGCCAACGAATTTCTCGAGACAAGGCGCAACGGCGCCTGGTGTATCGCCACCGTCGATATGGGACACATGCGACTGTTCAACGAATGGCACGGACAGGCCGAGGGCGACCGCATGCTCGCCGACGTGGGCACGGTCCTCAAGGACATCGAGAATGCCGACATGGGCGTCGCAGGGTACTGGGGCCAAGACGACTTTTGCATACTCATCCCCTTTGAACACGACACCGTCCATCAAATCTATAACAGCGTTCGCGAGGCCGTGGCCAAGCATGATGACGGCGTGGGTTTCTGGCCGTCCATGGGCGTCTACCCCATCGACTCCAACGAGGAAATCACTATCGATGCGCAGGCCAAGGCCATGTTTACCAATCGGCGTGCAAAAAACGACTTTAAGGAGCGCATTGCCATTTTCCGCCCCGAGGAGTACGAGCGCGAAATCTCGTTCCACCGCACGCTGACCGAATTCCAGTATGCGCTCTCAAACGGCCGCATTACCTACTACCTGCAGCCCCAGGTCGACATGGAAACCGGCGAGATCACTGGCGCCGAAGCGCTCACGCGCTGGATTGACAAGGACGGCTCCCTCATTTCACCCGTCACCTTTATCCCCGCTCTCGAGGAAAGCGGTTTTGTGGTGACGCTCGACAAATACGTTTGGCAGGGCGTTGCCTCGTGGCTGCGCGGGCGCATCGATCGAGGGCTTCGCGTGGTTCCGATCTCGCTTAACGTGTCGCGCGTGGATATCCTTGCCTGCGACGTTGCCGAGCATATGGGGGCACTCGCCGACCAATACAATCTGCCGCCCGAGCTCATGCGCATCGAGATCACCGAGACGGCTTATACGGGAGAGTCCGAAGCTGTGGATAAGCTGACGGCCGACCTGCACAACCGCGGCTTCTCGACCTACATGGACGATTTTGGCACCGGCCAGTCCACGCTCGCGATGCTCAAGAACGTCAACGTCGACGTCATCAAGCTCGACCGCACGTTTGTGCCCGTCGACGGCGATCAAGGCCGCAGCGTGCAAATCATTTCATCAATGCTCGAGATGGCGCAGTCGCTCCATCTGCCCGTTGTGGTCGAAGGCATCGAGACAAATGAGCAGGCAAACATGCTACGCCAAATGGGCGCCCGCTACGCTCAGGGCTTCCTCTACTACCGTCCCATGCAGGCGGAGGATTTTGAGGCACTGCTCGACGGTGGCGACAGCAACTAATACGCTCGTGCGCAAACGCCACCGTCGAGGGAGCGTTTGTTCCCATGAGCTAACTAATACCCCAATCTAAACCAAATTGGGAGTAAGATACAAACCATTGTTCCATCCAAGGAGGTCATCCATCATGAACGAGTCGTATCGCCTGGGCGAGCAATCAATCATCGCTCATCTTCAGCGACTTGCGAACGGGGCCTCAACCACCGAGCTCGATGTTGCCGCGCTGCCCCCGGAGTTGCGTGCCATCGGTGAGCAACTGCAGAAAACGCTCGCCATCCTGCAACAAGAACGCGAGTTGCTTGAGCACGGCGCCTATATCGACTCGCTCACCAATCTTGGCAACCGTGGCGGACTCGACCGCCATGTCGATCAGCTCTGGCGCAAAGGCACCCCCTTTACCTGCGCCTATATCGATATCGACCGCCTTAAGCATTGCAACGATAAGTTTGGCCACACCGAGGGCAATCGCTACATTCTGAGCATCTGCCGCGCACTCACCGAGACAATGGAGCACGATGAGTTGCTGTTCCGTATCGGTGGAGACGAATTTGTACTTATATCCCCCACGACAGACGAAGCCGAGCTCGAGCAGCGCTTGGAGCGGACACGCACCGATCTTATCGAGGCAACATCAGGCGACAAGGCGCCCATGATCGCCAGCTTTAGCTTTGGCTGCTCGCGCGTCGACCCGCTTGCAGGCGATACGCGTCGCCAGATGACAAAGGACGCCGACCGCAAAATGTATCGCTACAAGCTCATGTACCGTGTGCAACAACCGGAAGAAGGCGATGCGCCGCAACGCCCGGTCACCGAACAACCCCCCCCCTGCAACGACCGAGTGTTCCAAGCGATCTCCATGAGCTCCGAGACGCGCTATCCGTTCATCATTAACCTCGACACCGGCGAATCGCAATGGTCGGTTAATGCCGTGCGCGATTTTGACCTACCCTCCCAGCATCCCTACAACTCGCTCGATATATGGCTTGCCCGTGTTCACCCCGAGGACCGCGACAACGTACGTGCCGAGCTCGATATGGTGGTAAACGGCACGTGGCACTTCCACTGCATGCAGTATCGCGTCATGAATACCGCCGGAAAATACGCGCTTTGCGACTGCACGGGCTACCGCCTGGACGGCACCGATACCGAGCCCAACATGTATGTGGGCATTGTCGTCAACCGAAGCTTGGCAGATACGACCGATTCCGTGACCGGCCTGGGCGATATCCACGCCCTGGTCAACGCCATTGGCGAAATGCGTCGCGTGGCGCGCAAGGCAGGCTTGATCGCCATTAAAATCGACGATATCGCCCAGGTCAATGCCCGTTATGGCTTTGATGCGGGCGATCGCGTTTTGGCGGAAACTGCCGCCTGCCTCATGGAATGCTCGCGCGGCAAGGGTCGTCTGTTCCGCTCGACGGGGCCGATGTTCGTGGCGCTCTTTGACGAGCTTGATCCCGAAGAGACCGACGCGGTTGCAGACGAAATCGAGCGGTTCTTGGGGTCGCCCGTACTCCTCGGCTCATTTGAATATCAACCACCCCTTCACGTGGCGACGCTTCATCTGGACGCCGTCGACCGACAGCCCGTTTCCATTTTGAACGAGCTCAATGCGCTGATTAAAGAGGCACCGCAGGTACCGGGCACCAAGCTGGACTAGCGTCGTGGGGCGCGATGTGAAACACAGGCCGTTTTGCATCGCGCCCCACGCCATCTGCCCGCTCGTGCGATAATCCTCCGCAGAAGTCACCGACAGCAGAGGGAGTTTGTGATGAAGGTTCTTTTGGTCAATGGCAGCCCCAAGGCAAACGGCAACACGGCCCGCGCACTCGCCGAGGTCGCCGAGCAGCTCAACGCCGAGGGCATCGAGGCCGAGATGTTTCAGCTGGGCGCCAAGCCTATTCGCGATTGCATCGGATGCGGCCAGTGCGGCAAGCTCGATTGCCGTTGCACCTTTGACGACGATGTGGTCAATGAGCTGATTGCCGCCGCCGAGCAGGCCGACGGCTTTGTCTTTGGCTCCCCCGTCTACTACGCGCACCCCAGCGGACGCATCCTCGCGGCCCTCGACCGCGCATTCTATGCAGGCAGCAAGGCCTTTGCGCACAAGCCGGGCGCCGCTGTCGCCGTTGCCCGTCGCGGTGGCACGTCGACCACCTTCGATGTGCTCAACAAGCACTTCACCATCAACCAGATGCCCGTGGTGGCATCCACCTACTGGAACAACGTCTTTGGCGCCATGCCGGGCGAGGCCGCCCAGGACGCCGAAGGCCTTGCCACCATGCGAAACATCGGCAAAAACATGGCCTGGCTGCTGCGTTGCATCGAGGCGGGAAAGTCCGCCGGCATCGAAGCGCCCCAGGCCGATCGCGCTAGGACCAACTTCATCAGGTAGAACGGCGGAACATAGATATGAATATTCAAATTTTCGGGACTAAGAAGTCCTTCGATACCAAGAAGGCCCAGCGCTATTTTAAGGAGCGCCGCATTAAGGTGCAGTTTATCGACCTTAAGGAAAAGGAGATGAGCAAGGGCGAGCTCACGAGCGTGATGCAGGCGGTTGGCGGCATCGACAAGCTGCTCAACCCCAAAGCCAAGGACGAGGAGACGCTCGCACTCATCCAGCACCTCACCCCCAGCCAGCGCTTTGATAAGCTTCTCGAGAACCAGCAGGTTCTGGCCGAGCCCATCGTACGCAACGGCAAGAAGGCCACCGTCGGCTATTGTCCCGATGTGTGGGGAGCCTGGGAGTAGCCTGTGTTATTTGTCGGCGCGTGGGTATAAGAGCTGGCGTTTGGCATAAGATTCAACTGTAAGCCATGTCTAACAAAGGAGGGCACATGCCCAACAAACCCGTGAAGATCATCATGCTTACCGGCTACCTCGGTGCCGGCAAGACCACGCTGCTCAACCACATCCTCGCCAACGACGGCGGCATCCGCGCCGCCGTGATCGTCAACGATATCGGCGAGATCAACGTCGACGCCAGCCTTATCGCCGACGGCGGCCTTTCCGAGACCGATGACCTCATCCCGCTCACCAACGGCTGCATCTGCTGCACGCTTTCGGACGATCTGGCCAACCAGCTGCAGGGCATCGCCGATTCGGGCAAGTTCGACTACATCATCATCGAGGCCTCGGGTATTTGCGAGCCTATCCCCATCGCCTACACCATCTCGAGCTTCTGCGACGAGGCCAAGGTGGGCGTCGAGCCCAAGCTCGCGCTCGACAACATCGTGGCCGTGGTCGACTGCGCCCGCATGTACGACGAGTTCAACGGCGGTCGCGACCTGCTGGCCGAGGATATCGACGAGGACGACATCGAAAGCCTGCTCATCCAGCAGATCGAGTTCTGCTCCACGCTGATCCTCAACAAGACCGACACCGTGAGCCCCGAGCAGATTGCCGAGCTCAAGGCCATCGTGCGCAGCCTGCAGAAGGACGCCGTGATTGTCGAGGCCCAAAACGGCGAGGTTCCCATGGAGGAACTGCTCGACACCGACCGCTTCGACTTTATGCGCGCCTACAACTCCGCCGCTTGGATCGAGGCCATGGAGCATCCCGAGGAGCACGACGACCCCGAGGTGCTCGAGTACGACATCGAGACCTTTGTGTACTCGCGCCGCAAGCCGTTTGACCTGCAGAAGTTCACCGATTTTGTTGAGCAGGAGTGGCCCGACGAGGTCATTCGCGTCAAGGGTCCGCTGTGGCAGGCCAGCGATCCGGACATGTGCTACATGTTTGAGCAGGCCGGCCACCAGATGCGCCTGATGGATAACGGTCTGTTTGTCGATTCTGCGCCCGAGGGCGAGAAGCAGAAGATTATCGACGAGAACCCCGAGATCATGCAGATTTGGGACGACGAGACGGGCGACCGCATGACGAGCCTGTGTATCATCGGCCGTCACATGGACAAAGACGCACTCATCGCCGCCCTCGATGCCTGCCTGACCGACTGGCACCGCGCCTAGGTTTATCCAAGCGGGCATTTTTCCGCCTACGTAATCGCCAAACCACCACGAAGGTGCCTGTCCCCTTCGTGGTGGTTTTTCATTCTGAGCCAAGGAGATTCATGTTCAATATCGTGCTGTATGCACCCGAGATTCCGGCCAATACGGGCAATATCGGCCGCACCTGCGTGGTTACCGGTGCCCGCCTGCATCTGGTGGAGCCGCTGGGCTTTTCGCTCGAGGACAAGACGGTACGTCGCGCCGGCCTGGGCTACTGGCAAAACTTGGATGTGACGACCTATGCCGGCTGGGAGGATTTTCTTGCGCGCAACGACCTCTCCCCCGCCGACGAGCGCCTACATCTGCTGACCAAAAAGGCACGCCGCACCTATGCGCAGAGTACCTACCGCGATGGCGACTACTTGGTCTTTGGCAGCGAGAGCTCGGGCGTTCCCGAGGAGTTGCTCACCGAGGCGCCCGAGCGCTGCGAGCGCATCCCGATGCTGCGCGATTGCGACTCACTCAATAACGCCAAGGCCTGGGAAGCCCACGAGGAATCGCTGGGACATACCGAGGACAGCCACGAGGCCATCCTTCGGCAGGATATCTGCGGCAACTTCGTCAATCTGGACGACTACCGCATCAGCGCACTCAACCTCTCCAACAGCGCCGCCATCGTCCTCTACGAGGCCCTGCGCCAAACAGGCTTTCCGGGAATGTGACAAAGGAACTGTCCCTTTGTCACATTCAAGCACCATGTCGATGGCACACACCTAATTGATGCTCTAAATAAGGGATCATCGCTTTTAATCAGAATTAACTAGAATAAAATGAAGTTAAACGGCGGTGTGAAAGGAGAGCCTTGTGGAATATCTCGAGAACCCGTTTACCCCCAGTTTTGGTGAGGTTCCTGCTCATCTCGCTGGCAGACAACAGATTATTCGGGATTTGGACCGTGCCTTCTTGAGCCAGCGCAGGCGCCCGGAATTGACCTCGATCTTCTCAGGCGCGCGCGGAACCGGTAAAACCGCTCTCATGTCATCCCTCGCGACAAGGGCAGAATCCCACGGCTGGATAGCCGTAAAGACGACCGCGCTCTCGGGAATGCTTGAGGAAATCGAGCTCGGGGCGAAACGTGCTGCAGGCCATCTCATCAACCCGTCTAACAACTTCGAAGTCACCGGTCTCGGAATCGCGCCGCTCGGCAGTATCGAGGTCAATCGCGTTCACGATGCCTCGACTTGGCGTTATCGCATGAGCGACATCATCGACCAGCTCAACGAAACGGGCACCGGTCTACTCGTCACGGTTGATGAGGTCGACCCGACGCTCGATGAGATGATCCAGCTCGCAGCCACGTATCAGCACTTTGTGACCGATGGGAAACGCGTCGCTCTACTCATGGCGGGACTTCCCAACAACGTCTCGACGTTGCTGAACCACAAGACGGTCTCGTTCCTTCGTCGCGCCCAGCAATATCATCTGGGGCGTATCGCCGACTACGATGTACGCGAGGCCTTGATCCGAACGATCCAGGAAAACGACCGTCTGGCGGATGCCGAGGGAATCGATAAGGCCGTTCGCTCGATTTCGGGCTTTCCTTTCCTTTTGCAGCTTGTGGGTTACCGCGCCTGGGATCTCACGAGCAACTCGAGGGAAATATCATCTCGCGACTTTGACCAGGGAATCAAAATCGCACGCGATGAAATGGACGACCGGATCCTCGCAGCGACCTATCGGGAACTCACTGCGGAGGACAAGCGATTTCTCATCGCCATGCTCGATGACGAGGAAGAGTCCACCACCGCTGACCTTGTCGAGCGCCTTAAGCGTTCGCCGCAACAGGTCTCCCGCTACCGACGCCGCATGATAGACGCCGGCATCATTGGAGAACGCGGGCGCGGAATCGTCGCTTTTGAATTACCGTTCTTCCGCGACTATCTCGCCGCTCAATGCGTGAAATAGGCATCGGATGTGACAAAGGGACTGTCCCTTTGTCACATTCAGTTAAAGGTAGCGGCCAGTGATGCTTGCGGAGCAGGCAGCGACGTCGCCCGGCGTACCGGTGCAGACGATTTGCCCGCCCGCGTCGCCGCCGCCCGGGCCCATGTCGATCACGTAATCGGCATTACGGATAAGGTCGAGGTCGTGTTCGATCACGATAACCGTGGCGCCCTTGGCAACGAGGCCATCAAACACGCTCAGCAGCACCTGAACATCGAGCGGATGCAGGCCGATCGTGGGTTCGTCGAATACAAATACGGCATCGTCCTGCACACGGCCCATCTCGCTTGCAAGCTTAAGGCGCTGTGCCTCGCCGCCCGAGAGCGCCGGCGTGGGCTCGCCGAGTGTGAGATAGCCCAGCCCCAGGTCGTGCAGGGTCTGCAGACGCGTCTGAACTTTCTTGAGTCCCAGTGTGGCATCGAGGGCCTCGTCCACGCTCATGTCCATGAGCTGCGGCAACGTAAGCAGGCTCCCGTCCCTGCCCTCACGATGGATATGCGAGGCCGCGTCTGCATAACGCGAGCCGCGACATGCAGGACAGACGATCTCGACATCGGGCAAAAACTGCACGTCAAGTGATATCGAGCCCGTGCCATCGCACGTGGGGCAACGCAAAGCGCCAGTGTTGTAGCTAAAGGCACCCGCTTTATACCCTGCCGCCTTGGCCTCGGGCGTACGGGCGAAGGCGCGGCGCAGCTCATCATGGATGTCGGCATAGGTCGCTACCGTCGAGCGTACGTTGGCGCCGATGGGCGTGGCGTCAATCAGGTTGGCGCGCGCGATGCCCTCGGCATCGACCCAACGCACGTGCCTTGGCAGGCGCTCGCCGGCCGCTTGCGCCTTGAGCGCCGGGATGAGCGTCTCGAGCACCAGTGTCGTCTTGCCCGAACCCGAAACACCCGTCACCGCGACAAGGCGGCCGCGCGGGATATCGACTTCGAGTGGTTTGACGGTATGGATGGCATCGGTCGCCATGCGGATATGGCCTAGGTCGAACATTTCGTCGTCAGCCACCTGCGGGCGCAGACGCTTGGGGTCCGAGCGCAAGAACGGCGCGATGCGGCTGCCCTGCGATTGTTCGACCTCGTCTACCGTACCGGCGGCGATTACATGGCCGCCGCCTGCTCCCGCAACGGGGCCCATCTCGACCAGATAGTCGGCTTCTGCCAGCACGCGCGTGTCGTGGTCGACAACAACCACGGTATTGCCATCGACCACCAGATCGCGCATTACGCCTACCAAGCCGTCGACGTTCGCGGGATGTAAGCCAATCGAAGGCTCGTCCAGCACATACAGCACGCCCGTCGATCGGTTGCGGACCACGCGGGCAAGCTGTACGCGCTGGCGCTCACCCGTGGAGAGCGTGGCGCCGGCGCGGTCGAGCGAAAGGTAGTCGAGGCCCAGGTCGACCAGGCGGCGGGCCGTACTCAAAAACGAATCGCAGATGTCCGTCGCCATGGGCCGCATCTCGGTCGGCAAGGATGCGGGCACCCCGCGCACCCACTCAATCGCCTCGCCCAGCGTCATGGCCGCCGCCTGCGCCAGATTGATGCCGCGCACCTGGGGCTGGCGCGCGGCGTCGGAAAGACGCGTGCCGCCGCAATCGCGGCACGGCCCCTCGCGCAAAAAGCGCGCAACGCGCTTAAGCCCCTTATCGTCCTTAACCTTGGCGAGCGCATTCTCGACGGTATAGACGGCGTTGTAATAGGTAAAGTCGAGCGGCGTGGCGCCCTCGCCATTTTTGGGAACGTAGAGAATGTGCTTCTTAACTGCCGGGCCATGGAACACGATGTCGCGCTCTTGAGGCGTGAGCTGGCTAAACGGCACGTCGGTACGCACGCCCATCTCGCCGGCCACCTGCTTCATCAGGTCCCACATGAGCGTGCCCCAGGGAAGCACCGCGCCCTCGTTGATGGTCTTTGACTCGTCGGGCACCAGGCTCGCCTCGTCCACCTCGCGCATGACGCCGGTGCCGCCGCAGGTAGAACACGCGCCGCCACTGTTAAAGGCAAGGTCCTCGGCCCCCGGCGCATAGAACTCGCGGCCGCACGCGGAGCACGTGAGCGACAGGCCCGCGGCCACGTTAAGGCTCGGCTCCACACGCGTCCCGCAATGCGGGCACACGTGATGGGCGCAGCGGCTAAAGAGCAGGCGCAGGCTGTTGTTGAGCTCGGTCATGGTGCCAAAGGTCGAGCGCACGCCTGGCACACTAGGACGCTGATGCAACGCGAGCGCCGCCGGCACGTGCAGCACCTCGTCCACCTGGGCGTGCTCGGCCTGCGTCAGACGGCGGCGGGTATAGGTGCTGAGCGCCTCCAAGTAGCGACGCGAGCCCTCGGCGTAAAGAACGCCCAGCGCCAGCGAACTCTTGCCCGACCCCGACACGCCGGCAATGCCCACGAGCCTTCCCAGCGGAATATCGATATCGATGTCCTTGAGGTTATGGACGCGCGCGCCACGTACCTCGATAGCACTTGGTTGTTGCGACACCGTCATCGCTCCCCTTCCTGTTGATCGAATGTGACAAAGGAATGTGACAAAGGGACAGTCCCTTTGTCACATCACTCGTGCCATAAAACACGATCGCGAATGTACTTGCCCAGCATAGGCACGCTAAACCGGACGAGACCGTATCCGGCGGCCTCGATGACGCGCTCGCGAATTAAGCTTGCGCGATATTTACTCGCCCAGCTCTGGGTGCGGTCGCAGCGCTCAATGATATCCGCCATGCGCGTCAGCTTGCCCTCGTCAACCGCCATAGCCTCGATAAAGAGGCGCTGTGGGGTGCGCAGCCCGTAATACAGAGGCGCGTCAACCGCTTCGTAGAACTCAGAGACGGCATCCGCATGACCAACCTCGACATCGCACCCTTCAATGACCTGCGAGCCACGCCGGACAGCAGACCGCCACATGTAATATCCCACCAGCTGAACCATATAGGGATGTCCCATGCTCTTGTGCGCCGCAAGGTCCGCCGTCCCCGCATCAATGCAAAGACCAGCACATTCGACCGTCTGGATATACGAATCGCGCACCTTGGGCAAAGATATCGCCCCCAGCGTACGCTGCTGGGCACGCCGCAAAAACGTCACGCTCGGCTCTTCGAGCAGATCGTCAACCATACTGGGTAAGCCGGCGAACACCAGCGCAAGACCACGCTGGTCGCTATCGGACAAGCCCGTGGCATCCTGGTCTCCGAGCACCTGCTGATAGAGAACGGCAAGAGCCGCCAGCTCCTCAATAGACGCCGATTGAGCCTCGTCAATCGCAAACAGAATACCCTTGCTTGGGCCGAGTTTCTTGAGACGTTCGTTGACCAGCCCTCGCAACGTCTCGCCTTTTGCCCGCGCCGCCTCGACCGACATCCGTCCAAACGATGGGCCAAACTCCATTGACGTCACAACGGGCTTATTCGAGCGGAGTGCGTCGGCCAAGCGGTCGCATAAACCAAGCGAAGCGGAATCGGAGACAACCGCCCATCCGCGCTCACTGGCCAGACGTTGCAGCTCCCGCAGGAGAACTGTTTTGCCACAGCCGCGGTTTCCTGTAATGAGCATGAGTCTGCCCGGCGCTCCGGCACCGTTATCGAGCCCCTCCTCAAAATCTTCGATGACCGACTCGCGACCGATGAGTATCGGAGGTCGCTTACCAGCCGTTGGCTTAAAGGGATTTGGATTCATGTCGGCCTCCTCGGATTGGCAAAGGCTAGCAATAGTTATACCAACTTATACCGAGTTATACCAACTGAATGTGACAAAGGAGCTGTCCCTTTGTCACATGTGGCCGAAAAATTCCGCGTCGGCGGGGCGATAGGGGCGGAAGGTGGCGGGATCGATCTTTACGTGTGCCGCGGCGGGCACGTCGTACCATTTGACCGTGTAACCAGCGCCGTGAGAGCAAAAGACCGAATCGGGCGTGTTGGGCAGATCGGCCTCGGGCTCATAGGCGGCCGTCTCGATTACGCGCTCGGCATCATGGCAAGCCGCATAGCCGGCGAACTCCAGGTACAGATGTCCGCGACCGCTCGTGTAGGCAGCCACCTCCAGCGCGTAATCCTGCACCTCAGATGCCGGCACGCAACCCACAAGCTTCGCCCGGTCTCCCGCCATCGTCGGCGGCTCGTACTCGGCACCCATGCGCGTGGCATCCGAGAGCGCCCGACCCACGCACTCCCCCGGCACCTCGAGCTCAAAGTGGTACCACGGCTCCAGCAGCACGGCTGTGCCGGCCTCGCGCGCCCGCATCAAGCCCTGGCGAATCGCGCGGTACGTGGCCTGGCGAAAATCGCCGCCCTCGGTGTGTTTGGCATGCGCGCGGCCGCCCGTGAGCGTAATGCGCACATCGGTGATGGGCGAACCGGTCAGCACACCCAGATGATCGCGCTCCATGGCGTTGGTGAGCGCCAGGCGCTGCCAGTTCAGATCGAGCTCGTCGGTCGAGGCAACGGTACCAAATTGCACGCCCGAGCCCGCTGGCAGCGGCTCCAGGCGCAGGTGCACCTCGGCGTAATGACGCAGTGGTTCAAAGTGGCCCACGCCCTCGACGGGCTGCGAGATAGTCTCCTTATAGAGAATGCCACCGGGCTCAAACTCGATCGAAAGGCCAAAGCGATCGGCCAACACCCGCCGCACGACCTCGAGCTGCACGGCGCCCATCAACTGCAAGTGAATCTGCTCAAGATGCGTATTCCAGCTTACGCCGAGCATGGGGTCTTCGTCCGCCAACTCGGTCAACGCTTTGAACACCGCATGGACATCGTGTTCGCCTGGAAGCACCGTATAGGTGAGGACCGGCGCAATGACGGGCGCATCGCCCGCGGGCTCCGCGCCCAAGGCGTCCCCCGGGCGAACGTGCACGAGGCCCGTCACGGCGCAGATGCCGCCAGCGACAACTTCCTGGGCAAGCTCGTACTTCTCGCCGTTATAGATGCGCACCTGATCGACTTTCTGCTCCCATGCCTCGGCACCGGAGCGCCCCTCGATCATCTGTTTTGCACGCAGCGTGCCGCCGGTCACTTTTATCCAAGCCAAGCGCTCGCCGCGAACACCTCGGCTGACACGATAGACACGCGCGGCGAACTCCGAGGCCCACGCCTGCTCACGCATCAGCGTGCACATACCATCCAGCAGCTCGCCCACGCCCTGGTCCTTGAGCGCCGAGCCGGCAAAGCAGGGAAAGAGCCTGCGCTCGACAACCATGCGCGACAGCGTTGCGATGGAAAGCTCACCCGTCTCAAGAAACTCCTCGAGGGCTGCCTCGTCCAACGCGGCAGCGTCCTCCCAAGCGGCGCCGCCCGCCAGCAGTTCGTTCGCATCGAGGCAGCCCTCGGAAAGACGCTGCCCAAGTTGTGCCAGCAAAACATCGCGGCCGGGATTCTCCAGATCGATTTTGTTGATAAAGATGAACGTCGGGATGTCATAGCGCGCAAGCAGGCGCCACAGGGTTTCGGTGTGTCCCTGCACGCCGTCGTTGGCGCCCACAACCAAAATCGCGTAGTCGAGTGCGCGCAATGTGCGCTCCGCCTCGGCAGAAAAATCGACATGCCCCGGCGCATCAACGAGCATGACGTGGGTATCGCCATGGTCGAGCACGGCCTGCGACGAGAAAATCGTAATGCCGCGCTCGCGCTCGATCGCGTTAGTGTCCAGATGCGAATCGCCATCGTCCACGCGGCCGCGCTTGCGAATGCGACCCGCGTTGAACAACATGGCCTCGGCCAACGTTGTCTTGCCGGCATCGACATGCGCCAAGATTCCAACGACCGCTTGTTTCGACATGGCTCTCCTCTTATTGCAAGCCCATCGCACGCGGCAACGGGCGCTCTCGTTCCACACTGGATGATACAATTTACGGGCCGGCGGGCGAAGCGGGCCCTATCCCCCGACCGAGCTCATCGCTCCGCGTTGCCGCGCAGCGATTTTCGTAGGTTCGCGCCTTGCGAAAGCCGGCACCTCCCCTTTTTGTCTGCCCGGGTTCATCTGGAACGGCAGCGACGCGAGCCCCACAACAACGCGTTTTGCCAAAAAATGGCCCCACCCGGGGCCATTTTCATTTAGATGGAGTGTTGGTATGCGCCTGGGCGCTTATGCCTCGCGCAGCCAGTCGAACGCAACACGCGGCGTGCCGTCCGACACATGGATAATGCCGGCACGCTCGAATCCCGCCTTGATGCTCGCACGCTGCATGGGCAGATTGTCCTGATGCGTGTCGATGCGCAGGTGATCGGCACGCTCTTTGGCAAAGGCGAACATCGCAGCCGCGATACCGTGCACGGTGCCGTCGGATGCCACACGGTGCAGCACGGCGTACGGAGTGTCGCTGCGCCACCGACCGTCCTCAATGACGTCATAGCACTCGTCCGGACCCGGTAAAAAGGCAAACGTCGCTACCACGTGACCGTCAACTTCGCACACATAGCTGCCACCAGCGGCGATATCGGCAGCCAGCTGCTCGGCCGAAGGCGTGCCCTCGGGCCACTGCGTGGCGTTGCCATGCGCGCGCATAAAGGCGCGGGCCGCGTCATAGATAGCCATGACGGCGGGAATGTCGGTATCGAGGGTTTTTCTGATCATCACGCGGCGACCTCACGTTTATTGGTATCACTTTGACTGAGCAATGATACCAACGTTTGGAGAGGGGCGCGAAGCGGATGGGAAGCAAAAAGCGAGCCGCCTGGTCAAAGGCCAAAAGCGAGTTTTTGGGCGCTGCCACCGGCGGCGATATGAGCGATCTGTTTGCGCGCGAAGACGAGCGCCGCGACGCACTAGACGCCGAGCGCGATGAAGCCTGGCGCTACAAGTCGTGCGAACGCAAAAACCGTTACGACACGCGCGCCGAGGCCGAGGCAGTTATGGCCGACTGCGAAAACCGCGGGCGGCGCGGCCTTGCCTGCTACAAATGCGAATACTGCGGCGGATGGCATCTGACGTCGCACCCCTGGAAATAGACCCCGCATCGGCACGGCGCTGGCGAAGCGCCGGCCATCGTGCGCAAGCTACGGGCGCGGCGGCACCAAAACATCGTAGCGAACGGCCTTGCCCGCGAGCTGATAGCTCGGCTTAACGCCGGCAAGCAGCGGCCCCTTCACCGGCCGCTTGATAACGACCTTACGCGGGTGCACCGCAAGCGCGGCTTCGACCAGCGTCTCCTCATCGGCACACGGCTGTTCCAGATGATGCAAGAGTTGGAACTTCTTTTTCACCGCCGCGCTCTTGGTGCGCCCGGGAAACATGGGGTCCAGATATACCACGTCAGGAGCGGTGAGCTCGCCCTGCCCGATCAGCTCAGCTACATGGCGAAGGCCGGCGATGCTGTCCTCGCCCGCATGCAAGCGCATTCGTGCCACGGCTGTCGCAAGCGCCGGATCATCTGTCGCGCGATCCAAGGCATCCTTGAGAAGCGCCGCGATCACGCAATCCTGTTCATACAGATCGACGGTAAAGCCCGCGGCCGCCAGCAGCAGCGAGTCCTCGCCAAAGCCTGCTGTGGCATCAATCGCCCATGGTTGTTCGATGCCTTTTGTGCGCGCAGCCTTTACCAACAGCTCTTGCTGCAGACGACCCTGCTTGAGCCGTGGAAGCATGCGGCCAAAATCGGCACGCAACTCCATCGTGCCGTCGGTGAGCGTAAGGCCCTCGGACGTCCGCACGAGCTCGAGCCCAGCAGCCCGAGCAACAGAAAAGGGATCGACGACGCCCATGGACACTCCTTAGCAAACAAAACGAATACATGGGCGCCATTCATGTCGGCACCCAACCGTCCGTTATTGTCCCACATGCGACATGGTCCACAGCATCCCAATGCAAAGCACCGCCATCAATACCGTGCACACGGCAGCGATCACAGAATCACTCATGCGCCTTCCCAGCGACCGCGGCTCATCCACTTGCTTGACTCCGTACATCATGGCTCCTCCTTCGGTCCAGCTCTTACCATGGCCTCATCATCGCAGCGCCGCGCATGCGCTGCCATCGATTTGACTTACGTCCAGCTTTCCTTTTTGAAAGGTTGAACCGTGCAGGCAAGAGACGCTTTCAGGCGCATGCATCGCCGCGTTGAACTACAATGTGCTTCACCATATGTGCAGCACATAGGGTGCGCCAGGTTGGCGTACTCGTATCGAAAGGACCAGCCATGAGCTTCACTCGCAAGACACTCAAAATCCTTGCCCTGATTTATTTTGTTCTGGGCATCGCCAGTCTCGTCATAGGAATCGCCGGCATCGCGACCGGCAAGTTCGAGTCCACCTACGGATCGAACGCCATGCTCGCCGCGGCCGTGATTATCGCCAAGGGCCTCATCGATCTTGCCGCGGGCGTTGCGGGCATCAAGGGTGCCAACAAGCCTTCGCAGGTTGACGGCGCGTTTAAGCTCGGTATCGTTGCTGCAGTCGCCACGCTTGCCCAGGCGGTGCTCACGCTTCCCGCGTTTGGCGGCGACGCCATCAACTTTGGCGCCTTTGTCATCGTGGTGTACGACCTGTTCTTTGTTCAGCAGGCGCACGCCGTCAAGGCCGAGAACAAGGACCGCCTGTAAGCGCTCGCTTCTCATAGCCTCTGCAGCCAAGCAACTAAAAAGGGCCGATCGCACATCTCCGCGGTCGGCCCTTTGCATTTGCCCAGATAAAACCTGCCAAAATAAACCTGTCCCTTTTTGGTAGATTAGTGGCGGTACTCGGCGATGATGAAGTCGATGTCGGTCTGAAGAGTGTCCAGGTTTGCCAGGCGCTCTTTGTCGGCGGGGCGCGTACGGTAGTAGTACGGCGTCATCTGGAACACCGCCTCGATGTCAGCCTGGGTCTGGAGCGTAGTGTTCGCAGACACCCGCTGCGTTCCCACCAACTCGAGCTCGGTCGTCTTCGGCAGCTTCTCGTCGTTAAGGTACGGCGTGTCGTAGAGCACCTCCTTGAGCCCAAACAGATGACGGGCACCCGGCACCACGGTGTAGAGCGAGCCCTCGGGTGCCAGCACGCGGGCAAACTCGCGCTCGTTAAAGGGGGCAAAGAGCTCGGTCACCATATCGAAGGCGCCATCGGCCACAGGGATATCCTTCATGTTGGCCACGAAGTAGGTCGCATCGCCGCGCTTGGCGGCCAGGCGCACCATCTCTTTGCCCAGGTCGAAACCGTAAGCATCCACGCCCGGCACCGCACCCATGGCGCTGGTGTAGTAGCCCTCGCCGCAGCAAATATCGAGCAAGGTCATGGGGCCGTTCGTAGACGCGGCACGTTCAGACACCCGCTCGCGCACCAGCTCGACCATCGCATCGCGCAACGGCGCATAGTAACCGCGGTTAAGAAAGTCGCGACGGCTGCGCGCCTGCGACTTGGGATCGCCCATGGAGTCGCCGCTCTTGGACGAGCGCAGCAGATACAGATAGCCCTCGCGCGCACGGTCAAACCGGTGTCCGCCCGTACATGCAGCACCGCGCTCGTCGTCCACCAACGGCTCATGGCAAACGGGACACAACAACATGGCAACTCCTTGGCGCGAACAACACAACGCCCACCATTGTCGCACGCCTTCCCCACCTAGTCATTGGGGACGTTCTTGTTCGACTAGTCATTTAAGAACGTCCCCAATGACTAGTCTGAAGGAGTGTCCCCAGCTGCCGGCAGAAAAGGAACGTCCCTAAGTGCCGCAATGAGTGCTGCGACGCGCTCAGAATGGCAGCGTAGCGGTGGTATCATGCAAACATTCTAGGGCGCGATCTAATCGATCCGGACCAAGATGCCGCCCGCTCGGGCAGCCTTCGGCTGTTCCGCACCAGGACGGCTTACGCCAACAATCGACGCACTACCCGAAATGGACTTGCAAAGCATGTATGAGCAGTTCTGTATACGGGCAGGCCGCCTTCGGTTCGGGAGGAAAAGGGTCGCATGAAGAAGAAACAACTGTGCATCGCTTTTGCACTGCTTGCTGCCATGGTGCTGGGTGTATCCCTGCTGAGCGGCTGCGCCGAAA
This sequence comes from uncultured Collinsella sp., assembly GCA_902466735.1. Lineage (GTDB taxonomy): Bacteria > Actinomycetota > Coriobacteriia > Coriobacteriales > Coriobacteriaceae > Collinsella. Next base: position 39,892 of record CABQSB010000023.1, read on the forward strand.
AAGGCACCAAATCGCAGGAGGCGCAGGAGAATAAAGAAACCATTCAGGTATACCTGTGGACAACCAGCCTGTACGAGAAGTACGCCCCCTATGTGCAGGCACAGCTGCCGGACGTAAACATTGAGTTTATCGTCGGCAACAACGATTTGGACTTTTATAAGTTCTTGCAGCAAAACGGCGGCTTGCCGGACATTATTACCTGCTGCCGTTTCTCCCTGCACGATGCTGCCCCCTTAAAGGACAGCCTGATGGACCTTTCCACCACCAACGAGGCAGGCGCCATCTACAATACCTACCTCAACAACTTTAAAAATGAGGACGGTAGCGTAAACTGGCTGCCCGTATGCGCCGATGCCCACGGTTTCGTGGTCAACCGCGACCTTTTTGAGCAGTACGACATTCCGCTGCCCACCGACTACGCCAGCTTTGTCGCGGCCTGCAAAGCCTTTGAGAAAGTGGGCATTCGCGGCTTTACTGCCGATTATCAGTACGATTACACCTGCATGGAAACGCTGCAGGGGCTTTCCGCCGCCGAGCTTACGACCACGG
>CABQSB010000024.1:0-35041 GCA_902466735.1 uncultured Collinsella sp.
GCCAGCCCGTGGGAGGCCAGGGCGCCGCTGACCGGTGGACGGCACCGAGCCGTCGGATGACTTGAAGAAGGGGGAGGCCTCGCGGCCTCCCCCTTTTTTGTATCTCGGGCAATTTGTCTCACATAGTAGCTGTGTTTTATAACCCTCGTTTGTCGCATCTTCTGTGAACGGGCTACAATAACTTAGTCTGTGCGATATGGAGGTGAACATGGCTGAAGCTGGTATCGGCGTTGATATCGTCGAGATTTCCCGCATGAAATCAATTCTTGAAAAGACGCCGTCGTTTGCTCGGCGTGTGTTTACCGAAGAAGAGCGTGCGTATTGCGATGCATCATCGCGTCCCGCTGCTCACTATGCGAGCCGCTTTGCTTCGCGCGAGGCGGTGCTTAAAGCTCTCGGCACGGGTTTTAGTCAAGGCGTGGGTCGCAAGGATGTTTCGGTAACGCGTGATAAACTCGGCAAACCGAAGGCGCTGCTTTCGGGCCGTGCTCTCGAGATCGCTCAAGAACTGGGCGTTGTTGAGGTCGCTCTTTCCATTACGCTTACGGGAGACTTGGCCGTTGCGAATGCCATCGCGATTACCGAAGATGCTCGGCCTAAGCCAAAAGATGAAAAGGTGAGCACCAAGAAACGCGTTGCGCAGACATTTAAAGAGGCTCGCTCTGTATTAGATGAGCTCGAGCAGCTGCAGAATTCAGCATTGACGGAGCACCTGGGCGATGCTTCGCAAGATACGCTAGGAGCATAGATGAAACCGGTTTTGAGTACCGAAGAAGTCGTTCGTCTCGAGGATATCATCGAACGCGAAGGGACTTCGAAGGCCGAGCTTATGGAGCTAGCGGGTGAGTTTGCCGCTAACGAGGTCTTGAAGCTCAATCCCGATCGGGTTCTCGTTTTGGTCGGTTTTGGTAATAATGGCGGCGACGGTTGGGTTGCCGCCGATATCTTGAGCCACAAGGGTGTGGACGTGGATATCGTTTCTCCGGTTGAGCCGGATGAGATTCCTGCTGCTTTGGCACGTCATGTTGCTCGTCGAACTGCCGGCCGCGATGTGCACGTTTGCGTCGGTCCCTCGCGTGACGAACTCGAGGTTTTGATCGATAAGGCGGACGTTGTTGTCGATGCCATTTTTGGTACCGGTTTCCACGGGAATCTGCGTGCGCCGTTCTCCATTTGGATTCCTACGGTCAATGAATGCGCCGATTGTGTTGTATCCATTGATGTCCCCTCGGGCCTGAATGCCGAGACGGGCGTTGTTGATGACGACTGCATTCGTGCCGAGCGCACGGTGACGATGATTGCGCCCAAGATTGGTCTGTATAGCGCTGATGGCCCTGAGTATGCTGGCGATTTGATCTGCGGCAATCTTTACGACCGTCTTGACGAAGTCATCGATGATGTTGACCACGCCGCCGAGATTGTCGAGCCCGGTGACTTAGTTGATTACTTTGCTCCGCTACCATCGAATATCGATAAGTATTCCCGTGGCTCTGTGCTTATTGTCGCCGGATCGGCGCAATATCCTGGTGCTGCCATTATGGCGGCCAAGTCTGCAGCTCGCGCGGGTGCTGGTTACGTGGCAGTCGCGGCTCCTGACGCCTGCGCCAATCTCATTCGCATGGCACTTCCTTCGATTCCGGTCTTTGCTATTCCGTCTGATTCCCGCGGCTCCTTTGGCGCCGCTGCGCGCATGACGGTGTGCGAGATCGCAAAGAAGTACAGCTGCGTGCTGTGCGGTCCCGGTATGACGACGTCTGCCGGCGCTATGCAGGTGGTTTCGGGCTTGCTCGAGCTTGATGTACCGCTAATTTTGGACGCCGATGCACTCAACTGCCTTGCTAAGATTGCCATTGACGGTATTGATAGTAACCCCGAGATGTATCGCCGCGAGCAGCCGTTGGTTATGACGCCGCACTATCGTGAGCTTTCGCGCCTGGTTGCCGGTGACGAGGTGAACGACCTTGGTACCGCGATTGCGGCCGCGCAGAAGGTTGTCTGGGCTGCAGGCTCCGACAATCTGGTGGTCATAGCCAAGGGGCCGACGACGGCTATCTGTGGCGTTGAGCGCGTGCTGCTGCCACTCTCGGGTCCGGCTTCTCTGGCAACTGCCGGTTCTGGTGATGTTCTCGCGGGTATTTTGGCCGGCACGCTTGCCACCATGCGCGACGAGATGGATCGTTGGGAGCTGCTGTATTCGTACGCCGTCGCACTTCACAGCTACGCCGGTTTTGCCGCGGCGACGGAGTATGGTGAGAAGAGCGTTATCGCGACCGATCTTATCGACTTGATCGGTCCTGCCATGGAGCTGGCGGCAAAGGATGCGCTCGAAGATCTGGGAATCATGGACGAAGGGTCGGATGACTAATCATGAATAAAGCCGATTTGACGCGCTGGTCCTGGGTCGAGATCGACCGCGGGGCGCTCCGTCGCAACACGAGGGCCTATAAGAACTTGCTGAATCCACGTCAGCGCCTGTGCTGCGTGGTCAAGGCCGATGCTTATGGTCATGGAGCTGTTGAGTGCGCCAAGATCATGTATTCGGCCGGTGCCGACATGTTTGCCGTGGCGACGGTTAACGAGGGCGTTGAGCTCCGACAGGGCGGGATTACGAAACCCATCCTCATCCTAAGCGAGCCGCCTATCGAGGCCATTCCGACGTTGCTCGAGTTTGATATCATGCCCTCGGTCTATACGTCTGACTTTGCTCTTGCGTATGGAGAATGTGCCGTCGCGGCGGGCAAAGTGGGCAAGTACCATCTTGCCATCGAGACGGGCATGAATCGTATCGGCGTTCACTACACGCAGGTGCTCGACTTTGTCCGCGGTATAAATTTCCATCGCGGTATTCAGTGCGACGGCGTATTTACGCACTTCGCCACGGCCGATGAACCTTCGAGCTGGGACTACAAGCTGCAGTGCCAGCGTTTTACCGAGGCCGTTCAGGCCATTAAGGACGCAGGTTTTGAATGCGGTATCGTGCATTGTGCCAATACGCCATCCTCGATGCTCGATTCTTCAATGCACTTTGACATGATTCGTGCCGGCATCGGTTTGTATGGTCTGCAGCCATGTGAGCTGAGTGGTCGCGTGATGCAGCTTGATCCCGTCATGAGCGTCCACGCGCGTGTGACGCGCGTGGCACACCCTGCGATGGGCGAGGGCGTGGGCTACGGCTTTACCTACCGCGTACCGCGCACGCGCGTTCAGATCTGCACCCTTCCGATCGGTTATGCCGATGGCCTTTCGCGTACGCTTTCCAATCGTATGGACGTGCTGTATCGCGGCGAGCGTGTGCGTCAGGTGGGCAATATCTGCATGGACCAGTTTATGGTCGCCATTCAGTCCAACCCGGCGCATGAGATTCCCGAGGCCGAGTATGGTGACGAGATGATCATTGTCGGCCGCGATGGAGATGCCGAGATTACCATGGACGAGATGGCGCGCCTACGCGGCACGATTAACTACGAGGTCGCCTGCGGCTTTGGCATGCGTCTCGACAAGGTCTACGTGTAGGAGCCGCTATGGGCGTCATGCACATCCCCGGCCATAGCCATCAGGCGCCGCGTGAGGTCGCACTCGAGGAGATCGAGGCCGTTCTGGGCGATTGTCACCTTTGCCAGCTTTACCAGTCGCGCCACAATATCGTGTTTGGCGTGGGAAGCCCCAGCGCCCGCGTGATGTTTATTGGCGAGGCGCCGGGCCGCAATGAGGATTTGCAGGGCGAGCCCTTTGTGGGGGCGGCAGGCGAGGACCTCAACGGCATTTTGTCGCTGGCGGGGCTCAAACGCGAAGACGTCTACATTGCCAACGTGCTTAAGTGCCGCCCGCCGGGAAACCGCAATCCGCGTCCCGAGGAAGTGCTGGCTTGTTCGCCGTTTTTGCGTGAGCAGATTCGAAGCATCTGGCCCGATATTATCGTGACACTCGGCAACCCCGCGACGCACTTTGTGCTTAAGACCGAGATTGGCATTACTAAGCTGCGCGGCAGGTTCCACCAGATGGGGCATTTTGTAGTAATGCCCACTTTCCATCCGGCAGCAGCGCTGCGCAATCCGGCATGGCAGGAGCTGCTGGAGGAAGACTTTAAGATGCTGGGCGACTATCTGGAGCGACATCCCGCGCCAGAGGACGCCTCGGAATAATAAGGAGCGTATATGTCCCTGGAGCGCCTGGGGGTAGGCACTTACAAAACGGCTAGTGCTGCCGATACGGAGTACTTTGGCGAGCTAATTGCACCGTGCCTTGAGGACGGCGATGTGCTCATCCTGACCGGTGGCCTGGGAGTGGGCAAAACTCACTTTACCAAGGGCGTCTCGCGCGGGCTGGGCGATGGGCATATGGTTACGAGCCCTACGTTTGCGCTCATGGCCGTTCACGATCAAGGTCGTATTCCGCTGTTTCACTTTGATCTATACCGCCTGGAGCATGCCTACGAGCTCGAGGATACGGGCATTTTCGATGTGCTGGGCTATGAGGGTGCTTGCCTGCTGGAATGGGGCGAACAATTCCAGGACGAGCTGACGGATGAGTATCTTTCGGTGACGCTCAAGCGTGATGAGGGCGACAGCGATGTGCGAACGATAACGCTCGAGGCGCACGGTGACCGCGCAATGGAGCTTTCCCATTTGATTGATAAGGCTGTACAAGATGAGCTTGCATAACGACAACGCGCTGGTGGTGGCGCTCGATACCTCGACCGACATGCTTGCCTGCGCGGCAAGCTGGATTGATGGGCAGACGGGCGAGACGAAGCTCGCGAGTGGCGACCACATGTGTCGCCGTCACGCCAACGTTGAGCTCGTGAATACCGTTGATGGCGTGCTGGCTCAAGCCGGTCTGAATCGCAGCGATGTTGGTTGCTACGTGGTCGGCCGCGGCCCGGGGTCGTTTACGGGCGTGCGCATCGGCATCTCCACTGCCAAGGGCCTCGCATGTGGTGCCAATGTTCCGCTGCTGGGCGTGTCGACGCTTGACGCTTGCGCTTGGACGGCGTGGAAGGCTGGCGTGCGTGGCAAGCTTGGTATCTTGGCCGATGCTATGCGCGGTGAGGTATATCCGGCGCTGTATATGCTGGTCGATGAGGGTCCCGAGCGTCAATTTGAGCGCGAACACGTGGTCAAGGCCGCCGTGGCGCTCGATGAGTGGCGCCAAGCAGCGGACTGGGACCAGGTTCAGCTGACCGGTGACGGTCTTGTGCGCTATGGCAAGCTGCTGGGTGAGGACGAGACCGCCCGCTGCGTGGAGCGCGCCCTGTGGTGGCCTTCGGGCGAGGGCTTGCTGCTCGCGCACGCTGCGGGCGACGGCGATCCGGCCCGCGTCCTGCCGATTTACACGCGCCTTTCGGATGCCGAGGAAAACGAGCGCAAGCGTCTTGGTCTTGCCGAGAGTGCGCACAGCGAAATTACGGGCGTTGCCGATGAGCTCGCCGGTCGTCATCTGCAGTTCCGTCCCATGGGCGCGGCGGATGCCGAGGGCGCGAGCGCGCTGGAGGCCGCCTGCTTTGAAGGTGCCGGACACGAGGCATGGACGCCGGGCATGTTCCTGTCCGAACTGGGCGAGGACGTCGCTGCGCCGCGTAGTTGGTGGGTGGCACACGACGACGGCAAGCCGCTGGGCCTTGCCGGCGGTATGGTCGTGGACGGTGATGTGCAGATTCTGGATGTCGCCGTCGACCCGGCACATCGCCGTGAGGGCATTGCCCGCAAGCTGCTGTCGCACGTGAGCTATGATGCCCAGATGCTCGGCTGCACTACGGCTTCGCTCGAGGTCGAGGACGGTAACGAGGGAGCGACCGCGCTTTATAACGCTCTGGGCTTTACCGAGGCTGGCCGTCGCCGCGGCTACTATGGTGCCGGCAAGGACGCCATCGTCATGACGGCTCCGCTGCCCCTGGTGCTTCCGGTCGACAATGCTTCGCCCGAACCGACGGCGGCAGAGCAGCGCGTATGGCCGCTGCCTGCGCCTGGGCGCTCCGAGGGGGAGCGTGCCGAAATTGAGCGCCGCCGCCTAGTGCTCGCTATCGAGAGCTCCTGCGACGAGACGGCCGTGGCGATTATCGATGCGGATGGCAATATGCTGGCCAACCAGGTGTCGACACAGATTGATTTTCACGCCCGCTTTGGCGGCGTGGTGCCCGAGATCGCCTCGCGCAAACACGTTGAGGTGATTGTGAGTGTCGTGGATGCGGCGCTCGAGGATGCCGCAGCATCGCTTGGTCTTGAGGGTGGAGCCATCGCGCCGAGCGAACTCGCCGCTGTTGGCGTGACGCAGGGTCCGGGCCTGGTGGGTGCTCTGGTAGTGGGCGTCGCCTTCGCCAAGGGCTTTGCCTATGCCGCCGGCAAGCCGCTCGTGTGCGTCAACCATCTGGAGGGCCATCTGTTCGCCAACCTGCTGGCGCAGCCCGACCTCAAGCCCCCGTTTATCTTTACGCTTGTCTCGGGCGGGCACACCATGCTCGTGCACGTGAAGGCATGGGGCGACTACGAGGTACTTGGTGAGACACTCGACGATGCTGTGGGCGAGGCCTTCGACAAGGTAGCCAAGGCGTTGGGTCTGGGCTATCCCGGTGGCCCCATCATCTCCAAGCTGGCCGAGACGGGCAATCCCCGCGCGATCGATTTTCCTCGCGCGCTTAACAGCAGGGGGGACTATCGCTTCTCGCTTTCGGGCCTCAAGACGGCGGTGACGCTCTACATCGAGCAGGAGACCAAGGCTGGGCGCACGATTCACCTGCCCGATCTGGCGGCTTCGTTTGAGGCAGCCGTCTTTGACGTTCAGTACAAGAAGGCCAAGAACGCGCTGCATGCCACCGGATGCAAGGAATACTGCATCGGCGGCGGCGTCTCGGCTAATCCGCATCTGCGCGAGATGATGATCAAGAAGCTTGGGCGCCAGGGCATCCGCGTGACGGTGCCGCCTCTCTCGGCATGCACCGACAACGCCGCCATGATCGCGGAGGTCGCCCGCCGTAAATTCGACCGAGGTGAAATCTCGCCGTTCGACGTCGACGCCGATCCAAACATGACGCTGTAGCTGGTACGGCGCGGTCTCCGGACGGAGGGGCCGGATATAAGGTTTCCTGCTCTACAGTCCTGCGCAAGACGAAGGACACATTAAGTGGCCTTCTTTGCGTGCGGAACTCGCGATAAACCTTATATCCGGCCCCTCCGGCCGGGGACCTTTCTGTATCGATATGGCTTCTGGGCTGGATCGGCGTCGACAACGTCCAGCAAGGTTAACCAGCCTGCGTCGAATTTCCGGCGTTCTTTAGCTGAAAGAAAAAGTTGGTGTGCGGAGCTTTGCTCCGCATTTGGGATGGGAGCTCCCGCGGCTCCCGAGGGGGCATCTCTCATGCAAAAACTTTTGTCGGGTAAAGTCCGAGGTTAGTGGCGTTTTATAACGAGAAATTCAAAAAAGTTGAAAATTCATTACTTATTTGCGTTGACTTTAGGTAACTAAAGTTTCATACTGCTTTTCATCCACTGGGGGATGTGAACACGCACGGATTGTTCGCATCATGATTGAAGAGGATTTCCTAGACATGTTCACGCATCAGCTAAACATTATCAGCGTAGTAATTATCTGATGCGGGTTAGCACATACAGCTAGCCCGTACGATAACGGGCGGCTGATGAAGATGAGGGCCGTCGAGCGCAACCGACGGCCCTCATTTTTTATGTCTAGGAAGTTCTTTTTAGAGGAGGAAATGTAATGAACGGAGTTTTGCTCATGGTTGTGGCCGCGGCGGTGCTCGCCTGCGGCTATCTGGGCTACGGCCGCTGGCTGGCCAACAAGTGGGGCGTTGACAAAGAGGCCCTCACGCCGGCCAAGCGCATGAAGGACGGCAAGAGCTTCTCGCCCGTCTCCGCCTTTACCGCGTTCTCGCACCAGTTCAGCTCGATCTGCGGTGCTGGCCCTGTCACGGGTACGATCGTCGCCATGGCCTTTGGCTGGCTGCCCGTCGTGCTCTGGGTCCTCGTCGGCGGCATCTTCTTTGGCGCCGTCCACGACTTTGGTGCTCTGTACGCTTCGATGAAGAACAACGGCAAGTCGCTCGCTCAGCTCATCGAGAAGTACATCGGCAAGACCGGCCGTCGCCTGTTCCTGCTGTTCTGCTGGCTGTTCTGCATCATCGTCATCGCCGCCTTCACCGACATGGTCTGCAAGACGTTCATGTTCACCCCGGCCGTTGACGCTTCTGGTGCTGCTACCGGTGCCATCGACTTCACCAAGTCCTATGCCGCCGGCTGCGCTGGTACCATCTCCATCCTGTTCACCTTCGTCGCTATCGCCTTTGGTTGGGCCCAGAAGAAGTTCAACCTCACCGGTGCTACCGAGTTCGTCACCGGCGTGGTCCTCATGGTCCTCATGTTCGCCGTCGGCATGCAGTTCCCGGTCTACCTGGACAAGTTCCAGTGGTTCGCCGTTGTCATGGTCTACCTGGTCTTTGCTGGCGCCATGCCCATCCAGATGCTCAAGACCCCTCGCGACTACCTCACTTCCATCATGATGATCGTCATGATCGCCTGCGCTGTCCTCGGTATCGTCGTCCTGGGTGTTAACGGCCAGGCCACCATCACCGCTCCGGCCTTTACCGGCTTCTCCAGCGCTTCTGGCATGATGTTCCCGGTCCTGTTTGTTTCCGTTGCCTGCGGTGCCCTCTCCGGCTTCCACAGCCTCGTTTCTTCTGGTACCTCCTCCAAGCAGGTCGAGAAGGAGCAGGACGCCGTCAAGGTCGGTTATGGCGCCATGATCGTCGAGTCCTTCGTCGGCATCCTTGCCATCATCGTCGCCGGCATCATGTTCTCCGACATGAACACCGCCGGTACCGGCGCCCTCAACGCTGGCGTCGCTTCCACCCCGTTCCAGATCTTCGCTGCTGGTATCTCCCGCGGTATGCAGGCCTTCGGTGTTGACGGCACGCTCGCTACCGTCTTCATGACGATGAACGTTTCCGCTCTGGCCCTGACCTCGCTCGACGCCGTCGCCCGCATCGCCCGCACCTCGTTCTCCGAGTTCTTTGCCCAGACCAACGACGCCCTGGCCATCGAGTCCAAGGCCGGCTACATGAAGGTTCTCGGCAACCCCTGGTTCGCCACGGTCGTCACCCTGCTTCCCGGTCTCGCCCTCGCCTTTGGCGGCTATGCCAACATCTGGCCGCTCTTTGGTGCTTCCAACCAGCTGCTCGGCGGCATGACCATGATCACCCTCGCCGTGTTCTGCAAGTGCACCGGCCGCAAGGGCTGGATGCTCTACGTGCCCGTCGCCTTCCTGCTCTGCTGCACCTTCACCTCGCTGGTCCAGAGCGCCATGGGCTGCATGACCGCTGTCCAGGCTTACGGCTTCTTCGGCACCATCCCGGCTACCGCCACCACGGCCGCCGTCTCCGTCGCCGCCACCAAGGGCTTGCAGCTCGTTTTCGCCGTCCTGCTGATGGTCCTGGGCCTCATCGTCGCCGTCAACTGCCTCAAGGAGTTCTTCGGCAAGGAGGCCGGCTCCATGCCCGACGAGGAGCCCGAGTGGTCCGAGATGGGCAAGGCCGAGTACGGTCGCGCCGCTGCCGCTGAGGCTCCTGCCGACGCCGAGGCCGCTAAGGCCTAGTCGGTCGGACGGGTTGAATCTCCCATCTATTTGACTCGGAAAGACCGGGTCCGCAATCAAGCGGACCCGGTCTTTTTTCTTGTGATAACAGGTGGTGCAAGGGCGTTCTCGCAGATGTTTTGCGTGGATAGGCTCGTGCGTTGTACCATATGGACGTATATGTGTGCATATGAAAGGGGCCCCGTGGCCAAGACGGTATATTCCGATAATCAAAACAATGTCGATGCTCTGGCTGAGCGTCTGAGCAGCCAGACGTCGCTTTCTGCCGAGCGCGCCAAGCTGGTTGCCTACGACCTGCTCTGCCGCAAGGCGCTCAAGATTAAGTCGAGCGCGCTGGCGCAGATTTTCCGCTCCGTCGATAAGGAATGCGATACCAAGGCGATGCGCGATGAGCTTATCGCGGCAAATATCGTGACCAAGATCGAGGGCAGCGGCATTAACGGGCGCCCGGCGTTCTATACCATCAATGTCGAGATCCGCGATGCCCAGGAGCAGCCTGCCGAGTCCGTCGAAGATTTTGTCGTCGAGGATTCCGCTGACGTGCCTGCTGTGGAAGAAGTTGCTCCGCGTGAGCATGTTGATACCGATGAGTTGCTCGATGAGAACGTCGTGCGTGCCTTTACGGCCAAGGCAGGGCGCGGCGGTTTTGGCGGGGGTGGCAAGCGCGATGCGCAGCGTCGCGCCCAGCAGGAGCGCTTCCGTCGCGCCGTTGCTCGAAAGGGTGAGACGGATGCCGAGGCTGTTGAGAACGAGGTTGCTGCCGAGTCGCAGAGGCCCGCGAAGGAGCAAAAGCCCGTGGAGGCCCAGGAGCCCCAGCGTCGCCGTGGTGCCCACTTTAAGGCTGCGCAGCAGGATGTCGCGCATGAGGTTGAAGAGCTTTCCGAGGCCGCAGACGATGTTGAGGAGTCTGCCAAGAAGGCCCCGGGCTCATGTCGTCCCGGACGTGGTTTTGCGAGGCGCGCGTATCCCGTAAGGCGTCAGGAGAAGGGCGAGCCGGCTCCGACCGCTCAGGCCGAGAAGGCCGAACAAACCGAGAAAACCGTTGAGCCGGCGGCTCGCGAGCAGCAACCTTCCGAGTCGCAGCCTGCGGCTGACACTGAGGTCAAAGCTCAACAGACCGCTGATAAGCAGGCGGGGGAGAGCGCCTCAGGCAAGCCCCGCCGTCGTCGTCACCGCGGCGGTCGTGGCTCAAATGCCGAGGCCGCGGCCGAGAAGACAGCGACACAAAACGGAGATGAGAAGGCCGAGACTCCGGTGGATCAGGTCAAGCGCCAGCCGGCGAAGGAGGCCAAGTCCGATCGTCCGCAAAAGCGCTCGTCTGCGCCCAAGCAGGAACGTAATACCCGGGCAGATTCCAAGCGTAAGCCTCATGCACAGGCTGAGCCTGCCGCGGCTGATAGTGCTACCCAGCAGCCCGAGTCGGCCGTCCACGGCGAGGTATCGGCGTTTGCCCTTGCCCGCGTTTTGGGCAGGCAGCTGCTCAAAGTTGTCCCTACGCCTACGGCGCTCTCTAAGATCAAGGAACAGCAGACTCAAATTGTTAAGGTCGAGGGCAAGGACGGCAAAAAGGCGCCGCAGCGCACTCAGCACAACGAGATGTCCAACCGCAAGATTGCCGAGGAAATCGCAATCATCCAGGCTTGGATCGAGCAAAACCGAGGTGCCGATACGCCGGTTGCCTCGCGCCGCCAGCGTGCCTACCAGATTTTTAACGACGAGAAGGCTTTTGACGGCAAGCACGGTGAGCGCCTGATAAGGCGCATGACCGAAAAGGGCATCAGCATGCAGGCGATCAAGGTCGCCCCCAACCGCCCCGTGCACTTTACGGGTTTCTTTACGCTGGGCGCCGATAAGCCGTTCATTATGGTCGAGAACCTGGACACCTACGACGAGATCGTCAGGCTGCTGCGTGGCCGCAAGCACGCCAAGCTCTTTGGCATCAAGGTGGGCGGCGTGATTTTTGGCGGCGGATGCAAGGCGAGCGTCTCGCATGCCCTGGACGATTATCTGGCCGAGATCGGCTATCGCTTTAACTACGTCTACTACGTGGGCGATATCGACCGCGAGGGCGCGCGCATCGTCGAGCAGGCTCGCAATGCCAATGTGGTTGAGATTCGCCTGCATGCCGGTATGTACCGCGCCATGCTCGCCGAGCATAAGCGTCGCGTGAAGGCCGGCGGCGAGTGCGAGCGCGCGGCTGCCAACCAGGGCGTGCCGCAGAACTTGGCGGCGACGATCAAGGATCTGCCCATGGTCACGCGCGTGCAGTTCCGCAATGTGCTACGTGAAGGCGGGCGCATTCCGCAGGAGATTCTGATGACCGCCGACTATCGGGATGGCGACTCGGGAAGCTTCGACCGCATGCTGAACAACTAAATTCCGCCGGCCCCGGGAGAGCGGGGACACCGGCTTAGGTTTCCTGCTCTACAGTCCTGCTCACGACGGAGGCCACATTAAGTGGCCTCCTGTTCGTGCGGAACTCGCGATAAACCTAAGCCGGTGTCCCCGCTCTCCCGGGGCCTGTCGTGGCTTGGCCGTTGCATGCGGCTCGCTTTTCGGAACTAGGCTTATATTTTCTAGATGTAAGGCGCTCTTGGTCCTAATGGGCTTGGGGCGCCTGTCTTTTGAAGGTAGATTTTCCCATGCTGGACGAGAAGTTGTGTTGCCTTGCGGGTTCGAATCCCTCCGCTTGCCCACAAGAAAAACCTCCCGATCGGCTATGCGTTCGAGAGGCTTGTTTCTTTGGCTGGGACGGAGGGATTCGAACCCCCAACAGCCGGCACCAAAAACCGGAGTTCTACCGTTGAACTACGTCCCAATGTGTGGTGTTGCCCAAAAGCAACCCGTTTAGTTTACCTAATCTGCGAGGGCATCGCAAACGCCATCGAGCAGGCGTACGGCGAGTGTCTGCGCATCACTTGCGGTGAAGGTTCCGTTGTAGCGCGTCATGCCTGTGAGCTCAATGCGGATGCGCGCGGGCTTTTGCTGCGCGGCGACATTGGCGGTGCGGATGCGCTGCGCCAGGTTGTGACACTCGGCAAGGGCGATCGTGGCGCGCGGCGCTGCATCTGCGGGCAGCTCATCGCTTGCGATCTCGAGCACCAGGTCCACGTCGGTCGGAACCTCGGAATCGCAAAGCATCATGCCGCTGCTATCGGTCGTCGCCGTGGCGATGTTCCACATGCGCGATGCAACGCTACGCGCGATGGGGTCCTCACCGATGACGGCAATCTGGAAGCGTTCGAGCACGTTGGCGGCGCGGGCAAAACCGATGCGCGACTCGGCTTCGGTAACCGAGGGCTTGCCCTCCCACACGTGATGCAGGCGGTTGATATAGGCGTAGGTATCCTGGAACGCCATACCATCGGCAAACAGGCCAACATTTTCCTGGAACTGCTGCAGAGCGGCCTCGGTGTGCGGGCCAAAGTAACCGTCGTCCTCACCGCAGGCAAAGCCCAAAACGTTGAGCGCGCGCTGCAGGGCCTGAACGTCGGCGCCATGGAAATTGGGCATGCGCAGATAGAGCGTGCGGTCGCCCAGCTTATACGAGGCGTCTACCAGGGCGCTCCAACAGGGGATATCGACGGCACAGCCAGCGGCAAGGCCGCTATCGAGCCTAAAGGTGCCAACAGCCTGCTCGGTGGTGGTGCCAAAGCGCTTGTCGGAGACCTCGGCGTCATCGATTGTATAGCCGAGCTGCAGAAGGCGGGACTGCACGTCCTCGACGGCTGCTCCCTGCATGCCCGTTGTAATAGGTTCCATGAACGAACCCCTTTCGGCGTATCATTCGTACTATTTGAGCGCCTGTCGGATAGACGACGCAAAGAGATGCATAAACATACATTCAACAGTGTAGCAACTTGTACCCAAATGCGCTGCCGACAGGTTTTGCAACCCCCGCTAGTTAAGGCGCTCCACAAAGAAATCTGCCATGGAGAGGAACAGTTCGCGTGCATGCTGGTCGAGCGAAACGTCCTCGATGGCGGCCTTGGCTTTGGCGGTCAGGTCCAGCGCGTAGGCGTGGGCGTAATCGATAGAGCCGGTCTGTTGGAAGATCTCCACAGCACGTGCAAGTTGCGCGGGGTCCTCGGTGCCCGAGGAAAGGATTGCCTCGACCTCGTCGTGATAACGCTCGTCTGACAGGGCGTGCACGGCGACAAGCGTGCGCTTGCCCTCGGTGATGTCGGTGCGGAAGTCCTTGTTGGCGGCCTCTTTGGTGCCGATCAAGTTGAGCAGATCATCTTGGATCTGAAAGGCAAGGCCGGTGTGCAGGCCAAAGGCGCGTAGCGCCTCGACCTGCTCTTCGCTGCCGCCGCCGATAATGGCTCCGGCGGCAAGCGGCGTGGCTCCGCTGTAGTACGCGGTCTTGTGCGTCGCCATGTCCAGATAATCGTCGACCGAAATGTCAAAGCGCCCGTCGCGGACCCAGCCCAGGTCGAGCGCCTGGCCCTCGATGGTACGGACGATCATCTCGGTAAGCTCGTGGAGCACGCGAAGCTTCACGTCTGCGTTGAGCGTGGGGTCGTCGAGAACCGTCTTGGTGACCATGGTGAGCGCCAGGTCACCGCAGTTGATGGCAAGACCGGTACCCTCGGTAAGGTGCATGCAGGGCTTGCCGCGACGAATCTGCCCGTTGTCGGCGATGTCGTCGTGGATGAGTGCGCCCGACTGAAAGTGCTCGATGGCCGCCGCGGCGCTGCGGGCGCTCTCAAAGCTACCGCCCACTGCGGTTGCGGCGAGCATGCAGATGAGCGGGCGGTGGCGCTTGCCAGCGTTTGCCGTAAATGCCGAGAGCGGGGTATACAGGTAACGCTCGATATCGGCGGAAGTCGCCTGTCCGTCAAAGAACGTGGCCAGATAGTCGTTAATCTGGTCAAAGTGCTGGGCTAAAAAGCTGGTAAACGGACTGGACACGGGTTCTCGCATTCTTTGATAGGTTGCATCGTTGCATTATGCAGACAACATATTGCCACATTAGGGCGTCGAGCGCGGCGGTTGAAGACGATTGGTCCATGCGGCCGCAAGTGCGGTAGGGGCTTTGCTAGATAAGCCCAAAGTGTTCGAGCGCGGTGACGACGCCGTCGTGGTCGATGCTGTCGGTGACATAGTCGGCCTTTTCCTTGAGGAAGTCCGGTGCGTTGCCCATGGCGATGCCAACGTCGACGGCGTTCATCAGCGAGACGTCATTGCTGGCGTCGCCGATGCCGTATACGGTTCCGTGGTGGGGATCGAGGGCGTCGAGTACGGACTGGATACCCTCGCGCTTGGTGCATTCGCGAGGCGAAATTTCGGTCACTTCGAGCTCGAGCTCGTTAAAGCAGAGCAGCGGCTCAAACGCTTGATCCTGAGCGATGCGGTTGGCAAGCGACGTGGACATTAAGATCTTGTAGGCGCTGTAATGTTGCAGCTGCGTAATTGCATCGCCCACGGTGCGGGCGTATCCCGGGGCGTCGGGCGCATCGGCACTCATGCGAACGACGCCATTGAGTCCCTCAAAACGAATCACTTCGTCCGATTGCTCAAGAATGGGAGCAAGGCGCTGCAGCATGCCGGGCGTCATCGCCAAATCGCGAATCACGTGTCCCTCAAGTTCGACATAGCCACCCGCGAGGCAGACGATGCCGGTCCAGGGCAGATCGAGCAGCTTTGGATGGATGCAGCTCAGCGTGCGCCCCGTGCAGATAAACGCCATATTGCCCTTGGCGACAAAATTACGGATGGCTTGCGAGACCGCTTCATTGGGATAGGGGGAGAGGTCTCGCTCGCTCTCGGGAAGCTCTTGTGCCACTCGAGGGTCTTGCCAGGCGAGTGTTCCATCGATATCGAAGAAGCAGATATCGCCGCGCTTATGGGCTGCGCTGGCGGCAGGGGAGGCCGAGGTGGTGGGCACAAATCCCGGCTCGAGGCCCATGATCTGGTCAAAATGCTCTTTAACGCGGGGAACGGAGATGCCGATAATCACCTGGGCGGTCTTGCCCGTAATGATGAGGCCCTTGGCGCCCACCGCGACAAACGACGCGTTATCTGCAACGATGGAAGGGTCTGCGACCTCGACGCGCAGGCGCGTGGCGCAGTTGGTTGCGCCCACGATATTGCCAACGCCACCTAAAAGCTGAATTACCCGCTCAGCGAGGACGTGATCTTGATCGGATTGAATACTGACCTCGCCATTGGGAGATTGCTCTTTGGCAAAGCCGCTTCCCGTTAAACGATCGATTGCCGCGCGATTGGAGACATGATCCTCGCGGCCCGGCGTCTTAAGGTCATAGACCAAGATGAGTGCTCGAAAACTAACAAAAAAGATGAGGCTAAAGGCAAGACCGATACCGAGCGCCAAAAGGTAGGAGCCGGCATGCATTCGCATGAGTGGGATGAAGTTGAAGGCCGTCATTTCCATGAGACCGCCCGAGAAGATGCCGACGATACCGAAGAAGTTCATGGTCATGGCAAGGCAGGAGGATAGGACGGCGTAGAGCAAAAAGAGTCCAGGATAGGTGAACATAAAGAGAAACTCGAGCGGCTCGGTGACACCGCAGACCACCGAGGCGACGATGGCGGGCAAAAGGATGACCTTAAGGCCGGCGCGGCGTTCGGGTTTGGCGGTGAAATAGAATGCTGCCGCGATGGCGGGAAGGCCAAAGAGCTTGCCCCAGCCGGTGGCGGTAAAACCTGCCCAGGGCGCAAGTTCATTTAAAGGGCGCGTGCTATGGGAGAGAATGGGGAGCAGGTTGGTCCACGTGGCGTAAATACCGTCGTGAATGACCAGATTGTCGTAATAGATGGGCATATAGAGCAGGTGGTGCAGCCCCATGGGCTCGAGTGCTCGCTCCAAAAACACAAAGATGCCCACGCCGAAGGGGCCGACGCCCGCAAGTGCGTGGCGCAGCGTTTCGGTCACGGCGTATGCGAAGGGCACGATGGCGGCCGAGATGGCGGCAAGGGCAAACACGGCAAAAAAGCTGATGAGGTAGACCAGCGAGGAACCCGAGAAGGTGCCGAGCCAATCGGGAACCTTGGCATCGTAGAAGCGGTCATGGATGGCGACGACGGTTGCCGATACCGCCAGCGGGCCGATAATGCCGGTGTCGAGCGTCTTGATGCCGTCGATGACGGTGATACCGCTGGCGGGGGTCAAAGATGATGGGTACTTAAGCCCAAGGTTGTCTCCGCTCAGCTTAATGATCTCGCTCAAAAAGAAGCAATAGGCAAAATAGGCCACGAGTGCCTCGAGGCAGCAGCGTGCCGGTTGCTTTTGGGCAAGACCGATAGGCAGCGCTACGGCAAAAAGGAGCGGGAGACGTTTAAAGACCGTCCACGAGCCGCGCTGGATGATGGTCCAGAAAACGTACCAAGGGGTTCCGTATACGGCGAGGTCACCGACGATGTCTACGGTCGTGGCGAGGGCGGAGATGCCGACCATGAGGCCTGATATAGAAAACAGCATGGCGGGCGCGAACATTGCCCCGCCAAAGCGTTGGATTTTCTGCAGCATAATATGCCTTCCGGATGCAACATGCTGTGCGAGCAAGAACGTTTAAACAATGAACTCATTGTAGAGGACTGGCTGCTTGCCGCATTGACGGTTTTGATTCGGTCCGATTTGGGTTTCGGGGGAACCGTCGACGGTAAATAATCCGTACTTTACCGATAATCGGTTTAAACAACTTTAAGAAATGCTATCGTGCCTAGCCATACATATTCATTAGAGGTGAAGTTATGCCAAAAGCGATTTACGAAGGAATCTACCGCGAGATCCGTTCGCGCATCATTAACGGGACCTATGCGTTTCAGGAGATGCTGCCAACCGAAGCCGAGCTGACCGCGGAGTTTGGCTGCACGCGCAATACCGTTCGACGCGCCTTGAGCATGCTGGCCGACCAGATGTTTGTGCAGCCTATACACGGCAAGGGCGTGCGCGTTATTTGGCTTAAGGGCGAAACCGACATGCTGGGCGCACTCGAAGAGGTTGAGTCGTTTGGCGAGTTCGCAAAACGCAACAATGCCGTCGCATCGACCGAGGTCAAGTCTTTTGAACATTTGATTTGCACTGAGCAACTCTCTCGTCGCCTGGGCTTTAAGGTGGGCGAGGAGCTGATTCGCGTCGTGCGTGTCCGAAGCCTCAACGGCAGCGCGCGCCAGGTGGACCACGGCTACTTTTTGGCGTCGATCGCCAAGGGCCTGACCCCCGAGATCGCGGCGGATTCTATCTACGGCTATCTGGAGCACAAGCGCGGCATCAAAGTGATGGCGAGCCGCCGTACGGTGAGTGTCGAGCTCGCCAACGATGAGGACTGCAGCTATCTGGACCTTGGCAAGTACAACTGTGTCGCCGTCATGGAGAGCCAGTCGTACACTTCGGACGGCATCTTGTTCGAGGTCACGCATGCCCGCACGCATCCCGAGATCTTCCACTACCGCGTCAACTCCAAGCGATAGCCGGCTAGCTCGCAGCCTGACGAGACTCATGCCCTCAAAGAGAAAACGCCCGGTCAAACCGACGATGCATCGGCTTGACCGGGCGTTTTCTCTGCATTCGATAACAAATAATTGTTTATACAAAACTTGTCAAGTATCAAGTTGAAATTACCGTTCACCGAAGTTTTTCTACCGCTCTAGTAATACTTGTTCAAACAACTAGCCAAATAGCGTATTGTACAAGTCAGCAAAAGGGGCAAAGTCCCCGAGCCAATCTCCGAAGGCGGCGGCAAAGGGTGCCGCCACGGTGTGAAAGGGTGGATTGTAATGAAGAACGAAATGAGCAGAAGGCAGTTCCTGGGCTTTGCTGGTTCCGCGGCTGCGGTTCTTGGTCTGGGCCTCGTGGGCTGCGGTGGTTCTGCCGGCTCTGGCTCCTCTGCTTCTGGTGACGCTGCCGAGGTTTACTTCCTCCAGTTCAAGCCCGAGGTCGACAAGGAGTGGAAGGAGATCGCCAAGGCGTACAAGAAGGAGAAGGGCGTCGAGGTCAAGATCGTGACCGCCGCCTCCAACACCTACGAGGAGAAGCTCAAGTCCGAGATGTCCAAGAGCTCCGCTCCGACGCTGTTCCAGGTCAACGGCCCCACCGGCCTTAAGAACTGGAAGGACTACTGCGCCGATCTTTCCGACACCAAGCTCCGCGGCGAGCTCATCGACGACTCCCTGGCGCTGCAGTCCGACGGCAAGGATCTGGGTATCGACTGGGTTCAGGAGAGCTACGGCATCATTTACAACAAGGAGCTCATCGAGAAGGCCGGCTACAAGGCCGAGGACATCAACTCCTTCGACAAGCTGAAGGCTTGCGCCGATGACATCCAGGCCCGCAAGGACGAGCTCGGCGTTGACGGTGCCTTCACTTCCGCCGGTATGGATGACTCTTCCAGCTGGCGCTACACCACCCACCTCGCCAACCTCCCGCTCTACTACGAGTTCGAGAAGGAGCACAACCAGGAGGACGACGAGATCAAGGGCGAGTATCTCGACAACTTTAAGCAGATCTTCGACCTGTACATCACCGACTCCACCTGCGATCCTTCGCAGCTCGCCTCTAAGACCGGCGACGACGCCACCAACGAGTTCGCAACCGGTAAGGCCGTCTTCTATCAGAACGGCTCTTGGGCCTATGCCGACCTCACCAAGGCCGGTATGACCGATGACCAGCTCGGCATGCTGCCGATCTACATCGGCGTCGACGGCGAGGAGAACCAGGGCCTGTGCTCCGGCGGCGAGAACTACTGGTGCGTGAGCTCCCAGGCTTCCGAGGATGCCCAGAAGGCCACCGAGGACTTCATGTATTGGTGCGTCACTTCTGACACCGCCACCAGCATCATCGCTGACAAGATGGGCCTGACCGCCCCGTTCAAGAGCGCTAAGGAGACCACCAACGTCTTCTCTCAGCAGGCCGTTGCCATGGCCAAGGACGGCAAGAAGACCGTCGCTTGGGACTTCGTTTACATCCCCTCCGAGGAGTGGAAGAAGAACCTCAAGCAGGCTCTCATCGCTTATGCTGCCGACAACACCAAGTGGGACGGCGTCAAGAACGCCTTCGTCGATGGCTGGAAGACCGAGAAGGCTGCTTCCGAGTAAGCAGTTGCTGCCCAAGCTATCTGATTAGCGACAGGGGGCGGGCAGACGTAGGTTTGCCCGCCCCCTGCATATTGAAAGGACCCTTCTATGGGCAAAGCACTCAAGCGCTGGTGGCCGCTCTTTATGCTGCCCACGTGCCTGGCGTTTATGATCGGGTTCGTGATTCCCTTTATCCAGGGTTTCTATCTCTCGTTCTGCCAGTTTATTACCATCAATAACGCGCACTTTGTCGGTATCGAGAACTACGTGCGCGCACTGACCGACCCGCAGTTCTCCACGTCGTTCTTCTTTACCGTGGCGTTTGCCTTCCTGTCGACGGTGCTCATCAACGTGATCGCGCTGGCCATTGCGCAGGCGCTCACTCGCAAGGCGCTCAAGGGCACCAACATCTTCCGTACGATTTTCTTTATGCCTAACCTGATTGGCGGCATCGTGCTGGGCTACATTTGGCAGATTCTGATCAACTGCCTGCTCTCCAACGTGGGTGCCCAGCTTATCGCCCTCAACTCCGCCGCTGGCTTCTGGGGCCTTATCATCCTGACCCTGTGGCAACAGGTCGGCTACATGATGATCATCTACATCGCCGGTCTGCAGTCCATTCCGTCTGACTACATCGAGGCCGCCAAGGTCGATGGCGCTACGGCATGGCAGACGTTTTGGAAGGTTAAGATCCCCAACCTGATGCCGACCATCACCATCTGCCTGTTCCTGTCCATCACCAACGGCTTTAAGCTGTTCGACCAGAACCTCGCCCTTACCGGTGGCGCCCCGGCGCACTCCACCGAGATGCTCGCCCTGAACATCTACAACACGTTCTATTCGCGTGCTGGCATCGCATGGCAGGGCATCGGTCAGGCCAAGGCAGTTATCTTCTGCATCCTGGTTGTCGCTATTTCTATGATCCAGCTTAAGGCCACGAGGTCCAAGGAGGTGCAGCAGTAATGAAACGCGATAAGGCTATCAACCGCGCGCTCTCGATCTTCTTTACGATCCTGTCGCTCGCATGGATCTACCCCGTGTTCATGATTGCGCTCAATTCCTTTAAGAAAGCGACCGCAATCAGCACCACCACGGCGTTCGATCTGCTCACGCCCGAGACGTTCAACGGCCTCGCAAACTACGTGCACGCTCTGAACGAGCAGGGCTTTGCCTCGGCGTTTATGTACTCGCTTATCATTACGGTCACGTCGGTCGTGCTGATTCTGGTGTGCTGCTCCATGTGCGCTTGGTACGTGGTGCGCGTCAACAGCAAGATCTCGAACTTCTTCTATTACCTGTTCGTCTTCTCGATGGTCGTACCGTTCCAGATGCTCATGTTCACGCTGTCCAACCTCGCGGACCGCATCGGCTTTAACACGCCGTTTAACATCTGCTTCATCTACCTTGGTTTTGGCGCGGGCCTCGCGGTCTTTATGTTCGCCGGCTTCGTCAAGAACATCCCGCTCGAGATTGAGGAAGCGGCCATGATCGACGGCTGCAACCCGGTCCAAGTGTTCTTTAAGATCGTCCTTCCCATTATGAAGCCCACCTATCTTTCGGTCGGCATCCTTGAGACCATGTGGGTCTGGAACGACTATCTGCTGCCCTACCTTACGCTCGACTCCACCAAGTACAAGACCATTCCTATCTTGATCCAGTACTTCCGTGGCGGCTATGGCCACGTCGAGCTCGGCCCCATGATGGCGTGCATCATGATGGTCGTCATCCCCATCGTCATCATGTACATCTTCTGCCAGAAGTACATCATCGACGGTGTGGTGGCAGGTGCCGTCAAGGGCTGATGCCGTAACTGTTTTGCAAGTTTTGGCGGCGCCTCTCAGCGCGGCGCCGCGTATCGAAAGGT
Organism: uncultured Collinsella sp.; assembly: GCA_902466735.1. Taxonomy (GTDB): domain Bacteria; phylum Actinomycetota; class Coriobacteriia; order Coriobacteriales; family Coriobacteriaceae; genus Collinsella. Next base: position 21,503 of record CABQSB010000024.1, read on the forward strand.
AAAGACATGGCCGAGATCGTTCTCAAACATGTTCAGAAGGTGTATCCCAACAACGAGTCAAAAAAGAAGGGCTTCTTTGGCAAAAAGAAGAAGACCGAGGAGAAGAAGCACAACCTCAAGGTTACCGAGGACGGTGTGCTCGCTGTAGAGGACTTCAACCTCACCGTTCACGACCAGGAGTTCATCGTCCTCGTTGGCCCTTCTGGCTGCGGTAAGTCCACGATGATGCGCATGGTCGCCGGCCTGGAGGACATCACCTCCGGCGATGTGTTCATCGATGGCAAGCGCGTCAACGACGTGGCGCCCAAGGACCGCGACATCGCCATGGTGTTCCAGAGTTATGCTCTGTACCCCAATATGACGGTGTACGAGAACATGGCGTTTACGCTTGAGCTCAAGAAGGTCCCCAAGGACGAGATCGACCGCAAGGTTCGCTCCGCTGCCGAGATCCTGGGTATTACCGAGTACCTCGACCGTAAGCCCAAGGCGCTCTCTGGCGGCCAGCGCCAGCGCGTCGCCATCGGCCGCGCCATCGTGCGTGACCCCAAGGTCTTCCTGATGGACGAGCCGCTGTCCAACCTGGATGCCAAGCTTCGTAACCAGATGCGCGCCGAGCTCATTAAGCTGCGTCACGAGATCAAGGGCACCTTCATCTACGTTACCCACGACCAGACCGAGGCTATGACCCTCGGCGACCGCATCGTGGTCATGAAGGACGGCGTCGTCCAGCAGATCGCCACGCCGCAGGAGGTCTTCAACCATCCCGCGAACATCTTCGTCGCCGGCTTCATCGGCGTGCCGCAGATGAACTTCTTCGATGCCCAGCTGGTGCGCTCGGGCAACGGCTTTACTGTCAAGACCGAGGATATGAACGTGGCGCTCGCCCCGGAGACTTGCGCTCAGCTTGCCCTCAACTGGGACGGCGGCGACGTGAAGGAGATTACGGCCGGCGTGCGCCCCGAGCAGATCCTGCTTGCCGACAAGGGCGAGGAGGGTGCGCTCCAGGGCACCGTCGAGGTGACCGAGCTCATGGGCTCGACCGAGCATGTCCACGTGACCGCTCCCGACGGCCAGTTTGTCCTGATTATCCCCGTCGTCGACCTCGAGGCCAAGGGCGCGCTCAAGGCTGGCGACCCCATCTGGTTCAAGTTCGAGAAGAACGCGACTCATCTCTTCGATAAGGTGTCTGGCAAGAACCTTATCTAGGCCCGGTGCATCCAGGCCCTCCCTTTGGGCGACTGCGGCTTTGCCATCCTTTTGCCGCGGTCACATATAAGGCTCCCCTCCCGTCCACTGGGCGAGAGGGGAGCCTTTCTTTGTGTTGGGACTGTCTGACCGGTCGTTTGTCTCGATCTGTAACGGATAGGGCCGATTTCGGACGTTAGATGTTACAGATCGAGACGGTTCCGCTGAGCTAACCATTTCATCTAAATCTGTAACACCAAAGGCGAATTTCACCTGCTAGATGTTACAGATTGAGATAAACCCGAGGGGAGGGGCCGGTATGTCTCAATCTGTAACGGCTGGGACCGTTTTGGTTGAGTAATTGCTACGGATCGAGATTGTTTGGCCGAGTCGGATCACAGGGTAACGTGCGGGCACAAAAAACGGAGCCGTGTTGCCACGACTCCGTTTCTCAAGAGGATGGGTAAGGGGAATGAGCTAGCTCAGGTGCCAGATCTCGTCGTTGTACTGGGAGATCGTACGGTCGGACGAGAAGGTGCCGGCGTTGGCGATATTGATGAGCGCCTTGCGCATCCAGGCGTCCTGGTCCTCGTAGTCGGCCAGCACGCGCTCCTTGGTCTGGATGTACTCCTCAATGTCGAGCAGGGCCATAAACCAGTCCTTGCCCTTAATGTCGTCGTGCAGGCGCTGCAGGCGCTCGGCGTTGCCGGTTGCCATAAAGGCCGGGTTGGTGATGAAGTCCACCAGCAGTTTAATGCCGGGCTTGCGGTAGAGCGCACCGGCGTTGTAGGTGCCGTCGGCGTAGAGCTGCTCGACCTGTTTGGACGAGGCACCAAAGGTATAGATGTTCTCGTCGCCCACGAGCTCGGCAATCTCCACGTTGGCACCGTCGAGCGTGCACAGGGTTAGGGCGCCGTTGAGCATGAACTTCATGTTGGAGGTGCCGCTCGCCTCCTTGGAGGCCAGGCTGATCTGCTCGGAGATGTCAGCGGCGGGGATCACGTGCTCGGCGGCGGTGACGTTGTAGTTCTCGATCATGACAACCTGCAGGTAGGGAGCCACGTCGGGGTCGTTTGAAATCCACTGCGACAGCGTCAGGATCAGATGGATGATGTCCTGCGCGATAGTGTAGGCAGGCGCCGCCTTGCCGCCAAAGATAATGGTGACGGGGTGCTTAGGTCTGTTGCCGTTCTTGATATCGAGGTACTTCCAGATGATGTAGAGCGCGAGCATCTGCTGGCGCTTGTACTCGTGGATGCGCTTGACCTGGACGTCGATGATGGCGTTGGAGGGAATGGTCACGCCCTGCTCGAGCGCCATGAACTCGCGCATGATGGCCTTGGCCTCGACCTTGGTGGCGGCCAGGCGCTCAAGAACGTCCTTGTCGTCGGCGAATTCGGCGAGCTTGTTCAGATCGCCGGTGCTGCGCCAATCGGTGCCGATCACATCGTCGAGCAGGCTGGCGAGCGCGGGGTTGGCACCATGAATCCAGCGACGGAAGGTGATGCCGTTGGTCTTGTTGGAGAACTTTTCGGGATAGATCTCGTAGAACGGATGGAGCTCGGTGTCCTCCAGGATCTTGGTGTGCAGCGCGGCGACGCCGTTGATGGAGAAGCCAAAGTGGATGTCCATGTGGGCCATGTGGACGGTCTCATACTCGTCGATGATGGCGACGCGCGGGTCATCGTGCTCGGCCTTCGCGATCTCATCGAGCTTGACGATAATGTCGGCGATGGCAGGGGAGACCTTCTGCAGGCTGGCGAGCGGCCACTTCTCGAGCGCCTCGGCAAGAATCGTGTGGTTAGTGTAGGCGACCATGGAGCGTACGATGGTCACGGCCTCGTCAAACTCGATGCCATGCTCGGTGGTGAGCAAGCGAATGAGCTCGGGGATGACCATGGTGGGGTGCGTGTCGTTAATTTGGACCACGGCGTAGTCGGCCAGATCGTGCAGGTTGCTGCCGCGCTCGACGGCCTCGTCGATCAGGAGCTGGGCGGCGTTGCTCACCATGAAGTACTCCTGATAGATGCGAAGTAGGCGGCCCTGCTCGTCGGAATCGTCGGGGTAGAGGAACAAGGTGAGGTTCTTGGCGATCTCGGTCTTGTCGAAGTCGATGGAGCTGCCGGGGACCAGGCCGTCGTCGACGCTCGCCAGGTCGAACAGGCGCAGGCGGTTTTTGGTGGGCTGGTCGTAACCGGGCACATCGATGTTGACGAGCTTGGAGGTAACGGCAAAATCGCCGAACTCGACGGTGTAGGAGCGGTCATCGTCGACTAGGATGTCCTGCTCACCGAGCCACTCGTCGGGGACGGCCTTCTGCTGGTTGTCGACAAAGCGCTGACGGAACAGACCGTAGTGATAGTTGAGGCCCACGCCATCGCCGGTCAAGCCCAGCGTGGCGATGGAATCCAGGAAGCACGCGGCCAGGCGGCCCAGGCCGCCGTTGCCGAGCGACGGCTCGACCTCGAATTCCTCGATCTTGTTGAGGTCGTGGCCTGCGGCGGTGAGCTGGTCCTTAACTTCGTCGTAGATGCCGAGGTCGATCATGTTGTTGATGAGCAGCTTGCCGATCAAAAATTCGGCGGAAATGTAATAGAGCTTTTTCTTGCCGTTGTTGAGCGGGCAGGTGGCGGAGCGCTCCTGCACGAGTTTGACCAGCAGCTTGTAAATGCGACGGTCGTCGAGCTGCTCGAGCGAGGTGCCAAAAGACTGCTCGGCGAGTTCCATGAGGTTAATTTGGGGCATGTTTTCTCCTGTGATGGGTTGTTTCATGTCTGAAATTCATAAGAAGCCCGCGCGAGGGGATTGGGGTGGCCTCGCGCGGGAAAAGCAAGCGCGTCCGCACGGTGGGGAGGGGTCGGGCGCGGTAGCTCCTATTGAGGAAGCTCGATTTCGGCTTCCGACGGGATGCGGAAGTAGATCTCGGTCCAGTCGGTGAGTTTGTGCTCGAGCTCGCGGGTGATAGCGCCGTCGAGCATGCGCCAGGTCCAGTTGCCGCCCAGCGTGGCAGGGGTGTTGATGCGCGCCTCGTTGCCCAAGTTGAGCAGGTCCTGCATGGTGTAGATGCAGGTATCGCTCACGCTGGCGGCGATGGTGCGATTGAGTGCATCTGCCATGGGTTCGCCGGCCTGCTGATGGGTGTACAGGGCTGCCTGCTCGCGCTGACGCGGGGTGGCCGTTCCCTCAAACCAACCGCGCGCCGTCTCGTTATCGTGGGTGCCCACATAGGCGACGGTGTTGGCGATGTAGTTATGCGGCAGGTAGTACGAGTTGGCGCCCTCAAAGGCAAACTGCAGGATCTTCATGCCGGGGAAGCCCGAGTTGTCGCGCATGTCGATGACGCCGGGGGTGAGGAAGCCCAGGTCCTCGGCGATGATGGGCAGCGTGCCGAGCTTTTCCTCGAGCGTCTTGAAGAACTTGAGGCCGGGACCCTGCGTCCACGAACCGTAGGACGAATCGGGCGAGGAGAACGGCACCTCCCAATAGGCCTCGAAGCCGCGGAAGTGATCCAGGCGGATGACGTCGTACATGTCGAGGGCGGCGCGAATGCGGCCCACCCACCAGGAGAAGCCGTCGGACTCCATGGCGTCCCAGTCGTAGATGGGGTTGCCCCAGTACTGGCCGGTGGCCGAGAACTGGTCGGGCGGCGTGCCAGCGACGCTCACGGGATTGCCGGCGGTGTCGATCTTAAAGAGCTCAGGCGTCGCCCACATCTCGACGGAGTCACGCGAGACATAGATGGGCAGGTCGCCGATGATGAGAATGTCGCGCTCGTTGGCATAGGCCTTGAGGCGGCTCCACTGGCGATCGAAGAAGTACTGCGTCATCTGGTGGTAGAGCATACGCGCCGGATGGTCGGCGCAGACCTTGGCGGAAGCCTCGCCGCGGGTGCGGAGCTCCGCGGGCCACTCCCAAAACGCCTTGAGACCGCATTCCTCTTTGACGGTCATGAACTCACAGTAGGGGATGAGCCAGTCCTCGTTGGCCTGGATAAAGTCATCGAAATCGGCCGGCTTGTCGGCAGCAAAGCGCTCGGCGGCGCGGTCGAGAATCTGACGGCGGCCACCAAAGATGGCACCGTAGTCGACATTGCTGGGGTCGGATCCCAGATACACGCCATCGATATCGCGCTGCTCCAGATACCCTGCCTCGATAAGCTCGGCAAAGTCGATAAAGTTGGGGTTGCCTGCGCGGGCCGAGAACGACTGATAGGGCGAATCGCCATAGCTGGTCGTCGTAAGGGGCAGAATCTGCCAGTAATGTTGTTTGCACGAGGCGAGAAAATCGACGAAGTCGTAGGCATTCCAGCCAAAGCCGCCGATTCCGTATGGTCCGGGCAGAGATGAGACGGGCATGAGGACGCCGCTTGCACGCTCCATGAATGCGCTCACCAACCTTCTTGTTGTGGGGTCGGCCTGTCGATGGGTGTGCAGTCCGCCTCCGATGTTCTGATTCGATACGCCTATTGTAAAACATGTTGTTTAAACATGTACAGGCAAGATAAAAAAGTTGGTCGATTTTCGGCGAATGGCTACATGCCATGAAAAAGCCCCGACCTCACAACGTGAGATCGGGGCAAGAACGGTATGTAGGTTTTTGCTACTCGGCGTCGGCGAAGCCGTTGGGGTTGTGGCTCTGCCAGTTCCAGCTATCGCGGCACATGTCCGCGATGTCGTACTGGGCCTTCCAGCCCATCATGCGCTCGGCCTTGGAGGCATCGCACCAGTTGGCAGCGATGTCGCCGGCGCGGCGCTCGCGGATCACGTAGGGCAGCTCCTTGCCACAAGCCTTGGAGAAGGCGGCGACGACCTCGAGTACCGAGGTGCCGGTGCCGGTGCCCAGGTTAAAGATCTCGACGCCGGTCTTGCCGTTCATCCAGTTAAGGGCGGCAACGTGACCAGAGGCCAGATCGCACACGTGGATGTAGTCGCGCACGCCGGTGCCGTCGGGGGTGGGGTAGTCGTTGCCAAAGACCTGAACGGCCTCGAGCTTGCCCACGGCGACCTGGGCGACATAGGGCACCAGGTTGTTGGGGATGCCCTTGGGGTCCTCGCCGATCAGGCCCGACGGATGAGCGCCGATGGGGTTGAAGTAACGGAGCAGCACGACGTCCCACTCGGGGTCGGCGGTGTGGACGTCCATAAGGATCTGCTCGATCATCCACTTGGTCCAGCCATAGGGGTTGGTTGCGGGCTTCTTGGGGTCTTCCTCGGTGACGGGCGGGTTGTCCGGGTCGCCGTAGACGGTCGAGGAGCTCGAGAAGATGATGGACTTGCAGCCATGGTTGCGCATGACGTCGATGAGCACCAGGGTGTTCTCGATGTTGTTGTGGTAGTACTCGACGGGCTTGCTCACCGACTCGCCGACGGCCTTAAAGCCGGCAAAGTGGATGACACGGTCGATCTGATGGGTATCGAAGATCTTGTTCATCGCATCGCGGTCGAGCACGTTGGCCTCGTAGAAGGTGAGGTTCTTGGCGGCCTCGTCGCCCACGATGGTCTTGACGCGGTCGACGGCGACGGCGCTGGAGTTGGAGAGATCATCGACGATGACGACCTGGTAGCCACCCTCGAGCAGCTGAACGACGGTGTGCGAGCCGATAAAGCCGGCGCCACCGGTAACGAGGACGCAGGTGTCTTTGGGGTCGAGTGCTTTGGACATGTAGTCTCCTATCGAATCAGGAACACTTCTAGAGGGGAGTATAGCGCAGGCGGGGACGCCCAAATGGTGCACTGTAGGAAAAGCAGAGGATTATGTTAACGTACTCATATAAGAGCTTGCTCAATTGTTACCTCAAATTTGACAATTGCTTACGAGCCGCCGACCTTGTAGTTTCCTGCCGTTCGTGGAAATCGTTGGGACGCGCCATATGTACGCTAATATGTATGAGTTGAGCGACATATAAATAAGCATGTAACGGAGTACATATGTCACCAAACAACGATTCCATCTTTACGCAGGAGCTTTCGCGCCGCACTGCCCTTAAGGCTCTTTTCGGCGCCGCTTCTGCGGCTGTTCTTTTTGGCCTGCCCGCCCGCGCCCATGCGGCTGAGGCCAGTCAAGAAACCACCGACAAACTGAATGCCGCCCAGGCCCAACTCGACGAGGTTCAGGCCCAGCTCGACAGCATCGCAAATGAGTATGCGGCGCTGGCCAACAAGAATGCCCAGACCCTCAACGACATCGAGAATGTCCAGGGCAAGATTGACGACACGCAGGCCCAGATCGATGAAAAGAAGGCCGAGCTCAAGAAGAAGCGCAACGACCTTTCCGATCGCGTGGCCGCCAGCTACAAGTCCGGCGGTACGAACATCCTGTCGCTGCTGCTGGCCTCTGGCTCGTTTGAGGAACTCGTCGCCAACGCGCATTACGTTGAGAAGATCAACAAGAGCGACCGCGATGCCATCGAGGATATCCAGACGATTCAGGCTGAGCTCGACGCGCAGAAGACCGAGCTCGAAGCACAAAAGGCCAACCTGGAGAAACTCAAGGACCAGCAGACGGCTCAGATGCAGGATATGCAGGCCAAGCAGCAAGAAGTCCAGACCGTGCTGAACGGTCTTTCCGACGACGTCAAGGAGCTCATGGCTCAGCGCGATTCCGAGATTCTCGCTGCCGCCCAGGCCGAGGAGGCCGCTAGGAAGGCCGCCGCTGCCGCGGCCGCCGCGAACAAGAACAATTCCTACTCGGGTGGTTCGAGCTCGGGCGGTGGATCGTATGCGCCCGGAACTCCGCAGCAGAATGCCGGCTCGGGCAAGCAGCAGGCCGTCGTCAACGCGTGCTACTCCACGCCTTCGCCGGGTCAGAACTGGTGCGCGGCGTGGGTTACCAATGTCTTCCGCAATGCCGGCGTGGGCTATTTTGGCGGCAACGCGTGTGACATGTTCAACGCCTGGTGCTATAGCTCCGACCGCTCGGCGCTGCAGGTGGGCATGATCGTGGCCGATTCCTCGCACAGCGGCACGGGTGCTCCGGGCCTTATCTACGGTCATGTGGGTATCTACGTTGGCGGCGGCATCGTTATGAGCAACGAGGGTGCCATTACGTCTAAGTCGCTTGATTCGTTCATTAGCTTTTATGGTACTGGCTCTGGCGTGCGTTGGGGCTGGCTTGGCGGTATTGCGCTGTCGTAAAGCCGACTGGGCCGCGTGCCCGCCCGCAATATATTTGATTGCCTGCTCGGGCAGTCCTGCGCAAGACGAAGGCCACATTAAGTGGCCTTCTTTGCGTGCGGAACTCGCGATCAATCAAATATATTGCGGGCGGGCACGCGGCCCTCTCGGGTTCGGGGCGCTACGCACCGGATTGGTTGTCTGAATAAAAGAAAGTGAAGGCCCCTTTCGGGGCCTTCTTTTTTAGAGGAATTCGCCGACTCGGTGGACTTCGGGTTCTAGGTCTACGTCGAATTGGTCTTTGACGGTTGCTTGGATGTGGCGGATGAGTTTGTCGACGTCGGCTGCGGTGGCGTGGTCGGCGTTGACGATGAAGCCGCAGTGTTTTTCGCTCACCTGGGCGCCGCCGACGGCGTGGCCGCGCAGGCCGGCATCCATGATGAGCTTGCCGGCAAAGTGGCCCTCGGGGCGCTTGAAGGTGGAGCCGGCGCTCGGCATATCGAGCGGCTGCTTGTCCTCGCGGCGCTGGCGATAGTCGTCCATGTCGGCCTTGATCATCGCGGCGTTGCCCGGGGCGAGATTGAAAGTGGCCGAAAGCACGACGAAACCGTCGTCGGCAATGCGGCTCTTGCGATAGCCCAGGTTGAGCTCATCGACATCGAACTCAATAATGCTGCCGCTACCGCGGGTGCCGTCGTCGAGCATGCGGGCGGGCTTGTAGACGCGCACGGACTCCAGCACATCGGCCATGCAAGCGCCGTATGCTCCGGCGTTCATGTAGCAGGCACCGCCGACCGATCCGGGAATGCCCGAGATGGGCTCCATGCCGGTAAGGCCGGCCTCGGCTGCCGCGGCTGCGACATCGGAAAGCAAGGCGCCGGCTGCCGCCGTGACGTGCGTGCCGTCGACCGTAATGTCGGAGAGGCCCTCGCCCAGCGCTACGACGACGCCGCGGATGCCCTTGTCGCCGACGAGCAAGTCGGAGCCGTTGCCCACGATGGTGAGTGGTAGATTGCAGCGATAGCAGGTATCGAGCGTGGCGACGAGGCCCTGCTCAGTATCGGGCGTGACAAAGACGTCGGCCGGACCGCCGATCTTAAACGTGGTGTGCTCGCGCATGGGCTCGCTCATCAGCACGTTGTCCTCGCCGGCAACGCCAGCGAGCGCGCACAGCAGGTCCTCGTTAAAAAAATCGTTCTCGTGCATACGAATATCCGCCTTTTGGTGGTCGTTGTCATCAATCGATTGCAATATACCCCACCCGGACGGATTTGGTGCGCTGGCGGCGATAAAACAGCCGTCCACCGGATTGGTAAAGTGTTTATCACCGAGGTAGAGGGGTAGTCGCTATACTTTCAAGAGATTGCGCGTAAACCCGGAAGGAGCGAGATGGCCAACAAAGTCACCCTCAAGCAGATCGCCCAGGAGGTGGGGCTTTCCCCCTCGTCGGTCTCGCTTGTTCTCAATAATCGGCCCTGTCGCATCTCGGAAGAAAACCGCAAGCTCATCAAAGAGGTCGCGGCGCGCAACCACTATGTTCCCAACCAGATTGCGCGCAGCCTGGTCATGCGCGAGTCGCGCACGCTGGGCCTTATCGTCCCTAACATCGAGAGCCGCTTTTTTGCCTCGCTCGCCGGTAGCCTGGAAAAGCGCTGCCGCGAGGACGGCTATGCGCTCTTCATTACCAGCTCGGGCGGAAGCGCCGATGACGATCTGGAGCTGCTGCGCCAGCTGGTGACGCGCGGCGTTGATGGCGTCTTCCTGGTGGTGGGTGACGAGTTCTCCGATGACCGCGCCCTGCGCGAAGAGGTCAGCCACCTGCCCATCCCGGCCGTAATGGTCGACCGTGCCATTGAGGGGCTCGAGTGCGACAAGGTGATGTTCGACCACGAGATGGGCGGCTATATGGCCACCCGCTATCTGATCGAGCAAGGCCACCGCCGTATTGCCTGCCTGGTTAATGCCCGCCGTTCCAATACGGGTCGCAAGCGACTTGCCGGCTATGAGCGCGCGCTGCGCGAGGTTGGCCTGCCGATCGACGCGCGTTTGGAGTTTGAGAGCGAGTACTACATTCCGAGCGCATACGAGGCCTCGGAGGCAGTGCTCGCAACTGACGCCACTGCCGTGTTCGCAAGCTCGGATAACATTGCCCTCGGTTTGCTCAAGCGCTTGCACGAGATGGGGAAGAGCATCCCGGGCGATATCTCGGTGGTGAGCTATGACAACTCGGCGGCCGACGTTCTCTTTGAGCCGGCACTGACCGCGATTGAGCAGGACCCTGGTGTCCTTGCGGAGCATGCTTTTGGCTGCATGTCCAAGCGTCTTGCCGGTAGGGGCGGCAGGCGTGCCGAAGAGGTCGTTCTGGAGCCGGAGCTTATCGTTAAGGACAGCGTGCTCGAGCTTACTAAACACAACTAAACACGTTTACCAATTTGCAGAGACCGAATGTGGAGCACCTGTGACAATCAACGCCGCAGGTGAATGTCGCGTTTTGCTAATCGATGGGATTGATAAGGGTGGTAAAACGTTTTTTCACCATGATAAAACGTTTTAGCAAATATACTGGTCCCAACGAAAGGTTGCCGTATTGGAGGGTGACCGCACAGCGAAGGGACATAAACAATGGCTAAAACACTGGGGACGCCGTGGCAAAAGCTGGGCCACGAGGTGCCGGCTTCCGAGCTCGAGGGCGTCGACCTGTATTGGCGCGCATCGAACTATCTGTCCGTCGGTCAGATCTACCTTCGCTCTAACCCGCTAATGCGCCCCGACTTTGTCGACGAGAAAACCGGTGAGGTGCGCGACTTCGGTCGTCCGGACGTTAAGCACCGCCTGGTTGGCCACTGGGGCACCACGCCCGGCATCAACTTCCTGCTCGGTCACGTCAATCGACTGATCGCCGACCACAACCAGAATGCTATCTTCTTGATGGGCCCTGGTCACGGTGGCCCCGCCGGTACTGCTCAGTCGCTGCTCGACGGCACCTACCGCGAGATTCGCCCCGACATCACCAATGACGAGGCAGGCCTGCAGAAGTTCTTCCGCCAGTTCTCCTATCCCGGCGGCATCCCGAGCCACTTTGCGCCCGAGACGCCCGGTTCCATCCACGAGGGCGGCGAGCTCGGCTACACGCTCAGCCACGCTTACGGTGCCGTCATGGACAACCCGAGCCTGTTGGCCGTGGCCGTGGTGGGCGACGGCGAGTCCGAGACCGGCCCGCTCGCGACCTCTTGGCAATCCAACAAGCTCGTGAACCCGGCAACCGACGGTATCGTCCTGCCGATCCTGCACCTCAACGGCTACAAGATCGCCAATCCCACCATCCTCGCCCGCGTGTCCGACGAGGAGCTCACCAAGTTCTTCGAGGGCATGGGCTACAAGCCGCACTTCTTTGTCGCCGGCTTTGACGACGAGAGCCACGCAAGCATCCACGAGCGCTTTGCCGCCCTGTTTGAGCAGGTCTTTGACGAGATTTGCGACATCAAGGCTACTGCACAGGCCCAGGCCGCCGCAGGTGAGACCGTGGTCCGCCCGGCCTACCCCATGATCGTATTCCGTACGCCCAAGGGTTGGACCTGCCCCAAGCAGATCGACGGCAAGAAGACCGAGGACTCCTGGCGTGCCCATCAGGTGCCGCTGGCGAGCGCCAAGGACACCCACGAGCACTTCCGCGTGCTGCGCGAGTGGCTGCGCTCTTACAAGCCTGAGGAGCTCTTTACGCCCGAGGGCCAGGTGCGCCCCGAGGTGACGGCTTTTATGCCGACCGGCGAGCTGCGCATTGGCGCCAACCCCAACGCGAACGGCGGCAAGGTACGTCGCGAGCTCGAGTTGCCCGATATCCACGCCCACGAGATTCCCGTCGCCGAGAAGGGCCATGGCTGGGGCTCCACCGAGGCTGCCCGCGTCTTTGGTGAGTACACTGCCGACGTTCTGGCCAAGAACATGGACGATTTCCGCATCTTTGGTCCCGACGAGACCGCGTCCAACCGCCTGCAAGCTGCCTACAAGGTGACCAAGAAGCAGTGGGATGCCGGCTTCTATGAGGACGATGCCAACGACGAGCTGCTCGCCGGCTCCGGTAAGGTTGTCGAGCAGCTGTCCGAGCACCAGTGCGAGGGCTTCCTCGAGGCCTACGTGCTCACCGGCCGCTCCGGTGTGTGGAGCTCCTACGAGAGCTTTGTCCACGTGGTCGATTCCATGGTCAACCAGCACTGCAAGTGGCTCGAGGCCACCAAGCGCGAGATTCCGTGGCGCGCCCCCATCAGCGGCCTTAACATTTTGCTGTCGAGCCATGTCTGGCGCCAGGACCACAACGGCTTCTCGCACCAGGACCCCGGCTTTATCGACTTGCTGCTCAACAAGGCCAACGATACGCATATCGTGAATGCGTACTATCCGGCTGACGCCAACATGGCGCTTGCCGTGGCCGAGCGCGTCTACCAGTCCACCGACTGCGTCAACGCCATTTTCTGCGGCAAGCAGCCCGCCCCGACCTTCCAGACGGTTGACGAGGCCTGCGCCGAGCTCGCCGAGGGCGTCGCGGCTTGGGAGTGGGCATCGACCGCTGACTCGCTCGGCGAGGCCGACGTCGTGGTCGCTACGTGCGGCGACGTGCCGACGCTCGAGGCTCTGGCTGCAACCGATATGCTGCGCGAGCTGGGCATTAAGGTGTGGTTCGTCAATGTGGTCGATCTGCTCAAGATCCAGAACGTCTGCGAGAACGACCAGGCTATAAGCGACGAGCGCTGGGCTGAGCTGTTCGGCTGCGGCGAGAAGCCCGTGCTCTTTGCATTCCACGCCTATGCCGGCACGATTCGCCGCCTGATCTGGAACCGCCCTGGCCACGACGCCTTCCGCGTTCACGGCTACGAGGAGAAGGGCTCCACGACCACGCCGTTTGATATGCTGCGCCTGAACAACATGGATCGCTGGGCTTTGGCTGCTGACGTGCTGCGCATGGTCGACGCCAATAAGTTTGCCGAGCAGATTGATGAGTGGGAGGCCTTCCGCACCGAGGCCTTTGAGTTCGCGTGTGACGAGGGCTTCGATCACCCAGCCTTTACCGACTGGGTCTGGCCCGACGCTGCGGCTGCAACTGCTGCCGACGGCACGCTCTCCGCAACGCAGATGACCGCGGGCGACAACGAGTAGGTAGGCATCCGGGACTGCCTCGCGCTGGGGCCGCCTCCGGGCCGGTGCCCTTCCTCGGAGAAGTGGGCTTCGCGAACTTCTCCGAGGAAGG
>CABQSB010000025.1:0-31185 GCA_902466735.1 uncultured Collinsella sp.
TCCACGTACTGGACGCGAAGGCCCCCTACGGCACCTACGACTGCACCGGCTCCGGTGCCGTCAGGTCCTGGGCGGACATCGCCCGCGTCGTCTTCGATGCCGCCAACGGCAACGGCGGCAGGGTCGTGCCGGTTTCGACCGCCGACTACTACGCCGGCGCCGCGGGCCCCATCGCCCCGCGCCCGGTCCACTCCGCGCTCGACCTTTCCAGGCTCGAGTCGGTCGGGTTCCACATGCCCGACTGGGAGGAAGAGCTGGGGGAGTATTTGAATTATTATTTGTAAATGACACGGCCTATTGAGGATTTCTCCCAATAGGCCGTAGCTTTCAAATTCGTCTAAGTTGTTGTAACCCTGGCGCCTGCTGTCTGGTGCCTGATGCGTATGCTCGGGAGGTCGGAACGCATGCACAATTGTTTTCTCAGTGACTTGCATAGTATTCTTGAGAATACGAAACCGAATACCGCTGAATATGATTCCGCTGTTACCGATTTGGCTGACACTGTATATACATCTTGCGACTACGAAGATGTTCTCGCTCGCATGGAGCGTCTGTTTATCCATGAAGGAGAAAGTAAAAACAACCAGGTAACCTTTACCGGCTTCTATTTATTATCGGTGATATATAGACGGGCATGCGACCGTCAAAAACTTCAGTCACTTATTACACTCGGGGCAACTCGGTTCGAAGATTACATCGATTTCAAACTAATTTATCTTAGCTGCTATGAGTTTTGCAATCCTCTCGGTAAGTCACATGCCGAGTTGCTAGAAGATGCAAGCGCTCTTTGTTCTCAATTCCCTGATAGGCCGTCGTGCCTGAACGTGTATGCCCACATTGTTGCCTCTCTTATGGAAAGTGGCGTGGAGATGGATTCCGCTTATCTTAATGAAGCCATCAAGTCTGTAAATCGTGCAATCAGTTTAGATCAGTCTTATTCCAAATACCGTGTTACAAGGGCTCGGCTTAATGCGTTGAAGGGGGATATGAATAATGCATACATTGATTTTGATAAAGCAGTTTCTTTGCTGCATCCGACTTCCCCTGAATATCCAAAGCATCTCGCCGATATTGAAGCTGCTCGATTGCGTGCAGACTTTCTGTCGTCGAATAAGAGAATCGCTGACCGTGCTTCTAAAGAAATTGAAAATGTAAAAGCAAGTGTGTCAAGTAACGTTGAAATTGTTGGTCTATTTTCCGCCGTGCTTTCTGTGGTGTTTACCATGGCATCTATTACGGCACATTCAAAGCTGAAGTTTTTTGAGCTTTCATTTCTAGCATGCTCTTTGTTTGGACTGCTGATTACGGTATTTGCAGTGTTTTCTCTCATCTCGGGGCGGGACGAAAAGCTGTGTCGTCGCTTGATTATCTTTGGTATCGTTTTCGCCTTTATTCCGATTGCCTTGTATGGAGCCGTCCCTTTAATTGTTTCTTTAATGCCTGGTAAGTGAGCGGCGTGTGTAGCTAGAATCACTATATTCGACGGAGTAGTATTTCGGAGGTCGCGCAGTGGATTGCCGTGATTTTGATCCTCAGCTTTGTATTGTCCAGCTTACGGATTTTCATTTCGAAGAACTCCAGGGCAATTATCAAAAACGGGTAGACGATATCCTCGTGACTATTAAAAAGAGTATTAAGTCTGGAACCGTATTGCTGCTTGTTACTGGTGATGTTGCCCGAACTGGCAAGGAAAGCGAATATCAATCAGCAGCTATGTTCTTTGACTATCTGATTGAACAACTGAACCAACCTGAATACCAATTGAAAGTTTATATATTGCCGGGAAATCATGATTTGCAAGGCCCGTGTAAGTCTGTTGGGTGCTTTGCTGGTGCACAGTACGGTGTGGATATCGAAAATATGACGTCATTTTTTGAATTTGCAAACAAATATGACAACCGTTTTGTTTTTGGTCAGCAAGGGCCAATTGTTTTTGAGGTTGAGGGGACGAAAGTCTCGGTATCTGGTTTTAATAGTGCCCCCTTATCTACTCTTGACGGTGATGATAAAGGATTTCATGTATTGAGAAACCCTAATCGCTCTCTACTTGATAACACACCGGACTCAGGCCTTCATATTTTTGCTTCGCATCATGGCCCAGAGTGGTTCTGCGATAATGAGCGTATTAGCCTGGAGAATATGCTTGCCAACTGCTTTGACTTTGCGTTTACGGGACATGAGCATATGGGACAAAGCCGCTGCGTAGGTGGTTTGTCAGGTGAGTCCTGTGTCGTCGTGCGAGGAGGAACTTATTCACTTTGCGATGATGACCAGAGCTCCTATAAAATGCTACTAATTCGCTTTGGAGAGTTTGGCAGCTATGAATTTGCGGAAAGGGTCTATGGCTGGGAAACCTCTGCACAAATTCACACGCTTCTCGATGAGGCCCACTCTTATCGGCGTTATATAAAATCAAAAACGTACTTCAGACCGCGCCCAGATTTTGTGAACGAGCTTTTTGAAACTGAAGATAATTCAAGTGAATCATTTAAGGACTCATTTGTGTTTCCTTCTTTGAAAGAAGAGATCGCAACTGGCACAAAAGATGGTGAACTAAGAATTAATGATCAAAAGTTAATATCTGATATCCATTCTTTTATGGAGTTCCTGCTTGATGCTAAAGCGCTTGAAATCCATAGTGATATTCGTGCGGGCAAGAGCTCTTTACTTAAAGCCATATACCGCGAGTCGTTGGCGATGGGCTATTCGCCTTTATTGTTGACTCCCGATTATTCAACTGGTTCCATTTCACGAACGCTGTCATCCATTATCAAGGATCAGTATGGTGATACTCGGGAAGCTGTTGAACTGTTTGGACGAATTCCTCGTGAAAAAGTTCTTTTGCTCGTCGATGACTTTGATTCTCTGAAGAGAAAAGCTAAAAAATCCGATGTCATTAAATCGATGCTCAAGACTGCCGGCAATATTGTTTTAATTACTGATAATAGTTTTACGTTTGAGTTGGACGAAACGGTCGAGGTTGATTTTCGACATCTGCTTATCTGTCCTTGGACGAAAAATAAAAGAGACGAGTTAATTCAAAAGAGATGTAAGGGTACTGGGCTTTCCGATGCACAGGTAGATGAGCTTATTGCCATTGTTGATAAAGCTGTTGGCTCTCATTTTCAATTGTTTGATATGACTCCGCCCTTCATCAATCAATATATTGATTATTACATTTATGATTCCGGTGCGTCTTTTATCAAGGGTGACTTGCCGTTTACGTCAATTATGAATTCAAACGTCAAAAGAAAGATATGTAATGTCATATCAGACGGCGAGAATCAGATGCTCGATATATTGGCGGATGCGGTTATTACCGTTTTGAAGAAACTTGCTCTTAAAATTCACTCTGATCGAACGACTGTTTTCTCGAGTATGACATTCTCTGAAGTGGCTGAAAACTACCTGAGTGAATACGGTATCCCTATAACTCCAAAAATAATCATGGATGCTTCTGTCCAGTCTGGCGTGCTCCTAGTTGAAGACAATGGCTTCAACTACTCTTTTGCCTCGAGAAGTCTGTATGCCTATTTTGTTGCTCAGGCAATTGATCTTGAGTTTGACGAGGACGTGGACAAGGGAGAAACCTATGTACTGCGTCTTTTGGATGAGCTAGATTTTTCCATAAATGAAGAGATACTCGTTTTGCTTGAGGGAACTCGATTCATTCCCTGGCTAACCCAGAAACTAGTCGAAAAGGCATCGGATGCCGTGGATAGTTCAGATGTCATTTTTAATCAGGGAAAAACCTATAAGTGTTTGAGTGGGTTGGAAGGCATTAAGATTGCTCCGCCCTCTCAAGAAGGTGCGGGTGCCATTCGCAGCGTAACTGATGAGATAGAGAAAAGAAATTGTGAAGCCATTGAAAGGGTTAGTTATGCTGGCGTTTATGAATATGAGGTTCCTGAAACGAGGAGTGCCTTTCAGTCGGCAATTATTGCTTTGAAATATGTTGCTATTGCGGGACGTTGCCTTAATCGACAGCAGGTAAAACTAAAGGAGCCGCTTAAGGCGACTGTTAGAGAACAAATCTACTACGCAACTGGCGCTGCTCTCAATTTGCTTTTAGAAGCGGTTGATGATTCCTACGACGAAATGGTCGAAGATGTTGTTGGCCAGCTAGAATCTCCGGAAGAGGCTAGGCCAAATATTAGAAAGTTATTATCTATGGTAGCGCTGTCGGGTTGTATCGGACAGCTGGACACGGTAGCGTCTAATGCCTGTGGACCTCTTAGTGTTCTGGGTTTCTCCAAGATTATTGACGAAAGCGATTTTTACTCGCTATTTATGCTCGCGCTATATCTGCGGTCGAACTCCGAGAAGGAGTTTTGCAACGTAGCAAAGAAATCCATTAAGACTGCGCGGGAGCATGCCGCGTGGCCTTTTATTATGGCGATTACGGTTTTGTCTGCTGGATATATTGTCGAGCATCCTCATATGAGCAAATCTGCACGTCAATCGCTTGTTGATACTGTGTTCAATGGCAACCAGAAAGCAAAGGCGAAATTCCTGAAGTCTGCTAAGGCCTAGGTAGTGATGATATGGCTTTGCGTTTGCTTGCCAGTTTACCGAAAGCGGTGATTCCATGTTCAAGGCCAAGTTTTCCTGCTCTGCTATAGGTAATCAGGTTAATGAAGATTACGTTGCAGTTGGGTCGACATATGCCGTGCTACTCGATGGAGCCTCTGGCATCACCGGCACGCGTGTGCTGCCGCATCATTCTGGTTCGGACGCTCAGTGGTTCAGTCATTTTGTTGGCGGCCGCATTTGTGAGTATTTAGACATGTCTCGTGGAATTGTCGATTCTATACGCCTCGCGGTGGATGATTCGCGCGACTTTATTGGCAAACACGGTGTGACGGACAACGAGGAACTGTTTCCCTCCTCCACGTTGGTGGTGGTCTCTGTTTCAGGCGATTTGGTCGATATTGTCTCCCTAGGTGACTCTCCAGCGTTCATCGGTTTTAAAGACGGCTCGCTCGTGACTATGTCTGATGAGCGGATTGCGGAGCTCGACCAAACAGCAGTGGACGTGATGGTCGATCGCTCGCGTGGCAGAGCAATGACTGGGGTGCAGAAGCGTGCTGCCGTCAACGATACATTGCTTGCGAACCGTCAGCTCAAGAATAAGCCCGATGGCTATTGGATTCTTGATCCGTCTGGGATTGCCTTGGAGCATCTCAATGTGAGGCGGTTTTGCATTGAGGATATCGATTACGTTTGTGCTATGTCCGACGGGCTGGAGCGAGCATTTGATCTGTTTGGGTTGGCCGATCCCGCAGCGTTTCTCGCTGAGGCGACTCGCGAGTCATTTGATGAGCTTCTTGTACGTCTACGCACTGAAGAAAACCTGGACCCAGACTTTGATCTTTATCCACGGCTTAAGCTGCACGATGACGCATCGTGCTTTATGTTGCGGCTGTAGGGGATGAGGCTGGCCGCATTTGACTGGCAATTTAAAAGTAATTACTTCTGGTGTATACGTACAAATTATCAACGAAATGGCTAGAACTGGCCAACCAAGATACGGCAATCAACCTCGGTTGGCCACATAACTAGTTGACTAATTTATGAAAGCAGTTTATTCAAAATCAACTTCAACCTGGCTCTCCTCATAAATATTAAGCTCGTTTTCGACTCTAATGCGGTTGACCTGCCAGCCCAGTGCGTTGCACTGCTGAATGAAAGAGTCGATGCGATTGACTCCGTCGAGCTCGCGAACGGTGATTACGACGGCAAACCTTTGCGGTTCATGGGACCCATCTTGATATCGTGAGGTCTTGCGTATCTTCAAACCCCAGAGAGGGTTTTCATAAGCCTTTTTTGGCCTGCTTCGATTGGTTAGGGAGTCAGATATTGACTTCGTATTGTCCCACTTCTGAAGGCTCTTTCTGGCAGTTTCTTCGTCAGTGTAGTCTTCTTTCTCTCCCTGCGTGTTTGCTTTGAGGGAACTGAGCTTGCCTTTGTTCAACCTTCCGAAATGTAAATCAAGCTCCGTGCAGGTATAGTCAACGCCTTGATCGCGATTGCATTTTGGAAAGTAGCAAAGGGTTGCCCGTGCGACAGAAGGATGAGTGTTTCTGACGGCTGGAATCGGTATCTTGTAGTTGTATGTTTCGTAATCGGTGACGGTCCCCGTAATCAGGAACTTAATTTCATCGTTTCTGCTTTTAATTACATCGTTAATATGAATCGGCACTACTCCATAGCCAAGAGAGTTCATATCCGAAGGCTGATTCCATGATTTTGACGAATCGATCAAGAGTGCCTTCGCTGACTCGCAGCTAAGGTGCATTTTGTAGATGAGATAAGCTGCTTTTCTTGCGACAAGGGGCGCTGCGAGGGATGTGCCCATTTCCTTTTTTGGTCTGTCGCTCCCATAGCAGTTGAGCGGTTCGTCTATGTCTCCACCATAGTATGAAACATCGGGCTTATGCTGAAAATGGAGCACAGGACCTCTCCGAGTATATGAAGCGGGAGTTTTATCACGCCTTACCGAGTTGACTACGAGAGCGTTGACGGAGTCCGCTGGAGACCCTATTCGATCTGTTGAGCCATCGTGATTGTTTGTGCCGGCAACGACAAACAGAACATCATATTCTGCCTGCAATTTATCCAGTAGGGCGGCTTCGGGTGATATTGAATTGTGGTCGATGGATTCATCAGATCCAAGAGACAGATTCCAAACCTTGATGCCTGGGTTTTCACTCAAAATTTTACGCAGCATCGTCATAATGGTGAATGAGCTGTAGTTTCCGCCAGTTGCTACTCCAAAATGCTTGACCCTAAAATTGCCGCATCCGTCTTCCAGCCATGGGTTGCATCTAGGTCCATCGATAATTAGTGAATCGACAGATGTCCCATGAGAGGTGTCGGAAGGTCTTATTTCAACATCCTCCGGGAGCATCGACTTGTATTCAACCCAATTGTGGAAGTAAGGCAAACTTTTTTGTTCGTAAGCAGTATCGATAACACCGACCACGGGTTCGGTTGAAGGAAATAGCGGTAGATTGCTTTCCCGCATTACCGTTTCAGAGCTGGCCCGTATTGGGGTATAAGAGGATAAATCGTTTATGCTCATTGCTACAAGGTATGGAGCCTTGTTTGTTAGCTCGTAGTATTGCTCTTCTGAAAGTTGTACGGTGTTATCGAGGATATCGGCTGCGGCAACGTTGAGATCGAGTTTTTGCAGCAGTGTTTTGATATCAACTTCTGTTCGGTAAAGAGTTACTAACGAGTTCGTTGGAGCCGTCGACGTTGTCTTGGTTTGAACGGTGGGTGCATCGCTAATATATATTTTCTCGACATAGTGGCAGTCTCGTATTAGCTGAGAAAAGGCGCTTTTACTGATAATGGTCGAGTAGTCTCGTTTCCATTTTTTTGATTCAACTGAATCCTTTTCATCCCAAAGACTGTTCAATTTGTTCTTGTCAATGGATCCTGAGAAGTGGTTATCCACAATGCGGGCAGCTTCCCTCAGCTCATTTATCGTTGAAATTATAGTCTCTTTAGGCACGTAATGAGTCATTACGTGCCTTGCGCGGGGAGTATCGATATCTAGATAGCGAGCGCCCCTAATGGTTGCCTCGGGTTCTTGGCCTATCCCGCCCTTGAGGAGACGTCGGACTCTGTTGCTCTTTGCGACAATCTGCCTGTATTCGATTGATACAAGTATGCTCTTAATTAAAAATTCGCCACTCCATTCTTCAAGGAGCGTTTCTAGAGATGTGCCTAGCCGTTTGATTTTCGTAGAAGTGACCTTAGCTTTTGCGGGAAGCGACGGAGCTCCCGGACCAGACGCGCCCTTTGTTTCGAAGGCACCTGAGAGACGAAGCAAATCATTCATGATTATCCTTTCAGGTTTCTGGCGATGGTGCTCCTGGATATTCCTGTCAATGCTTCAATTTCCCGAAGCGTAAACCCCTGTTTTCTTAGAACTTCAATGTCGACCTTATCCATGTCGTTTAGTTGGAGATACAGCCTGGTTAGATAGTCGGTCTCGACGGTTGGATCGGAAAAGGCGATTGAGGTTTTTATGATGTTCTTCAATTCTCCGGGATTGGGAATTGAGATACAGGTATCAAATATTCTTTTCAAAGTCCGAGAATCATATTTTATGAAGTCGTAGCGTTTGCTTTGTGACTTAATGATCAGCAGGGCTATTTCTGCCAAGTCCTCATGACTGTATTTGTCAAAGTTAATTTGTGCGTCAAATCGGCGCAAGAGTGCCTTGTCAAGCTTGTCGTGAAGATTCGTTGTTGCAATTATGTTTGCGCAACCGTCAAGCCCATCGAGCTCTTTAAGAAGAGAACTTGTCGCTCGTCCCATTTCACGAACATCGTTTTGCCTAATCCTATCGAGAGCGAGCGCATCGATTTCGTCAAATAGAAACAGAGATTCCGAGCCGATGTCTTTGATCTCGCTAAAGACCCTGTTGATGTTCTTGGACGTTTCGCCCAATTTGCTATCGATAATGAGATTGAAGTCAACAGAAAAAAGCTTCTTTCCCAGTATTCTTGCGATCTGTTTGACTGTTTCGGTTTTACCGGTTCCAGGGGCGCCGTAGAAAAGGACGGTATTGATTCCCATGTTTCTGTTTAGGGCGTTTATCAGTCCATGTATTTCTTGGGAGATGCATTCGGGAAGGGGTAGAGGATCGTTGTTTATAACGACCTGCTGTAGGTACTCATAAGGCTGCTCAAGCGTTTGAGGTATAAATGTCCTCGTCTGAGCGAGAAGACTCATTATATAGCCCGCGAGATCTCCATAGCCGGTATCTTCGAATTCCTTGGCGATACGCGAGGCGGTTTCATTGAAAGCGACTTCGTTGTCCTCTGAATGGAAGCGGATTAAATCAATTATATCGGCACGTTTCATGGCCTCTCCTTTCTAGGAGAATTATAACATGAGACAGAATGAGACAAACGTACAAAATAATGAATTGACTTTGAGAACCTCATACGTTATGGTACAGATGTTCGTAGCGATTTGTTGAAAGGAGGGAAGTATGCCTGTCCATCACGGCGGTAAAGTCGGTGCGGCTGCCAAAAAGCTTGCAAGCTCCAGCTCTAGCTCAAAGCAGAAGTCTTTGGCAGCAAAGACTTTGGTCAAGCACCAAATCGCGAAGCATCGCTAAGCAATGCGATATCTCTTCGAAGGAGGTGAAGGAATGTACGTGACAATTACTATCCCCAAATACCGCGTTACCAAGACCGGACGTCTGGTAAAGGTGGGGAGTACTACCAAAAAGGTTCACGTGAAGAACCGTTAGTGGTCAGGCCCTAGAGGCTAACTAAGGCCTGACAAATAAATGACTGCGACCAGTCACTTTTATCTTAAGGGGTATTCGGGCTGCTTTCAAGCTCGGGTACCCCTTAGGTGTTTCTCGCTTGTGTGCTTGTGTGCACACCTGTCCTTTATAACGATAGGCCTCTCATGAGTAAAAATTAACACGTTGAAGAACGAGTGGGTGAGGGCTTGTGGGGCAGAAGTGAGTAATCGCCCTCATCGACAACGGCAATACTGCGCTTAAGAACCGTTCGCTCGCATCTAGAATATTGGCGTTCGGCACCGCGATATTCTCATCGGCATCGCCCGCTGGTGCGTTTCGGCTGTCCATGCGGCCGAGACCAAGGAGGTACAGCATGGCGAGAAGGATATGAGCCAAGATGCCACTCAGACTCTGTGCGTCCGGCCCGTCGCAGAACACGATAGCCCGCGCGGCGCCACGGAGGTGCTCAACAAAACCGCAGGTCACGGTAGTTTTAAACAGCGGTTAGGTCGACCGATCTCAGGTTTTCACCGAACTTCCGGAAACGCCGAACGGAAGTATGCGGCAAATTTCGGTACCGTCGAGCACACCGCTTTTTCATGAAAAGAAACCGCTGGTAGAAGCGTTGCCGCTTTCCAGTGTGGTCGGCATGTCTAGAATTTGCAGCATACTTCTGGTTTGAGCGGCTTTCGCAGTAGGTTTTCATGGTTCGGATGGGCTTTGGTTACACGACTTTTCCCGCAGTGACGTAATTGATGCAGGTCTCCTATCTCTTGCCGTAATATAATTACGGCAAGAGATAGGAGACTCTCATGCTTAAGCGTTTTACTGTTGATGGCTATAGGAATTTTTCGACTCGGGTTTCATTTAATTTTGCTGCTTCTCGTGATTACCAGTTTGCAGAAAATAACGTTAAAAACGGAACCGTGAAAACCGCACTTTTGATCGGCAGAAATGCGTCTGGTAAATCGAATTTCGGTTCAGCTTTATTCGACATTACACTCGGCTTTCCAGAGGCATTCGATTATTCTGACCAGGATGATCGTCTGTTTTTGAATGCTGATTGTGGGCGAGGCACGGCACAGTTCACTTATGTCTTTGAATTTGACGGTCGCGAAATCAATTACAGTTATGAGAAGACTTCTCCGACTACTTGGCTTCATGAGAGCCTATCGATTGATGAGAGTCTCATTTTCGATTTCAATAACGCACGCGGCGTTTTCGAAGAGAACCATCTTGAACGAATCGGTGCTGCTGGGATCAATTTTGAATTCTCCGATACTTCGTTGAGCCTTCTTTCATATATAACGAGCAGTCTTCCAACTAATGTTTTAGGCGTCTTGGCGGAGTTGCGACGATTTGTCTCGCGCATGAGGCTGATTCGCATGGACTTTTTTCGATTAAAAGGGTTTGAAACAAGAAGGGTAATCGACAAGATCATACGCGAGAACAAAGTTGCGGAATTCGAGTCATTTATCCGCAATTTTGGAGTCGATGAGTCTCTGATCGTTATTAAAGAGTCCGACGGCTCGCCTGTTCTGTATTTCAATCACCCTATTCGATGCATCCCGTTTGTCGAGGCATGTTCTAGCGGTACAAGAACCCTGGTTAAGTTGTTCTCTGAGCTTGAGCTTAACGAGTCGGCCAGTTTTTTGTTCATAGATGAGTTTGACGCTTTTTGTCACTTTGAGATGGCAGAGAGCCTTTTGAAGTTCTTTGCTTCAAAGGCATCGTGTCAGATACTGTGCTCGACCCACAATACCTCGCTTGTTAAGAATGGCGTAATGAGGCCTGACTGCGTTTATCAAATCTCTGCAAAAGGGGGCATTCGAACTTTGGCCGATTCCACCGATCGCGAGTTGAGGCTTGGCAACAACATTGAGAAGCTCCTCCGTGCCGGAGAGTTTGACTAGTCATGAACAATGCGTCCGTAAAGAACGTCCTGCTCATTGTCGAAGGTGCTAAACGCGAGCCTCAGCTGATGGAGCGCATGTTTGATTCTTTTAGTCTCGCAGATGATCATCAAATTGTTCATGTCGAGATTAATGTTCATGACTTTCTAGACAAGCTCTTTCAAGAATACGGTTGCGATTTTGAGGCCGTTGATCTTAGGTCCTTTGTTGCCGAGCTTCTTCCGGATAAAGATGATGCGACAGAGCTTCTCGAATCCAGTTTTACTGACACCTTGCTCATATTTGACTTAGATCCTCAGGACAATCGGCACGATTTTAAGCGGCTTGAGCTAATGCAAGACTATTACTGCGATAGTACTGATATGGGTCAACTATATCTAAGCTATCCATCGGTTGAAGCATATCGTGATTTTGATCCCCTGAAGTATCACTCTCTGGATGACGCCCTTGTTCCTTCAGATGTGATTTTTGGTCAGCGATCTTATAAGGACTGGGTTGCTAGGAGGGGAGATTCGCTTGCGGATATTGGGCGTATTGATGGTTTTACATTTGCTTGCATTATTGCCGTCCATGCCCTGAGGTCGCTTTTGCTAACTAGTGAGCAGGCGACGCAAAATGCAAACGAGTCTGTGGCTGACTTGGCTGCGGCTGTGGCCGGCGTCGACCATTCTGAACTTTTGCTCAAGGAGATTGGTCGTTTGCAGAACGGTTCATTTTGTGCTTGTTGCACCTGCATTTTCTTTATCGCAAATTGGCCCAAGAGGCTTAACGACGTTTGGAACAAAGCGATTAAGAGGGGTTTGGGTATTCGATTGGTTTAAAGAGGGTCGTACCGTGCGTTGGGAGCCCGTCGACGAGGTTCGTAACGTGCGCATTGTTGGCGATGTCTCGTCGGTCGAGGTGTTTGTGAACGATGGTGCGCTTGTGTTCTCGACGCGCATCTATCCCGAGGCCTATGGCGTGACCGTTGACGCTTCGGGTGCGAGTGTGACCTATCACACGCTCGATATCTAGGCGATTCGTTGCCTATCGGCGCTATACTGCAGCCGTTGCCCACGATGCGGGGAACACCCGCATCGTGGGTTTTTGCTTATGAAGGGACGGTGCCGCGTGGACGTACAGCAGCTAGAAGAGGCCTGGGCTTTGAGGGCCGGCGCGCGTGAGGCGCGATTGGTTGCGGCCTCGCATGTGCCGGCGGCGCTGTCTCTGTTGGGGGTTGTACGTCCCGGCGATCGCCTGGTTGTGTTTGCCGATGACTTTGCCGATGCGTTTGCGCGCGGCTTTGATGGATGCGGCGTGGCTATGGTGGGGGAGCCGTCGGTTGCGGCGTTTACTGCTGCGTCCGAGGGCTTTGATGCTTCGTTTGAGGTCGAGGGGCCGCACCTGTGGTGGTTCGTCAACTCTATTGGCGGGTTTGGATTGCGCGTGCCCGATCTGCGCGCGTTAGGACGTGCCGCGCGTGAGGCTCATGCGCTGCTCGTGGTGGATAGCACCGTGGCTGGTGTCTTTGGGTGCGATCCGTTGCGCTTGGGTGCCGTGCTGTCGCTCGAGGCACTTGACCGCGTGTGCGCCGGTGAGGCTCCGCACAAGTTGGTTGCCATATCGGTCGCGCGCTCGCAGCTCAAGCGCCATCGTGTGGATGCTGCTGCCGAGTGCGCGCATGCTCTGCTTGAGGGCTGTGGCTTGGTCAAACTTGATTTGCCTGCTGATGAGGCCGGTGTGCTGGAGCGCGGGCTGGACTCGCTCGATGCCCGCATGCAGGCACATTTCGACCGCGCACGTGCGCTGGCCGAGTACTTGGCTGCCAATGAGATGGTGCACGCCGTGCGCTATCCTGGACTGAGCTCGCATCCCGACCATGCGGTTGCAACTGGAATCCTCGAGCACGGCTTTGGTCCGGCAGTTGAGTTTGACCTTATCGAGCGCAGTGCGGGCGATTTGTTCGATGCTTTGCCGGGGGAGTTTCGCACATCGCCCGCCGGCGGCGCAACGACGCGACTCTCTGCTCCGCGCGGCAAGCAGGGGAGCACCATTCGCCTCTTCGCCGGTACCGACGACCCCCTGGTTGTAGCGTCCACCCTGGACAACGCGCTCCGAAAGTAACTAATCGGGGTGTGTGTCACGAAAACGGCCTATTTACTACGTTTAAGCCATAGGGGTCGACCATACCCGCCTATTTCGAAAATTGCCAAGCTGTCTACCAGCGGTTTTATTTTCATAATGTCCGGTATGGTCGAGGGTATTCAGCTAAACGTAGTAGATGGGCCCGTTTTGTGGCACGAGCCTCAATCCGAGGGCACGGTGGACAACAATTCAGTCCCAAAAGGACTACTCTGCATTGATGCTGGCGATGAGGTCGCTGGCTTTGGTGGCGATGACGTTGTTGATGTCGGTCTGCAGCTCCTCGTAGACCGCTATGGCTCGCTCGCCGGCGGGGGTGAGGGTGGATCCGCGGGCGCCGTCGCGCTCGATGAGCTTGCAGCCCAGCTGCCCTTCAGCCTCGTTTACGATGCGCCATGCCTTGGAATACGCCATGCCCATGCTCTTGGCGGCACGGTTGAGCGAGTGTTCGTGGGCAATACCCTGCAGCAGCAAGACGCAGCCGTGGCCGAACACGCCCGGCAGGTCTTTGTCGCACGCTTGAATGACCAACTTTGCCGTCGTCTTGTACTTCATACGCTCCACGTCTCCCCGCTAAAGTGTTTGCTGGGCAAACGCAAAGCCTGCGTCAAACCCTCGTGTGCTCTTCTTAAATCATGCATTGTAGCAGTCAAAGTGCGTTAAGATACTTCCCCAGTATTGGGCGCCCAAGGTTGGGCTGGGTCCTATGAGGCCTGCAGCCGACCGGTCGCATGGAAAAAGGAGAAACATGGCTACGTTCTTTCCCGGTGAGTCCCACACGTTTTCGGAGTATCTGCTGGTCCCTGGCTATTCGTCCTCGCAGTGCATCCCCAACAACGTCTCTCTTAAGACGCCGCTAACCCGCTTTAAGCGCGGTGAGAAGCCGGCAATCACCCTGAACATCCCCATGGTTTCCGCCATCATGCAGTCCGTCTCGGGCGTCGACATGGGTGTCGCGCTCGCTACCGAGGGTGGCCTGTCCTTCATCTACGGTTCTCAGACCCCCGAGTCCGAGGCTGCTATGGTTAAGGCCGTTAAGGATCACAAGGCCGGCTTTGTTCAGTCCGATTCCACGCTGACCCCCGACATGACCATGGAGCAGGTCATCGAGCTCAAGGAGAAGACCGGTCACTCCACCATGCCGGTTACCGATGACGGCACCCCCAAGGGCAAGCTCCTGGGCATCGTCACCAGCCGTGACTATCGTCCCAGCCGCGATGACCACCAGAAGAAGGTCTCCGAGTTCATGACCCCGCGTGAGCAGCTCATCGTGGGCGACAAGAACATCAGCCTCAAGGTTGCCAACGACGTCATCTGGGACAACAAGCTCAACGCCCTGCCCATCGTTGACGACAACGATCACCTCATGGGCATCGTCTTCCGCAAGGACTACGACAGCCACAAGACCAACCCCAACGAGCTGCTCGATAACGACAAGCGCTACATGGTCGGCGCCGGTATCAATACCCGCGATTATGCCGAGCGCGTGCCGCTGCTCATCGAGGCTGGTGCCGATGTCCTGTGCATCGACTCTTCTGAGGGCTTCAGCGAATGGCAGAAGCGCACCATCGAGTGGATCCGCGCCAACTACGGCGAGGACGTCAAGGTCGGTGCCGGCAACGTCGTCGACGCTGAGGGCTTCCGCTTCCTGGCCGACTGCGGTGCCGACTTCATCAAGGTCGGTATCGGCGGCGGTTCCATCTGCATTACCCGCGAGACCAAGGGTATCGGTCGTGGCCAGGCCACCGCGCTGATTGACGTCTGCCGCGCTCGCGACGAGTACTACGAGGAGACTGGCGTCTACGTGCCCGTGTGCTCCGACGGCGGTATCGTCTACGACTACCACATGACGCTCGCCCTTGCCATGGGTGCCGACTTTATGATGCTGGGCCGTTACTTCGCCCGCTTCGACGAGAGCCCGACCGAGCGCGTCAACGTGAACGGTCAGTACATGAAGGAGTACTGGGGCGAGGGTTCTGCGCGTGCCCGCAACTGGCAGCGCTACGACCTGGGCGGCGCCGCGAAGCTCAGCTTCGTCGAGGGCGTTGACTCCTATGTTCCCTACGCCGGCTCCCTCAAGGACGGCGTGGGCGGCACGCTCTACAAGGTCAAGTCCACGATGTGCAACTGCGGCGCCCTCTCGATCCCCGAGCTCCAGGAAAAGGCACGCCTGACCCTGGTCAGCTCCACCTCCATCGTCGAAGGCGGAGCCCACGACGTTGTCGTCAAGGACTCCCAGCAGTCTGTGTCTTATCGATAAGCGGCTTTCCCAGGCACCGCATCTTGCCGTTCAAACCGTCGCTTGCGTACCTAAGTACGCGGCGCTCCTCTTTCACGGCAACCTGCGGCACCTGGAAAACCCGTTGTTTCTAGAACGGGTTGCACATAAAGGTTGAGTTTCAACCACGTTATTTAGATAAAGCGAGATGCCTGCAAGTCGCAGGCATCTCGCTTGTTGTATTTGCTATCATCAGTCAAGTTAACCTTAGGGTCGGGCGGCTTAGCTTTGTTCGCTACAAGTTCCGCACGCAAAGAAGAGCACTTAATGTGCTCTTCGTCTTGCGCAGGACTGTCCGCAGTAGCGAATGAAGCTAAGCCGACCGACCCCATTAAAGATTAAAGGAGCTGATATGTGCGATTGCACAGATCATAAGGATGAGATCCCTGCCTACGACGCGCAGGCCATTGAGTCCAAGTGGATGAAGGCCTGGGAGGACTCCAACCTCTTTGCCGTCGACACCGACGCCAGCAAGCCCAAGAAGTACGTGCTCGAAATGTTCCCGTATCCGTCGGGCGACCTGCACATGGGTCACGCGCGCAACTACACCATCGGCGATGCCATGGCCCGTCAGGCCCGCATGCGCGGCTACGATGTGCTGCACCCCATCGGCTTTGACGCCTTTGGCCTGCCTGCCGAGAACGCCGCCATCAAGCACAACACGCAGGCTGCCGCCTGGACGTATAAGAACATGGACCAGGCGCTCGCCACGATGAAGCGCATGGGCTTCTCCTACGATCTGGATCGCATGGTCAAGACCTGCAGCCCCGATTATTACCGTTGGGGTCAGTGGATCTTTGAGAAGATGTGGGAAAAGGGCCTGGTTTACCGCAAGAAGAACCCGGTCAACTGGTGCCCCACCTGCAAGACCGTTCTGGCCAACGAACAGGTCACCGAGGGCAAGTGCTGGCGCTGCGGCACCGAGCCCGAGAAGCGCGACCTTGAGCAGTGGTACTTCAAGATTACCGATTACTCCCAGGAGCTGCTCGACGACCTGGAGAAGCTCCCCGGCTGGCCCGAGCGCGTCAAGCAGATGCAGGCCAACTGGATCGGTCGCTCCGAGGGCGCCGAGGTCGACTTTACCCTGTGCGACAAGGATGGCGAGCCCATCGAGGGCGACGAGGGCAAGATCACCGTCTTCACCACGCGTGCCGATACGCTCTTCGGTGTCTCCTTCTTTGTCCTGGCCCCCGAGTACGCTCGTCTGCACGAGCTCGTCGAGGGTACGGAGTACGAGGAGGCCGTGACCAAGATCGTCGAGGACTCCAAGCATATCTCCGCCGTCGAGCGTGCCCAGGGCACCCTCGAGAAGCACGGCGCCTTTACCGGCCGCTACGTGGTAAATCCCATCAACGGCGAGAAGGTCCCTGTGTGGGTTGCCGACTACGTCGTATCCGATTACGGCACCGGTGCCGTCATGGCCGTTCCCTGCGGCGACCAGCGCGACTTTGAGTTCGCCCGCAAGTACGACCTGCCGATCGTGCCGATCATCCTGGACGATGACGACCGCGCTGCCGTCGAGGCCAGCGGCGAGACCATCGACACCTTCCATGCCGAGAACGTCGACTGGGATTGCGCTCACGCTGCCGAGGGCACGCTCGTCCAGTCCGGCAAGTACACCGGCATGCGCGGCGGCAAGCACTCCGAGGGCGAGGCTGCGATCGTGGCCGACCTCGAGGCCATGGGCTGCGGCCGTCGCAAGGTCGAGTTCCGTCTGCGCGACTGGCTCATTTCCCGCCAGCGCTATTGGGGCAACCCCATCCCGGCCATCCACTGCGAGCACTGCGGCATCGTGCCCGTGCCCGAGGACCAGCTGCCGGTGACGCTGCCCGAGAACCTGGACCTGGGTGCCGGCGAGACCCTTGCCGAGTGCAAGGAGTTCTACGAGACCACCTGCCCGGTCTGCGGCCGCCCGGCCAAGCGCGAGACCGATACCATGGACACCTTCACTTGCTCCAGCTGGTATTACCTGCGCTATACCGACCCGCACAACACCGAGCTGCCCTTCTCCCGCGAGGCCGCCGACCGTTGGATGCCCGTCGATAACTACATCGGCGGTATCGAGCACGCCATTTTGCACCTGCTCTACAGCCGTTTCTTTACCAAGGCACTGCGCGACCTGGGTCTGCTGAGTGTGGACGAGCCCTTCACTAACCTGCTGTGCCAGGGCATGGTCAAGGACGAGAACGGTGAGACCATGTCCAAGTCCAAGGGCAACGTCGTGCCCCCGAGCTCGGTCATCGAGCCCTACGGTGCCGACACCATGCGTCTGGCGATCCTGTTTATCGCCCCGCCCGAGAAGGACTTCGACTGGGATCCCAAGGCTGTTGAGGGCGCCAACCGCTTCATCAAGCGCGCCTGGCGTATCGTGTGGCAGCTCGTCCAGTCCGGCGACGCCAGCGTGGCCTTCGACAAGTCCACGCTCGACGAGACAGCGATGAAGCTCTAT
Source organism: uncultured Collinsella sp. (assembly GCA_902466735.1). Classification (GTDB taxonomy): domain Bacteria; phylum Actinomycetota; class Coriobacteriia; order Coriobacteriales; family Coriobacteriaceae; genus Collinsella. The sequence goes on from CABQSB010000025.1 coordinate 18,036, forward strand.
CGCGAGCGTCATCGCACCATTGCCAAGTGCACCGAGGACTTCGACCGCGGCCAGTTCAACACCGCGATTTCGGCCGTCATGGAACTCGTCAACGCCGCGAGCGCCTACCTCAATGCCACCGAGGGCGCTTCCCGTGACAAGGCGCTGTGCTACGGCGTGGCTAAGGATATCGTGACCGTCCTTGCCCCCATCTGCCCGTTCTGGGCCGACGAGCTGTGGCATGAGGCGCTCGGCTGTGAAGGCAATGCCTACACCGCCGCCTGGCCCGAGTTCGACCTGGCCGAGTCCATCGAGGACACGGTGCAGATCGTCGTACAGGTGCTCGGCAAGGTCCGTGGCCGCATCGACGTCGCCCGCGACGCCTCCAACGAGGAGATGCAGGCTGCCGCTGAGGAAGCCGTTGCCAAGTGGCTCGAGGGCAAGACGGTCGTCAAGGCCATCTGCGTGCCTGGCAAGCTGGTTAACCTGGTGGTCAAGTAAGCGCTGCGCGCTTAGCTGACACATAAAAGACGAGGGGCGATCCGGTTGGGTCGTCCCTCGTTTTGTGTTGTATGCCCTGCTTAGTCAGTGCGTCGCACCGTCTTCTACGGGATGTGTACCAGGTCCCTAAAGTAAACGTTGCCCGTTGCCTCTTCGAACATCCAAATGTTGAGGTATATGTCGTTGAGGTCGTTATTCACATCAAAGTCCGGGTCGTCGAAGGTGCCTACAAAGGTGAGCATGGCGCGCGTTTCCTCGCCCGCTGCGACCTGCTGGCGCATGCGCACATCGCGGACCACGCCGTTGACGTAGGCATAGGAGTCCACATCGCCAAACATCATGTCGACACCGGTGTTGTTGGTCACCGCAAAGACCAACACGGCGTCGCCGTAGCCATCCGTGTCCTTGCCCACGCAGGTAACATGGACGTTCTCGTCTGCCTCAAGGTCGATGGGGAACTGTTCTTGGGGGTCGGGACCCAGGCCGTGGGGATCGATGATGTCTTCGTTAATTTTGTCGAAGCTTTCCGATGGCGTCGTTTTCTCGATGGCTTTGGTGCTGCCAGGGTTCGGTTCGCATGTTCCGGTTTTGCCATTCGTGTTGCCGCAGCCTAAGAGGGCCAACGAGCACGTTGCGATGGCGAGCGCAGTTATGCAAGGGGTGCCTAGACGTTTCATGTGTGCCTCCTTGGCGTAGAGGATTTGGAAAGGTTCGTCGTTGTGCGACTTGCTGGCCGGCTTGTTGCGGAATGTCCCTTAGCGTAAGTCTGATCGATAAGGGCTCGTGGAGGAATGCCCTTGGGGTCCGAACAGACCTGTGGATTGGGACGCATGGCCCGTTTTGGGACTGTTGAGGGCGCGCCACATGGGGTTCCTCGGTCAATTGTCCTATTCTTGTGGAGAAGCTGTGCGCACGCTGACCTGCAGATTCGTACTGTGCTTGCACGTTTCCGCAGCTATTGGTATAGTTTGCTTGCAAATGAAGTTGTATTGAAAGAAGTGGGGTTTCGGCCCCGCTTCTTTTTTGTATGGATGGAGGTGCCGCAATGGTCAAGACCAAGACCGAGCAGGCGATCATCGACGCGCTCGAGGCCGTCGCTCCCCAGCACGATATCGACATCGTCGACGTCGAGCTCGTGGGTGCCACCAAGGCCCCCTGCGTGCGCGTGCGTATCGAGGGTGCCGAGGGTCAGAGCCTGTCGCTCAACGACGTCACGGCCAACACCAAGTGGGTCGGCGATGTGATTGAGGAGCTCGACCCCATCTCTTCGAGCTATACGCTCGAGGTGTCGAGCCCGGGTATGGCGCGCCCGCTGCGCCGCCCGAGTGATTTTGCCCGCTTTGTGGGCGAAAACTGCGAGCTCACCTCCACCGCCACCGAGGGCCGTCGCAAGTACGCCGGCAAGATTGCCGCCGCCACCGAGACGAACGTGACCCTCGAGCTCGAGGACGGCGAGTCCGTCACCCTCGATTTCTCTGATGTTAAAAAGTGCAAGTTGAAGCCCACCTACGACTTCAAGCCCGCGAAGGAAGGAAAGTAAGATGGCAGCATCCGACATGATGACCGCCCTGATGGAGCTTTGCCAGGAAAGGCACATCGACCAGCTCTACCTGATCGACCGCCTGGAGCAGTCGCTCGCCAAGAGCTATGCCGAGATCCTGCATCTTGAGTGGGGCGCCAAGGTGACCATCGACCGCACCACCGGCAAGATCTACGTCTACCGCCTGGAGCCGATCGACGATTCCATGGACGAGGAAGGCAACTTCACCGAGTTCGAGGAGATCGACGTCACCCCCAAGAACACGAGCCGCATCGCTGCCCAGCACGCCAAGGCCGAGATCAACGCAATCGTGCGCAACTCCGCCCGCGAGCAGATCTACGAGGAGTTCTCCGGCCGCATCGGTGACCTCATCAGCGGTACCGTGCTGCAGTCCACGCCCGACTTCACGATCGTCAAGATCCGCGAGGGCGTCGAGGCCGAGCTTCCGCACTTCGACCAGCGCCGTTACGAGAACGAGCGCAACGAGCGTCCGATGGGCGAGCGCTACCTGCACAACCAGCACATCAAGGCCGTGATCATCGACGTTCGCGACCCCAACTCCAACCTGCAGCCGGTCCGCGGCGAGCACAGCCGTCCGCCGATCGTCATCTCCCGTACCCACCCCGAGCTCATACGTCGTCTGTTTGAGCAGGAGGTGCCCGAGATCTATGAGGGCACCGTCCAGATCAAGTCGATCGCCCGCGAGCCCGGCCAGCGCTCCAAGGTCGCCGTCCACTCGCTCGACGATCGCCTGGATCCCGTTGGCGCCTGCGTCGGCCCCAAGGGCAGCCGTGTTCGCGCCGTCGTGGGCGAGCTCCGTGGCGAGCGCGTCGACGTCATCCTGTGGGATGCCGATCCGGCCGTCTATGTCGCCAACGCCCTGTCGCCTGCTAAGGTCATCCGCGTCCTTATCGACGAGGAGAAGGCCTACGCCGGCGTTATCGTGCCCGACGACCAGCTGTCCCTCGCCATCGGCAAGGAGGGCCAGAACGCCCGCCTCGCCGCGCGCCTGACCGGCTGGCATATCGACATCAAGTCTGAGACCCTTGCCGCCGACATCCTCAAGAACGTTCCCGTTCACGAGGAGCCCGCCGCCGACCTGATCGGTGACGAGGAGGACGAGGACGTCCGTCGCTGCGAGTTCGTGTCCGAGGACGGCATCCAGTGCCGCAACCAGGCCCGTCCCGGCTCCCGTTTCTGCGGTGTCCACGACACCGACGCCTTCGATGATGCGGAGGACCTGATCTAGCGCGCGGTCGCGCCGGGCAGGTCCCAGCGCATACCCCACGCTCGTTCAGTCTCTAGGCACCCAAGGTGCCAGAAAGGGTAGGTGAAGTCATATGGCAAAAGTCCGTGTGTCCACCCTGGCCAAAGAGTTCGGCATGACCTCCAAGGAACTGATGGGTCATCTCGCCGAAATGAAGATTCCCGCTAAGTCCGCTTCCTCCGCCCTGGAGGACGCTTACGTCGCCATGGTCCGTAAGCAGCTCGCCTCGGTGATCGAGGCCCGCGCCCAGGAAGTCGAGGCCGCCAAGCAGGCCGAGGAGCAGGCCGCTGCCGCCGAGGAGGCAGCACGTGCTGCCGAGGCAGAGCGCGAGCGCATCGCCGCCGAGAAGGCACGCGAGGAGGAGCGCCGTCAGTTCGCCGCCGCCCAGGCTGCCGAGGAGGCCGCCCGCGCCGAGGCCGAGGCCAAGAAGAAGGCCGAGCAGGAGCGTCTTGCCCGCGAGAAGGAGGAGGCCGCCCGCGAGGCCCAGCGCCGCGCCGTTCCCGCTTCCGACTCCGGTTCGCGTTTTCGCTCTCTGCTCGACCAGATCGCCGCACAGGAGACCGTGCTCAAGGAGAAGAAGGACGCCGAGCAGAAGGCCAAGGCCGAGCGCGCTGCCGAGCGCGGCAACCGTCGTGGCGGCAACAACGACCGTCGCGGTGGCCGTCGTAACGATCGCAACGCCTCCGACAACAACTCCGAGCGCAACGCCTCCGAGAACCGCCCGCACAGCCATCGCACCAATGCCAGCAACAGCGTCGCTGCCGGTATGGACTTCCCCAACCCCGACAAGCAGGGCAAGGGCAAGAAGCGCAAGGGCGGTCACAACAACGAAGAGGACCACTACAGCCGCATGGCTCGCGAGGCCGAGGAGTACAGCCGCGAGAAGGTGCTCGAGGAGGCTCGTGCCGCCGTCGAGGAGGCCTCTCGCGAGTCCACTGGTCGTCGCAAAAAGCGCAAGGAGAAGCGCGAGCGCGAGGCCGCAAAGGCTCAGGAAGAGCGCAAGATTGAGGAGGCGCTGGCCCAGGGCGTGAACCCCGAGGACCTCGACGCCATCAAGGTCTCCCAGGGCGTTACCGTCCAGGAGCTCGCCGAGGCGCTCGACGTTCCGGCCAACGACATCATCAAGCGCCTGTTCCTGCTGGGTACGCCGCTTACCATGACGCAGTCCATGTCCGACGACCTTGTCGAGCTCGTTGCCGACGACTTGGGCCGTCAGATCAAGATCATCACCCCCGAGGAGGAGAACACCTTCTCGTTCTACGACGATCCCGCCGACCTTAAGCCGCGCGCCCCGGTCGTCACCGTCATGGGTCACGTCGACCACGGCAAGACGAGCCTGCTCGACGCCATCCGTCACACCGGCGTCGCTGCCGGCGAGGCGGGCGGCATTACGCAGGCCATCGGCGCTTCGCAGGTCATGATCAATGACCGCAAGATCACCTTCATCGACACCCCCGGCCACGCCACCTTTACGGCCATGCGTGCCCGCGGCGCCAAGGTGACCGACATCGTCATTCTGATCGTGGCTGCCGACGACGGCGTCATGCCCCAGACCATCGAGTCGATCAACCACGCCAAGGCCGCCGGCGTCCCCATCGTCGTCGCCGTCAACAAGATCGATAAGCCGGGTGCCAACCCCGACCGCGTGCGCCAGGAGCTCACCGAGTACGGCATCATCCCCGAGGAGTGGGGCGGACAGAACATGTTCGTCAACATCTCGGCCAAGCAGAAGATCGGTATCGACGACCTGCTCGAGACCGTCCTGCTCCAGGCCGACGTGCTCGAGCTCAAGGCCAACCCCGATACGTTCGCTTCGGGCAACGTCCTCGAGGCTAAGCTCGACAAGGGCCGCGGCTCGGTTGCCACGGTGCTCGTGACCCGCGGTACCCTGCACGTGGGCGATACGCTGGTCGCCGGCCTTACCTACGGCCGCGTCCGCGCCATGCTCGACCCCAAGGGCAACGCCGTCACCGAGGCCGGTCCCTCCGACGCCGTCGAGATTCTGGGCCTGCAGTCCGTCCCCAACGCCGGCGATGAGTTCCGCGTGTTCGAGGACGAGCGCGAGGCTCGCGCCCTGGCCGACGAGCGTTCGCTCAAGGCCCGCATCGAGGAGCAGAGCCGCGTGAAGCATGTGACGCTCGAGAACCTCTTCGAGACCATCGCCGACGCCGAGGTCAAGGAGCTCAACCTGATCATCAAGGCCGACGTCCAGGGTTCTATCGAGGCCCTTCAGGACTCCCTCGACAAGATGGACCAGTCCGAGGTGCGCATCAACACGATCCACTCCGCCGTTGGCGCCATCAACGAGACCGACGTCGTTCTGGCCGACGCCTCCAACGCCATCATCATCGGCTTTGGCGTCCGTCCCGACGGCAAGGCCCGCTCCGCCGCCGAGCGCGAGGGCGTCGAGATCCGTTGCTACGACGTCATCTACAAGTGCCTCGAGGACCTCGACGCAGCCCGTATCGGCATGCTCAAGCCCACCGAGGTCGAGGTTTCCACGGGTACCGCGACCGTTCTGGACACCTTCAAGGTGCCCAAGGTCGGCATCGCCGCCGGTGTCCGCGTCGAAGAGGGCAAGATCGCCGCGACCGATTCCGTGCGCCTGGTGCGCGACGGCATCGTGGTCTTCAACGGTAAAATCGCCTCGATGCGCCACTACAAGGACGAGGCCAAGAGCCTCAAGAGCGGCTCCGAGGGCGGTATTGGCCTGGAGAATTTCCAGGACATCAAGCCTGGCGACACCATTGAGGGCTACCGCATCGACCAGGTTGCCCGTACCGAGTAGGGGGTAGCGCTATGAAGCAAACGCAGGCAACCCGCCGTTTGGGCGAGCAGCTTCGCGAGAAGCTCGGTTATATCCTGCTCTTTGAGGTTTCCGATCCGCGTCTCGACCTGGTCACCCTGACCGCGGTCGAGGTCGCGGTGGACCGTTCGTTCGCGCGTGTGTATGTGTCGTGCGACGCGAGCCGCTACGACGAGGTCATGGAGGCGCTCGCCAGCGCCAAGGGCCGCATCCGTAGCCTGCTGGCCCGCTCGCTCGATTGGCGCGTCACGCCCGAGCTCGATTTTCGCATCGATCGCTCGACCGATGAGGCCGAGCGCATCACGCGTGCGCTGGAAAACGTTCCCGCCACGCTTGCGATCGAAAAGGACGAGGACGGCTATCCAATTGCGGATGCCGCCCAGGAGGCAGCTTTAGATGAGTAATTCCGCCGACCTCGCATCGTGCGAGTCTGCAGATATTCAGCGACGCATCCTTGAGCTCATCGAGGGTGCGTCCTCCATTGCGATTTCGGGACATACGTCTCCCGATGGTGACGCCCTGGGCTCCGTGCTGGGTCTGGGCTTATCGCTTATGAAGTTTTTTCCCAACAAGGACATTGCCCTGCTGCTGGCAGACGATGACCCGGTTCCGCGCATCTACCGCTTTATGGAAGGCTCCGATCGCCTGGTACCGGCATCTGCGTATACCGGCAATCCGGACCTGTTCATCTCGGTGGACGTGCCGGTCGTCGAGCGTCTCAATAATTCCGCCGAGGTGCTTCGTCGCTCCAAGCATGTGGTGTGCTTCGATCACCATCCGGCGCGCGAGGAGTTTGCCGAGCTCAGCCTGAGGCGCGTCGAAGCTGCGGCCTGCGCCATGATCATCGACCGCTTCTTGGACAATTGCGGCATTGTCGCACGTGATGGCGTTGCGACCTGCCTGCTGTGTGGTTTGGTTACCGATACCGGCCGTTTTCAGTACCAAAACGCCGATGCCGCCGCGTTCCATGCGGCATCGCGTCTGGTTGCCCACGGTGCCGATCCGGCGCGTGTGGCACTCGAGGTATACCAGAGCATGCGCGTTGAGTTTTTGCACCTCAAGTCCATCGTTATGGGCCGCATCAAGACGGTGGCCCACGGGCGCGTTGCGTATAGCTATGCGTACCAGAGCGACCTTGAGGCCTGCGGTGTCACCTCGGATGAGTGCGACGGCCTTGTTGACGTGGTGCGCTCGGTGATGGGCGTGGAGGTCTGCCTGTTCCTGAAGGGCATCGAGGGCGATACCAAGGTGCGCGGCAACCTGCGCTCCAAGGGCGACCTCAACGTGTCCGAGATCGCTGCTGCCTTTGGCGGAGGCGGACATTCCGCTGCCGCCGGTTTCTCCAACAACGGAACGATTCTCGAGACGCTCACCGTGGCACTTCCCATGCTGGCCGAGCTGGTAGGGGAGGATCCCGCTTCGGTGACCGTTGAGCTTTAACTTTTTGGATGGTACATGGCTCGTCGTACGCCTTCACAACTGAATATGCTGCTCGCCGTCGATAAGCCGGTGGGATGCACGTCCCACGATGTGGTCTCGCAATGCCGGCGCGCCCTCCATGAGCGGCGCGTCGGCCATGCCGGCACGCTCGACCCCATGGCCTCGGGTGTCATGGTGGTGGGCGTGGGCCAGGCGACCCGTCTGCTGGGCATGCTAACCCTCGATACCAAAAGTTATGTCGCCGACATTTCGTTTGGCGTCGAGACCAATACCGATGACGCGGAGGGCAAGGTCGTCCGTACGGTGTCCGTTGCCCCCGAGCTGCGCGATCTCGCTTACGCGCGTGAGCAGCTGGCCGCTATGCTTGGCCCGCAGATGCAGGTGCCGCCGGCGTTTTCGGCCATCTCGGTCAATGGCGTTCGCGCCTATAAGAGTGCTCGCGAGGGCAATGCGGTGGACCTACCTCCGCGCCCGGTCGAGGTCTATGCCGCCGACCTGATCGCCGTGGGCGGCGAAGGTGATACGTGCGTCTGGACTGTGGCGTTTTCGGTAAGCAAGGGCACCTACATTCGCGCGCTCGCTCGCGATCTGGGTCGCGCCTGCGATAGTGCTGCGCATATTTCCGCGCTGCGCCGTACGGCCTCCGGTGTTGTTTCCATTGGCGCCTGTCATGCGGTCGAGGAGCTTTCTCCCGAGTCCGCGGTCGGCTTTGCTCTGGATCCCATCGCCGCCCTTGGCGCCACGCGTGTCGATTTGCCGGGTAATCTTGCAGACGACCTGCTTTGTGGTCGCCGCATTCCCGTTGAACGCGCGCTTGCGGACTTCGATATGGCGAAGGCACCGTTCGCGCTCGTGCTCGATGGGGGACTCAAGGCGCTCGCCCGCATCGAGGGCGGCCGCTTTGTGATGGATCACGTCTTTCCGCAGGCGATCGGCGGTGTTCGATGATGCTGGCGCCCCACGAGCTCGCGCGTATCTTTTTCGCGGGTGAGTTGGATGAGGCCCGTATTGTTTCTGCCGATGCATTTGATGGGTGCGAGTTCTTGGGCGCCGCGTCGATCGCCATTGGCGTGTTTGATGGCGTGCATCGTGGACACCAAGAGCTGATCGACGCGGTTATTCGCGATGCGCGTTCCCACGGCAGCAAAGCGGTCGTGGTCACCTTCGATCCTGATCCGGACGTCGTGGTGAGTCCGTCGCCCGCTCAAAAACTGATGACGACGGCCGACCGCCTGCATGCCCTGGCTCAAACCGGGGTCGATGCGGTGGTGGCCGTTCCCTTTACGCCCGCCGTGGCGGCACTCGACCATGTCGGGTTTCTGGCGCTGTTGTCGCGTGTTATCGACATTCGCTCCATTCGTGTAGGCAACGACTTTAGGCTCGGCCGCGGCGGCGCTTCGGGCGTTGCCGAGATGCGCGCCTGGGGTGCTGAACGTGGGGTTGACGTTTACGGTCACGACTTGCTCTGCGTTAACGGGCAGACCATCTGCGCCACGCGCATCCGCCATGAGCTGGGTCAGGGTCATGTGGAGCTGGCTTTCGAGCTTCTCGGCCGCCCCTATATGCTGCGCGGCGTTGTGGCGGCTGGCCGTCACGAGGGCTCCGACATGGGCTTTCCCACGGCAAACATCCAGGTGCCGGACGGCATCCAAGTGCCTGCTGATGGTGTCTATGAGGGTCTGGTGCTGGTCGACGATACCGTATGGCCTGCTGCTGTTAACGTCGGCCTGCCGCCGACCTATGCCGACGATGCCGCCTCGGCGCATCTCGAGGCCAACTTAATCGGCTATGCGGGCGACCTGTATGGCGCTTCCGTGTCGCTGGCGTTTACGCGCTGGCTGCGTCCGTCTCGCGTGTTTAATTCCCTGGACGAGCTGATCGCGACCGTCGAGGGTAACATCGACGATATCCGTCATAACTTGGGTGAGCAGGGGGTGAGCATCCGTGATTAGCGATGAGGAAAAAGACCAGGTACGCGCGGCGTCGGACCTGGTTGCCATCGTGCAGGAAACGGTTGAGCTCAAGCCCCGCGGCCATGAGTTTTGGGGCTGTTGCCCGTTTCATGGCGAAAAGACCCCATCGTTTCACATTATCCCTGCTACGCAGGTGTGGCACTGCTTTGGCTGCGGCGAGGGCGGCGACGTCTTCACCTATATCATGAAGCGCGAGAACCTGAGTTTTCCCGAGTCGATCCGCTATTTGGCTGATCGTGCGGGCATTGAACTGCACGATACCGGTGCGCAGCGCGATCGCGGCACCAAGCGTGCCCGCATCTATGACCTGTGCGCCGAGACGGCTCAGTTCTACCACACCATGCTTATGCGCGGTAAGGACAGCCGCCCGCGCGAGTACTTTGCCAGCCGCGGCATGGGCGGAGATGTCTGTCGACGCTACTGCCTGGGCTTTGCTCCGGGTCGCAACGCGCTGGTTTCGCATTTGTCTCAAGCGGGCTTTACCCCGCAGGAGATGATTGACGCCAATGTGGCCGTGAGCCGCGGGCGTGGACAGCTCGCGGACCGCTTTTACGACCGCGTGATGTTTCCCATTTTTGATGAGCAGGGTCATAACATCGCTTTTGGCGGGCGCATTATGGGCGATGGACAGCCTAAGTACCTCAACACCGCCGAGACGAGCGTGTTTCATAAAAAGCGAAATCTCTACGGCTTTAACTGGGCCAAGGAGTTTGTCGTCGCGCAGGATACCGCCATCGTGGTGGAGGGCTATACCGACTGTATCGCCTGCTGGGAGGCAGGGATCAAAAACGTCGTCGCCACGCTGGGGACGGCGCTGACGGAACATCACGTTAAGACACTCACCCGTTTTGCCAAGCGCATTGTATATATGTTCGATGGCGATGCTGCCGGTCAAAAGGCTGCCCGTCGCGCGATTCAGTTTATCGAGCAGGATTCGATGGACCTGCGCTGCGTGGTGCTGCCCGACGGCAACGACCCCATGGAGTTCATCACGGCGCATGGCGGCCAGGAGCTTCAGGCGCGCATCGATGCCGCCGAGTCCCTCATGGACTTTGTCTACCGTTCGCTGCAGGAGTCGAGCGACATTACCACACCGGGCGGTCGTGCCAAGGCGCTCGAGGACGCGCTGACGCTCATCTACCCGCTGCGCGACAGCTATATGATCGACACGTACTTTATCCAGATTGCCGACCTGTTAGGTTTGGATCTGGAGACCGTGCGCGCGAGTTCGGGCCGTGTGTTTCGCGATGTCGCCAAGCGCGAGGATGCCGAGCGCCGGCGTGAGCAGAGCTACGAGCGTCAACGCGCGCAAGCTGAGCGCGCGGGCGGTTCGCAGGGTCGAGGCTCGGGCGGCGGTGCGGCTGGCGCGCGCGGTGCCGGTCGCGGTGCTTGGGCATCGGGCGCGACGCCGCCGGTGTCCGCGCCGGTCGAAGAAGAGCCGTATGACTACGTCCCGCTCGATGCCTACGGTGCCGCGCCCGTGGAGGTCGTCGACGATCTGCCGCCAATCGATGTGCCTGATGGTATGGGTGCTGTGCCTGTGGCTGACGGTTCGGGCGCATCGGCTGCGGCGGCGCCGATGGTTCTGACCGATCTTGAGCGCAAGTCCTTGGCAGGGGAGCGCGAGCTGTTGACGATGCTTACGAGCTACCCCGACCTGTTCCGCACGTATGCCGACCGCATCTGCTCCATCGAGTGGGTTGACCCACGTCACGAGTCCATCGCATGGGCCGTTCTGGCAACGCCGCCGGGAACCGATCCGGCAGCCTGCATGGATGCGGCGCGCTCGGTGTGTCCCGAGGCGGCAACGCTTGTGAGTGCCGGGCGCATCTCGGCGACGAGCAAGCACCCCACCGAGACGAATATCGTTTTTATGCTCGATACGCTCGAGCTCTACACCATCAAGCGCCGCATGCGTGCCGCACAGGCCAAGCTGCGCCAGGACCGTTCGCTAGACGATGAGGCCCGTCGCGCGCTGACCGTGCAGGCCGCGCAGGATTCGCAGCGTCAACGCGAGCTGCAAAAGTCGATCGGCGGCGTGGCGGACCCGTTCCGTTTGATCGGTCTGGAGGTCGCAGGCACCGAACAGGCCTAGATGTTGTGGTCAACCAGCGTATTCTCGCCTATATCCAGTCCTCTTTTTGGGTATAGACGTCTATGTGTGTGCTAAAGTATTGAGTCCTGTGGACTATGAAGGGAGAATCTGTGCCAAAAAAGACTGAGAGCACGGGTACTGGGCTGGAATCCTACGTTGCAAAGCTCATGGGCAACGGCTCAAACAGGACTTCGGTAACCGAGGACGAGATTCAGGTCGCCCTGAAGGATATCGATGTTTCTGACGAGCAGCTCACCGCGGTGTATTCCGCGCTGCGCAACAGCGGCATCCAGATTATCTCCGCGAGCGGTAACGACGACGCCCCCATGGACGTCGACGATGACGATAACGATACCGATACCGACGATTTCGATGACGACGACGAGCACGATTCCGGCTCGCTCGACGATCACGAGCTCAAGATGGCCCGTCAGGCCGATGCCGAGATGGGTTCTTCCAAGAGCAAGAAGAAGCGCACCGTGCGCACGTCCCGTTCACGCTCCCGCGTGCGTGGCATCGATGCCTCCACGGTGATGCTGACCGGCGATCCGGTTCGTATGTACCTCAAGGAGATCGGCAAGGTCGACCTGCTGACCGCCTCCGAAGAGGTCGATCTGGCCATGAAGATCGAGGCCGGTCTCGAGGCCACCGAGAAGCTCGAGGCTGCCGATGCCGGTGAGCTCGAGCTCACGCGTGCCGAGATGCGTCGTCTTACGCGCATTGAGAACGTTGGCCTCGAAGCCAAGCAGGCGCTCATCAGCGCAAACCTGCGTCTGGTCGTCTCCATCGCCAAGCGCTATGTCGGCCGCGGCATGCTGTTCCTTGACCTGATCCAGGAGGGCAACCTCGGTCTGATTCGCGCCGTCGAGAAGTTCGACTACCAGAAGGGCTTCAAGTTCTCCACGTACGCCACGTGGTGGATCCGTCAGGCCATTACGCGCGCTATCGCCGACCAGGCCCGTACCATCCGTATTCCCGTGCATATGGTCGAGACTATCAACAAGCTCGTCCGCGTGCAGCGCCAGCTCCTTCAGGATCTGGGTCGAGACCCGACCCCCGAGGAGATCGGTGCCGAGATGGACATGAGCGCCGACCGCGTCCGCGAGATCCAGAAGATCTCGCAGGAGCCCGTGTCGCTCGAGACCCCCATCGGCGAGGAAGAGGATTCCCAGCTGGGCGACTTCATCGAGGACTCCCAGGCTATCGTTCCGCCCGATGCTGCCAGCTTCTCCATGCTGCAGGAGCAGCTCACCCAGGTGCTCGACTCGCTTGCCGATCGTGAGCGCAAGGTTATCGAGCTGCGCTTTGGCCTTGTCGACGGGCATCCCCGCACGCTCGAGGAGGTCGGTCGCGAGTTTGGCGTCACGCGCGAGCGTATCCGCCAGATCGAGTCCAAGACTTTGGCCAAGCTCCGCCACCCCAGCCGCAGCAGCAAGCTCAAAGACTACATCGAGTCTTAGGGTTACGGCGTTCTACCGAACGCCGTAACTGGCCGACGCTGCAAACCCGCCAGAGCGGCAATCTGCCTTTCAACTTCGGCGGCATGACC
>CABQSB010000026.1:0-29826 GCA_902466735.1 uncultured Collinsella sp.
CTCCTGTCGTTTCCGTGCCCCTGGATTGGGTCATAGTGTCTGTCGTTGCCAAAACATCGGCGTCGCCGTGGTTGTCACTTGGGGTAGCCATTGGGGACGTTCTTTAATGACTGGTCGTTTAAGAACGTCCCCAATGGCTAAACTCAAAAACGGCGCCCGTCGGCGATGTTGCCGGCGGGCGCCGTTGTCTTGAAGACGAAATGATCCGTTTTCCTTCGTCCCCAGGGGATCATTACAGTGAGTCGATAAAGCGCTGCTGGGCGGCGCGGCCGGATTCGTCCCATTTAAAGACGCCGGCGTTGTCGAGTACGTGGCCAAACACCACGCCGACCTCCTCGTGCAGGATGTCGATGGCATTATCCGCCGTAAGATCGTCGGCGCGGCGAGCAAAAACGTCCTCGGCCCATGCGTCGTGGCTGTGGCAAAGGTCGTCGCCCTCGAGCGCGCTGGCAAGGTCGTAGCTGGCATCGGCCTTGGCCGCCAGCAGGTGCTCGCGGACAGCGCCGAGCTCGGGAACCAAGCGCGGCGGCAAAATCGCCAGGCCCATGACCTCGATCAGGCCGATGTTCTCCTTCTTAATGTGGTGATACTCGGCATGCGGGTGGAACACGCCCAGCGGATGCTCGTCGGTCGTGATGTTGCAGCGAAGCGCCAGGTAGGCCTCGTAGATCTCGCCGCCGGCATTGCCGCGGGAGTCGACGCGGCGGATGACCGGCGTCACGGTGTTGTGCGCCACGCCGTCGGCCGTGTGCGCGATGACGCCCACCGACTCATCGGTCCACTCGCGCCAGGCGAGGATAATCTTCTCGGTGGCATCGAGCAGCTGAGCGCGGTCGTGCGAGCGCAGTCGCAGCACCGAAAGCGGCCACTGCAGCACGGCACCCGTAACGCCGTCAAAGCCGGGCACGCGAAACTGCGAGACCTCGGCGGCATGCATCATGGGGAACTCGTGCGCGCCGCCCTGGAAGTGGTCGTGCGAAAGAATCGAGCCGCCCACGATGGGCAGGTCGGCGTTGGAGCCAATAAAGTAGTGCGGGAACAGGTCCACAAAATCGAGCAGGCAGGTCAGTCCCTTACGGTCGACGTGCATCGGGCGATGCTCGGAGCTCATGGCAATGCAGTGCTCGTTAAAGTAGGCGTACGGGCTGTACTGGAAGCCCCAGCGCTCGCCATTAAGCTGAATGGGAATAACGCGTAGGTTCTGACGGGCGGGGTGAGCGCCACCGTCGGCTGCGGCGGAGCGTCCGGGATAGCCCTCGTTTTCGATGCAGAGCTGGCAGGCGGGGTACTTTTCGCCCGTGTTCTTGGCTGCACCTGCCGCAGCGATATCGCGCGGGTCCTTCTCGGGCTTGGACAGGTTGATGGTGATCTCGAGGTCGCCCCAGTTGGTGGGGGTGCTCCATTTGATATTGCGCGCGATGGCGGCACGGCGCACGTAGCCGGCATCGCAGCACAGGCCGTAGAACCAGTCGGTTGCGGCGCGGGGCTCGTTGACGCCCATACGCCCATTGAATTCCTCGTTTACAACCGAAGGCCTCGGCATGAGCGCGCCCATGATGCGCATGGCGATGCGGTCGCGGCCCGATGCCGTGTCCTCGGCAGCACCGTTGGCAACGGCAGCCTCGGAAAGCGCGGCAAGCGTGCCCTCCAGGTCAAAGTCGGGCAGAGTGTCGGGGTGCAAGAGCGAGAGTTTCTCAACCTGGAGCGCCCAGGCCATATCGAGCGCCGGCCCCGTAGCGCCGATGCACTCCAGAATGGTGTTGTATGCCCAGATGCGATCGTCCTGGCCGATCATCGATCGATGAATGGCGTACTCGATCAGGTTCTGCGCGGCTTCGCGCACGTCAGTCATTACAGCCATGCCGCGTAAGCCCCCTTGTCAGAGATGGCGTAGTGGCGGGCAGAGCCCTCGCCCAGCCAGCCGTTCATCTTGGCAATGAAGGTGTCGACCAGATCGAGCGGCACGAAGGCCTGGATGGTGCCACCAAAGCCGCCACCGTGGATACGGACGGCGCCGCGGCCGTCGAGCACGTGCTCGGCCAGCGCCAGGGCATACATGGAAGGCTGCTCGGCACCCAGTTTGGCAACAACATTCTGCAGGTACATGGCGGAGCTGGCGCCGGACTCGCGCGTCAGGACCAGGAACTGCTTAATGTCGCCGGCGTTCAGAGCTGCCCAGCGCTTGTCGACCAGGCCGTTCTCGTACCAGTAGTGAACGGCGCGCAGGCAGGCGCGGTCGCCCAGCTTGGCGCGCAGCTCGGGGAGCTTGGCGTCAAAGTCGGCAATGTTTACCTCGCACAGGCGTGCCTTGCCAAACTCGGCGGCGACGTCCTGCATCTCGCGCGGAACGGCGGCGTAGTCGTCGGTAGCCGCCACATGGTCGGCGCCAACCTTAACGAGCACGAGCGCATAACCGTGATCCTCGAAGTTGAGCTCGAGCTTCTGGGTTTTAGGCTGAGCCTGGTCCTCAAAGTCCATGTAGGCGAGGCCGCCCAGGCACACGGCGGCTTGGTCCATCAGACCGCAGGGCTTGCCGTAGTAGTTGTTCTCGGTGCGCTGGCTCATCTGGGCGAGCGCGACGGGCTCAATGGCGGGCGCGCCCCAGAGCGTCTCCATGGCGCGGCCGTACGCGGCCTCGACGGCGGCAGAGCTGGAAAGGCCGCCGCCCGAGGGGACGGAGCAGGTGAAGGCGAAGTCGAAGCCCTGGGGCTCAACGCCCAGAGCAGCGATTTCGTGGGCCATGCCGCGGACGAGGCTCGCGGACGTGCCCTTCTCGGACTCCTGAACGTCTAGCGTGTCGAGCGCGATCTCAAACGTGGGATAGCCCTCGTCGGCAACGCGGACCTTGTTGGAATCGGTTGCCACGGCAATGCCGTCAACGGCGACATCGAGCGAGCCGGCGATAACGTGGCCGCCCTCGTGGTCGGTGTGGTTGCCGCTGATCTCGGAGCGGCCGGGCGCGTGCACATAGAGCACCTGGCGATCGCCGATGGGGCCAAACTCCTCCTCAAACAGCTTGGTGAGCGTGGCGAGTGTCTTTTCGTCGGGGGTGGTCATGAGGGTCCTTTCCTTGGCGCATACTGACGAGTTTTCCGTCGTAGTGAGTACGTTAACAATCTGAAGCGGCATAAACTCAGCATCTACGATGCCGCACGTTACGGGCTATGTTAACGTACTCATAACACAACACTTATCACTTTTTGAGAATCTGGTAATCGGTAGAAATTCAGCCGTGAACGGTACTGCCGTATGGACTTATAAAGCAGAAGAGATGCAGATAGAAAAAGTAGAGTACGTTAACATGCGTCCGACGATAGCGGGCCTCGGCGCGGGATGTATTTCTGCCCGGGCCGGCATTCACGCTATTCAGATCTCTCAAGGGTGAAGGTGATCCTGTGGCAAGGCGCCCGTCCAACGATACCAGTTCGCGTCCGGTCTCCATGGCCGACGTCGCCCGCGCTGCTGGCGTTTCGCAGCAGACGGTTTCGCGCGTCGCCAACGGCTTGCCCAACGTTAACGAACAGACGCGCCGGCGCGTGCAGGCCGCTATGCAAGAGCTTGGCTTTCGTCCGAGTTATGCCGGTCGCTCGCTGCGTGACGGCCGTTACCATTCGGTCGGGCTGTGCGTCAACGATGTCACCAAGTTTGGGAACCTCTCAATGATCGACGGCATCGCCAGCGCAGCTCGCGAGCATAATTGCGCCATCACGCTGGTCGAGATGTCCAAGACCGAGGAGTTTTCGCTTGCCGAGGCCACGCGTCGTATGGCCGCGCTGCCCGTGGACGGTATCATCATCGGCATGAGTCGCATGGCGCCCGATTTTGAGACGTTCGATCCGTTGCCGGGCATTGGAACGGTCATCGTTACCATGTACGCGCATCCGCGCGTGACCACGGTCGATTCCGACCATTACGGCTGCTCGCTATTGCTTATGGATCACCTGTTTGAGCTGGGGCACGAGCAGATTCGCTATATTGGCGGCCCGTCGTTCTCGGTCGACGAGCAATTTCGTCGCGCCGGTTGGCAAGATACACTCGAGCGTAAACACATCGAGACGGTAGAGCCACTCGAGGGCGACTGGTCTGCCAACAGCGGCTACGAGGCCGCTCGGTACTTGGCTGAGCACGACCGCACCATGACGGCGATTTACGCGGCAAACGACCAGATGGCAAACGGCGCCATTGCCGCGCTGCGCGATAGCGGCTTGCGCGTGCCCGAGGACGTGAGCGTGGTGGGCGTCGACGATTCGCTCGACGACTTTGTCGCACATAACGAGCTCACGACCGTTCGATTCGATCTGCATCAGCGCGGGCGCGAGGTGTTCGAGCGCGCAGTTCCCAAGGCGGGGGCATCGGACAAAACCGTCGCCATTCGTATTCCCGGTCAGCTCATCGTTCGACACACCACGGCAGCGCCGCGCGCATAGTTTTCGCAGGTCAACGGCTCGGCGTTGCATATCAATAACAATCGGTAAGGATGCCGGCAGATAGCCGTGACTATGAAGGCGAGTGCTATGATAGACGGGTTCATTTGTCTATCTAGGAGGCTTTGCCTGATGGAGATCACCAAGGATATCCGCTACATTGGCGTTGACGATCATGACATCGACCTGTTCGAGGGCCAGTACGACGTGTCCGAGAACGGTATGGCATACAACAGCTACGTTATCTTGGGCGAGAAGATCGCTGTCGCCGATTCGGTCGATGGCGGATTTGTCGACGAGTGGCTCGGCAACCTCGAGACCGTACTCGACGGCCGCACGCCCGACTACCTGGTCATCCATCACATGGAGCCCGATCACTCCGCCGGCATCGCCGCCTTTATGGAGCGCTATCCCCAGGCGCAGATTGTGGCAAGCATGGGCGCCTTCCGCATGATGGTCAACTACTTTGGCACCGACTTCCCCGAGCGCAAGATGGTTGTCAAAGAGGGTGACGTGCTTGATCTGGGCGGCCACAGCCTGACCTTTGTCGGCGCCCCCAACGTTCACTGGCCCGAGGTACTCTTCTCCTACGAGGCTACCGACAAGGTGCTCTTTAGTGCCGACGGCTTTGGCAAGTTTGGCGCCAACGACATCGAGGATCCGGAAGGGTGGGCCTGCGAGGCGCGCCGTTACTACTTTGGCATCGTGGGCAAGTTCGGCAAGTTTGTGCAGGCCGTGCTCAAGAAGGCCGCCGATTTGGACATCCAGATCATCTGCCCGCTTCATGGCCCCGTGCTGACCGAGAACCTGGGCTACTACCTCGACACCTACAACACCTGGTCGAGCTATCAGCCCGAGGACGAGGGCATCACCATTGCCTACGCGAGCGTCTACGGCCATCTGAAGGCTGCCGTTGAGGAGCTTGCATCTGCGCTCGAGGCTCGCGGCCAGAAGGTTTCCGTCTTTGACTTGGCTCGCGACGACATGGCCGAGGCCGTTGAGGACGCGTTCCGCTATGACCGTCTGGTGCTCGCTTCCATTACCTACCAGGGCGAGATCTTCCCATTCATGAGCACCTTTATCCATACGCTTGCCGAGCATGCCTACCAGAACCGTACGGTGGCGCTCGTCGAGGGCGGCTCCTGGGCGCCCGCAGCTGCCAAGATTATGACCAAGGAGCTCGAGGGTATGAAGGACATCACCCTGACGCAGAACAAGGTGACCGTCCTGGGTTCGCTCAACGACGCCTCGCGCGCTCAGATCGAGGCCCTCGCTGACGAGCTCTCCAAGTAGCGATACGTTCACGTTTAACGCTCAAACCACCACAAAGGGGACGGTGAACCTTTGTGGTGGTTTTTGTTTAAGCGCCGGCGATGAGGAGATTTGGGCGGGCGTTGTCGACGATTTCGGCGATTGAGGTGGCGACGGCGCGATCGGGGTCACGGTCCATCACGATGGCGTTGACGTCGGTCAGCTCGGCAAAGCGGTACATGCCACGTCCGTTGACCTTACTGGCGTCCATGAGGGCGACACTTTGACGAGCAGCACCGACCATAGCCGCTTTGGTCTCGGCCATCTGCGGAAAGTCGGTCGTAAAGCCGCAGCCGGGAACGAAAGCGCCAGGGCACATGACGGCCAGATCGGCATGGACCATTTGGAGCGCCTGCATGGTAAGTGGGCCGTACAGATAGCGATGGCCTTTGCGCAGTGCCCCGCCCAGCATGACGACATCGACCGAGGGCATGCTCTCGTCGATGTAATCGGCAATGGTAATGTCGGCCGTGATGACGGTGATGCCATCGCGCTGGTCGAGCAGGCGGACAAACTCGAGCGCTGTGGTGCCCGAGTCTACGAGCAGGGTGTCACCGTTGCCGACGAGTTCAATGGCGCTTTGCGCGATGGCCTGCTTGGCGGCGACATTGACGTTGATGCGGCGATCCTGGGTGGATACGGTCAGTCGCTTCTGGAGCGACACAGCGCCACCATGCGTGCGGCGCAGCTTGCCGGACTCGGCGAGCGCGTCTAGGTCGGCACGGGCGGTAACGGAGGACACGCCAAAGGTCTGGGCGATTTCTGCCACTTGCACCGAGGCGTTATGTTCGAGCATCTCCATGATGGCGGCACGCCGCTCATCGGCGAAAGCTCGGGTTGTTGCATAGGCCATATCCGCTCCATCATCGTCTGATATTTGCAGGAATTGTGTTGAGTCTATTTTCGTTCATTTTCTTTTTAAGTAAGAAAACGCCTTTCGATTACTTACTTTTTCTATAAAAGAAAGACGTTTAACGCCCAAAATTCAATATCGAACACGCCCACTCAGCTCCAATTCCTTCCGTTTACTTTTCAAAAGCGACTGTATTGACCTGCATGGGCTCAATATCTCGCACATGCATACCCGCTGAATTTCATACAATGAGCGCAGCAAAACGCAAGGTAAAACGCCTTGCGGACACGTACGCCCGATGTCCAGATGCGGGCGAGGGAGAGGAGCAAACGCTCATGGCACTTGTTACCACCGAAAAGATGCTCAAGGACGCTCAGGCCGGCCACTACGCCGTCGGCGCGTTCAACGTCGAGAACCTCGAGTTTGTTATGGCCGTTCTGGCCGCTGCCGAGGAGACCAAGTCCCCCGTCATCATGCAGACCACCCCGGGCACCATCAAGACCGCTGGTCTGGACTACTTCTACGGCATGGTCAAGGCTGCCGCCGAGCGCGCTTCCGTGCCCGTTGCCCTGCACCTCGATCACGGCGATGGCTATGACCGATGCATGCAGGCTTTCCGCACGGGCTACACCTCCGTCATGATCGACGGTTCGCACGAGTCCTTCGAGGACAACATCGCTCTGACCAAGTCCGTCGCCGATGCTGGCCGTGCCATGGGCGTGCCCGTCGAGGCCGAGCTCGGCAAGGTTGGCGGCAAGGAGGACGACGGCCCTGCGGTTGAGGGCGAGAGCCCCTACACCGATCCTGCCGAGGCCAAGGAGTTCGTCGAGCGCACGGGCTGCACCTCGCTGGCCATTGGCGTTGGTACCAGCCACGGCGTGTACACGAGCGATCCGCACATCGAGCAGTCGGTGGTCAAGGCCATCCGCGACGCCGTCGACGTGCCGCTGGTTCTGCACGGCACTTCCGGTGTGCCCGATGAGCAGGTTGCCGAGGCTGTGAAGAACGGCATCTGCAAGGTTAACTACGCAACCGAGCTGCGTCAGGCCTACACCAAGGGCTTCATGGCCTACATGGCCGAGAACCCTGCCTGCTTCGATCCTAAGAAGCCGGCCAAGGAGGGCATGCGTGAGATCACCGAGCTGGTTAAGATCCGCATGACCAACCTCAACTCTGTGGGCAAAGCAGAGTAACAGCAAGGGTACTCCGACTCGCTACATATCCCGGGGAGGGATGAGGGCTTAGTCCCCCAATCGTCCTCGGGCATGCAAAAAGCCTCGCTGCGCACTTCGCGCGGCGAGGCTTTTTGCCCCCTGCGGAAAGATTGGGGGACTAAGCCCTCGTCCCTCCCAGGTTGACCTACTCGAGGTCGTCGCCCTTGTGGCGTTAGGGCGGAAAATAATAAGAAGCCTTCGCGCTGCGGAATGATTTTGGAAACTAAGTACGGGGACCCGCCCAAGCCGTCCTGCTCAATCGCCCTTGTAGCGTTGGGACTGAAAGGGTGGGACGCGTGGGTTATTTGGTTGTTAGGGTTAGTAGGTCGTTGGGGGTTTTGAGGTTGTAGGTGGCGTTTGGGATATCTTGGTGTGATCCCCATGCTGCTCGGGCAAAACTGACCCCTGCTGAAGTTGCGCATTGTTCGTCGTAGACGGTGTCGCCAACGTAGACGACGTTGCCAGGATTCGCGCCCGCACGTCGGAGATATTCGAGCATGGGTGCGGGTGCGGGTTTATGTTCGGTTGTGTCTTCGACAAGGATGATGTGCTCAAAATACTTATCGAAACCAAGGGGTGCAATTTCTTTTGCGTATTCGTCGCGCGCACGTGAGGAGACGATGCCAAGTTTGCAGCCGCTATCGGCGAGTGTTGCGATGACTTCAAGCAAACCTGGAAACACGCTGATGGTGCTTTTAAAGCTGGCGGCAACTTGGCACCAGCGATCCAACGTTGCCTGCGAGTAGATCCCAAGTTTCTCAAGGGCATCCTTGCCGGGTATGCCGAGGGCAAAGTCAAGCTCGTGTCGGGGAAGCGTTTTGCTGGTCTCTTCTTGGACAATCTGGACAAGCGATGACAGAACGCTTTCTTCTGTATCTGCCAATGTCCCATCAACGTCAAATACGATATGGTCAAAGTGCTTCATATGATTGCTCCTCTCTGTTGTTTGCCTGCAAGTTTGATGCAGTGACAGAAGAAGGGTTAGCGGGATTTCTGCCTGGTGCTATCGAGATTCTGCCTCGCTGCTCGATAGCTCGAAGGAGTGCACCCCATTTGTTCTTTAAATACCTGGCCAAGATGGCTTGCTGTTATAAATCCGCATTGGCGCGCGACTGTCTGTACCGTTCGCGTGGTGTGTGCCAAAAGTTCGCAAGCACGGTTTATGCGGTATGCGCGTAGATATGCCGCCGGGGTCGTTCCTGCACAAGTTTCGATAATGCGGTAACACTCTCTTTCGCTTACGCCGGCTGCAGATGCCATCTGGGGCACATCTATAGCGGCTGCATAGTTTGCGCGGATAAAGTCCAGGATTGCCTTGAACTGTACGTCGCGGCTGGTCATCCAAGAGGCGCCGTCGGAAGAAAAGAGCGGTTCGGCCTTGGCGTTAATCTGAATCCAGAGCTCTGACAAACTATTTCGAAGCGCCATCTCGTTCTGCGGCCGTTGAAGGTCGTGGCTAAAGGAGCTCTTCAGCAAATCGATAAAGGGCATATCGTCGGGATTGGTGGGCGACCATTTGAGCACATCGACGCCTCGACATTGAAGCAATGGGTTGATGTAGCGCTTTTGGAGACGTCCCGCGGGATCGCCGAGCATCGACGGCTGAAAGATATGCAGCATTTGAATGGCTGGC
Source organism: uncultured Collinsella sp. (assembly GCA_902466735.1). GTDB lineage: Bacteria > Actinomycetota > Coriobacteriia > Coriobacteriales > Coriobacteriaceae > Collinsella. The sequence goes on from CABQSB010000026.1 coordinate 9,436, forward strand.
GCCGAATTGGGTGATTGCAGCGTGCTGTGCAAAACGCCGCCGTTGATAAAGCCGGCGGACCCTTCCTCAAAGCGTACGTGCTCATGAGCCGCGTGCGTTCGATAGTCAATCGCTCCCTGCTCCATGTAGAAAAGCTCAACTTCGGAATGCCAGTGCCAGGGGACGGAATTGCCCGGATAGCGAGCGAATTCTGCGCGTTCGGCAATATAGGGCCAGTCTTCGGCGGTCTCGGGAAACGCTTCCTCGCGTCCTCCGCGGTGCAATTCTATGTGATCCATGTTTCGCATGGCATCAGTATAAAGCGCGATGGGCTTAGATTGCTCTTGCCTGTTCGGGGAACGCCTTGTCTAGGGATGCTTGGAGCTTTTCGAAGGATGCTCGTAAGTTGAGGCTCTGATCGGCTGAGCGCTTGGTTTTTGTGGTGGGGGAGTCGAGGAGGCCGTTTCTCTGTGTCGGGGGGAAGGAGAAAAGGTCTGCATATTTTAGGGATGGCTGCTGTGCTGCGTCATTGGAAGAATGCATGCTTATGCGGCCTCCTCGATGTCCACCAAAAGATTGCGCGCGGGGTTTGCTGCTAGGTCCCGTGCGTTGGCAGTATTATGCCGCGGCTGCTGCAAAGAAGCGCTAAAGAAAGGCTTAACCTGGTTTGGTGTTACGATGAAACCGCAGGTCAAAGCTATCGAGTAACACTCCTGAAAGGTTTTGAGCTTAAGGGCTTTCTAAGGTTTGTGACGTTGATGTGGCGCGGACGTGCGGAGCGTGTGAATGCTCGCTGTTAGCGCTGCGGCTCTGCGGCGCGCACCTGCTCGATGACCTTTTCCATCGTGGCGTCGATGCGGTCTTTTTTGAGTTCGCATTCCCAGATGGTTATAGGCGTCCAGCCCATTTGAGTGAGTGCTGCCACGGCGGTGCGGTCGCGCTCGATGTTGCGACGGAACTTTGCCTCCCAAAACTCAACATTGCGCTTGGGCTGGCTTGGATTGCACTTAGGGCAGCGATGCCAAAAACAGCCGTTGACGAAGATGGCGATCTTGCGGCCGGGGAAGGCGATGTCGGGCTTGCCGGGAACCTTCCATTCCAAGCGATAGCCCGTAAGGCCCGCGGCGCGCAGACGCTGGCGAACGAGCAGCTCGGGCTTGGTGTTGGTGCGCTTGTTGCCCTTCATGGACTTTTTTATAGCGGCGCGACGGCGGACCAGTTCGCGCTCGTCAGCGGAAAGGTCCGAGGTATCGATGCCGTCCAGCAGGCCGGGCTTGGGACGCTTTTGGCTGCGGCGCTTAGGTGTGCGCTTGGATTTGGTGACGGGTTTGTCGGCTGTGTTGGACGCGGTGTCATCGGCGGAGCTTACCTCAAGCCGGTCTTCCTTCAGCTCAATCAGGGCATCAATGAGCCCCTTGTCGGCGGGCATCCATTCCACCGTGGCAAGTGAGGTGCGCGGAATCCAGCGGATATCGAGCTGACGGTCATGCTTCTGGGGCTCATCGGATTTATCGGCGAGCGAGCAGTAGTAGCACTCCATGGAGAGATGGAAATCGGGGTAGTCATACTCAACGGTGTAGAAATCACGCAGATTGGTGACTTTTACCTGTAGCTCTTCCATAAGCTCGCGGCGCACGGCGTCTTCGGGTGTCTCGCCGCGCATGAGCTTGCCGCCTGGGAACTCCCAAAGTCCCTGCATGTCGCCATAGCCGCGCTGCACGGCCAGTAGCTCGTCGGATCCTTCCTTGCGAATGATCCCAGCAGCAACATGAACAGTCTTCAACAGGAGTCCTCTCTCAACATCATTACATGACGGGGTAGTCTTTTTGGGACGGGGCTTTTTTAGCTGCCCTATGTCAAATGCGCCCTCATGCCTCAATAGCTTCGGATGGGGCAGCTAAAAAAGCCCCGTCCCAAAAAGACTACCCTTACCTTACGCAACGGTAAGGCAACCGTAAGCCATATCGATGGTAGCCGACTCGGCTTCTTGCGACTATAGATGCCGTAGACTAATCGCAAGAAAGGACTCGGAATGCAAACCACGCACATGGCGACCCCGGTACTGGAGGTCGCGAATCTCGAAAAAGTATATGGAGCGCTGGGCAACGTGACCCGCGCGCTCAACGACGTCAGCTTTACCGTCAACCGCGGCGAATTTGTTGGCATCATGGGCGCCTCGGGCTCGGGCAAGTCGACGTTGCTCAACTGCGTCTCGACCATCGATAGCGCCACGAGCGGCACCATCCGCATCAACGGGCAGGACGTTACGCGCATGAAGCAGGCTAAGCTTTCGCAGTTCCGCCGCGAGGAGCTCGGTTTTATCTTCCAGGACTCCAACCTGCTCGATACGCTCACGGCACGCGAGAACATCGCCCTGCCGCTCACCATCGCCCGCACAAATTCGGCAGAGATCTCGACCCGCGTGCAGGACGTGGCCGCGCGTCTGTCCGTGAGCCAGGTGCTCGACAAATATCCCTACCAGATGTCCGGCGGCCAGCAGCAGCGCGTTGCCGCCTGTCGCGCGCTCGTCACCGACCCAACCATGATCATGGCCGACGAGCCCACCGGCGCCCTCGATTCCAAGAGCGCCCGCCTGCTGCTCGAGAGCCTAGAGGCCCTCAACCGCCGCCTGCGCGCCACGGTGCTCATGGTCACGCACGACAGCTTTGCTGCCAGCTACACGAGCCGTGTGCTGTTTATTCGCGACGGCAAGATCTTCACCGAGCTGCGCCGCGGCGACACCGACCGCCGAGAGTTCTTCGACCGCATTATGGAGGTCGTTGCCATGATGGGCGGTGAGGGCTCCGATGCTCTGTAAACTCGCTTGGGGCAACGTCCGCCGCGCCGGCCGCGACTACCTCGTCTACTTGCTGACGCTCACCCTGGGTGTCACGGTCTTCTATGCCTTCAATACCGTCTCGATGCAGGTCGACATTGCCGGCATCAAGGAGGAGGGACTGTCCGAGCTCATGGGCAGCATGCTCGGTTACCTGACGTACTTTTTGGCCGGCGTCATGGCCTTTTTGATGGTGTATGCCAACAACTTCATCATGAAGCGCCGCAAAAAGGAGTTCGGCCTGTACCAGGTGCTCGGCATGCGCCGCGGGCGCGTCGCCACGATCATGGCGCTCGAGACCGTGATCGTTTCGGTCGGCGCCTTTGTCGCCGGCATTGTGCTGGGCGTGGGGCTCTCCCAGCTCATGACATTCTTTACGGCCTCGCTCTTTAAGACACAGATCGCTAATTTCCGCTTCTTTTTCTCGGTGCATGCGTTCAACCTGACCCTTGCCTGCATGATCGTGATGTTTGTGCTTACGCTACTGCTGAACCTTCGCGCCGTGCGCCGTACCAAGCTCATCGAGCTTATGGGCGCCGAGCGGCGCAACGAGAGCATCAAGACGCGCAACCCCTGGATTGCGATCGCCATCTTTGTCGTGGGCGTGGTGCTGGTGGGCGTGGCCTATTACCGCCTGTTGCGCGATGGGTTCCCGCTCACCGCGACGGAGGGTAAGCTGCAGGAGGCCATGAACCAGTTTGGTATCACCACGGCCATGGTTACGGTGGGTACCTTTGCCCTGTTCTGGGGCCTTTCGGGCATGCTTATCAAGCTGCTGCAGAGCCTACGCAGCGTGTATTGGCGCGGCCTCAACATGTTTACCGTGCGCCAGCTTGCGGCCAAGGTCAACACGGTGTGCTTTTCGATGGGCGTTATCGCGATGATCCTGTTTCTGGCCATTACCTCGGTGACCTGCGGTATGTCGATCGCCAACGTGATGAACGAAAACCTCGAGCGCTATAACCCTGTTGACGTGTCTCAGACGTATGTCTATTACACGCCCGAAACGCTCGATTACTACAAGGAGTATGTCAATCCGTCTGAGGCCGATCGCATGGTGCTGGCCGATGAAACGGTCGATTTGTACGCTGCATGGCATGGCGAGCGCAAGTCGGCGGACAACAACGACGAGACCGGCAAGAAGGTCAATATCGCCGATGTTGCCGGTGAGCATGTGCAGATCGATTCGTATCTGAGCTACCCGCTTGGCGGCTCGGGCCCCTCGGTAGTGGCGGGTGAGATGTGCAGGGCCATGGGCGAAAAGCTTCCCAAGGCGCTCGAGGGAAGCAACGCCGATGATATGGGCCTGTTTGTGACGCCGGCGAGCCAGTACAACAAACTGCGCCAGATGATGGGCGAGGAGCCGGTGAGCATTGGCCGCGACCAGTATCTGCTCACGTGTGATATGGGCGGCGAGTTGGTCGACATGTACACCAAGTATATGGCCGGCGGCCATGCCCTTACCTTGGGCGGGCATACGCTCAAGCCCGCAACCGATAAGTCGGACGAAGATACGGCGGCCATCGCCAACTCGGCGATGGGCAGTAATCCGGGTACCGTCGTCGTTGCCGACGAGCTGTTGTCCCAGCTTAACCTGCAGCCGTATGCCAGTAATTTGCTCGTTAACTACAAGCAGGGGATGGATGTGACCAAGGCAGACGAGAGCATTAAATACACCATGCTCGACAATCTGCTCGTTGACGGCAAGGAGCCGGGGTCGTGGGGAGTCTTCATGACACGCTCCGAGATCTATACGCAGGCGGCGCAGATGAACGGCATGATTAGCTACCTAGCCATCTACATCGGCTTTGTGCTGGTCGTTGCGTGCGCGGCAATTCTATCGATCCAGCAGCTCTCCAACGTGGCGGATGGCAGCCGCAGCTATCGCGTGCTGGCGCAGATCGGCTGTGACGACCGCCAGATTCGCCATTCGGTGATGGCGCAGCAAGCGGTGTTCTTCCTGTTCCCGCTGGCAGTGGGTCTGGCGCACTCCTTTGTGGCGCTCAAGGTGATCATCGAGCTGGTGAGCGTATTCGGCGATATGAGCATCGCCGGCACCGTGGGCCTCACCTGCGCGATTTTCCTGGCGGCCTACGGCGGCTACTTCCTGGTGACGTACCTCATGAGCGCCGGCATGGTACAAGCTGCCATCGCCACCCGCTACAGCGAGTAACAGGCGGCAGTAACAAGCGGCAAAACCGCCGCAAAACCAGAGCGAACGATCGCCGCGAAGGGAGCTGGGCTCCTTTCGCGGCGGTATTTTGCGTATCTAGAGCATCTCAGATGCAAGTGAGTAGGCTTTTTTGGATCTGCCGAGCACATCGCGGCAAGTGCTCAATAAAATCGCAGGTCAGGGCTGTGGCGTTTTGAGGTGTGCTCGGCATCCCGCCAAAAGACTACTCACTTGGTTTTACTGCTAGAAAACCGCCGCGAGGGAAAGTAGCTCCCTCGCGGCGGTTTTTTGCGTTTACCCAGATAAAACCTGCCAAAATAAACCTGTCCCTTTTTGGCAGGTTATCGCTTCCAAAAGTGGAGGATGAGCGTCGTGCGGTTTTGCTGTTCGGTTTTGACCAGGATGTTGTGGATGTGGGTCTTGACGGTGCCCACGGCAAGGAATAGCTCGTCAGCGATCTCTTGGTTCGATTTGCCCAGTACGACCAGACGCATAACTTCGGTCTCACGGTTGGAGAGCTTGTAGGCGTTGCGATAGAAGGGCATCTGCTCTTCGATGTGTCGATCAAGATCGCTGACGTTCTTTTCCTCGGGCGCCTCCTGCATGCGGATTGAAAGCACGTGGTAGGAGTAGATGATCAGCAGAATCGCAAAGTAGCAGGCAAAGACGTTTTCGCTAAAGTTGCGCTCGGACAGATATAGTTGCAGCCAAGAGGGCGCCAGACTCATGGGGACAATCAGAATGTTGTAGAAATCCTCGGCAACGATGCAACCGACCAGAATAGCGCCGATAATCAGGTGCTTTCGTTGGTTGTTAACGCGTGCCTTAAGCTCGACTTGTGTGCTCTTGCGTGCCGTCCAAAAGATATATAGCCCCACGAAAACAAGGAATACCTGACGCATCGTGTAGTAGAGCCATTGATGAATGGGGCCGTAGGGGACAGCGACGATAATCAGCGACTCGCACAGCAAAAACGTTAAGACGGGGATAGCGAACTGCTTTTTAGAATGTTTGTCGAGCAAGTCCATGGCAATCAGCCAAATAAAAGCCTGTGAAACGGTCGCCACAAGGGTCCGCAACACAGGCATGGTAATTGAGTAATAGTCGCTGGCTGGAAAACTCTGGTTTTGCAACGTGTATTCAAAAAAGAAGATCTCGGTCATCTCGATGGCATAGCAAATAAAAACGCCGCTGCCATAGATAAAGAAGCGTCGACGAGACGAGGCATAGGCGGCAAGCGAAAGCACTGCCGTCACAATACAGATCACGAGTATCGCTAGGGTATAGAAGAACATCAGGGTGTTCATCTGCCACCGTCCCATCTCATTTATTCTATGGCCGAGTTCTGTATACCTTGTGGGATATAGACGTCTCAACCCTTCGTTTCATTGTGGATTAGGCGCCGAGATACAGCATAGCCGTATACCGTTCGCGGTTCTAGATGGTAAACCCCCTGTAAACTCTTGACCTGCGGGTTTATATTGGTTTAGAGGGGGTGTAACTCCGTGAACGGTCTTTAATCCCGAATAAACTAGGTAAAAATTGCATACGGGTGAATGATGGTCTTGTCAACACGAGGCGTGATGTTCGAGCGCCTCATAGTAATAGTCGGCAAGACCGGCGGAAAGGAAATCGACATGGCACTGCCTAAGGATTTCATCGACACCAACGACTTCACCAAAGAGCAGATCCTGGCTATCGAGGATCTTGGCCTGGCAATGAAGAAGGCCATCAAGGTTGACGGTTATTATCCGCACCTGCTCCGCAACAAGAGCCTTGGCATGATCTTCCAGCAGGTCTCCACCCGCACTCGTCTTTCCTTCGAGACCGCTATGACCGACCTCGGCGGCCATGCTCAGTTCTATGGCCCTGGCACCATCCAGCTCGGCGGTCACGAGTCCCTGGGCGATACCGCTCGCGTTATGGGCTCGCTGCTCGACATCATGATGGCTCGCGTTGACCGTCACAAGGACGTCGTCGGCCTCGCCGAGGGCTCCGCTGTGCCCGTCATCAACGGCATGTCCGAGTTCAACCATCCCACGCAGGAGATGGGCGACCTCATGACCATGCTCGAGAACCTCCCCGAGGGCAAGAAGATCGAGGACTGCACCCTGGCCTTCATCGGCGACGCCACCCAGGTCTGCGTCTCCCTCATGTTCATCGCTTCCAAGGTCGGCATGAAGTTTGTCCAGTTTGGACCTAAGGGCCACCAGATCCCCGACGGCGGCCTGCACGTTGGCACCGTCGAGGAGCGCGCCGAGTTCGGCAAGCAGATGATGGCCATCGCCGAGGAGAACTGCAAGGTCTCCGGCGGCTCTGTCGTCATCTCCGACGACATCGAGTGCATCAAGGGCGCCGACTTCATCTACACCGACGTGTGGTATGGCCTGTACGACGAGGAGGTCTCGGGCGAGAACTACATGGACGTGTTCTATCCCAAGTATCAGGTCACCATGGACATGATGAACTTCGCCGGCCCCAACTCCAAGTTCATGCACTGCCTGCCGGCCACCCGCAACGAGGAGGTCGTCGACGAGGTCATGGACGATCCCGAGCGCTCCCTGTGCTGGGTCGAGGCCGAGAACCGCAAGCACTCCATCCGTGCTCTCCTTGCCGCCCTGGGCAAGCGCACCCCGCTCAACGACGAGGGTGTCGAGTACTCCGCCAAGGCTGAGCTCCACGCCGCTCTCGAGGCTCTCGAGCAGCTCTAAGCCTCAAGGCTTCTAAAAGCACGTTTGCGGGCGGCGGATGCTCGTCTCCTGTCGCCCGCTCACCGAGGCCCAAGCAATTGCCTTAATACCTTAGGGCCTCGGATCTGTCCAAGACTGAGCGAAGGAGCTCATCATGAGCGACGGAAAGAAAAAGCTTTCCTTCTTGACGGTCATTTCGACCATCATCTGCGTCGTCTTCGTTTGCGAGGCCGCCGCTCCTGCTGCTGCCATTGGCAACCAGCAGTTCTTCTGGTGGATCTTCCTGATCCTGACCTTCCTGCTTCCCTACGGCATGGTTGTCGCCGAGCTCGGTACCACCTATGACGGCGAGGGCGGCATTTACGACTGGGTACGCGATGGCCTGGGCGACAAATGGGGCGCCCGCATCTCGTACTACTACTGGGTCAACTACCCGCTGTGGATCGCCTCGCTGGCTACCATGTTTCCCGACATTTTGGGCATGGTCTTTGGCGTCGAGTTCAACTTGATCGCCAAGATGGGTATCGATCTTGCCTTTGTGTGGATTGTCTACCTCATGGGTCGCTCCAAGGCGGCCGACTCCGAGTGGGTCCTTAACGGTGGCGCCATCATCAAGGTCGCCGTCGCCGTTATCGTCGGCGCTCTGGGCATTTGGTATGCCATGGAGAACGGTTTTGCGAACGACATGTCCGCTGCCACCTTCCTGCCCGAGCTCACCAACACCAACGCTCTCGGCTACCTGTCGATCATCATCTTTAACTTCATGGGCTTCGAGGTCATCTGCACCATGACCGACGATATGGCCGATCCCGCTCGCGATATCCCCAAGGCCATCATCGTCGGTGGCCTGTCCATTGCCGTCATCTACCTGTTCGCCGGCTTCGGCATCGGCGCCGCCGTGCCAGCCGATTCCATCGATCCCGACTACGGCATGATCGTCGCAGTCCAGACCATGGTGGGCGACTCCATGATCTTTAAGGTCATCTGCATCGCCTTCCTGATCACCCTGTTCGCCAACATGGCCGCTTGGTCCTTCGGCGTTAACTCCGTTGCTCGCTACGCTGCCGAGCACGGCAACATGCCCAAGGTCTTCGCCTCGATGATTTCGGATGACGACATGCCCAACGGCGCCAACCTGGTCAACGCCATCGTTGCCTCCCTGGTGCTGTGCCTGCAGCTCGTGCCCATCGACGCCATCTCCAACGGTGTCTTCTGGATGCTCTTCGGCACCTCCGTCGTCTTCCTGCTGCTGACCTACATCCCGATGTTCCCGGCGTTCCTCAACCTTCGCAAGAACGACCCCAACCGCGAGCGTATCTTCACGTTCCCGTTTAAGGGCGCCATGATGAAGGTCATGCTGGCCATCCCTTGCATCGAACTGATCCTGGCCATCGTTGCAACGCTGGTGCCGCTCTCCGCCGCCGAGATTGGCGACAAGCTCCCGATGATCGTTATCTTCATCGTGCTTCTGCTCATCGGCGAGGTTGTCCGCGTCGTCAGTGCCAAGGGCCGCGAGACCGAGTACAAGGGCCTCACTCCCGAGCTGGCAGCTCAGCGTCTCGCTGAGGAGGCCGCCGAGGCCGAGGAGAACTAGAGCACCCGGTTCTGGGGCTCCAACCCTCCTCGCGTACCAACGTGCGCTTCGTCGGGCTTGTCGCTCCCGACTCCGGGCACTCTAGCCTCTTCGGAGACGTGCCCAAGCGACAGGTTTGCTAACCATTCCCCGGGGTGGGTGTGAGCGATAGCTCCGGTAACCACCGCCCACCCCAATCTCTCTTCCGTATCCTTCGTGCGTTTTGTCTCCGCGCACTTGGTTACGTCGTCGCTTGCCGGTGCGACTCCGTGAAAACCGGCGCCGGGCGCCCCGACCTTTGCCGGGGAACGGGCGCCTACCATCTCTTGGTTTTAGGCTGCGGGTAACCCGCCCGCAGCAAGCGATCGTTCGATTTGGAGGAAATCTTATGCGTACGATCACCGAGTCCGAGTCCACCCCCAAGGCCGACGGCTTCTTTATGCCCGCTGAGTTCGCCCCGCAGGATCGCGTGTGGATGGGTTGGCCCCACCGCACCGACACCTGGGCCCACGGCGCCAAGCCGGCTCAGAAGCAGTATGCCGCCATCGCCCGCGCCATCTCCGAGTTCACCCCGGTCTATATGTGCGCCAACCAGGTCGACTACGCCAACTGCAAGGCCGTCTTCGAGAACGACGAGAACGTCACCGTCATCGAGATGACCACCGACGACGCCTGGTTCCGCGACACTGCCGCCACCTACGTCATCAACGGCAAGGGCGAGAAGCGCGCCAACCACTGGCACTTCAACGCCTACGGCGGCCTCGTCGACGGCCTGTACTTCCCGTGGGACAAGGACGAGCAGATCGCCCTCAAGATGGCTGAGCTCTCCGGCTGCCGCCGCTATCGTCCCGATGACATGATCCTCGAGGGCGGCTCCATCACCGTCGACGGCGAGGGCACCCTTGTCGTGACCGACCAGTGCCTGCTTTCCCCGGGCCGCACCTGCTCTGCGGTTCTGGAGGAGGAAGAGGATCCCGAGTCCATCTGGCCCAAGTACCACAAGAAGTTTGAGCCCTGGAGCGAGGAGCTTCGCGCCTACATGGACGAGCACCTCAAGGATTACCTGGGTGTCGAGAAGGTCATCTGGGTCAAGGAGGGCATCGACCCCGAGGAGACCAACGGCCACATCGACGACGTCGCCACGTTCATCGCGCCGGGCGTCATGGCCTGCATTTGGACCGACGATCCCGAGTATCCGTTCTACGAGCAGTGCCACGCTGCCTACGAGACCCTCTCCAACGCCGTCGACGCCAAGGGCCGCAAGATGAAGGTCTACAAGCTCTGCATGCCCGTGAACCCGCTGTTCATGGACCAGGCTTCCTGCGACACCATCGACGCCGACGAGAATGCCGAGCCGCGCGTCCCCGACGAGCCGCTGATCGCCTCCTACATGAACTACCTCGTGACCAACCACGGCGTTATCGTCCCGCAGTACGGCGACGAGAACGACCAGCTGGCCGTCGACACGCTCCAGAAGATCTACGACGAGGTCTGGGGCGAGGGCGTCTACAAGTGCGTCGGCGTTCAGTCCGAGCAGGTCGTCTTCGGCGGCGGAAACATCCACTGCATTACGCAGCAGGAGCCCTCGGCGTAACTCAGGCACGCCACCTTGGCGTTCACTCGTCGCTTACGTAGCGTCAGTACGCTACGCTCCTCGTTCGCGCCAATCTGGCGCACCTGAGCACGCCGAGTAAACGTCTGACTTTCCGAGGCACCCCATCTCGCCGCTCAAACCGTCGCTCGCGTACCAAAGTACGCTTCGCTCCTCTTTCGCGGCGACCTGGGGCACCTCGAAAACCCAGCCGATCAATCGGACAATCGGCGAATCGAACCATCTTGGGGCATTGATGGTCGGCTTGCCCGATGTCTTGGTCGGTTGGGTTTTCTTTGGGCACTCCGTTGCCTCCACATCGGAGTGCCTTTTTTCTTTGATTGAATACGCGTCTGGCCTGGGATTTTTTGCGGGTTAGGCCAATTGTTCGCTTGAATTTCCCAGGTCAGACGCGTCTTCAATTGCCGAAAGTTCCCGGTCGCGAACGCGGCCGTTTTGATCGGAGTATCTATGTACCAGCGTATCGTCATCTACACGCGCCTGTTCCGCGAGCGTTGGTCCAACATCTGCATCCTCTCCTCTCTTTGGGATGGCACCTGTACCGGTGACGCGGCCTGCAACCCTACCTTGGGCTGCGCCTTCGGTACAGATGCCATCCTTTTTGCTGTAGGGGGAGCGTGCCGTGGCAGGTAAAAAGTTCTCCCTGTTCGAGGTCATCCTCTCGGTTATCTGCGTCGTGTTTACCATTGAGGCGGCGGCTCCGGCATCTGCCATGGGTAACGTGCAGTTCTTCTGGTGGATCTTCCTTATCATTACGTTTTTGCTTCCCTATGGCCTGGTGGTGGCCGAGCTGGGCACGGCGTTCGATTCCGAGGGCGGCCTGTACGACTGGGTACGTCTGGGCTTGGGTGACCGTTGGGGTGCCCGCTGTTCCTGGTGCTACTGGGTCAACTTTCCGCTGTGGGTGGCAAGTATCGCCTGCATGTTCCCCAGTGTCATTAATGCGGTGTGGGGTATCGAGTTTTCACTCGGGATCCGAATTGCCATCGAGCTTGCCTTTGTGTGGGGCGTCACGGTCATGGCGATGCACCCGGTGGCGGAGGCCGATTGGGTCATGGACGGCGGTGCTGTCATCAAGGTGCTCATTACCGCCGTGGTGGGAATCGTCGGCATCTGGTTTGCCTGCAATAACGGCTTTGCCAACGATATGTCGTTTAAGACCTTTGTCCCCGATCTGGGAGACACTAATTCACTGACGTATCTTTCAATCATCCTATTCAACTTTATGGGCTTCGAAGTGGTCGCGACCTTTGCCAGCACGATGAAAAACCCGTCGCGCGATATCCCCAAGGCGGTTATCGCCGGTGGCGTTGCCATTGCGGCAATTTACATCATTTGCGGCATCGGCATTGGGGCTGCGGTTCCCACCGAGCAGCTTTCGCTCGATTCGGGCATTGTGGACGCGGTCGCCGCCATGGTGGGGCGCGCTCACCCGCTGACTATGGTCGTGGGCGTGGCCTTTTTGGTGACGCTGTTCGCCAACATGATCTGCTGGAGTTTTGGCGTCAACAACGTGGCGAGCTATGCCGCGCGCCATGGCAACATGCCGCGCCCCTTTGCGTTGGTGTCCAAGAGGACCGGCATGCCCAATGGCTCGGCACTCATTAACGGTTGTTTTGCCAGCTTGGTGCTACTGCTCCAGATTCCGCTGGGCGAGGGCTCCGATGTCTTTTGGGTTTTCTTCTCGATGAACGTCGTCTTCTTGCTTATGAGCTATATCCCGATGTTCCCGGCGTTTTGGCGCCTGCGTAAATACGACGGCCGCCCGCGTGTGTTCCGCGCGCCCTTCGAGGGCAAGGTGCTTGCGGTAGCGCTTGCGGTGCCGGTGGTAGAGCTCGTGCTTTCGATTGTTGCTACGATTGTGCCGCTCAACAGCTCACCTGCCGAGATGGCAAAGTTGCCGATTCTCGCGGGCGTAGTGATTGGCCTGTTATTGGGCGAGGTTTCGCGCCTCATATCGCGCCGCGGCCGAAGCGTCGACAATCCCGGCGTTGGTGCACGGGGGTCAGGTTACTTTGCACCAAAACAGTAAGCGCCGCGAGTTACGCAGCGCTTGGTGCATCTTGGATTACTGTTCGCGGTGCTCGGGATCGGAAACGAGCTTAGGCGCAAAGTAGGGGACGTGGCCCAGGTAGGGGCAGCTGTCCGAACGCGCCTCGACGACACAGGGGACGTCATTGTAGGTAAGTGAGTCGCTCAGGTGGACGATGGCCTTGGCGACAGGGGCGACGAGTATTTTGAGCGGTGCGATAGGCGCCATGGCATCTCCTTTCATCGGTGAGACACAGCTTGTTTATCTAAACGATACAGTACGTTTAATCGGTGAGTCTAATCTTGCGGCAAAGAATCTGTCAACATCCTCACGGCATCTAGACAGGGGAGGCGGGCATGAGTTTCGCGTTCTATATCTACACCACGATTATCATGGGTGTGGCTCTGGTGACCAGTGCCGTGGCATTGGTGGTTTGGCTCATGACGCGCCGTCGCGACAGCCTGGTGGCCGCGGCGGGCTTTTTGCTCTACATGCTCGATATGTCGGTCATTTTTTTTGACGAGTACAATCGGCTCAAATACGACTACGCTGTTACCTTTAGCGAGCCGTTGCAGCACCCCTTGCTGCGCTGCGTGCTCGGTATTGCCATCTATGCCTGCGTGGTACTGTGGATGTTTGCGCGCTTGCGCAAAAGGCCGACGTCGCGCATGCTCGGACTTGCTATCGTGCCGTTTTCAATCTTGCAATTGGTGCTGGTGCCTCGCAGCGGTGCTGCCGGAGAGATGCAGCAGTATCTCTTTTGGCTTACGCGTGACCTGGGCAATGTAGGATGTCTTGCCTATGCCGCCTGGCATTACCGGCACAGGGCCACGCGTGTTGAGAAACTCGACCTCGACCGCTCAAAGCTCTTTTGGAAGGTGGCACTCGTTCTTGCGTTTTGCGTAATCGCCGAGGACACCTACATGATTTTGCTCTGCCGCCCTGACTCTCAAAACCCCGTCATCAGCCTCTTTTTGTGGTATCTGTCCGAGCGCAATATCTCCGAAAACGTGCTGCTCGTGGCATGCGCGGTCCAACTCTTTTGCCAGTTTAGCCATATCCTGCGCGTGTATGCCCGTCATCCGCGTGCCGATGAGGACGTGGCGGCCGAGAGCGCACGCTCTGGGGACGATCTAGCATCACGCGTTGTGATCTATGCCGATGCCCATAAGCTGTCGCGGCGCGAGCAGGAGGTGCTCACGCTGGTGCTGAAGGGCAACGACGCCCAAAACATCGCCAGCGAGTTGGTCATCAGCCCTGGCACCGTCAAGGCGCACTTGCATCGCATCTACGTTAAAAGCGGTGTCTCCAACCGAGATGACCTCATAGATGCCTTTTGGCGTTCCTAGTCCTATTCTTCCTTGCATGCGGGTCTTGCCGTGTGGGCGGGCACGCCGTTGGGCGTAATGACGCGGTAATAATCTCAGACAATAAACCTGCAGGTAAAGCGTGTAAACCTGCTTAAACTGACCGTTTGCGATCCCTGGCCTTGGCACGGATTTGCCCCTGTGTATCAATGGGTGTAGCGCGAAGCCGCGGACGTGGGACAGACGTCCGAGCACGGCTTGTAGGCACGCGCCGATGCGGGAGCGCTACGCTCCCAACCGAGTGCCCACGCGGGCGGTGCGTCCGCATTGCAACCAAAGATGCCTGAGGAGGCTCACATGGACAAGGCTGATGTAGTTATCAAGAGCAACGCCGTCTTTACCGGCGATGGGCTCGAGCCGTTTAAGGGCGGCGTTGCCGTGCGCGGTGATAAGATTGTTGCCTGCGGTGACGATGCTCACCTGGCACCGTTTATCGGTCCCGATACCGAGGTGCGCGACTTTGGCGACCAGCTCGTCATGCCCGGCCTGATCGACTCGCACACGCATTTTGCCCAGGGCGCGTTTATGACCGACCCCGATTTTGCCGTCAACCTCATCGACTGCACCAGTTTTGAGATGGCGATGGAACGTGTCGTGGCGTTTGCGGCCGACCATCCCGATAACGAGTGGATTCTGGGCTGCCAGATTATCCAGTTCCAGTGGGATGTCCCCGAGATGCCCACAGCCGCGATGATCGATGAGTACATCTCGGACCGCCCGGTCTTTCTGCAGCAGGTTGACCTGCATACCTTTAGTGCCAATACCTGCGCCATCAACAAGGTGGGAGTAACTTCGCAGACGCCCGATCCCGCAGGCGGCAAGATCCTTAAGGATGCCGAGGGCAATCTGACGGGCGTGTTTTCCAACAACGCCGGCGTCTTCTTTATGGACGAGGTCTACGACCCAGCGCCCGAGGTTGTTGACGCGTCGTTTGCAAAAACCGCCCGGCGCGCCAATGCCCTGGGAATCACTACGGTCGGCATGGTCAATCCTACGTTTGTGAGCATGGAAAACCCGTATGCGGTGTTGGCAGGTCTTAATGCCAAGGGCGACTTGCCACTGCGCGTGTTCCTGTACACCGATCTGTTCGAAAACGAGTCCTTAACGCTCGAGCAGATCGAGGAGAAATACGCCTTCTCGGGTACGCAGGTCGAGTGGCACGGCTTTAAGCAGTTTCTTGATGGCGTGTGCTCCGACCACACCGCTTGGATGCTTGAACCCTATTCCAACGCGCCCGATACCTGCGGTGAGCCCGCGGAGGATCCAGAGCGCATCCGTGCCGCCATTGTCAGGGCGCAGGAATGGGGCGTTGACACGCGCGTCCATACGATCGGCGATCGCTCGGTGCGTTTTGTGCTTGATTGCTTTGAGGAGGGCGAGCGCTTGCATGGCAAGCGGGATTGTCGCCACTCCATGGAGCACAACGAGACGGTTCAACCCGAGGATATGCCGCGTTATGCCGAGCTCGGCGTCTGCCCCGGCATGCAGCCGTGGCACATGCTGCTCGATATGGCTGACCTTGCCAAGGACGAAGCCGTGGGTCCCGAGCGTGCCGCGCTTTCGTGGCCCCTGCATAGCCTGCTTGCCAGCGGAGCCGTGGTGCACCTGGGCAGTGACTTCCCCGTTGTGGGCTTGGAGCCCATGGAGGAGGTGTACGGCGCGGTCTTCCGCATGCTCGAGGACGGCTCCAACCCTGAGGGCTGGTTCCCCCAGGAGCGCATTAGCATGGCCGAGGCTCTGCGCGCCTACACCTATGGCAGCGCCTACGCCATGCATGCCGAGGACCGCATCGGCACGCTCGCGTGCGGCAAACAGGCAGATATCTGCGTGCTCGACCGCAATCTCTTTGATTGCGAGCCGGCCGAGGTGCTCGAGGCTACCGCAGCCCTCACGATGATCGCCGGCAAGGTGGTCTTTGAGGCATAGCGCCATCGTTTGATTGGGCGGCTTGGTGCCAGTTGTCAGCCGCCTGACATCCATTCAGCACTACTCTCTCAAGGAAAGGGGAGAACAATGGCAGAAGAAGTAACCGCTGCCGTGGAGGAGGAGCGCGAGCTCGCCTCCCAACCGATTCCCGGTCTGGTGCGTAAGTACACCATCGTCACCGGCCAGGGCATGCTCGCCCAGATCATCATGGTGGTCCTTGAGGGCCTCGTGATGGGTTGGGGCCTAGGTGCCCACGGCCTGGCCTGTGTCTCGATCATTATGTCGGTCGAGTACATCAACCTGGCCTTTGGCAACCTGTTTGGCACCGGCGTGCCCGCCGTGGTGGGCAACCTTTTGGGTGCCGGTGACATCAAGGGCGCAAGCAAGGCTTTTAGCCAGGGCTTTTGGCTTACCACGATCGTGAGTGTGCTGCTTGCTGTGGTGATGGCAGTGTTTACCGAGCCCATCTGCGCATTCTTTGGCGCCACGCCCGACATCATGGCCGATACCGTTGCCGGCGTGCGCACCTTCGCCGTGCTACTGCCGCTCACGGTCATTGGCCAGATGATCACCGCTGTGATGCGTGTGGACGAGAAGGTTCAGATCCAGGCCAACCTCATGACCGTTTCGGCCATCGTCGCCATCTGTTGGCTCGCGCTTTCCACGTTTGTGCTCAAGTTTGGCGTTATGGGCGCCGGCGTGTACTACGGGCTTTCCATCGGTATCTGGGCCATCGGTATCTTCTGGTTCATCGGGGGCAAAAAGTCCCAGCTCCAGATTAGCCTGGCCGACCTTAAGCTCGACCTCGCCATCTGCGGCCAGATCTTCAAGATCGGCTTCCCGTTCTTCCTGGTCCAGGGTGCGACCTTTATCTTTAATACCGTTGCCAACTCGCTTTTGGGTTCGCTCGGCGGCGACATGGGCTCGCTCTACATCGCAGCCTTTGGCGTGATCAACGGCTACATCCTCTACATTACCATGATGGTTGCCCAGTGCTTCTCCTACGGTCTGCAGCCCATCGCTGCCTTCAACGCCGGCGCAAAGGCTTGGGCACGTCTTAAGGAGACGCTCTCCTGCACGCTTAAGTACCAGGTTGTGACGCTGGCGCTGGTCACCGTCGCGCTCTGGCTTTCCGCCACCCCGGTGTGCGCCTTCTTTGCCGGCAGCGATCCTGCGCTCGTTGAGGTTGCCGCCAACGCCACGCGTACTGTCATCCTGGCTGTTGCCCTGGGCTATCTTGCCATGACCATGTCGATGTATTTCCAGGCGGTCGAGAAGGTGGGTGTCGCCACGTTTACGGGCCTGCTTCGCTATGTGATCTGCTCGGTGCCGCTTATGTACCTCCTCGGCAACATGATGGGTGTCGAGGGCGTGTGGATCGCCCTGGTGGTGGCCGATGCCATTACCGGCATCATCTCCATTGCGCTCGCCGCACACGAGTCCAAGCGCCTTGCCACGCTCTAGGCTCGGATATGGCTGGCGTACGATAGTCGAACAAGTTAACTCGCCTGCAAGCCACCACAATGGGGGACAGCCCCCATTGTGGTGGCTTTTGTTATTTAGGGTCTGAGATTTTGGCTCTATAAATAATGCTTTTGAACTGGGCTACTATAAGATTGTGGTAAACGCTACTATAAGATTATGGCGAATGAAACTATCCGATTATGGTAACAGCGTAATAAGGGGCGTTGATATGGCTGAGTTCATTAACAGGGATTTGCATGAGTTGCTCATTCGCATGGCAGGCTGGTTTCCTGTTGTGTCGTTGACAGGGCCTAGGCAGAGCGGTAAGTCTACGCTGGTTCGGCATGCCTTTCCCGACTATTCCTACGTCACGCTTGAGGACCCTCAAACGAGGCGCGCGGCCTTGGAGGATCCGGTGAGTTTTATCCGCAACCGAAAGGGCGGACTCATCATCGATGAGGCGCAATACGCCCCGGATTTGTTTTCAATGATCCAGGTTGTTTCGGATGAGCGGGGAGACGCCGGTCAATACATCCTTACAGGCTCGCAAAACTTCTTGATGATGAAAAGCATCGGGCAGTCTCTTGCCGGGCGAGTCGGGATCTTGAAACTGCTGCCATTATCGTTTCAAGAAGCGGAGAGGGGCCAGCAGGGGCAGCTGGAAGTGGATTTGTTCGCGCTCGAAGGGGGATACCCTCGCCTGCGTTCCGCCGGAATGCCGTCCTCGGTTTATTTCCCCAGCTATATCGATACCTATGTTGAGCGCGATGTTGTGGGCTTGCTTGATGTGCGCAATAAGGCGGAGTTTCATAAGTTTCTGTCCATAATTGCTCAGAGCGTCGGTGCCCTCATCAATATATCCTCGCTTTCTCGAGATACGGGCGTGAACGTATCGACCATTAAAAGCTGGTTGTCCATCCTGGAGCAGAGCTACCTGACGTTTTCGCTGCAGCCCTATTATGCAAATGCCAAGAAGCGTCTAACTAAAACGCCCAAGCTCTATTTTTACGACACGGGGCTGCTCTGCTACTTGCTCAAAATTGGATCACTGGAGCAACTATTGGAGAGCCCTTATCTAGGGGCCGTTTTCGAAAACCTCATCGTTTCCGAAACGGCGAAGAGCCATCTCAACGTGGGCGAGAATCCCGAGCTGTATTTCTATAGGGACGACAGCAAGCGTGAAATCGATTTGCTCGACTGTACAAACTCAGGGAGTCCCAAGGCTATCGAAATAAAATCATCCAGAACGTATCACGATAAGTACGCCCGTCATCTACAGACTGTATGCGATGAGATCGACATTGCAAAAGATGCGCGCTATGTTGTGGCCCGCGTGGACTCAACGTATAAGTCGAAAGACTGTAGTGTGGTTTCGGCGCGTGATTGGCTTTTACGATAACAAGCTCGGCGCATTAACAACAGCCGCGAAGGGAACCGGCCCCCTTTTTGCGGCGGTTTTTGCCTATCTGGTGCGTCTTAGATGCAAGTGAGTAGACTTATTTGGATATGCCGAGCACATCGCAACAAATACTCAATAAAACCGCAGGTCAGAGCTGTGGCGTTTTGGGGCGTGCTTGGTCTCCTGCAAAAAGCCTACTCACTTGGTTTTTCTGCTAGAAGACCGCCGCGAGGGAAGGCAGCTCCCTCGCGGCGGCTGACATTTGCCCAGATAAAACCTGCCAAAATAAACCTGTCCCTTTTTGGCATGTCCCTTTTGGCGTGGCTGATTGGTTTGGGCTGTTTTGGAGAAAGCCCATGAGGTGGCACTCAGGCTAATCCTGCGTGTCGCCTCCGTACATGTAGACGATAAAGCCGTCGCCGGTGTCTTGGCTGTGATCCTCCAGGATGCGTTTCATGTTGAGGTGCTTGTAGAACTGCCAGTCAGAGTTGCAGTCGCTCATCAGGAAGAACTTGGTGCACCCGGCTTTGGCGAGTTCGGCGCGCGCAAGGTCGATGAGCTCGCGGCCGAGTCCCTTGCCCTGCCACTCGGGCACAATGATGATCAGGTTGAGCTGGCCCTGGGCATACTCGTCGCCCGTGGCGGCAAAGCGATCGGCCGTGGCCTTTTCGCGACTGTCGCCAAAGAGCGAGCCCTCGAGTTTGGCATCGGCGGTCTTTGCCATCTCGGTTGCCTGGGCGAACATCTCGTCGTAGCAGGGTACCCACGTGGGGTTGGTACGCGGCTTGCCGTCCTCGAAGATACCGATGCAGCAGGCGGCGATAATGCGGCCCTCTGCCTCGGCGACGAGCGCGATGGGGGAGCGCTGCAGCTGCATGGCAATGTTGAAGCGCGCGCAGAAATCGGCAGCTTCGACGTCGCCGCGGTTGCGCAGCGTGTTGCACCACAGCTGGTTGTAGATGGCGGCGATGCCGGCCAGGTCATCGAGCGTGGCGGCGCGCAGGGTTACGTTGTCAAGGCTCATGGAGGCTCCTTCCAGGTTGGGTCAGGCCACCTATGAGTGTGACATGGCGACATCGTTGCCGCATCAACCATTCGGCAGACGAGCCTCGAATCCTCGGGGACGGAGGGTCCTAAGAAGGAATGAGGGCGGAATTTCGGACACTTGCTCGATGAGAGTGGATAATCTCCCACTTTTAGCGCTGGTATAGGCCAAAAACGGGAGATTATCCACTCTCATTCTGGGTAGTCGTTGGGTGTTCCTATAGTTTTGTCAACCGTCGGGGCTACTCCCGGTAGGGCACCCGGTCGCGCATCACGGCGTATATCGCCCTGAGCCG
>CABQSB010000027.1:0-29581 GCA_902466735.1 uncultured Collinsella sp.
ATCTGCGGCGTGATGCCCACGGCCACGCTCGTGGCGAACAGCAGCGCGTCGATGACGTTGCCCTTGGTGGCGGCGTTGATGGCAAAGACGGCCGGCGCCATAACGAGCATGAGGCGTACGAGCAGCATGGAGACGCTCGAGACGCCGCGGTCAAACGCGCTCTTCTCGCCGCGCCCGTTGAGTATCTTGGCGATGCCGCCCAGGTAGGTGTCCGAGCCGGTGGCAACGACAAGCGCCATGGCGGTGCCGTTTTGCACGGAGGTGCCGGTAAAGACGATGTTCTTGCAGGCAGAGAGTGGTAGCGCGGAGCCGTCGGCACCCTCGACGACGGTGATGGCAGCGGTCTTCTCGACGGCCTCGCTCTCGCCGGTGAGTGCGGACTCGATCACAAACAGGTCGCGCGCGGTGATGATGCGGGCATCTGCCGGCACCATGTCGCCGGCAGAGAGGCGGATTACATCGCCGGGGACGAGCTCGTCGAAGGGGATCTCGACGCGCTCGCCGTCGCGCAGGGCACAGCAGGTGTTGGAGACCAGGTCCTTAAGGGCCTCGGCCGCATTGCCGCTGCGGGCTTCCTGGATAAACTTCATGCCGCCCGATACCAGCAGCATGATGCCGATGACGATGACCGTGGAGGGGTCACGCTGCAGCTCGGGCACGGCGAGCACGTCGATGTAGAGCGAGACCAGTGCGAGGGCGGCGAGGATGCCAGCGAAGGGTTCGACGAACGCGTCGGCGATGCGGCGGGCGAGCGTCTTGGTCGGCGCTTCGATGGTGTTGGGGCCGACGGCGCTCAGGCGCTCGGCGGCGTGCTCGGCGGTGAGGCCGTCGGCTGTGGCGTCGAGCAGCACGAGGGCATCCTCGGCGCTATGGGTGGCGGCGAATATGGTGTTCTTGGACAGGCCGGTGTGAGCGGCGGGGCGCGCCGTGCGGCGGCGCTTGGAGATGGCTTCGAGTACCGTGGCGGTTTTGAGCATCAGCATAGGGTCCTCCTTGTTGAAGGGAGTTAGCGTACGTGTCGTATGTGCTTCAAAAAACCTAGATGTCGCTCACGTCATGCTCTCGAACCACCACAAAGGGACAGGCACCTTTGTGGTGGTTTTGACGATCGGTTCGTGGCGCTTATGCGCGTGCGGAATCCTCGCGGCGTGCCGAGGGCGACATGCAGGTTTTTCGACTATGACTGCCTTCCATGGCACACCTCCTTAAGGCCGGGCGCGGCGCGCTTTGGGTATCTCGTACCCGTTTTAATCCGCCCGTATTTTTGATGAGGGGGTTTGCCGTGTCAACCCCTTTGTTTGGAAAACCATTGCCCCTGACAAAGCCTTTACAGAATGCTGAGGCCCCAAAGCGCGCCCGCACCGACGCCCTGCCTGCGCTAAACTGGAAGGCACGTACGCGATTACGAGAGGAGCCCGCATGGAGGCTTACAAGCAAGAGTTCATCAAGTTTATGGTTGAGTCCGACGTCCTTAAGTTCGGCAGCTTTACGCTCAAGAGCGGCCGTCAGTCCCCGTTCTTTATGAACGCCGGCGCTTACGTGACGGGCTATCAGCTCAAGAAGCTGGGCGAGTATTACGCCCAGGCCATCCACGATAACTTTGGCGACGACTTTGATGTCCTGTTTGGGCCGGCCTACAAGGGCATTCCCCTGGCCGTCGTGACCGCCATCGCCTACCACGAGCTGTACGGCAAGGAGGTCAAGTACTGCTGCGACCGCAAGGAGGCCAAGGACCACGGCGCCGACAAGGGCAACCTGCTGGGCTACGAGCCCCAGGACGGCGACCGCGTGATCATGGTCGAGGACGTCACCACCAGCGGCAAGTCCATCGACGAGACCTATCCCAAGGTCAAGGCTGCTGCCGATGTCGAGATCAAGGGCCTCATCGTGTCCCTCAACCGCATGGAGGTCGGCAAGGGCGGCGTGACCACCGCGCAGAAGGAGATCGAGGCCAAGTACGGTTTCCCCGTCGCGAGCATCGTCTCCATGGCCGAGGTCGTCGAGACCCTCTACAACCACGAGATCGACGGCAAGGTTGTCATCGACGACGAGCTCAAGACCGCCATCGACGCCTACTACGAGCAGTACGGCGTCAAGTAGGTTCCGCCGTTCTACCGAACGGCGGACCGGCCGACGCTGCGCGCCGCCCAGGACGACAATTTGTCATTCAAAAGGCAAGGCATGACCAAAAGGTCTATGCCTTGCCTTTTTCATGCCAACTTGTTCGTCCTGGACGTCGCTCGCTGTCGTTGCCAAAACATCGGGGCTCTCGCTGCCGTTGCCCAGTCATTGGGGACAGACATAAATGAGTGGTCATTGGGGACGTTCTTAAATGACTACTCAGGATGAGCGTCCAAAAATCCGCGCTCGTTCGATTGGCGCATGTCTACGCAGCGTAGGTTGTCGAGCCTGGCCTTCAAATGGATACTGACTGTCGAACCGGTTCACTCCATTTCTTCAATTTGATTGGACAGCCCATGAACCAGACACGGCAAACCAATGCTTCCCATACTTTTTTGGCAGCGCATGCCATCAAGCAGCTGCGCGAAGAGCGCGGCCTCACCCAGCGCGCCCTGGCGGAAAGCCTTGGCGTGACCGATAAAGCCGTCAGCAAATGGGAATCCGGCCGCGGCCTTCCCGACATTTCCCTCGTTGAGCCTTTGGCCCAGAGACTCGGCATAAGCGTGGCTGAGCTTTTGGCTGGTGACATTCGGGCCAACGCCAACCGTGCAGGCAATATGCTCAAAGGCGTCTTTTACGTTTGCCCTATCTGCGGAAACGTTGTGCACGCGCTCGGAGAAGGCAGCTTTAGCTGCTGTGGCTCCACGATGTTTCCCCAGGAGGCCGAAGAGCCGGACGCGGACCACGCCTTTTCCATCGAGCGCATCGAGGACGATTGGTACGTCACGCTCGATCATCCCATGACCAAGGATCACTACATTAGCTTTGTGGCATATGCGACTATGGATGGCATCTGCTTTAAGAAGCTCTATCCAGAGCAATCGGTGCAGCCGCGCTTCCATATTACCGGGCGCGGCAGGATATATCTTTACTGCAACCAACACGGACTCTTTACGTCGCTGACGCCTCGCAAATAACGGCTTTCTATCCGCCCTCCTCATGCGTTCCCAGGGGACCCAAAATGAGCGTGGATAATCTCCCGGTTTTGGCCTGTGCGCGGGCTCAAAGTGGGAGATTATCCACGCTCGTTAGGTTAGTGTCCGATGATCCACGCTCGTCGCTACTTGAGCCCGGGCAGGCGGGTGTAGGGAAACGACCGCTCTAAGAACTCAGAGCAGCGGGCGTAATCTTTGGCGAAGTAGCTGCTGTAGAGCGAATCGAGCACGTATTGCACGGCGATGTGGCTGGCGAACTGCGTGATGCGGTGCGTCATGCTCTCGTGGTCACTCACCGTAAGGTGGGCGGCAAAGCCGGGGTGAATGCGGGCGCAATAAGGCGTGCCGATGACGATGACCGGGACATGTCGACTGCTGAGGATCGGCAAGATGTCCTTGAGGTTGGGGGCAAGGCCGCTGTAGGAGATAACGATTGCCACATGGTCGGGGCCCGAGGCGAGCGCCGTACGCACCTGCGCCTCGACACTGTCGTGGCACGTCGCGCTTTTGCCGGCGGAAAGCAGGCGATCGCGGAACATTCCCGCTGGATACAGATTATGCGAGCCCGTGTAGATGTCCACGGTGCCGGCGCGCACGATAAGCTTGGCGGCCTGGTCGAGCTGTGTGGGGTCGAGCAGCTCCTGCGTTTCGGCCAAAGTGGTCTGATAGAGCCCCTCCATACGCTCCATCACCTGTGCAGGGGTGGAGGCGGCATCGAAGGGAAAGTTGATGTCCACGTCGCGCCGGTTGCCCGCCTCGGTCACCAGACGGATGAGCTCGACCTTGAGGTCCTTAAAGCCCTCGAGGCCGAGCTTTTTGCAAAAGCGGTGGACGCTCGCGACCGAAACATTGGCGCGCGCGGCAAACTCCTTGATGGAGAGTCCGCGGACGTCTTCGCCCATGGCAAGGGCCGAGATGCCGAGCTGTTGCTCGGTAGGGGTAAGGCCCTGTGCCTCGGAAATCTTGCGTTTGATATCCATGCGAACTCCCACACTCAACAAGCCTGCCAAAAAGGGACAGGTTTATTTTGGCAGGTTTTGCCCGCAAAGGGTAACGGGACCGAGGATGCCGCTCGGGGCGATGGGTTCGGTGAGGGCGAAGATGTCGGGAATCGCATGATCGAGCGTGTTGATGACGTCGACGGTGAGTTCGTGCGTGCCGGCAGCAAGTGGGTTGATGGCAAAGCGATAGGGCGGACAGATGCGTGTGCCGAGTGGGTGTCCGTCGAGCGTAAGTGCCGCGACTTCGTAGACATCTCCCAGGTCGATTGTGGCATCGGCAAGGTCGTTCGCCAGCTCGAACAACGTGCGATAGCGGAACGTCCCGCATGCATCGGGGAATCGCTCGGCAGTGAGATCGCATAAGTGCTCGAGTTCCTGCGGGGCGCCAAAGGTTCCGCTGTCGGCAGGGGAGAGGGCGACGGTCCAAGGTCCGTTGATGTCGAGGGCGAGCGCATCGCTCGAGCCCATGTCCGCGCCGTCCCCGGACTCAAGCTCGCCGTCCGTCTCCAAGGCAACGAAGCAGCTCTCGAAGGGTGCGAGCTCAAGCGTTCCGTCAAACACAACGGGATCGGTGCCATTCAACAGGTCGAGGCGCGTGCCGCAAAGTCGCTCGCCTTGCGCGAGTTTAACTGTGCAGCCGATGCGCTCGCGCGGATGCTCGTTGACCAACATGACGTAGGTCTCGTCGGCGCGCTCGTAACGAAGCGCGCGCAGCCAGGGCTGGGGCGTGTCGGTGACAACCGTCTGCAGCCCAGCGCTCGCCAGCACGCCCGCCATATCGGCAAGCGGAGTCGCTGCAAGTTCACCCAGTTCAACCACGCCATCGGCGTCGTAAAGCGCGCTCGACACCTCGTCGACAGCGAGGACCATAACGCCCGCCGCCATCATGCGCCTTACGGCCTGCGCCGTCGCCGAGCCAATAAATGAAGCTCCTGGCATAACAAACGCCTGGTAACGACAATCGTTTATGGTAAGCATTCCATCGGCAATCGAAACCTCGTAACGGTCCTCATCCTCAAAAGCCTCGGCGGGCACAAAATCAAAGTCGATCTGCGCGCGCGTGAGCTCGGCAGCCACGCGCTCGATAGGCATGGCGCTGCCGGCCCACTCGGCATCGGCGTGGTACAGGATGGCGACGGGACGCGCGGCGCTGCCTCCCGAAAGCAGCGTTGCCGTACGGTTCATATAGCTCATGAGCTGGCCAAAGTGCGGCCATTGCGGATTGTTGCCGTGTGCGTAAAAGTGCGGCGGGCAGTCCCAATCGGGGAAGGGCGCCATGCTAAATGCGTGCGGCGTAAACCAGTTAATACCGCGGACGAGCATGTGGTCGGCGATCCATTTCATCTCGCGAAGGCCCTCGTGCCAGCCGAAGGCGCCGAAGACCTCGGCCATACAGCGCCCCTGCTTTTTTGGGTCGAGACGCGCGGCCGAAGAGCCCAGCTTGGCAAGCGCGTAGGTAAAGAACTCCATATTCCACGCGCCGTGGAAGTAGCTGTAGCGTCCGTGGTCGACGCCAGGGGCGAGCTGGTTGATGACAACGTCGATGCCCGCCATATCCTGCCCGGCGACCGCGCGGAAGTAGTGTCCGGCGCCCTGGCCCAGGCGCGTGTGGCAGCTTTTGTCCTCAATCACATGTCCGATGTGCATGACGCCGCGCTCGCGGCACCAGTCGCCAATCTGCTCGTCAAAGCATGCGCGGTAGAGTTGCGTGGCAATGTCCATGTAGGCGTGACGGGCTCGGGCACCATCTGCCTCGCGTGTCCAAAGGCCGTGTAGCTTGGTGAGCCAGTCCTCGCCAAGTGCATTGCACAGGCGGCTGGCAAGCTCGTCCGACCAGGGCAGTGACATATCGCCGCGTCCAATAAAGCTGCTGGTAGAATCATCGTCGAGAGCCGTGCCCTTCTCGTTCATAAAGCCCGGCTCATCGGTAAAGAACCCCAGTATGGTGCAGCCGAACTCGTCGCCCAGGTGCTCAAACGTGGGCTCGTAGACGGCATCGATGAGCACACGGCACGAATCGGCGTCGACCATGTTGATGTACTCATCGCGAAAGCCGGTCTTTTGGCTGGTGACGAAGAGCTCGACGGTGGTGATGCCGGCGGGCGCGTCAAAACGCAGGCGAGCGGGGGTGCCGTCGGCCTGCTCAACGGAGAGCTCAAGGTCGAGCGGTGCGCCGGCGGCGTCGAAAGTCGCCGCGCCCACAAAGCGCTCCGTGTGATCCATAAGATTGCCGAGCTTGATGACCGTGGACGGCTGGGGACCGACGACCGTAACCGTGCGATGTTTGAGCACGGTCTTCTTAAGCGCGGGGTCGACGTTCTCGCCCGCAAGCGCGCCGTTGGCGTAGCCCGTGGGGAAATGGGCGTCGTCGAGCAGCCAGATCTTCAACCCTAAGCGCTTGCACTCGCCGATGATAAAACGCAGGTCAGCCCACCAGCCGTTGCGACAAAACTCGGGATGCGTGCGCGATTCGAGGCAGACCTCGCGGATGTTCGCACCGGCGATCTGCTCCAGGTATTCGGTAATCGTCTCGTGCGCCTCGCCCTTGAGCCACAAGAACGGAAGCACATGGTTGTCGTATGCCGCCATATCCACTCCTCTAAAACCAACCTTTTAAATCGATTGAAGTCAGAGTACGCCGAGCGCGCCGTCCTGCTAATATCAAAACCACAGCAGAATATGACCGAATCAACGATTGTGATGCCATGGATCTTGCACGTTTAGACAGCCTTCTGCTCGAGCTGACCGACAGCGAGCGTGCTTACCACGCGGGCGCCCGCTATGACTGGAATGATGCGTTCAGCTGGGGTCATCAACAGAATATCAGTGAAAAACATATCCATAAAATCGGTGACCCGACGCGAGCCTTGCACCAAGAAGGCATGCCTGAGGGCCTATCAATCGTGCGCAACTCGCGCTTCAACCCTGTACCGGAGCATGTGCACGATTATGTCGAAATCAGCTATGTTTATCGCGGGCATGCGCCGCAGACCGTCAACGGCGAACAGCTTATGCTTGCCCAAAACGAGGTGCTCTTACTCGACGCCGCCTGTCCACATGCCGTAGGCGAGCTCGGCGAGCATGACATTATGCTGAGCATCGTCATCTCGCGGCCGATGTTGCACCGCAGCCTAGAGCAGAGCCTGTCGCCGTCAAGCACCGTCTCGCAGTTCCTCATTAATGCCCTCAATGACGAAACCGACCACCGCGGTCATGTGCATTTCCGCACGGGCAACAGCCGCCGCGTGCGCCGATATATGCAGGAGATGCTGTGCGAGCTTCTGGAGCCGACGGCTGCGAGTCCCCAGATCGTGTCGAAGCTGTTTGAGTTGCTGTTGATTGAGCTGATGCAAAGCTATGAGGCCGCACTGCTGCAAGCGGGCAAACCTACACTTCCCTCGGCGCAGGTCGCGGCCGCCGTGGGCTACATCGAGCGCCATGCCTGCGATTGTACGCTCGAGGACGTAGCTCGCCACCTCCATCTGAGTCCCAACTACGCAAGCGCGCTGCTCAAACGGCAGACGGGACGCACGTTTATGCAGCTCGTGCAGGAGAGTCGCCTAACACGCGCGGCAACACTGCTCGACGCCGGCTCCACTGCGGAAGCCGCGGCGCGCGAGGTCGGCTACGCCAACATGAGCTTCTTCTACAAAAAGTTTGCCGAGCGCTATGGCTGCACGCCGGCAGCGTATCGCCAGCGTTTGCCCAGATAAAACCGACCAAAATAAACCTGTCCCTTTTTGGCAGTCCCTTTTTGGCAGGTGTCAGGAAGTGTCAGGGGCGGGGTGGCGGCGGGGTGCCGCTGCGAAAAGAAGTGTCGGGTTTGGCACCCCTGCCCCTGCCTGTCGCGTGCGTGGGCGATACTCGGCTTATCGAACCGCGATGCAAAGGAGATGCTCATGGCAAACATCAAGTTCCCCGAGGGCTTCTATTGGGGCGGCGCTACGGCCGCAAACCAGTTTGAGGGCGCATGGAACGTTGACGGCCGCGGCCCTTCCGTCGACGACCACTTCCTGGGCGGCAGCTACAAGGAGCCGCGTCAGATTACGATCGACATCGACCCCGACCGCTTCTATCCCAATCATGACGGTATCGACTTCTACCATCACTACGAGGAGGACATCGCGCTGTTCGCCGAGATGGGCTTTACCATGTTCCGCATGTCCATCTCTTGGAGCCGTATCTTCCCCAACGGCGACGACGCCGAGCCCAACGAGGCCGGCCTCGCCTTCTACGATCGCGTTTTCGACTGCCTGCGTGCTCACAATATCGAGCCGCTCGTGACCCTGTCGCACTACGAGATGCCCTATCATCTGGTCGAGAAATACAACGGCTGGGCGAGCCGCGAGCTCATCGGCTTCTTTGAGAAGTACTGCCAGACCGTCTTCGACCGTTACCAGGACAAGGTCAAGTTCTGGCTCACCTTCAACGAGATCAACTGCGGCACCCAGGACATGGGCAACCTCTTTGAGACCAGCATGATCCAGGGCTTTGAGGGTCCGGCTTCGGCGGTCCACGCCACGCCGCAGGCCCGTATGCAGGCCCTGCATCACCAGTTTGTCGCCAGCGGTCGCGTCGTGCGCTACGCCCACGAGCACTACCCGCAGTTCAAGATGGGCAACATGGACTGCTTTATCCTGTCCTATGCCGCCACGTGCGACCCGGCCGACGTCCTTGCCACCCAGCAGGAGATGAACACCATGAACTGGTACTGCTCCGACGTGCAGGTGCGCGGCAAGTACCCGTTCTACGCCAAGCGCTTCTGGGCCGAGAACGGCATCGAGCTTAACATCGCCGACGGCGACCTGCAGGACATCGCCGACGGCAAGGTTGACTTCTACACCTTTAGCTACTACATGTCGGGCACCGTGGGCACCCATAAGGACCACGAGATGACCGAGGGCAATATGGCCTTTGGCGGCAAGAACCCCTACCTCGAGAGCACCGACTGGGGGTGGCAGATTGACCCGACGGGCCTGCGCATCGCCCTCAACGAGATCTACGCCCGCTACGAGATTCCGCTGATGGTGGTCGAGAACGGCATGGGCGCCTACGACGAGGTGGAGGAGGACGGCTCCATCCACGACCCGTACCGCATCGCCTACCTCCAGAGCCATGTCAAAGCCATGGGCGAGGCCATCGAGGACGGCGTCGACCTGATCGCCTATACCTGGTGGGGTCCCATCGACCTGGTCTCGGCCGGCACCGGCGAGATGCGCAAGCGCTACGGCTTTATCCACGTCGATAAGTACGATGACGGCACCGGCACCTACGAGCGCCGCCGCAAGGACAGCTTCTTCGCCTACCAGAAGATCATCAAGTCCAACGGTGCCGAGGGCCTGGCTTAATCGACAAGATGGGTGCCACCGGGGAAAAGCCTTGGGATGGGCTCGTGATTCGAGTCCCCACCTTAGCATTTGAACCATTTGGCACTATAATCACCATAGGCATGCGCATAACGTTGCGCTGAATCAAGAGGAGAAAACGTATGGGTCTGTTTGACATGTTCAAGAAGAAGGCTGAGCCCGCGGCTGCCGCTGCTCCGGCCTCCATCTCTGCTTCTGCCGGCGCCGACGTGCTGTGCTCGCCCGTCAAGGGCAAGGTCATCAAGATGGCCGACGTGCCCGATCCCGTCTTTGGTGGCGAGGTTCTGGGCAAGGGCTGCGCCGTGTGGCCCGAGGACGATCTGGTCTACGCTCCCTGCGACGGCAAGGTGACCGTCACCATGGGTCACGCCGTGGGCCTGCAGTCCGATAGCGGCATCGAGGTTCTGGTGCACGTTGGCGTCGATACCGTCAACATGAACGGCGACGGCTTCGAGGGCTTCGTCAAGGCCGACGATGTCGTTAAGGCTGGCCAGCCCATGCTCAAGATCGACCGCGCCAAGATCGCTGCTGCCGGTTACAAGGACTGTGTCGTCGTGGCCGTGTCCAACACCGCCGAGTTTGCCGACGTTGAGCTCGCCGTCGAGGCCGACTCCGCTGTCGCCGCCGGCGACGCCATCGTTAAGGTCGTCCGCAAGTAAACTGCGACAACATAAGGATGTGCAAGGGTGGTCGGGTTATCCGGCCGCCCTTTTTTAATGGGCCGAGTGGGCGCATTTTATTGCAGGGGGCTTGCTTTATAGGCCGTTCGTTCGTCAAATTGAGCCGCCTGCGCTTTTGTGACGCAGGGGGTTGGGCCTGGCCGCTAATATGGACTTGCTGTTACGACGTGCGCTGCGCAGGGAACGCGGCGCCGCTTGTTTGGAGGAACAACATGAAAAAGAAGCTGCTGCTTGCGCCCCTCATGGCCGTCTTGGTTGCGTGCGTGGTCCTGCTTTCCGGCTGCGGAGGCCCTTCGGTCGAGGAATTCATCACCGAGGATCTTTCGACGCAGTTTGACGAGGTCAAGAACGGCGGCGACGACTTCCTCGCCGGCCTGGAAGAGGCCTCGGGCGACGAGTTTGAGCAGCTGGGCATCGATCCCAAGGAGTACGCCAAGAGCTATCTCGAGGGCTTTGACTACAAGATCGGCGACGTGACGGTCGACGAGGACAAGGGCACCGCAACTGCCGAGGTCACCATTACCTGCAAGTCCATGAACCAGATCGTTGAGGATTTTGCCACCCAGTATCAGGAGAAGGTCGCCGCGCTCGATTCGATGCCTTCCGATGACGAGCTGTACAAGATGGCCGGTCAGGTTATGGTCGATGTGACCAAAGCTGCTAAGACCAAGGACACCAAGGTCACCTTCAAGTATTCCTGCAATGACGACGGCGAGTGGTCTGCCGACGATTCCGCAACCAACGAGATGATGAATGCCATGATGAGCTAGGGGAGTTACGGCGTTTTACCAAACGCCGTAACTGTTCGACGCTGCGCGGGCGCCAGAGCGACAACTTGTCATTCAAAGAGGACGGCATGACCAGAAGGTCTATGCCGTCCTCTTTTCATGCCAATTTGTTCGCTCTGGTGCCCGCTCGCTGCCCGTCCTCTACCTGCGGCGTTGCCATTGTTTGACCAGTCGTTTAAGAACGTCCCCAACGACTACTTTCCGCGCAACGGCATTGCGGCGGCTGGGTTGGGCAGCGCTGGCGTTACTCGCCCAGGATCAGCGCCGCGAGCTCTTCCTGCGTGTCAACCACGTAGTCGGCACCGGCTGCTTCGAGCTCTGCGCGGCCTCGGAAGCCCCAGCTGACGCCCGCACTCTTAAGGCCGGCGTTGTGACCGGTCAGGATATCGACATTGGAATCGCCCACATAGAGCGTGGTCGACGGATCGGCGCCTAGCTCTTCCATCACATGCAGTGTGACGGGCGCTTCGGGCTTGGGCGGAAACGCATCGACACGGCCCTGTACCAGCGCAAAGCGCTCGGAACCAAAATACTTCTCGATAAGCGGAGCCGCCGAGACGTGGTCCTTGTTAGTGAGCACGGCAAGCTGCACACCTGCGGCGCGCAGGCGGTCGAGCATCTCGATAGTACCGGCATAGGGGGCAGTGTGGTCCTCCTTGTGCTCGCCGTAATAGGCCCTAAACTCGGCAAGCGTCTGCTCAAACATGCGACCGTCGCCCGCATACTCGGCAGGCATAAAGCGTTCGACCAGCTTGAGCATGCCGTTTCCCACCTTGTAGCGGTACTCGTCTACGGCAAACGTGGGCCAGCCGTGCGTCTCGCAGGTATGGTTGCTAGCGGCCGCCAGGTCCTCGAGCGTGTTGAGGATGGTGCCATCCAGATCAAAGATCACATGGGAAAAAGCTGCTGCCATGAAAGCTCCCGTCATTGGGTTTAAAAACGCACCTCATAATACTGGGCTTACGCATCGGGCTTGTTTGGAATCTGAACATCTTCAAGGGATATCGAGCTGCATCGCGCCGTCTGCGAGAATGTGCCGCTAGCAAATCCTCGGCAGCTGTTCTCCCACGAGCATGTCGAGGATGCGGGTCGAACCCCAGCCGGTGCGTACGCGCACGGCGGGTCGAGCGTCCGATCCAAGCGGCAGCACGCGGCCGATGATCGCGGCGTTCTCGCCGTAGCGTGCGGAACGCATGGCGGCTAGGGCCGCATCGGCCTGTTCGGCCGGCACCACGGCGACCATCTTGCCCTCGTTTGCCACCTGCAGCACGTCATAGCCGAGCATCTCGCAAGCCGCCTGCACATTGGGACGCACGGGCACGGCGTCCTCATCGACCTCCATCGCAACGCCGCTGGCCTGCGCAAACTCGTTGAGCGTCGAGGCCAGGCCACCGCGCGTGGGGTCGCGGAAGCAGCGTGTGTCGGGTGCTGTGGCAAGCACATCGGCAATCAGGTGGTTGAGCGGCGCGGCATCGCTTTCGATGGTGCTCGAAAACGCCAGGCCCTCGCGTTGGCTCATGATGGCGATGCCGTGGTCGCCGAGTGTACCCGACACCAGGATGACGTCGCCGGGCTTGCAGTTTGCGCCGCTGAGCGCCACGCCCGCGGGTACCTCGCCCACGCCGGCGGTATTGATATAGACGCCGTCGGCCCCGCCGCGCTCGACCACCTTAGTGTCGCCCGTGATTATGGACACGCCCGCCTCGTGCGCCGTCTCGGCCATCGTCTGCACAATCTGCTGGAGCTTATCCATGGGATAGCCCTCTTCGAGGATAAAGCCGCACGATAGGTAGCGCACGTTGGCGCCCGAGGTCGCGACGTCGTTGACGGTTCCGCACACGGCGAGGCGGCCGATGTTGCCACCGGGGAAGAACTGCGGCGAGACTACAAAGCTGTCGGTCGACATGGCGATGCGCCCGCTCGCGGGCAGCGCGGCGACGCCGGCGTCGTTGCCCTCGAGCAGCTCGGGCGAGCCAAAGGCATCCAAAAAGACTTCGTCGATGATGCGCTTCATCATCTGCCCGCCGGAGCCGTGGCCCAGCAAGACAGTGCTATCGGAGACACTATGGGACATATCGAAAACTCCAATCGTGGGAGGTGTCAGCACACGGGGGCGTTCGGGCTAGACTCGGTAACGGTAGTACGCCGCGCAGCTGCCCTCGGAGCTCACCATGCACGGTCCGACAGGATGCTCGGGCGTGCAGGTGTGGCCAAAGAGCGGGCAGCTGCTCGGCGTAATGGCCCCGCGCAGCACGTCGCCGCAGCGGCATCCGCGCGGCTCAACCGTCGCCTCAACGGGCACGTCAAAGCGAACGCGGGCATCAAAGCGCGAGAACTCGGGACGAATGGCGAGCCCCGAGCCGGCAATCGGCCCCAGACCGCGCCATGTGGTGTCGCACGGCTCAAACACCTGCTCGACCAGCTGGCGCGCCACGGGGTTGCCGTTCGCATTGACACCGCGGCGGTAGGCGTTGTCGATCGCCGGCCTGCTCTCGACAACCATCTGGACCAGCATGCAGATGCCCTGCAGGATATCGACCGGCTCAAATCCCGTGACCACGCCCGGGGTATTGAACTCGTCGACCAAAAAGCTAAAGGGCGCCAGGCCCGTGATGGTGGCGACGTGCCCCGGCAGGATAAAGCCGTCGATAGTGGTCTCGGGATCGTTGGCGATGGCGCGCAGCGCCGGCGGCGTGGTCTTGTGGGCGCAATAGACCGAAAAGTTCAAAAGTCCGCGCGCGTCTGCCTCCAAAATGGCGCCGGCGATGGTGGGCGTTGTGGTCTCAAAACCCACGCCCATAAAGATGACCGGGCGGTCGGGGTTGTGTTCGGCGATATCGAGTGCATCGAGCGGGGAGTACACAATGCGAATATCGCGCCCCGCCGCCTTTTGCGCGGCGAGCGAGGTAGACGACCCGGGCACGCGCATCATGTCGCCAAAGGTGGTGATGATGGCGCCGTCCATCTTGGCGAGCGCGATTGCATGGTCGATATCGCGGTTGGCGGTAACACAGACGGGGCAACCCGGACCGCTCAGCAGTTTGAGCCCGGCAGGCATAATGGAGCGAAAGCCATAGCGACCGATGCTCACGGTGTGCGTGCCGCAGACTTCCATAAGGTTGATGGCGCGGTCGCCGACAAGCTCATGAATACGATCGATGAGCTCGCGAGCCAGCTTGGGGTCGCGAAATGCCGAAAAGTCGATACCGGAGCGCGCCGGCTGTCCGGCCGCCACTAGTATGCCTCGGCCGGATTGCTGGCCAGTTGGTCTTCTTCGGCCAGTTCGGTCATGGCATTAACGAGCTCGAGCGTTTCTTGCGCTTCCTGCTCGTCGACGATCTGGATGCCAAAGCCGGCGTGTACGAGAATATAGTCGCCTACCTGTGCCGTCGGCACGAGGCGCAGCGAAACGGGGCGCTCGATGCCCATCATGTCGACGGTCGCCTTAAGGTCGTCGTCGCGTTTGACCACTTTACCGGGAACGGCAAGGCACATAATGTTCCCCTTTTATACGTTTTGCGCTGGATAGGCGCCTAATTACCCATCAGTTGATGGTAGCGCTCGCGGGAGTCACGAGCAAACGCGTTACACCTGTGAGACGGCGGCGCGCAGGCTGGCAAAACAGCCTATCGCGATGCTGTCTGCGCGAGGTGAGCGCGAGCGATGGCGGCCTGACCGTAGGCGATGCAGCCGTCGTTGACGGGCGCGGAGCGGGGGACCAAGACGGCAAGACTGGCGTCTTTGAGTTCGTGGGTAAGGAGCCGAAGCAAAAGTCGGTTCATGAACACGCCGCCCGAGAGCACGACGGTGTCGAGGTCTTCACGGACGCAGATCTCGCTTGCGATGCGGGCCGACGCGCGTGCGATGGTGACATGGAAGTCGAGCGCGAGCTTGCCGGCGGGCACGCCGGTCCTGATTCCCTCCAAAAGCGCCTCAAAAAGCGGCCTGGAGTTCAGAACATGGCAGTCGTCCGGACGGGATGATTCGGTTACGGAAAAGCTGGCCATATTGCCGGTGGGGCAGGCACTTTCACTGCTGAACGCGCGCCAGGCGGCGGCTTCGAGTTCTATGGCGGGTTCGCCCTCGTAGGTTGCCTTGTCGCAGATGCCCAGAATTGCTGCCGCGGCATCAAAGAGACGCCCCATGCTGCTGGTACGCGGGGCGTTGATACCGCGCTCGATCATGGTGGCTGTCACGCTGCGCGTTTGCTCGTCGAGGTTGTCCAAAAGCCGAGCGGTGCCTGGGTGCTCGAGTAGGCCAAGTTCGCTGAGCAAGGCGAAGGCGTTGCGGCGGGCGTCACGCACGGAGGCCGCTCCGCCGGGGAGCGCCCAGGTGCGCAAATGCGCGGCGCGCTCAAAGCTGCCAAGGCTGGCGACAAGAAACTCGCCGCCCCAAATGGTCCCATCGGTGCCGGCGCCGGTGCCGTCAAAGGCGATGCCAAGGACACGCGCGTCGGTTGTAAGCTGGCCCGCGGCGATGGCCTCGCCCATCACGCTCGCGATGTGCGCATGATGATGTTGAACTTCAACAAGCGGCATACCCTGTTTCTGCGCCTGTTCGCGCGCCCACTGGCTCGACAGATAGCTGGGATGCATGTCGCATGCTAAGGCGGCGGGCGCCAAGTCAAAGAGGTTTTCCAAGCGCGTGCGCGCGGCGTTCCAGGCATCGAAGGTCCCGCCGTTTTCAACATCGCCGATATGCTGCGAGACAAAACAGGTTGCCTCGCCGTTCGTCCCTTCACGCGTGAGCGCAATCGTGGCCTTTTGTTGTGGCCCGCAAGCGAGCACGCAGGACGGAGCGCCGTCGAGCGCCGGCAACGGCAGCGGCTGGGGTGCATATCCGCGAGCGCGGCGAACGGGCATAACGATGCCGTCGACCACGCGTACCACGGAGTCGTCGTAGCGCGAGAGGATCGCGCGGTCGTTACCGAGCAACGCGTCGGCAATGCCGGCGGCAACGAGGTGTTCCCAGGCAAGATCGTCGTCGGTTTCTATGGGTTCTTCGCTCAGGTTTCCGCTGGTCATGACGAGCGCGTGCATACCGCAGGCTTCTGCCGCGGCAAGCAACAGATGTTGAAGCGGCGTATAGGGGAGCATGATGCCGAGCTCGGGCAAGTCATGCACGACAGATGGCGCGAGGGCGAGGAAGTCGGGGGAACCGCCGTTGCCCTCGCCAACAGTGCGCCGGCGCAGCAGCACGATGGGGCGGATACTGCCGGCGAGCAGATCGCGTTCAGCATCGTCGATATGACACAGGCGCTCGGTATCAGCAAGGCTGCGCACCATAACGGCAAGTGGTTTGTTGCTGCGGCGTTTGCGACGGCGCAGCTCGGCCACCGCCTGCTCGTTGGCAGCGTCACAGGATAGATGGAATCCGCCCAGGCCCTTGATGGCGACGATGCCACCGTCGGCCAGCAGCTCAACGCAGCGCTCGATGATAGCGTCGCTGGCCTCGCGTGTGGTACCGACGGCCGGTGTCGCGGACGAATTCCCGTACGCATCGCCGTTCACAGCCTCGCGCCACGTAATATGCGGCCCGCAATCAAAGCAGGCATCGGGTTGCGCGTGAAAGCGACGGTCGAGTGGATTGGCATACTCTGCGGCACACTCGGGGCACATGGGAAAACGATCCATCGACGTGGCCGCTCGGTCATAAGGCAGCGAGCGGATGATGGTAAAGCGCGGCCCGCAGTTGGTGCAGTTGATAAAAGGGTAGTGATAGCGCCGATCGGCGGGGTCGAACAGCTCGCGCAGGCAATCGTCACAGGTGGCGATATCGGGCGAGACAAGTGTGGTGTGCGCGGTTTGATCCTGCGACGCCACAATGCGAAAGTCCTGCTCATCGGCAGCGCTCCAGCCGCCAGGCTCCAAATCCGCAACATCGACTCGCTCAACGCGAGCCGCCGCAGGCGCATGCTCAGAAAGCGCGGCAACAAAAGCATCGAGCGCATCGGCCGGAGCATGCGCTTCGATATGCACGCCGTCGCCCGCATTGAGCACCCAGCCGTAAATGTCATGCGCCATAGCCTCGCGATACACAAATGGCCGCATGCCAACGCCCTGCACAATGCCCGTCACATGAATATGCACATGCCGCATGCGACACTCCTCATCAAAACCGACCAAAATAGACAGGTTTATTTTGGTAGGTAAAACGCTAAACCTGCCAAAACAAACCTGTCCCTTTTTGGCAGGTGCGCTGCGGGAAATCCCGCTACAGCCCCAGGCTCTGCCTGGTGGCGGCACACGTGAGCTCGCCGTGCTTAACGCCGCGCAGGCCCAGCAGGCGATCGGCTAGTTCGTAGATGCGCTCGCCGCGACCCTTGAGTGCCAGGATCTCCAGACAGTTGTGGTGATCCAGATGCACGTGCATGGTCGATACGATCTCGTCGGTGTAGTCGTGCTGCACTTCGTCCAGACGGCGCGTCAGGTCGCCGGTATGGTGGTCGTAGATCATGGTGAGCGACCCGATAACATGCTCGTCGGGCGTGCGCATCTGCTCCTTGGCGATCGAGGCGCGAATCAGGTCGCGCACGGCCTCGGAGCGGTTGGCCACGTCGCCGCGGCGCGCGATCTGTTCGTCAAAACGGCGCAGCAGGTCATCCGGTGCGGTAACCGAAAAACGGACCAGCTCGGAGCCGGAGCCACTACAGTGGCAGCCCGCGTCACCGTCCGCCCCGTGCGGATGCTCGTGCTCGTACCCGCAGCCGTGCTCGTGTTCGGCCACCTTACACCAGCTTCACGGAGCCGACGGAGTTGTGGTCGGCCTCGATGGCTTCCTCGTAGCCCTCGAGCGCGTCATGCGCCTCGTGCAACGCGGCCATGGCGGCCTCGAGCTTGGCGCCGATGCGCTCCATGTCAAAATTCTCGGTCGCATGCAGCAACTGATGGCTCC
Source organism: uncultured Collinsella sp. (assembly GCA_902466735.1). Lineage (GTDB taxonomy): Bacteria > Actinomycetota > Coriobacteriia > Coriobacteriales > Coriobacteriaceae > Collinsella. Next base: position 17,846 of record CABQSB010000027.1, read on the forward strand.
ATTCGTGAGCGAGCTCGATGGTGTCGTCGACCTGTTTGACGCTCATGGCAAGCTGGCTCATGTTCATTCCAACATCATGCATGGGAAATCTCCTTTTGTATGGGGCAGTTCAGTGGTTCAGATTTTACTACGCCCGCTTTGCGCGCAGCTGCATAAGAAAACGGGTGCGAGTCTGTGCGACCCGCACCCGTTCACTGGGGGCTGTTTGTGACTACCATACTATCCGTGGTTGCACTCGGTGCATTCAGAAGTCCGGCGAGCGGCGTAAAAGCGCTCATGGACGGCAGACAGACGGCAACATGTAACAAGCGTATTACAGATGTTTCTCCAGCAGCGCCTGCAGCCTCGCCTTGGGCAGAGCGCCAACCGAGCGGTCAATCTCCTCGCCGTTCTTAAACACAATCAGCGTGGGGATGCTCATGACGCCATACTTCATGGCCAGGTCCTGGTTGTCGTCGACGTTGCATTTGGCAACGGCAAGCTTGCCCGCCAGTTCATCGGCAACCTCGTCAACGATGGGCGAGAGGGATCGACAGGGCCCGCACCACGGTGCCCAAAAATCGACCAGCACGGGCAGGCTGTCGCTAACGACGGAATCGAAGTTCTCGGGGGTAATCTGCTTAATGTCAGCCATGGTGACCTCCATAATGTGACGCGGCTTGGCCGCGTAAAACTCAGTACGACCGTGCTTATACCCAGCCGCCCGCAAAGCAACCACTCGCAGGCGGCTCTTTTATATAATGGTGGGCACGCAAACGATTGGAGAGCGCATGTCCACGTCACAAAGCCAGAAAAAAGAAGCCATCGCCCAGGCGGCCGAGCAGGAGCTCACATCGCTTGCGGTCCGTGGCGTGCGTATCGCGGGCAACGCGTGCTCGCCGATCGTGCTGGTCAAAGGCGATTTGGACGAGGCCGAGCGTTCGGGTGGCGAGCTTGCCGCTGGCCCGGATGGCGCGGCGTTGCGCAAGGCGCTTGGGGCCATCGGCTACGCGCCCGAGGATTTTTGCGTGCTGGCAAGCGTCGCCGGCGCAGGTGACGGAGCGGTCGCTGTGGGCGAGACGCTGCCGTGCGAGCTGTTCCGTGAGGCGCTTGAGGCTTTGGACCCCGAGGCGGTGCTACTGCTCGACAACAACGCGGCTGACGCCATGCGCGAGACCTACGCCGATATGCTCGTGGCGATCGATGACTTCGACACCGCCATGCTCAAGCCCGGCTTGGTCGCCCATGTGCAGGGTCGCCGTGTGCTCGCGCTCGACGGTTTTGAGGCGGCACTCACCGACAAGGCCGCTAAGCAGCGCATGTGGGCCTACATCAAGCAGCTGACTCCGGCGGCCGCTCCGCTGTAGCGAGCCCGCGTCGACAAACGACCCCGAGCGGGCGAGCCGTACCCGCGGAACGCAAATCCGTCGCGCCCGCGCCCTTACATCACAGCGCGCAGCTCAAACCGATCGCCGTTAATGCGGAACTGGCAGCTGCCGTTCATGCGCTCCACGGCGAGTTTAATGCTCTTGGTGCCAAAGCCGTGACCGGCGTGCTGAGCCACGGGCGTGCCGTCGACCATGTGCGGCGCCCGTCCAAATGTGTTGGAAACCAGCAATAGAAGCTGACCGTCTTCGTAGCGAAGGTCCAGGTCGACAAACCGCTTGCCTTCGGGGGCGGTGCTCGCCGCGGCGATGGCATTGTCCAGGGCGTTCGATACCACACTGAACAGATCGGCATCGCCCACGTGGACGGTTTCGGGCACGGCGGCTCGCAGGTCGGCGGTGATGCCGTGCGCGTTGATGTCCGCGGAAAGCGACGAGAGCGCAATGTTGACCGTTTCGTTGGCGCAGTAGCGGCGCACAGCGGTGCGGTCGTTGGTCTCGCAAAGCGCGTCGATGCGCTCGAGCGCCTCATCGGTGTGACCCTCTTCGATCAGGGCCGCAAGACCGCGCAGGTAGTGGCGTATGTCGTATCACATTGAGACCAAGTCAAGAAGAATCGCTTCGGTCGAATCGCGTCTTTTGGGTGAGTTCTCAACGTCCGCTGCCGCTGGTTTCCACCGTATGCCGAAAACACCCGGACGATGCCGTGCAGATCGCTTCGCTCTGCTATAGTCTCCCAAATTCACGTTTTCTATTGGGATGGTGGTTAATATGGGCGACATACTCGAATCGTTCCTGCGCGTGGCGATGGTGGTGTTCATCGTCGGTCCGCTCACTGCATGGGTCGCCCGTCGCGGCGCGCGCGAGCGCAGTGAGGCGACGGACAGCCTCGATCGCTTCACGGTGCGCATGCCCGCTGCCATTCGCACGATCATCGCCTGCTGCGCCGTCGCGTTCGAACTGCTCATGCTGGGTGTCTACGTCTGGCAGGGCGTCTCGTTGGGCGAGTGGGACCACGAACTTGTGTGGTTCGGTCACGCCATGGCGCTCGCGGGCATGGCCATCTGGGCCCTGCTGAGCATCCCGCGCATCGACGTGGACGGTGAGCGAATTCTCTCGCGTAACGCCTTCGGCATCCGCAAGGAGACGACGTTCGGCAACATCACCCATGCAACGCTTCACACGCAGATGATGAGGATCGACCTGTTCGAGGGCGATCGAAAGTTCTGCTCGATAAGCCTCGAGGGGGTGTGCTCGCTCAACCTCCTCGCCCGTCTGGAGGAAGAGGGCATCGAAGTCTCGGACGCCGTCGACGGTCCCATGACCAAGGCGGGCCTGTGTTGGTCTGCCGTCAAGCCGTTGACGATTGTTTTCAACGGCATGGCGCTCGTCTTCTCGCTCGTGATCGCCTTCATGGCTGTTTTCACCGATGCCGGAGCCCGCTTGCTCTTGCTCGTTCCGTTCCTCTTCCTGTTCATAGGGGGACTCCTGCCCCTGCTTATGCTCAGCATGCCCGCCCGTGGTATCTACGAGATCGGCAGGCAGGAGCGCGAACTCGGTTTCTCCTTCGCCGAGGAGATGGCAAGTCGAGGTGCCACGGGCACTTCGCTTGTCGACGACGATTGGTTCATCGAGATCAGCAATGCCCGCGTCGTGGCGTTCCGCCGCGATTACCTCAAGAAGGTCACGGCGCACGAGGACAGCGAGAGCGGCGACCGCTGCACGGTGACTACGAAGGGCGGTCGAAAAATCAAGGTGTATGCAGCGGGCAGCACGCTCGAGGACCTGCGCACGTGGTTCAAACAGGGTGCCAAGGCCAGAAGCACGCTCGACCGTGCAGAGGACGCGCTCGAGACGACGTCTGATTGGGTTGTCTGACCTGTATCGTCTTTTCGGACACGCATGCTAGAGGCCCAATCCTTTAGAATGCATTCATCGACGACCGAGAGGACGGTATGCTATGTCCAACCCAGCCGCCAAGTACACCGACGAGTTCAGGCGCGAGACCGCCGACTACATCATCTCGACGGGCAGGCCGATAACGGAATGCTGCGCAGAACTGGGCCTGAATTCCAAGACCGTGAACAAGTGGGTGCAGAGCCGCCGGCGCGAGCTTGCCGGCGGGCCCGACCCCAAGGCCGAGGACCGCGAGCTTCGCGAGGCGAAAAGGCGCATACGCGAGCTCGAGATGGAGAACGCCTTCTTGAAAAAAAGCCGCGGCCTTCTTCGCCAAAAGCCAGGCGTAGCCGCATGCTACCGGATGATGTTGGCGGAGAAGGCCGAATTCCCGGTGAAAATGATGGCCCGCGTGCTCGGCGTGAGCCGATCGGGCTTCTACTCGTGGCTCTCCAACGGCTGCCCGCGAGAAGACTGGTCGGCCGAGCGCGAGGCGGTCCGGCGCGTGTGGCTGGAGTCGGACCGCAGGTTCGGCTTCCGGTTCGTGAAATGCTTCCTGCCCGGCGAGTTCTCCGGATTGACCCTGTACAGGGTGCGCAAGCTGATGCACGAGCTGGGAATACGCGGCTGCACGCCCAACGCCAGGAAGCGCACCACCATCCCCGACCCGAAGGCCAGGCCCCGGCCCGACCTGGTGAGCCGCGACTTCACCAGTCCCGTTCCAACCTACAAGCTCGTGGGCGACATCACCTACCTGCGCACCGGCGAGGGATGGCTGTACCTGTCGACGGTCATCGACCTCAACACCCGCATGGTGGTGGGCTGGTCGCTCTCCGAGCGCATGACCGCCGACATCGTGGTTTCGGCGCTGGCGTCGGCCAAATCGCGCGGCTACGTGGCCGGCAACGCGATATTCCACGCCGACCGCGGCGCCCAGTACACCAGCAGGCTTCTGGCCGAATGGGCGCGCGACAACGACGTGCGGCTGTCCTGCAGCCGCACCGGCAACTGCCACGACAACGCGGTGGCCGAGTCGTTCCTCGCCACGCTGAAGAACGAGATGTACTACAGGCGCAGCTTCCCGACCAGGGATTCCGCCAAGCACGCGGTGGTCGAGTTCATCGAGGCGTACTACAACCGCCGAAGGCCCCGCTCGACGATCGGCTACAAGGTGCCGGCCGAGGCCATGGCGGCCTTCTTCGAGAGAACCGAGCCCAAGCCCGAGGCCATGCCTATGGCCGCTTGATTCCTCGAGCTTGCGTGTCCGAAATCTTGACACAGGTCAGAAGGCCTCGATGCCAGCGCTGCGCCGATATGGGGCAGCGGCCCCCCCCGTTGGCCGCCATGGCCCTGACTTCCGAGCGTATGCTGGCGCCGCTCGTCTTAAGACGTCGACCTCCATCCGGAGCCTGCGGTTCTCGCGCTCGGGCTCCAGGATCCGGTTCTACTCGGGCGTGCGGTTGTCGGCGGCGCGCGGCGAGCCGGTCTCGTTTATCGACTTGACCCGCCTCTCCACGGTGCTCTTGTCGAGGTCGCACTCGTCCATGGCCTCGCGCCTGGGCTTTCCGGCGTTGTGGAGATCGACTATCTTCCTCTTGAACTCGTCGGTGAAATGCCTCGGTCTGGGGCCGGTCGAGGCCGAGCCCCCGGTCCGGCTGGGGTAGCATGTCGCTGCGGACCACTGTCTTTCCTCTCGTTGAATATCTAGGCGCTGACGATTCTAGGCGATGGCCCTCTCTTGCTTCTTACACCTCGATTGTGCTCGCTACCCCCAGCGGGTCCGGATCGAGCGATCCGGACCCGCTTTTGGGGTTTGCCGGAAACCCGGTGGTCAAAAAAGGCCAAATATGAGTACTGTTACCAGTTTAGTGGCAGCCAAATGGCCTCCAAAATCGGTGCCAGCGGCCAAAAGTGCATCGATTTTCGTCCTTCAGAGTCGTGATCGGGCTCCAAACAAGGCGATTTTGCTGCTCTGGACCGGAAAATCGCTGCTACTAATTTGGTGACAGTACTCATATTTGGCCTTTTTTGACCACCGCCCCTTGGCCCAGGACAAAACGGGCCGCTCGAATCTTGGGGCGGGTCCATTTTCGGCTATCCTCAGCTTGCCAGTTCGAAAATGGATCCGCCCCAAGATTGAATCTTTATTCCAACTTTACACCTAGGTTTACAGCTGTCTTGTCAGCTGTAAACCTAGGTGTCATACTAAAGCCCCAAGATTCGCCAAAAGAGAGGGGCCTTGATGGCACAGAGCGCGAACATGGATGCGTCGGAGCTTGCACGCGATATCGCGGCCGGCCTAGCATCGGCAACGACGGCAACGGAGCGCGCGGCACTGGTGCCCGCAGAGCTCGTCGAGGCCATTCAGCAATTAAAAACCCAGCGTGATGCGGTGATTCTGGCGCACTACTATGTGGCGCCCGAGGTACAGGCCGTGGCTGATTACGTCGGCGACAGCTTCTACTTGGCAAAGCTTGCCAAGAGCTTACCGCAGCAGGCTATCGTGCTGTGCGGCGTGGAGTTTATGGGCGAGAGCGCCAAGCTGCTCAACCCCACCAAGACCGTGCTGCTGCCCGAGCCGGGCGCGGACTGCCCCATGGCTCACATGGTCAAGCGCGAGACGGTCGACGCGGCGCGCGCCGAGTACGGCGACGACCTTGCCGTGGTCTGCTACGTCAACTCGACGGTCGAGATCAAGAGCTGGAGCGACGTGTGCGTCACCAGCTCCAACGCCGTCAAGATCGTATCCGAGCTGCCACAGCAGCACATCCTGTTTATCCCCGATCAAAACCTGGGCCGCTTCGTAGCCGAGCGGGTGCCGCAAAAGCACGTCATCCTCAACAACGGCTACTGCCCGCGCCACCACATCATCACCGTCGAGCAGATTGTCGACGCGCAGGAGGCGCATCCCGATGCGCTCGTGCTGGCGCACCCCGAGTGCAAGGCCGACGTCCTGGCCGAGGCCGACTACATCGGCTCCACCGCCGGCATCATCAAGTACGCCGAGGAGTCGGACGCGAGCGAGTTCATCATCGTGACGGTCCGCGGCGTGCTCTACGAGCTCGAGCGCCGCTGCCAGAGCACCGGCAAGAAGTTCTACTTCCCCGCGGTGCAGCCCACCTGCGTCAACATGGATCTCATCACGCTCGAAAAGCTCGTGCACTGCCTGGAGACGGGCGAGGGCGAGGTGCAGATTGGCGTGTCGGACGAGGCCGCCGATCAGGCCAAGCTCACGCTCGACCGCATGCTCGAGTACGCGGCGCGCTAAGCCAATGTGACATGAGGGGCCATCCCTTATGCCACATTACAGGGGAGAGGATTCCTGTGGAAACCAAACAATACTCCGACATGGAGTGCGACGTCGTCATTGCCGGTTGCGGCGTGGCGGGCCTGTATGCGGCCCTCAACCTGCCGACGAGCACGCGCGTAATCATGCTCTCCAAGGGCGCCGTCGACGAGTGCGATTCGATGCTCGCGCAGGGCGGTATCTGCGTGCTGCCCGAAGGCTCTGACTACGATGCCTTCTTTGAGGACACCATGCACGCCGGCCATTACGAGAACCGCCGCGAGAGTGTTGACATCATGATTCGCTCGAGCCGTTCGGTCATCAACGACCTGCTAGCGATGGGCGTGGATTTTGAGCGCAAGGCCGACGGCAGCCTCAACTTTACCCGCGAGGGCGCGCACAGCCGTCCGCGTATTGCCTTCCATGCCGACATTACGGGCAAGGAGATCACGACCAAGCTGCTCCAGGCCGTTCGCAAGCTGGATAACGTGCAGATTCTGGAGCACGTGGCCATGACCGACATCCTGACGGGCGAGCGTGATGGCGCCACGGTGTGCACCGGTGTCGTCGCCGTTTCCGTGGACGAGGACAACTCGGTTCGTCCCGCCGACGAGCTGGCAAATGCCGCCGAGGGCGTGCATGCCGGCGAGCCGTTTAAGATCCATGCCCACCATACGCTGTGGGCGACGGGCGGTATCGGCGGCGTGTACGACCATTCGACCAACTACCCGCAGCTCACCGGTGACGCCTGCTACATCGCGCAGGAGCACGGCATCACGATGGAGCACCTGGACTACGTGCAGATCCACCCCACGGGACTGTTCTCGCCGCAGCCGGGCCGCACCTTCCTGATCAGCGAGAGCTGCCGCGGCGAAGGCGCGATTCTGCTCAATGCCGCCGGCGAGCGCTTTACCGACGAGCTGCAGCCGCGCGATGTTGTCGCCGCCGCTATTCGCGAGCAGATGAAGCAGGACGGCACCGAGCACGAGTGGCTGAGCTTTGCCCCCGTCGAGCGCGACGTGGTGACCGGGCACTTTGCCAACATCCGCGCGCGCTGTCTGGAGGACGGTCGCGACATCTTGGACGAGCCCATTCCCGTTACGCCCACGCAGCACTACTTTATGGGCGGCGTGTGGGTCGACAAGGACGGCCGCACCTCGATGCCCGAGCTCTACGCCGCTGGCGAGACGGCCTGCAACGGTGTTCACGGCAAGAATCGTCTAGCTTCCAACAGCCTGCTCGAGTCCCTAGTTTGGGGCCGCCGCGCTGCTTGGCGTATGCGCACCGGCGAGTCGCTGACCGTGGAGCAGGCCGGTGAGCCCGCGCTTGACGGACGTCACCGCGCCCTGAGCGCCGAGACCCTTGCAATCGATGATTTGGCCCGTGCTGCCGGCACACAGGCCGTGGAGGAGTAGACCATGAATCCCATTACCATGAAGCTCGTCGTCGATGATCTGATTTTGCAGGCTCTGCGCGAGGACATCACGTTTGAGGACGTGAGTACGGCGAGCGTGTGCCCCACGGCGCGCCCCGCTACCGTTGAGCTCATCGCCAAGGCCGATGGCATTATCGCCGGCCTGGACGTATTCGCTCGCACCTTTGAGCTGCTGGATCCGCAGAGCTCCGTGTTGTTCGATGTTTCGGATGGCGACGAGGTGCATGCCGGCGACCATGTGGGTCAGGTGCGGGGCGATGCGCGCGTGCTGCTTTCGGGTGAGCGCGTGGCGCTCAACTACCTGCAGCGCATGAGCGGCATCGCTACCTACACGCACGGCATGGCCGCGGCGCTCGAGGGAACCAAGACCGTGCTCGTCGACACGCGCAAGACCACGCCGGGCATGCGCGTCTTCGAGAAGGCCGCGGTCGAGATCGGCGGCGGCAGCAACCACCGCTATAACCTGTCGACGGCCGTCATGCTCAAGGACAACCACATCGACGCCGCCGGCGGCGTGATGCGTGCGATCGAGATGGCGCGCGCCCATGCATCGTTTACCACGACGGTCGAGATCGAGTGCGAGAACCTGGACATGGTGCGCGAGGCCGTGGAAGCCGGCGCCGACATCATCATGTTCGACAACATGACCCACGACGACATGGCTGCCGCGATTGAGCTTATCGATGGCCGCGCCAAGACCGAGTGCTCGGGCAACGTGGACGCCAGCAACATTCGCGCCCTGGCCGATCTGGGTGTCGACTATATTAGCTCGGGCGCCCTGACGCACTCTGCGCCGATCCTCGACCTCTCGCTTAAGCACCTGCGTCTGCTGGACGGTAAATAATGAACGCCCGCGAGCGTCGCCGTGCCATCATGGGCGTGCTCGAAGGAGCCAAGGAGCCCGTTTCGGGCAGCGCACTTGCCCGCGAGGTTGGCGTGAGCCGTCAGGTCGTGGTTCAGGATATTGCCCTGTTGCGTGCCGATGGGCACGATATCGTGGCGACCAACCGCGGCTACGTGCTGCAGGAAGCCGCGAGTAGCCCCGCCGTGCCCACGCGTCTTGTTAAGGTGCGCCACGGCGTGGAGCAGGCGGTCGACGAGCTTACGAGTATCGTCGACGCGGGTGGCGCCGTGCTCAACGTGATCGTCAACCATCGTGTGTACGGCAAGATCACGGCCGACCTGGACATCCGCAATCGTCGCGATGTTGAGCGCTACCTGCACGATATCGAGAGCGGCAAGAGCTTTCCACTACTAACGGTGACGAGCGGCTACCACTTCCATCGCATCGCGGCGGAGGACGAGCAGACCCTCGACGAGATCGAGGCCATACTCAAGGAGAAGGGCTACCTTGCCGATTTAATGCCCTACGAGGATGATTTGTCCTAACCCGATACTGTCTATATAAGTTGCGGTGAAATAGTTCCTACAATCGGCACCTAAGCAATGAGCCAGGAACTATTCCACCGCAACTGCCAAGGTAGCCCCGTCCCCAATTAGCTGCCTGTACAAACAAAAGGAGGCCTCCGCGGCGATGCGGAAGCCTCCTTTTTTGTGCACGGTGTACTTTTGAGTGTGCAAGTGGGGGAGTTGTTACTCCTCGACGATCTCGGTGATCGCGCCAGCGGGGCAAGCGTCCTGGCAAGCGCCACAGGCGACGCAGGAGTCCTCGTCGGCGACGGTAGCGACGTCCTGGAGCTCCAGAACGCCAGCGGGGCAGGAGTCGACGCAAACGCCACAAGCGATGCACTCGTCGGCATCAATTACGGGATGAGCCATGGTAGTTTCCTCTCTGTTGACCGACGCTACAGGCGATGCGCGCCGGTTTGATTCGGGCAAAAACATACCACGGGAGCGACCGTTTGCAATACCCTCTGGCCGGCATCTTCATACCGTTCGCCGAGTATGCCAAGGTTTACTAAAAAACGCGCAGGTGGGGCCGTTGAGCTGCGCAAATGTTAGCTATAGGTGACTTGAAGTATAGGGCGATTGAGCGCGCTTGTGGAAAGCGCATCCCATTATTTGGCCGAAAAACGGGTCGAACTTTCCCCAGGGAAGCCCGGGGCCGCCATGTGCGCTCCCGAGCCCAAACCTCAGTCAACTCTACATAGATCTCAATAGATCTGCCGAGAACTCAAACAGTGCATCTACCTGCGCATTTAAGAACCTAAACTCTCAGAGATAAGAAATCTTATATGAATTGACTTAGATTTTGTATATTCCGGCCCATAAGGGGATACACTACATCCTGAAAGACAAGCCGAAGCGCCGTGCGACAGACCGTCGAGGTGGCGCGAACGCAAAAGAGAGAGGGAATTTCTAATGAGTAAGATTCTTGGTATCGACCTTGGTACTACTAACTCCGCAATGGCCGTTCTCGAGGGCGGTTCTCCGACCATCATCGTGAACGCCGAGGGCGACCGCACCACCCCGTCCGTCGTGGGCTTCCGTGCTGACGGCGACCGCGTCGTGGGTAAGGCCGCTAAGAACCAGGCTGTCACCAACCCCAAGAACACCGTGTTTTCCATCAAGCGTTTCATGGGTCGCAAGTACTCCGAGTGCACCTCCGAGATCAAGACCGTGCCGTATGAGGTCAAGGAGGGCCAGGGTGGCCGTGCCGTCGTCGACATCGAGGGCAAGGATTACACCGCCGAGCAGGTGAGCGCCATGACGCTCGCAAAGATGAAGGCCGACGCCGAGAAGTATCTGGGCGAGACCGTCACCGACGCCGTCATCACCGTCCCGGCCTACTTCAACGACGCCCAGCGTCAGGCCACCAAGGACGCCGGTAAGATCGCCGGCCTCAACGTCAAGCGTATCGTCAACGAGCCGACCGCTGCTGCTCTTGCCTATGGCCTGGACAAGCAGGGTACCGACCAGCGCATCCTGGTCTTCGACCTGGGCGGCGGCACCTTCGACGTCTCCATCCTCGACCTCGCCGATGGCGTGTTTGAGGTTCTGTCCACCTCGGGCGATAACCACCTGGGCGGCGACGACTGGGATCAGCGCGTCATCGACTGGATGGCCGACAAGTTCCAGCAGGAGAACGGCGTCGATCTGCGTCAGGACCCCATGGCCCTGCAGCGCCTGAAGGAGGCCGCCGAGAACGCCAAGAAGGAGCTCTCCGCCGCCCAGCAGTCCACCATTAACCTGCCGTTCATTACCATGAACCAGTCTGGCCCGCTGCACCTCAACTACACGCTGACTCGCGCCGAGTTCGAGAAGATCACCCGCGACCTGCTCGAGCGCTGCAAGCAGCCTGTCACCAACGCCCTGCGCGACGCTAAGCTCAAGCTCTCCGATCTGACCGAGGTCATCCTCGTCGGCGGCTCCACCCGTATGCCCGCTGTTCAGGATCTGGTCAAGACCATGACCGGTAAGCAGCCCAACATGTCCGTGAACCCCGACGAGGTCGTTGCCGACGGCGCTGCCGTCCAGGGCGGCGTGCTGACCGGCGACGTCGAGGGCATCCTGCTGCTCGACGTTACCCCGCTGTCGCTGGGCGTCGAGACCATGGGCGGCATCATGACCAAGATGATCGACCGCAACACCACGATCCCGACCTCCAAGACCGAGGTCTACTCCACCGCTGCCGACAACCAGACCAGCGTCGAGATCAACGTGCTCCAGGGCGAGCGCGAGCTTGCCCGCGACAACAAGTCGCTCGGTAAGTTCCAGCTGACCGGTATCCCGGCTGCCCGCCGCGGCGTGCCGCAGATCGAGGTCACCTTCGATATCGACGCCAACGGCATCGT
>CABQSB010000028.1:0-25142 GCA_902466735.1 uncultured Collinsella sp.
GAGGGCCCAGAGCCACCTCACGAGCTCGGCCGCGGTGGCCGCGTTAGCCTTCGCCGCGGGCATGCCGCGGGCGAGCATCTCCTCGCGCCGCCGCAGGAGCCGCTCGGATCCCTTCCTCCCGTGCATCCTTATCTCGAGGGGCACGCCCGTGTCCCTTGGCATGAGCTTCGGCTGGTGCCGTGCCGCGGCGTAGCACCATGAACCCTCAACGGCCAGCTTCCTCACGAGCGCGTTGCCCGCACCGCTGATGCCTCCGAGCCGCACGGAGTCGCCGCTCGACCTCTGACTCGGCGCGAGGCCGAAATAGGCCGTGACCTGCCTTCCGGAACGGAACCTCGTGAAGTCGCCGACCTCGGCCGAGAAGGCTGCGGCCAGCGCGAAGGCGCAGCCCTTGATCGACTGGAGGGCGGCCACCTCCGCGGCGATCGGGCTGGCATCCACGGCCGCCCTGTACTCGGAGAGCAGATCAGCCCGGGCCTCCGCCGCGGCCTCGACCTCGCTCCTCAGAGCGGCGAGCGTCCGAACCCCGCCATCGTCCTCCGGCCTGACCTTGTCGAGCCACCTCAGGAAGTCGTAGGTCCAGTACTTCCTCGGGTTGCCGGCGGGCGTGGTGCCGCCGTAGGCGAACCCTCGCTTTGCGAGGAAGGCGAGCAGCCGCTGCTTGGCGGTCGCCAGGCGCGCGGTCGCCCCGTCGTAGGCGCCGGCGAGGTCCCTGATGCCCTCGACCTCGGGGGAGGGGACCCATACGGGGGAGATGTCGTGGGCGAGTATCGCCTTGGCCATCCTGGCGGCGTCGTTCCTGTCGTTCTTGGAGGCCGAGTCGGCGGCCGACCTGGGGATCTTCGAGACCGCGGCGACGACGCACTCGACGCCGAGCCCGGCGAGCTCCCTCTGCGGGGCGAAGCCGGGGTAGCCGCTCTCGTAGGCCGCGAGCGACGGCCCGGGGAACCCGTCCATCCACCCGGCGATCTCGCCCCAGGGGTTGCCGGGGAACCTCCTCGTCACGGCCTCGCCGGTGTCCGCGTCGAGGGCGCAGACGGTGGTCGACCTCAGGTGGACGTCCATCCCGAACGCGGTAGAATACTTTGGCATGGGAGCCTCCCAACCTCGTTGCGGCGCGGCTGCGCCTATGGCACTTCAACATCATTGTCGCAGCCCCGACCCGCGGTCACGAGCGGGGGCTCCTATCTTTTTAGTGCCCTCGGATTGGGTCATAGTGTCTGTCCGTCCTCAATCTGCGGCGTTGCTATGGCTGTCAGTTGTGCGACAGTTTGGGGGTGGTTATTGGGGACAGACTTAAATGAGTAGTCGTTGGGGACGTTCTTGAATGACTAGTCGTTTAAGAACGTCACCAATGACTAGGCGGAGAAAAATTCTTAAAAAAGTTCTTGCCCTGAGCTGATTCGTCCGTATAATAAACTTCGTTGCTTGAGAGCACGCACCTATTCCTCGGTAGCTCAATGGTAGAGCACGCGGCTGTTAACCGCGCTGTTGTAGGTTCGAGTCCTACCCGGGGAGCCAGGTTGTAAAAACCCGTCGCTTATGCGGCGGGTTTTTTCATGCCGCGATCGCCTGTGGCGAACGTTACCGTATCAACATTTCGTGTCGAGGATGTAATCGTGAACCCCGCCGCCTTAACATGGCGCGGTCGTTGTAAAATGTTGGAATGATTGCTCCCACGACATGGTGCCGCGAGCACCAGAAAAGGAGATTCTTGTGTCTGAGACCATTAACGGCAGCCTGAGCGTCTCGAACGACGTTATTGCCGATATTGCCGGTTATGCCGCGATGACGTGCTACGGCGTCGTCGGTATGGCCGAACAGCTCCAGGGCGCCGAGAGCGTGCGCCTGCTTGCCGGCCAGCGCCTTCGCAAGGGCGTGCTTGTTTCCGCCGACGAGAACGGCCTTACGGTCGATCTTCACGTCGTGCTCGAGAACGGCGTCAATATGAAGTCCGTCTGCCACAATCTTTCGAGCTCCGTTGCCTTCACCCTGCAGGAGATCGCACAGATCGATCCCGCCAGCCTTAAGATCGGCATCCACATCGACGCGCTCAAGAGCCGTCTGAACTAGCATCCGAAAACGGAGATTCAAATACCCATGATTGCAAAGACCATTCGCACCTGTTTTCCGATCGCTGCGGCTGCCGTTTCCGACAAGGCCGAGGAGATCAACAAGCTCAACGTCTTCCCCGTACCCGACGGCGACACCGGCACCAACATGTCGCTCACGCTCGCTTCGGTAACTAAGGAGCTTTCCGCCCTTCCCGCCGACGCCGACATGGAGGCCATTGCCGGAGCCATCACCCACGGCTCCCTGATGGGCGCCCGCGGCAACTCCGGCGTCATTACCTCGCAGATTCTGCGTGGTGTGGCCGAGGGCCTTGTTTCTGCCGATGAGCCCATCACGTCCGCCAATATCGCCTTCGCCTTCCGTCGTGCCGTCAAGGTTGCCTTCCAGGCTGTTCGTAAGCCCATCGAGGGCACGATTCTCACGGTTCTGCGTGATGTTTCGACCAAGGCAGACGAGTGCGAGAAGAAGAAGTTCTCGGCCGAGGATGCGCTCGATGCCATCGTCGTCGAGGCCTACCAGTCCGTCGCCCGCACGCCCGACCTGCTGCCCGTTCTGAAGGAGAACGGCGTGGTCGACTCCGGTGCCTTTGGCTTTGCCATCTTCCTGGAGAACTTTGTTGCCGCCGCGCTTGGCCGCAGCACCGTGGTCGAGGATTTCTCCGCCACGTTCGATTCCGCTGGCTCTGCCCGCGACGCGGCCCTCGATCGCGTCGAGATCGAGGCCAACGACGATTGGGAGGGTTCGGAGTTCCGCTACTGCAATGAGTTCCTCTTTAAGGCCGACGCCCCGTTTGACGAGGATGAGTGCCTTAAGTTCCTGGGCTCCATGGGTGACTGCGAGCTGCTCGTGGGTGCCTACCCCGACTACAAGATCCACGTGCACTCCAACACCCCGAACTTGGTGCTTGAGCACATGCTGCAGCTTGGTCAGATCTACGAGGTCTTTATCCACAACATGGAGATGGAGGCCCACGACCGTACCGCTAAGATCCACGAGGACCAGGAGAAGGCCGCCGAGCCTGCGAAGGCCCTGGGCTTTGTCGCCGTTGCTGCCGGTTCCGGCGAGGCCGACATCCTCAAGTCCCTCGGCGTCGATGTGATCGTGTCGGGCGGTCAAACCATGAATCCCTCGACCGCCGACCTGCTGGGCGCCGTCGACCAGGTCAACGCGACCTCGGTCATCATCCTGCCCAACAACGGCAACATCCGCATGGCTGCCGAGGCCGCTGCTTCCGCCTGCACCGACAAGAAGGTCGCCGTCGTTCCCACCAAGACCGTTCCGCAGGCCTTCTCCGCGCTGTTCGCGGTCCTGCCCGATTCTGAGCTCGAGGACGCCGTTGCCGCCATGGTCGACGCTATCAGCGAGGTCCGCGATGGCGAGGTCACCCGCGCCGTGCGCGACTCCAGCGCCTCCGACGGCTCGCCGATTCACTCCGGTGACGTCATGGGTATCATTGCCGGTTCCATCGACGTGGTCGGCTCCGATGTGAAGCAGGTCACGCTCGACTGCATCAACCGCATGCAGGAGGAAGAGGAGGGCGACGCGCTGACGATTTTGGCCGGCGAGGAGCTGTCCGATGAGGCCTTCCAGGAGATCGTCGACGCCATCGAGGAGGCTCAGCCCGATCTGGAGATCGACGCCCATCGTGGCGAGCAGCCGCTCTATCCCGTGATCTTCTCGATCGAGTAGGCTCTGCCTATGTCCGAGCTGTGCTCCGTGCCGCGCGTCTCGGAGCGTTTTGCCCAGAGCAATGCGCTCGATGAGGATATCGCGCGACTCAAATATGTTTCGGGTAAACGTGAGGAGGCCCTTCGCCGTCTGGGAATTCGGACGGTGGGGGACCTCCTTCTCCATATTCCTCATCGCTACCTGGACTTCACTCGCTCGTGGTCCATCGAGATGGCGCCCATCGGTACCGTGTGTACCATCATTGCCACGGTCGATCGTATTGTCCAAAAGCAGCCCCGTCCGCGTATGCAGGTGACTGAGGTCTCGCTCGTGGACGAGACGGGCGTGCTGCAGGTTGCCTTTTTCCGTCAGCCTTGGATTGCCCAACAGCTTAAGCAGGGCGACCGCCTGGCCGTGATGGGCAAGGTTGAGTTTGCCTACGGTTTTAAGCAGATGGCCTCGCCCCACTTTGAAAAGCTCGAGGACGGGCGCGCCGCCGGCACCATTTTGCCGGTTCACTACGTAAGTGACGGCGTGAGTCAGGCATGGATGCGCCGTATCGTGAGCGGTGCGCTCGAAGTGGCTGCTAATCCGTTCGATCCCATTCCCGCGCCGCTGCGCGCAAAGCGGAAGCTCATGAGCAATGCCCGTGCGCTGCGCTCGATCCACTTTCCCTCGAGCATGGCCGAGCGCGACATCGCACGCCGGCGTCTTGCGTACGAGGAGTGTCTCTGCTTGCAGCTCGCACTGCGTCTGCGCAACGATGGCGGTATGGTCGACGTGGCGCCTTATGCGCATGCCGCGGGAGAGCATTTGACTGCGCTTAAACAGGCCCTGCCGTTTTCGCTGAGCGATGAGCAGGAGGCTGCATTTCAAGACATCCTGCATGACATGTGCGATGGCGGTCGCGTGATGAACCGCCTGCTGCTGGGCGATGTCGGTACCGGTAAGACCGCTGTTGCCGCCTGCGCGCTGGCGGTTACGGCCGATAGCGGCACCCAGGCGTGCGTCATGGCGCCCACGGGCGTGCTGGCGCGTCAATATGCCGATAAGACCGGCCCCTTGCTCTCGCAGGCTGGCATGTCCTGGGCGCTCCTGACGGGTGCCACGCCGGCGGCCGAGCGTGAACAGATTCATGCCCGGCTCCAGTCTGGTGAGCTCGACGTGCTCTTTGGTACGCATGCGGTCCTTTCGGATGACGTGGCGTTTAAGCATCTGTCGCTTGTCGTCATCGACGAGCAGCACCGCTTTGGTGTGGGCCAGCGCAATGCCCTGCGTGCCAAGGGCCCGGGCGCCGACCTGCTCGTTATGACGGCCACGCCTATCCCGCGCACGTTGGCGCTCTCGGTCTATGGCGACCTGGATACGAGCATCATCCGCCATCGTCCCGTTCCGGGTGCCGGCGTGACGACGCGCGTCCTCACCGAGTCGAGTCGCGACCTGGCCTATGGCGCCATTCGCGAGGCGCACGAAAAGGGGCAGCAAGCCTACGTGATCTGTCCGCTCGTGGAGCCGAGCGATTCGGCCGATGAGCTCGAAGACGTGCCCGGCATCGCTCGCGACGACGAAGGCCGCGTGCCCGTGCCTGTGCCGTTGCACGACACGGCGACCGAGCTCGATCGCCTTCGTCTGGCGTTACCGGGGCTTACCATTGAGCGTCTTCATGGTCGCATGCCTGCGGGGGAGAAGGACCGGGTCATCGATGCCTTTAAGCGTGGCGAGATCGATGTGCTCGTCTCGACTACGGTGGTCGAGGTGGGCGTCGACGTGCCCAACGCCACCGTCATGGTCATCGAGAATGGCGAGCGCTTTGGGTTGGCGGCCTTGCATCAGCTACGCGGGCGCGTAGGCCGCGGCAGCGTGTCGGGTACGTGCCTGGTCATGACGCACTCCAAGGGCAACGGCGGCGCGTCGGCGGCACAGGAACGCCTCCAGTCGCTCGAGAAGACCTCGGACGGCTTTACGCTCGCCCAGATGGACCTGCGTCTGCGCCACGAGGGCGAGATTCTTGGCTACCGTCAGCATGGCGGCGTGACTTTGCGCTTTGTTGATCTCGATGCCGACGAGGAATTGATCGAGTGGGCCCATTTGGACGCGGTCGAGCTCTTGCGGTATGCTTGCAACCTTGACTCCGTGGCGACGCGTCCCTTGCGCGATGCGGTCGCCACGCGGTATCGGCACATCTTTAAGGAGGTCAGCGGAGGATGAGAATCATCGGCGGCGAATGGCGCGGTCGTAAGATCGAGGAGCCCCGTGGTCGCGATGTCACCCGCCCCACGACCGATCGCGTGCGCGAGGCGTGCGCATCTATGGTCATGTCGACATTCGACTTCGATCTGGACGAGGTCCGCGTGCTGGATGCCTTTGGCGGCTCCGGTGCCTTGGGCATTGAGATGCTCTCGCGTGGTGCCCGCTCGCTCACCACGTTCGAGATCGATCGCAACGCTGCTCGTCTGATTACCAAGAATATCGAGTCGCTCTGCCGTGACCGTGCGCGTTGGCGTGTGGTGGGCGGCGACGTGCTGGCAAGCGCTTCGCGCGGCCGCGTGCCGGGCGGTCCCTTTGACCTGGTCCTGCTCGACCCGCCCTATGCTTTTGGCGCTGAGCCGGTCGAGGAGCTGCTGCAAAACCTAGCTCAGCAAGGCTTGCTGGTACCGGGTGCCTATGCGCTCTTCGAGCACGCTGCCGCCGATGCGGGTGCGCATCCGGCAGGCTTTGAGATCGTGCGTGAGAAACGCTACGGAATAACTTCGGTCGACCTGCTTCGTTGGCTTGGTAACGGCGAGGATGATGGCAACGATAGCGACGCACCCACGGAGGATGCTCATGAGTGACACCATTAACCGCGTAATCGTCCCAGGCACCTTCGATCCCATCACGTTTGGCCACATCGACGTGATTCGCCGTGCCCGCCGCATCTTTCCCAGCGTGATCGTGGCCGTTGCCGAGTCGCAGGGAAAAAACGGCGTCGGCACCACCTTTATGCTCGATGAGCGCGTGGCGCTGGCCCGTGAGGCGCTCGGTGATATTGACGGCGTCGAGGTGCTACCCTTCACCGGCCTCTTGGTCGATTTTGCCCGCGAACAGGGAGCAGGAGCCGTGGTCAAGGGTCTGCGTGCTATGACCGACTTTGAGTACGAGCTGCAGCAGGCCGACCTCAACTACCGCTTGGATAACGAGCTGGAGTCCATCTTTGTCATGAGTGCGCCGCAGTACGGCTATATCTCGAGCTCGGTGGTTCGCCAGATTGCCTCGCTCGGTAGCGACGTCTCTAATTTTGTTCCGCCCAATGTGGTCAAGGCGCTCAAACATCGCTTTTCGTGACGTTTTTTAATGCCTGGTGGCATGTGGTAAACTAACACGATGATATGTTACCTATGAAAGGAGACCGGATGCCGGGCGAGAATTTTCCTGGCGACAGGATCGTGAGTCTTGTCGACGAGCTCGAGGGGCTCATCGAAGAGGCTAAGACGCCGTTCGGCAAGAACGCCCAGATGAAGGTTATCGACGCCGACGTCTTCTTTAACATCCTCGACGAGATCCGCATGAGCTATCCCGAGGAATGGCAGAAGTCCCGCCGTATCCTCAAGGAGCGCGAGGAGCTTATGGCTTCCGCCGCCGCTCAGGCCGATTCCATCATCGCCGATGCTCAGCAGCAGGCCCTCACCATTGCCGGTGAGCAGGAGATCGTTCGCTTAGCGCAGCAGCAGGCCGACGATATTCGCGACCGTGCCCAGCAGTATGAGCGCGAGACGCGCTATGCCGCCGAGGACTACGCCGAGCAGGTCTTTACGCACCTCGAGGAGAACCTCAAGAGCCTGACCGGCACCGTCACCCGTTGCCGTCAGCAGCTCAACGAGGGTGCCGCCCAGCAGAATGGTCAGTGGTAATGGCTGAGTTCCCGAGCGTTACCGTCGATCTTTCCGAGCAGCTCGAGTTTCCCGGAGACTCGTATCCGCTGACCGGCAAGGTCGATGTCGCCACCTATACGGTGGGCGAGAAGGAGTACCGGCTGCAGGACGGCATCGACTACGATGTCGTCTTTACCAATGCCGGCACCGGTGTTCTGCTTACGGGCATGGTCCGCGCGCATGCAACCGGTGAGTGCGACCGTTGCCTGGAGCCCGCTTCGTTTGATATCGCCGGTGAGATCGAGGAATTCTATCTCTTTAACGAGCCCGAGGATCCCGAGGCCTACGAAGACGGCTACGAGCTGCTGGGCGAGGATCGCATCGTCGATCTGGGTGAGCCCATCAACGACGCGGTTGTCATGGACACGCCGTTCGTTGTCCTGTGCAAGCCCGATTGTCGCGGCCTATGCCCCACCTGCGGCATCAATCTCAACGTCGATCAATGCGATTGCGCCGCTCAAGCAGAGGCCGAATGGGCCGCTGCCACGGAAAATCCATTTGCAGCATTGAAGAATCTCAAGCTTGACGAGTAAAACTGTGGTAGTATCGCTACTTGCGCGTAATCGCCACACTGGATAGTTCATAAGGAAGGTCACTATGCCCGTACCTAAACAAAAGCAGGGTCGTATCCGCACTCACACCCGCCGTTCCGCCAACATGAAGATCTCGGCTGCGGCTCAGTCCACGTGCCCCCGTTGCGGCGCTGTCAAGCTCCCGCACCACGTGTGCCCCAGCTGCGGTTTCTACAAGGACCGCGAGGTTATCGTTACCGAGTAACTGTATACTCTGGATGCGATGCCGTTCCAACTGGAACCACAATGGCCGGCTCACTGAGTCGGCCATTTTTGTATAAGGAGCATGTATATGAGTAACGTTCGCGTTTGTGTAGACGTTGTGGGCGGAGACGAGAAGCCTCAGGTTGTCCTCGACGGTATCGAGGCGGCGCTTGCGGCGGATCCCGATATCGAGGTCTTGGCCGTCGGTCCCGCAGAGATCGTGAACCCCTTTGCCGCGGCTCACGCTCGCGTTGAGGCCTTGGAGGCGCCCGATGTCATCGCCATGGATGACGATCCCATTCGAGCTGTGATGACCAAGCGCAAGTCCTCGATCGTGCTTGCCTGCCGCGCTATCAAGAAGGGTAACGCGGACGCCTTCTTCTCTGCCGGCTCCACCGGCGCCATGACCGCTGCCGCTACCGCCTACGTGACGCCATTTAGGTATCAGGCCGAGGGCAAGAAGCAGCCGGTGCGTCCGTGCCTC
The DNA here is from genome assembly GCA_902466735.1 of uncultured Collinsella sp. GTDB lineage: Bacteria > Actinomycetota > Coriobacteriia > Coriobacteriales > Coriobacteriaceae > Collinsella. Next base: position 8,913 of record CABQSB010000028.1, read on the forward strand.
ACCAATGCACTGCCCAACCGCGCCGGCGGCCTGACGGTGCTGTGCGACATGGGCGCCAACCCCGATGTCGAGGTCGACGACATGGTGCGTTTTGCCCAGATGGGTAGCGCCTATGCGCGCGTCGTCTTGGGCATTGAGCATCCCCGCGTCGGTCTGCTTGCCAACGGCACCGAGGACGAGAAGGGCTCCAACTTCACCAAGTCGTGCTTCCCGGCCATGAAGGCCGCTGTTCCCGGTTTTGTGGGCAACTGCGAGGGCACCGATCTTACGTCGGGCAATTTTGACGTCGTGGTCGCCGACGGCATGTCGGGCAACATTGCGCTCAAGGCCACCGAGGGCGCTGCCAAGTTTTTGCTGCAGGAGCTCAAGGGTGTCTTTATGTCTTCGCTCGGCACCAAGATTGCCGCGCTGCTCATCAAAAAGCAGATGCGCGAGATCAAGGCAAAGCTCTCGGGCGATGCTAAGGGCGGCGCCATTCTGTTGGGCCTGCGTGGCGTGGTCCTGATCGGCCATGGTGCCACCTCAGTCGAGGCCGTCAAAAACGGTACGCTCGCCGCGGCGGAGGCCGTGCGCGCCGGGCTTGTCGCGAACGTCGCCAACTCTATGGACGGCATCGTTTTGTAGGAGCGAGTTAGGGCGCTGTTATGTGCCTCGCGGCCTGCGTCGTGGGGTAGAATCAAAACCGTGTATTGGTGCCGCCCGCGCGGTGCCAATCTTTTGGTATTCATGCACTATGAGAGGAAGCGCTATGGACCGCTCCGAAATCTTCGACAAGATCGCCGAGGTCGCTGCTGACGTTCTGGGCGTCGATGTTGCCGAAATTAGCGATGAGACCACCTTTGACGACCTCGATGCCAACTCGCTCGAGCGCCTGCAGCTGGTTACGGCTATCGAGGACGAGTTCAACCTCGAGATCGATGACGAGACCCTGCTCTCGCTCAACTCTGTCGCCGACGCGGTCGACGCGATTGAAAACGCCAGGGAGGCCTAGGTCTTGGCTTTATCCGAACGACTTACGCGCGCCCAGGAAATTCTGGGCCACGAGTTCAATAATAAGGTGCTGCTGCGCGCGGCCCTTACGCATCCTTCGGCCGTCGAAGGTCAGCCTGTCTCGGCAAGCTACGAGCGCTTGGAGTTTTTGGGCGATTCCATTTTGGGCGCCGTGGTCGCACGCTCCCTGTTTGAGTCCTATCCGGAGTTTGACGAGGGCAAGCTCACCCGCCTAAAGGTGTCGCTCGTCTCGGGCGCCACGTTGTCGGAAGTGTCCCACGAGCTGGGCATCGACGACATCATCATCTTTGGTGCCTCAGAGACCGGTACCGGTGCGCGCGGCCTGCATTCGGCGCTCGAGAACGTCTACGAGTCGCTCGTGGGCGCGCTGTACCTGGATGCCGGCTGGGATGCCGCAGCGGAGTTTATCCATCGTACGCTTAAGCCGCATTTGGCTTCCGAGCGTGCCGAGCATCCTGCAAACCCCAAGTCGTTTTTGCAGGAGTGCGTGCAAGCCGACGGTCACGAACCCCCGGCGTATAAGCTCGTTGGCTCCGAGGGCCCGGCGCATGCGCCCACCTTTACCGCCGTGGTGTTGATCGATGGTATTCGCCAGGGTCGCGGCTCTGGCTCCTCAAAGAAGGAAGCCGAGGGAGCCGCTGCACTCGAGGCACTTGACCGCATGGGCTATACCACCAACGGCGTGATTCTCAACAAGAAGCCTGTTTAAGCGAGGAACCGTGTATCTCAAGTCCCTCACGCTCAAAGGGTTCAAGTCGTTTGCCGACCGCGCCCATATGACGTTTGAGCCGGGCCTGACCGTCATCGTCGGTCCCAACGGCTCGGGAAAATCGAACATCTCCGACTCCATCCTGTGGGTCCTGGGCGAGCAGAGCGCCAAGCAGCTGCGCGGCCAGGCCATGGAGGACGTCATCTTCTCGGGCTCATCAGCGCGCAAGCCGGTGGGTGTCGCCGAGGTCACGCTGGTGCTCGATAACTCGGACCATATGCTGCCCGTCGATTTTGACGAGGTCGCCATCACCCGTCGCATGTATCGCTCGGGCGAAAGCGAGTACCTCATCAACTCGAGTCCGTGCCGCCTGATGGACATTCAGGACATCCTGCACGATTCGGGTCTGGGCAAGGATACGCATTCCATCATCAGCCAGGGCAAGCTCGACGCCATTTTGCAGAGCCGCCCCGAGGAGCGCCGTGCCCTCATCGAGGAGGCCGCCGGCATCTCCAAGCACAAGCGCCGCAAGGAGCGTGCGCTCAAAAAGATTAAGTCGATGGACGAGCACCTGACGCGTGCCCGCGACATCAATAAGGAAATCGCCCGTCAGCTGCGACCTCTGGAGCGTCAGGTCGATCGTGCGCGCAAGTACAAAGAGCTGTCCTCGCGCGCGAACGAGCTTACGCAGATGCTAGCCGTCGACGAGCTGCGTTCGCTGCAGTCGCAGTGGAACGACTTGGAGAGCCGCTCCAAGGAAGGTGCCGCCGAGCTGGAGCTTGCGCAGTACCGCTTGGGCGAAAAGGAACGCGAGCTCGAGAAGCTCCAGGTTATGCTCGAGGAAAAGGGCTTGTTTGTGGGCGACCTGGGCGAGCAGCGCCGCCATATGCAAGACGTGGTCGGCCGCATTAACTCCGATATGCGCCTGCTCGAGGAAAAGGGCCACAACATGGTGTCGCGCCTGTCCGACATGCGTGGCCAGATCTCGAGCTCCGAGCATCAGCGTCGTCGCGTGGTCGAGGAGCTCGAGGACGCGCGTGCACAGCTTGAGGAAGTGACCGGCGCGCACATGCAGGCCCAGGAGGACGTTGACGCCGCTGGTCCTGCCGCCGCTGAGCTCCACGAGCGACGCGTGGCTCTCGACAATCAGATTTCGCAGCTTACGCGTGAGCAACGCGATGTGCAGCGTCGGGCCGATAACGCGGCGCTCGAACTCGCCAAGGTGAAGGACTCGTTGAGTAACGCCGAGGTTGAGGACAACATGTACGCCTCGCGCTTGGAGCAGATCGATGAACAGCTCGAGGAGGTCACGGCCTCGCTCGAGAGCCGTCGCGACCGTGCTGAGGAGCTTGAGAGTGCCCTTGAGGCGGCTCGTCAGGCCCAGAACGATGCGCGCGAGGCCACCGAGACGGCACGCGCTGCCCTCAAGGACCTGCGTAATCGCGAGAGCGAAGCGCGCAACAAGCTGTCCGAGGTTCGCTCGGAGCTTGCCAGCCAAAAGAAGCTCGATGCCCGCATGGCAGACAGCTCGCCGCTGGTGAGCCGTCTGGTGGGCGCGCTGGGCGACGATGTTTCGGGCCGTCTGGGCGATGTGCTCGAGGCACCGCGTGAGCTCGAGGGTCTGGTTGAGCAGCTGCTCGCAGGTGATATCGATGCCCTGCTGTTCGATAACGCTGCCGCACTCGAGCGCGCCGGTCGCGCTGCCCTGGACCAGAAGAAGGCCTCGGGTGAGGCACTGCTGATGGCGCGCGGCGTGAGCGGCGGTGCTGCTGCCAATGGCGCTGCCGGTACGCGTCTGGTCGATCGTCTGTCCGTGCGCTCCGGTTATGGCCCGGTTGTCGAGGCCCTTCTCGGCGGCTATTACGTGGTCGATGACTTGGCTGCCGCGTTGGCTGCCCCTGTCGTTGACGGTGTGACCTACGTGACTCCCGATGGCGCCCGCGTGAGCTGTGGTGGTCTGGTGCGCGTGGGGCTCGATGCCGGCGAGGCTTCGGGTGCCTTGGAGCGCAAGCGCCGCATCCGTGAGCTCGAGGGCCTGGAACCCGATCTGGCTGCTGTGTTTGAGCATGTGTCGGATCAGGTCGTCGAGGCCAATGCGGCCGTTGAGGAGGCGCGTGCTGCCGAGGGCGATGCCGCCGGCGAGATCGCCCGTCTTGAGGGCGAGCGCCGCTCGCTGCTCTCCGAGATTGGCCGCCTGGAGCAAAGCGCCAACAACGCCGAGGTCGAGCGCGTGCGCATCTCCAAGCGCCGCGAGCAGGCCGCCGAGGCCGTTCGCGCTGCGCGCCCGCGCGTTGACGAACTCACCCGTTCGCGTGACGAGGCGCGTGCACAGGCAAGCGACCTGGGTCTCCAGATTGCCGAGGCCAACGATGAGCTCGATCGCGTTCGCCGTGACGATTCCGAGGCCGCCGGTAAGCTCGCCGATGCCAAGGTGCGCCTGGCCCAGACGAGCGAGCGCCTGCGTTCGCTGAAGGGCCGCGTGCCCGACCTTGAGCATCGTCTTGAGGGCATCGACCGTCGTATCCGCGGAACACGCCAGGCTTCGCGCTCGCTCGAGCTGCTGCGCCTGCGCGTCGACCCCATGCACGAACGCTATTCTGCCCTGTTGGAACGCGCATCGGATTGGGCAGCGCGCCTGCGTGACCAGGCCTCTCTGGAAGAGGCGGACTCCGCTTCGCTCAAGAAGACCATCGAGGATGCCAAGGCCGAGGTTGCCCGCGCTAAGGAGCGGGTCGATACCGCCACTGCCACGCAAAACGAGTTCAAGGTCGCACGCGGCAAGCTTGAGGTGCAGGTAGAGGCCGCCATTAAGGCCATTACCGCCGATGGCACCACGGTGCTCGAGGAAGCGCTCATGCTTCCTGCTCCCACCGACCGCGACGCCGCCGAGCGGGAGCTCAACCAGCTCGTGCGTCATATCAACAATCTGGGCCCCGTGAACCAGGTTGCCATGGAGGAGTACGAGCAGCTCAAGCGCCGCGCCGACTACATCGAGGACCAGCTGGCCGATCTGGAGAGCGCGCGCAAGGCGCTCACCAAGATCACAGTGGCCATTGATCGCAAGATGCGCAAGGCGTTTCTGGTGACGTTTGAGAAGGTCGACGCGAACTTCCGCGAGATCTTCGCCATGCTGTTCCCGGGTGGCCAGGCTCATCTTGAGATGACCGATCCCGAGCATCCTGCCGAGACGGGCATTGAGGTTGTGGCGCAGCCGCGCGGCAAGCGCATTACTAAGATGATGCTCATGTCGGGTGGCGAGAAGAGTCTGACGGCGCTCGCCCTGCTCTTTGCCGTGTATCGCACGCGCACGGTGCCGTTCTATGTGCTTGACGAGGTCGAGGCGGCGCTTGATGACGCCAACCTGTCCAAGCTCATCGGAGCCCTCGATGTGCTGCGTTCCGATACACAGCTCTTGGTCATTTCGCATCAGCGCCGTACTATGGAGGACGCTGACGTTCTCTATGGCGTCTCGATGCAAGCCGACGGCGTCAGCCGCGTCGTCTCGCAAAAACTCGATCGCGAAACCGGAAAGGTCGTGAATGCATAATGGGATTCTTTGACGCTCTCTCGCGCGGACTTGAGCGCAGCCGCGAGGCCCTCAACGAGGTCTTCTACTTTGGCGGCGAGGTCGACGAGGACTTTTGGGAGGACCTTGAGGACACCCTCGTTATGGGTGACATGGGTGCCGAGGTCGCTATTCAGGTCTCCGATGACCTGCGCGATGCCGCAGCCAAGAAGAACCTCAAGACCGCACCGCAGCTTCGTCGCGCTCTGGCCGAGCAGCTTGAGCAGCACTTTGTGCCCATCGAGCGCGATCCGTTCTCCGATACGCCGAGCTGCGTGCTGTTTGTGGGCATCAACGGTGCCGGCAAGACCACGACGGTCGGCAAGATTGCGAGCGCCATGGCTTCCCGCGGCAAGAATGTCGTGATCGGTTCGGCCGATACCTTCCGCGCCGCCGCCATCGAGCAGCTCGATGTGTGGGGTCAGCGCGCCGGTGTTCCCGTCATCAAGCGCGACCGCGGCTCCGACCCGGCGAGCGTTTGTTACGACGTGCTCGACGAGGCCGACAGGCGCGGCAGCGACCTGGTGCTTATCGACACCGCCGGTCGTCTGCATACGAGCCCCGAGCTCATGCGCGAGCTCGCCAAGGTGGTCAACGTGACGCGTAAGCGCGCCGCCAATATGGCCGCCGGCCCCATGCCGGTTTCGGTCGTGCTTGTGATCGATGCCGCCACTGGTCAGAACGGTCTGAACCAGGCGCTCGAGTTTAACGAGGCGCTGGGCCTGGACGGTATTATCATGACTAAGCTCGACGGCACGGCTAAGGGCGGTATCGCCATGGCCGTGGCCGAGAAGCTCAAGCTCCCGATCCTGCGCATCGGCGTGGGCGAGCAGGTCGATGACCTGCAGGAGTTTAACGCCAAAGATTTCTGCCGCGCCCTGGTGGGCGAGTCCAATTAAGGAGTGACTAGTGTTTGATTCTCTGAGCGATCGCCTCAACGACACGTTTGACCGCCTGCGCGGCAAGGGTAAGCTGACCGAGGCCGATATCACCTCGGCCATGCGCGACATTCGCATGGCGCTGCTCGAGGCCGACGTTAACTTTAAGGTCGTTAAGGAGTTCGTTGCTAAGACCAAGGAGCGCTGCATGACCGCCGAGGTCATGGAGTCGCTGTCGCCGGCGCAAAACGTCGTCAAGATTGTGCTCGACGAGCTCACCGAGATGCTCGGCTCCACCGAGAGCAAGCTCGTTTTTAGTAACCGCATTCCTAATGTCATCATGCTCGTGGGCCTGCAGGGCTCCGGTAAGACCACGGCTGCCGTAAAGCTTGCCTACCTGCTCAAGAAGCAGGGCCGCTCGCCGCTGCTCGCCGCGTGCGACGTCTACCGTCCCGCCGCAGCCGACCAGCTAGCCACGCTTGGCGGAGAGATCGGCGTGCCGGTCTTCCGTGGCGACGGTGCACACCCGGTCGACATCGCCAAGGGCGCTATTCAGGAGGCCGTCGACCACCTGCGTGACGTGGTCATCGTCGATACCGCCGGTCGTCTGCAGATCGACGAGCAAATGATGCAGGAGGCCGTGGACATCAAGAAGGCCGTCAAGCCCGATCAGGTGCTGATGGTCGTCGATGCCATGACCGGCCAGGATATCGTCAACGTCGTCTCGACCTTCGCCGAGCGCACTGACTTTGACGGTGTTATCATCTCCAAGCTCGACGGTGACGCCCGTGGCGGTGGCGCACTTTCGGTGCGTCAGGTGACCGGCAAGCCCATCAAGTTCGTGAGCATGGGCGAGAAGCCCGACTCGCTGGAGCCGTTTTACCCGGACCGCATGGCCAAGCGCATCTTGGGCATGGGTGATGTCGTAGGTATTATCGAGAAGGCCCAGGAGGCAGCCGATGCGGAGCAGCTTGAGGCTGCCGAGCGTATGCTGCGCGAGGGCTTCACCATGAACGACATGCTCGACCAGATGAAAGCTGTCAAAAAGATGGGCGGCATGAAGGGCATTCTGGGTATGCTTCCTGGCGGCCAGCGCGCGCTCAACCAGATGGGCGGCAACCTGGACGAGGGCATCTTCGATAAGAACGAGGCCATCATCATGTCGATGACCAAGGAGGAGCGCCTGCGTCCCTCCATCATCAACGGCCAGCGCCGCGCCCGTATCGCCAAGGGCGCCGGCGTAACCCCCACCGAGGTCAACAGCCTTATGAAGCAGTGGGGCGAGATGAACAAGATGATGGGCCGCATGCGCACGATGGCCAATCAGGCACAGGCTGGTGGCAAGAAGGGCAAAAAGGGTAAGAAGGGCAAAAAGATGCGCATGCCCAATATTCCCGGTCTGGATGCCATGGGCTTGGGCGGCATGGGCGGCCTGGGAACAGGTGGTCCCAAGTCCGATATGGACCTGCTGCGCCAGATGGAAGCGCAGATGCGCAATAAGAAATAGGGCTGTAATTCCAGCTTGATATGGCAAAGGCCACTCGGAAGCTACCGGGTGGCCTTTGTTGTTGGCTTTGATAGTTGGGTTGCGTTTGGCGTCGCGCCCCGAGCTCGCGGTGCCGTGCCGTTAGTGGCAGCCGCAGCCCTCGTGGCCCTCGTGCTCGTGATGGCCGTGGCAGCTGCAGGACTCGCCATGTTCGTGGGCGTGGTCGTGGTCATGGCCGTGGCAGCCGCACGTGGCCTCGCCGTTCTGTGCGAGCGTTCCGGCGATAAGGGCCTCGACACAAGCGTCGCAGCTGCCCTGAGCTCCTGCGTACACCGTGATGCCGGCTTGGGCAAGCGCGTTGATGGCGCCACCGCCGATGCCGCCGCAGATGAGCGTGTCCACGCCACCGTTGGCGAGCAGGCCCGCAAGGGCACCGTGGCCGGTGCCGTCGGTGCCCACGACCTGCTCGTTGAGTACCTTGCCATCCTGAATGTCGTAGATCTTGAACTGCTCGCTGCGGCCAAAGTGCATAAAGATGTTGCCGTTGTCGTACGTGGTTGCCACCCTCATGGTGTCGACCTCCTTTGCTGGCCATACGGCCGTTGCCGTGGTAATGGGGGAGTACGCAATATTGCCGCCTTCGATGATGAGCGCCCGACCATTGACCAACGCGTTTGCCACCTTGCGATGCGCGCGGCTGCAAATAGCCGCCACCGTGGCGCGCGCGATACCCATCTGCTTTGCGACTGCCTCTTGGTTAAGGCCTTCCAGGTCGCACAGGCGCAGCGCCTCGAGTTCGTCGACCGTCATGTCGATGGCGTCTCCGCTGGCTAGGCCGTCAGGGGTAAAGCCGCGGTATTCGGGGATGATCCCGACGCGGCGCAGTTTCTCGCGTCTTCCTGCCATACGTGCTCCTTATCTGACATATGTCAACAATAGAATAGCGAACGCGCAGATTTACGCAAGGAATTTCTGGCATATGCCAGAAAATGAAGGCATATGTTTGGGCTGTGGGGCCGCATGTGCCTGGGATACAATGAATCTCGCTTTTAGGCGACTGACAGGAGGGTCAATGAGCAAGGCTGATCAACAGTTTGTAACCATGTGCCGCGATATTCTGGACCATGGCACCACCACCGAGGGCCAAAAGGTCCGCCCGGTGTGGGAGGATGGCACCCCTGCCTATACCATTAAAAACTTTGGTGTCACGGCACGCTATGACCTGCGCGAGGAGTTTCCGGCGCTTACCTTGCGTCGTACGGCCCTCAAATCTGCCATGGATGAGATCCTATGGATCTATCAAAAGAAGTCCAATAACGTGCATGACCTCAACAGCCATATTTGGGACGAGTGGGCCGACGAGACTGGCTCCATCGGCAAGGCCTACGGGTATCAGATTGGGCAGAAGAGCCATTATGCCGAGGGCGACTTTGACCAGATGGATCGCGTGCTGTACGACCTTAAGAACACGCCGTACAGCCGCCGCATTATGACGAACACCTATGTGTTTAGCGACCTGTCCGAGATGCACCTGTATCCGTGTGCCTACAGCGTGACGTATAACGTGACGCAGCGTCCGCAGGATGATAAACCGACGCTCAACATGATTCTCAACCAGCGCAGCCAGGATATTTTGGCTGCGAACAACTGGAATGTGTGCCAGTACGCCATTTTGCTGATGATGGTCGCGCAGTCGGTCGATATGATCGCTGGCGAGCTGCTGCATGTGATTGCCGATGCCCACATTTACGACCGTCATGTCGATATCGTTCGCGAGCTTATTGAGCGTCCGCAGTTTGCTGCGCCCAAGGTAACGCTCAACCCCGATGTGCATGACTTCTATGCGTTTACGACCGATGATCTGATCGTCGAGGGCTATGAGCACGGCCCGCAGGTCAAGAACATCCCCATTGCGGTGTAGGTGACGCGCATGACGTGTAAGCTTTCCGCCATTGTCGCCGTGTGTGACGATTGGGGCATTGGGTGCGAGGGTGACATGGTCGTGTCTAATCGCGCCGACATGCGTCATTTTGTGGCGCGCACCAAAGGCTGCCCGGTCATTATGGGACGCAAGACGCTGCTGAGTTTTCCCGGCGGGCGTCCGCTCAAGAACCGTCGTAATATCGTGCTCACGCGCGATGAGGACTTTGCTGCCGAGGGCGTCGACGTGGTGCATAGCGTCGACGAAGCGCTCACCGCGGTAGCCGATGAGCCCGTTGCGTGGGTGATCGGTGGCGGCGAGGTGTATCGGCAGTTTTTGCCGTATTGCGCCGAGGCCGAGGTTACGCATAACCATTGCGTGCATGACGTGGATACGTATTTTCCCGATCTGGATGCCGATCCCGCGTGGGAGATTGCGCGGCGTGGCGGTGTTGCCACGATTGCCTCGGGCGAGGGCGACGAGGGTGTCGATTATGAGTTCGTAACGTATCGTCGCGTTGAGGCGTAAATCGTCCGGCGTGAACGGTATCATCGGATTGTTTGAATGCATGGGGCGGCGCTTAGCGTCGCCTCGTTTGGTATAGATGCGCTGTAAAGAAAGGTGCGGGCTGGCTGCTATGACTGATGCCGTTGAGGTGCTGCGAATCGATTCGCTCGAGGACGAGCGGCTTGATGCCTACGTGCGACTGACCGAGCGTGAGCTGCGCTGCGTGCTGGAGCCGCAGAAGGGCATTTTTATCGCCGAGAGTGCCAAGGTCATCGAACGTGCGGTTCGCGCCGGATACGAGCCGGCGAGCTTTCTTTTGGGCGAGCGCTGGCTCGACCAGATGATGCCGCTGTTTGAGCGCCTGGCGGTACGCGAGGGCGCGGGTCCGGTTCCCGTGTTCGTTGCCTCGATGGAGCTTATGGAGCGTCTGACGGGTTTTAACGTGACGCGCGGTGCGCTCGCGGCATTTCGTCGCCCGCGACAGATTCCGGTTGATGAGTTCTTGGGCGGCGTCGTCGAGGCGGCGGGGGAGCGCCCGGTGCGCGTGTGCGTGCTCGAGGGCATTGTCGACCATACCAATGTGGGCGCAATATTCCGCTCGGCGGCCGCGCTCAACGTCGACGGCATTTTGGTCAGTCCTACGTGTTGTGATCCGCTGTATCGTCGTTCGGCCCGCGTGAGCATGGGCACGGTGTTCCAGGTGCCCTGGACACGCATTGGCAGCGAAGCGCGCGTATGGCCGCATGATGGGCTGGCGGCGCTACACGATGCCGGCTTTTCGTGTGCCGCTATGGCGTTGACGGATGATTCGGTGTCGCTGGACGATCCCGCGCTCCAGGAGATTGACCGCCTGGCAATCTTTATGGGCACCGAGGGTGCTGGCTTGGGCGCCAAGACCATTGCAGGCTGCGACCGCGCCGTGCGTATTCCGATGGCGCATGGGGTCGATTCACTCAACGTGGCCGCGGCAAGCGCTGTTGCCTTTTGGCAGCTGTGCCCGCATGTGAGCAACGAGTACCACTACCAGCCGGGGCTGTATCACTAGGCAGATAGTTAGCACCGGGCTCTGGTTCGGGGCGTTTCGGCCGACGTCGGTCGGTGCTAAGCTGGTATTTGCTTTGGTCTTAAATTGCCGTTTTGTTGTTTGACGTACGCTGGTGGGGAGGGCGTGTGGCTAAGAAATCTACGGCTATCGATGTAACGCAGGGTGTCATTTGGCAACAGCTGCTGTCGCTGTGCGTCCCTATCTTCTTTAGCTCGTTTTTTCAGCAGGCTTACACGCTTATTGGTACGTATATCGTCGGCCAGTTTGGCGGCAAGCTCGCGCTGGGTGGCATTCAAGCCACGATGGTGCTCACCGAGCTCTGCATTGGCTTTTGCGTTGGCGTTGGCGCTGGCTGCGCGGTCATTACCGGTCAGTATTTTGGTCAGCACGATGATGAGCGATTGAGTCGTTCGGTCCATACGGCCATGACGCTCGCGCTGGTGGGCGGTATCGTTTTCTCGATTCTTGGCATAGTGTTCGTTGAGCCCATGCTGGTACTTATGAACACGCCGCATGAACTATTGGCCGAGGGCGTGGCCTATGCTCGTTGCTATTTTGCCGCCATGGTTGCGGCGCTGCTGCTCAATATGGGAACGGCGCTGCTGCGCGCCGTGGGCGACACACGCGGTCCTGCTGTGATCATTGCTTCCGGCTGCCTTGTTAATGCGGTGCTGGATGTCATCTTCGTTGCCGTGCTTCATATGGAGGCTCTGGGCTGCGGCATCGCGGTGGCGCTGACCATTTGCTCCAACGCCACGATGATCGTGATTCGTATGATGCGCGCTCCGGGTGCGTGGCGGTTGTCGCTATCCAAGCTCGGTATCGATCGCGGCATTTGCAAGAGCATGCTTTCGTGTGGTCTTCCGCTGGGCGTTCAGTCTGCGGCGTATTCGATCTCCAACGTTTTGATTCAGGTGTCGGTCAACTCGTTTGGTGCCGATGTCACGACCGCTTGGGGCCTTTCCGGCCGCCTGGACGGCATTATCTGGATGGTTACCGAGGCGCTCGGCGTGTCGATCACCACGTTCTCGGCGCAGAACTTTGGTGCGCGCAATTACGATCGCATGCGAAAGGGATACCACACGTCGCTCGTGCTGTCGTTTATGCTCATTGGTGGCCTGTCTGCCGTGCTGCTTGTGTTCTCGGGTCCGTTGTCGCGTTTGTTCATCGACGATGCCGCGATTTCGGCCTACACCACGACGATTCTTCATTTCATCGCGCCGTTCTACGCGATCTTCTCGATTATCGAAAACGCGCCTGGCTCCATCCGCGGCGCTGGCGTGAGCTTCCAGCCTATGATGCTCACGATCTTCGGCACGGTCGTGCTCCGCGTGGCGTGGGTGTTCGCGATTATGCCGCTCGACCCCTCGCTCGAGCATCTGCTGCTGGTCTACCCCGTAACCTGGGTAATCACCGCCGCGATGTTCACCGTCTACCATCACAGCGGCAACTGGCTAGGCCGCGCCACTGCCTAGCCATTGGGGACGTCCGCAATGGCTAGTATTCGATGCCTTGGCGGGCTAGGAGGCCTTCGTCGAAGTAGTGTTTGACGGGGCGCATTTCGGTGACCAGGTCTGCCAGATCGGCGTGGGGCAGCAGACCGCGGCCGGTGAGCACGAGCTCCGTGGTGGTTGGTTTCATCGCGATCAACGCTTCGACATCTTCGCGCGTCACAAAGCCCCGTCGCATGGCCTCGCCGAGTTCATCCAAAATGAGCACGTCGACCTGCGAGATCTGTTCGCGTGCAAGTTCCATGATCTGCTCGGCGCAAGCCTCGGGCGTGTCGCGATCGGCCTGTACAATGCGCAGTCCCAGGCGCGGCGCGGCATCGTGTTCGGCGCAGTGCAGCTTCTTGGCAAACTGAAGCATGAGTACGTTAAGTCCATAGCCCGTGGCGCGCAGCGCAAGCCCCAGCGCAGCCGTCGTCTTGCCCTTGCCGTCGCCCGTATAGATTTGAACCTTGCCGACTCCCAGTGATGCCTTCTCTGTCCTTTCGTGCCCGGCGTCGGTTTATCGCCGTCCGGGTTGGGTATTCTAGAAAAAATTATCAACCCCAGTAGATGGAGTTCAAGCAGATGGAGATGGATGACAACAAACGTAGACGGAATATGATTCTCTACGTGCTCATCGCCTTCGTCGTCTACCTCGTGCTCTCGACCGTTCTGTTCCCCAACATCGGTCACACGCAGCAGATTACGAAGACCGATTACTCGACGTTTGTCAAAGCGCTTGATAAGAAGAGCGTCGACAAGGTCGAGTACAACACTGACGATTACACGATTTATTACACTAAAAAGGGCGAGGACGAGAACATCGCCTACAAGACGACCGGTGTGCCGAATGACGCGGGCTTTACCGATCGCGTGCTTGAGTCTGGCGCTTCGCTGGAGTCGGTCGTTCCCGACAAGAGCTCGGGCCTGATGACCTACTACCTGATTACGCTCATTCTTCCCATGGCGATTTTCTTCCTGATTGGCTGGTGGCTCAACCGCCGCATGAAGAAGGCTATGGGCGATGACGGCCCGTCGATGAACTTTGGCGGCGGTGGTTTTGGCGGCGGCGGATTGGGTAAGTCCGGCGCGCGCGTGATCGCCTCCAAGGACGTGGGCGTGACCTTTAAGGACGTCGCCGGCCAGGAAGAGGCCAAGGAGTCCCTCAAGGAGGTCGTCGACTTTCTGGAGAAGCCGCAGCGCTACGAGGAGATCGGCGCCAAGCTGCCGCGCGGCGCTCTTCTTGTGGGCCCTCCGGGCACTGGTAAGACCCTGCTTGCCAAGGCTGTGGCCGGCGAAGCTGGTGTTCCGTTCTTTAGTATTTCTGGTTCTGAGTTCGTCGAGATGTTCGTCGGCCGTGGCGCTGCCAAGGTGCGCGATCTGTTTAAGCAGGCCAAGGAAAAGGCCCCGTGTATCGTCTTTATCGATGAGATCGATACCATCGGTAAGAAGCGTGACGGCGGTGGCTTTAGCGGCAACGACGAGCGCGAGCAGACGCTCAACCAGCTGCTGACCGAGATGGACGGCTTCGATAACCACAAGGGTATCGTTGTGCTTGCCGCAACCAACCGTCCCGACAGCCTCGATCCCGCCCTGTTGCGCCCCGGTCGTTTTGACCGCCGCATCCCCGTTGAGCTGCCCGACCTGACCGGACGTAAGAACATTCTTGAGCTGCATGCCAAGAGCGTGAAGACGCAGCCGCCGATCGATCTGACCGCGATTGCCCGCGCCACGCCCGGTGCCTCGGGCGCCGACCTGGCCAATATCATCAACGAGGGCGCGCTGCGTGCTGTCCGCGAGGGTCGCAAGCGCGCCACGCAGGACGATTTTGAGGAGTCGGTGGAGGTCGTCATCGCCGGCCAGCAGCGTAAGTCCACGGTTCTGTCCGACCACGAGAAACAGGTTGTTTCGTACCACGAGATCGGCCATGCCATCGTTGCCGCCCGCCAGAAGGGTTCTGCGCCGGTTACCAAGATCACCATCGTGCCGCGTACGAGCGGTGCTCTGGGCTACACCATGCAGGTCGAGGAGGATGAGCGCTTCCTGACCACGCGCCAGGAAGTCCTGGACAAGCTCGCCGTCTACTGCGGCGGACGTGCTGCCGAGGAGCTGATCTTTGGCGAGATGACGACTGGCGCGGCCAATGATATCGAGCAGGCCACCAAGCTCGCCCGCAACATGGTGACGCGCTTTGGTATGTCGGATGAGTTTGGCATGATGGCGCTCGGTACCGTACAGAATGCCTACCTTAACCAAGACACGTCGCTCACCTGCGCCCCCGGTACGGCCGAGCGCGTCGACGCGATCGTCGCCAAGCTGATCGAGGATGCGCACGATCGCGCCCTGCAGATCCTCAAGGAGAACAAGTTTAAGCTCCATGAGCTGGCTCGTTATCTGTACAAGAAGGAGACCATCACGGGCGAGGAGTTTATGAATCTCCTCACGCGTGAGAATCCGCTGATGCCAAAGCAGCAGTAATACTAGTTGCTCAGTGTCGATCGCCCCATTTGAGTGTTCATCTCAAATGGGGCGATTTTGCGTGAGGAGAGTTGTTATATGAAGATCGTGGTAAGTGCCTGTTTGATGGGCGAGAGCTGTAAGTATAACGGGCTCGATAATTACCATCGCGAGTTGGTCGAGGCTTGCGATGGTACGGGGACCGAGGTCTTACTGGTATGCCCCGAGGTTTTTGGTGGCCTGCCCACGCCGCGCAAGCCATCCGAGATTGTGGACGGTGAGGTCCGCACCTGCGAGGGCATCTCGGTCGATTGCGAGTTTCGCCTGGGTGCCCAGCGCGCGCTCGATATGTGCGAGCACTTTGGCGGCCCGTCCGAGATCTCTGTGTGCGTCCTTCAGGACCGTAGCCCCTCGTGCGGCGCGGGTCGCGTCTACGATGGCACCTTTAGCGGTACGCTCACCGCGGGCAACGGTGTTTTTGTCGATCTGCTGCTGCGTCACGGGTACCGTGTGATTCCGGCTAGCGAGTTCGATCCCAGCATGCTGGAACATTGTCCATAGCACTCGAACCCAACACTTCCTCACGGGTGACCGTTTTGGCATCATCCGTGAAGTTTATATTGAGTACGACCCGGTCATCAAAGACGTAGACCGAGTTGACAGGCACGTACCCAGGCAGCCCCTCCCCGCGGCTCTCGCGCAGGAACGCGTACACGGCCCTCCCGTCTCTTGCGCCCCTCCCGGAACTGTCCACATCAGTGTAGCCAATCCAGTCCGCCAAGGGCTGCAGCTCGGACAACGCGGCGATGGAGGGCTTCTTCGGCCTGCTCAAGGAGGAGTTCTGGCACGGCAGGGACTGGTCGGACTGGACCCCCGCCCGCTTCATCGAGGAGCTCGGGGGCTGGATCGGCCGATACAATACGGAGAGGTGCAGCGATGCGCTCGGTGGCCGCACGCCGGCCGAGCTCCGCTCCGCGCTGGGAAGGGCCGCGTAACGGTCCAAGAAATCGTCCGCAGTCCCCATTCTTGCCCCTTTGGGACGGCTTCTTGTTGGGGCGTGTCTGCCCCAAACCCTGCTAGGAACGAGTACAGCAAACTGGAATTTTAAATTAGTCTTTGCAAATAACCTTTGAACCTTCACCATCAATTACAATTCCCTGA
>CABQSB010000029.1:0-20932 GCA_902466735.1 uncultured Collinsella sp.
GCGCTCGGCTTCGCGACGCCCGCCCGCGCCTTCCGGGCGATGCTCGGCGGCGACGCGGCGGCGCTGCTCGAGGCGTACGGCATCGAGGACGTGCCCATCGACGAGCTCGACCTGACGCCGGGGCTCATCGCGCGGGCGCGCGAGGAAAGGGGCGATGCCCCGCTGTCCTAGCCTAAGGGAAAACGGAATAGACGGAACCGACCGTCCGGCTGAGTCTGGGAAGAGGCGCCGGGCGGCGGGCGGAGCATGGCCACCGGACCCATCGAAACACATCTCCACCGTTCCTTCAACTGGGAAAATGCCGCCCCCGGGCCCCGGGAGGGGCCGCGGGGGCGTTCGGCTAGGTGCGGGAACGGCCTATTTGCTCAATGTGTTCGGCTGAGATCGGAAATCAACCAAATAAAACGAAGGAGGTCATAAAGCCAAAGGGCACATCGCTTTGGATGAGAAAGCCGCTCATCGAATTACACGAGCTTCATGAGTACGCAAGGAAGATGAAAAGCCGAAAGTGGGGCGCGAAGTTCTACAACGCCGCGCAGATGGTGACGGGCATAGCAGCGTCTCCGCTCGAAGTTGCTGGCATTCTTTTGCTGTCGCTTCCGCGCTCCCGCGGCGGCGCCGGCTTTCGAGACGTTTATGTCAACTATCTTACGCCGCTTACCGCATCGGCACAGAGCATTGCGGGGCAAAAAGTTTGCTACGGGGATATCTTGATCGTTAATCCGACCATAATGAAGGCGGGCATCGTGGAGCTTCAGGGGGAAGTTATCCATGGATCGGGTGCTGTGCTCGACCACGATGCCAAGCGTATGACGGCGCTGCAAAGCATGGGGTATGACGTCTTTCTGGTTACGCGCGACATGCTTAACGATGCTGACCAGCTTGATGCGATCGTTAGAAGTCTTTGTTCGCGCCTGGAATTGCGCTATAGGAACAAAACTGAGGCTCAAAAGACGGCGGAAACGGAGCTACGAGCCAACGTCATGTGCAATTGGCTGCAAATCGGTTGCTAGACGGTCGTTTTTCCCGCTCGCTGGCACCCTGGATCAGCAGCTCAAAATGCCTCCGCCACGAAAGCGGGGCATCTACTACTTTTTGACCCGACCCCTCGACCACACCCCTCGTTTCGCGAAAACTGCAGGCCGTCTGCCTGCAGTTTTCGTTTTGCAATCGGCGGTGTGGTCGGGCGGTGCCGCCCAAAGGTAGTAGATGGGCGGGTTTCGTGGCGGGCCTCCGCGGGGGCGGGCGCCCGGACGTAGTAGATGGCCCGGTTTCGCGGCGGGCGTCCCACGGGGCGGGCGGACTGGCCCCGGATGGGCCCCGGATGGGCGGGCGGTGCGGGGCATCGCGGTCCCCGGATGCGTGCCCGCGCGCACCCCAGAAAGTTTTTCCGAAATTGTCCTTGCATCGTGGTCCGAGTTCCCGTATAGTACTTCTTCGCACGGGGGCGTAGCTCAGCTGGGAGAGCGCTTGACTGGCAGTCAAGAGGTCAGGGGTTCGATCCCCCTCGTCTCCACCCGATCATTGAATGAGGCTCCAACGCAAGTTGGGGCCTTTTTTCATATAGGCACACAAGGTCAAAGGCGGCACCATGATCCTCCTGGTCGACAAGATCGAAAAAAGCTTCGGCGCGCGCGTCCTCTTTAGCGGCGCGTCCTTCCAGATCAACCCCGGCGAGCGTTTTGCGCTCGTGGGACCCAACGGCGCCGGCAAAACCACCATGCTCAAGATCATCATGGGCATCGACAGCCCAGACGCCGGCCAGGTCCAGTACGCAAAGGACTGCCAGGTAGGCTATCTAGAGCAGGAAACTAATCTGGAGCAAAAGGACACCACCATCCTCGCCGAGGTCATGGCCGCCGCCAAGGAAATCCGCCGCATGGGCGAGCGCGCCAACGAGCTGCAGGCCCAGATCACCGAGCTCTCCGAGCAGGGCAAAGACGTCGACGCCCTCCTCAACGAGTACGGCCAGGTTCAGGACCGCTTTGAGCATCTGGGCGGCTACGAACTCGAGAGCAACGCCCGCAAGATCCTGTCCGGCCTGGGCTTTAAGGTCACCGACTTTGAGCGCCCGTGCTCCGAGTTCTCCGGCGGCTGGCAGATGCGCATCGCGCTTGCCAAGCTTTTCCTGCGCCACCCCGACCTGCTGCTTCTGGACGAGCCCACCAACCACCTGGACCTCGAGAGCGTCCAGTGGCTGCGCGGCTTTATCGCCAACTATGACGGCGCTGTGCTCATCGTCAGCCACGACCGCGCCTTTATGGATGCCTGCGTCGACCACGTGGCCGCGCTCGAAAACCGCCGCGTAACCACCTACACCGGCAACTACAGCAGCTACCTCAAGCAGCGCGAGGACAACCTGGAGCAGATGCGCGCCAAGCGTGCAGCCCAGGAGCGCGATATCGCCCACATGCAGGTCTTCGTCGACAAGTTCCGCTACAAGCCCACCAAGGCCGCCCAGGCCCAGGAGCGCATCCGCAAGATCGAGCAGATCAAAAAGGAGCTCATCATCCTGCCCGAGGGCCACAAGCACATCGACTTTAAGTTCCCCGACCCGCCGCGCTCTGGCGATATGGTCGTGGGCCTGGAGGGCGTGTCCAAGTCCTACGGCGACAAGCACATCTACAGCGACATCGACCTCAAGCTCTACCGCGGCGAGCATGTAGCGCTCGTCGGCCCCAACGGCGCCGGCAAGTCCACCCTCATGAAGATCATCGCCGGCCTGGAGCTGCCCACCACCGGCACGCGCGACTTGGGCACCAACGTGGGCGTCGCCTACTACGCCCAGCACGCGCTCGAGGGCATGACAGAGTCCAACACCGTCCTGCAAGAGATCGACACCGTCACGCCTAAGTGGACCGTGCCGCAGCAGCGCAGCCTGCTGGGCGCCTTCCTGTTTAGCGACAACGACGCAATCGAAAAGCAGGTACGCGTCCTCTCTGGCGGCGAAAAGGCGCGTCTGGCCCTGGCCAAGATGCTCGTGGCCCCCGAGGCGCTCCTATGCCTGGACGAGCCCACCAACCACCTGGACATCGACTCGGTGGACATGCTCGAGAACGCCCTGCAAAACTTCCCCGGCACCATCGTGCTGATCAGCCACGACGAGCACCTGGTGCGCGCCGTGGCCAACCGCGTCATCGACATCCGCGACGGACAAGTCACGGTCTACGACGGCGACTACGACTACTACCTCTACAAGCGCGAGGACCTCGCAGCCCGCGCCGCCGCCGAGGCGTCCACGGAGAGCGCGCCGGCCACGACCAAGTCCGCCAAGGCCAGCGCCGCCCAGGCCGACACCCCCGCTGCGGCCCCCAAGCCGGCCGAAGGCAAAAAGACCAAGGAACAAAAGCGCGCCGAGGCCCAGGCCCGTGCCGCGCTCAACAAAAAGCTCAAGGGCGTGCGCAACCAGCTCAAGAAGATCGAGGCTGAGCTGGACAAAAAGCGCGCCCGCTATGACGAGCTTATGGAATTGATGGCAAGCGAAGAGCTTTATGCCGATCAGGACAAGTTCAACGCCGCGCTGGGGGAATATAACGGCCTTAAGCAAGAGCTTCCCAAGCTCGAGGACGAATGGCTCGAGCTTTCCACCCAGATCGAAGAGGAGACCGCGCGTGAACTCTCGTAAAGCCGCTGCCGTGGCGATGAGCATCATCGCCATCGCCTGTCGCATCTGCGGCATCTTTATGAGCGCGATGACCGTGCTACTGTGCTTTAGCGCCCTCACCGCCAAGCTGCAGATCGTTGGCTTTGTCGTTGAGCTTTCGCGCACGCTGCCGAGCGCCATCGCCGGCTACGGCGTCATCACGTCGCCCTTTGGCGGCGTGTTCCGCCTGGATTACGCCATCGTGGCCGTCATCCTGTTTGTGGCCGACTACCTGCTCACGCGCGCCTCACGCCGCGTCCGCTAGGGGAGCGCCATGTCCAGCAGCTACCTCATGAACCTGCTCGCCAGCGCCGTCGCCGTCATCGTCGGCATCGTGATCCACGAGAGCGCACACGCCGCCGCGGCCTGGGCGCTCGGCGACAAGACGGCGCGTTCGCGCGGCCGCGTTTCGCTCAACCCGCTCAACCACATCGACCCGTTTGGCACCATCATCCTGCCGCTGCTTATGCTTGCCGCCGGCGGCCCGGTGTTCGCCTTTGCCAAGCCGGTGCCCGTCTACCTCAACAACCTCAAGCACCCCAAGCGCGACGAGGTCCTGGTGAGCGCGGCCGGCCCCGCATCGAACATCGCACTCGCGTGCCTGGCGGCGGCCCTCATGCACGCGGCATACGGCAACCTCTACGCCAGCATGTCCTTTGCCGTGGCATCCCAAATCATGAACTTCGGCGCCACCTTTATCGTTGTCAACTTGTCGCTCGCGTTCTTTAACCTCATCCCGATCCCGCCGCTCGACGGCTCGTCGATCATCGTGCCGTTCCTCAAAGGCAAGGCGCTCGCCAACTACTATCGCTTGCAGCAATACGCCATGCCGATCCTTATCATCGTGCTATACCTGCTGCCCATGTGGACCGGCATCGATGTGATCGGCCGCTATTTCGACGTTACCGTGTATCCGCTGGCTGAGCGGCTGCTCGACTTCGCAATCGCTGGCATCTAGGGTAAACTTACAGGTCGACCGTGCAAAACGGTCGCAACATGCACCCAAACCGCGCCGCGAAGGCGCCGTCAAAGGAGGTCGAAGATGTCGTATCGCGTGTCGACGCAGGTCTACAGCGGACCGTTCGACCTGCTGCTGCAGCTGGTAACCCGCCAAAAAGTTGATATCGGCGCCATCTCTATTAGCGAGGTGGCCGAGCAATACCTGGCCGAAGCCGAGCGCATCGAGGCGCTGGACCTAGACGTGGCGAGCGACTTCTTGCTGGTCGCGGCAACCCTTCTGGACATTAAGGCCGCCTCGCTGGTGCCCCAGGAGGCACCGCGCAACACCGACGACGATTACGAGGACGACGAAGACCTCGAGGAACTCAGTGCTCTCGACGGTGATGCCCTGCGCGAGGTCCTGATCCAGCGCCTGATCGCCTACAAACAGTTTAAGGGCGCGGCGGCAGCCCTTGGCGCGCGGATGCAGGCCGAGAGCCGCATGCATCCGCGCGTTGCCGGTCCCGACCCCGAGTTTTTGGGCCTTATGCCCGATTACTTGGCCGGCATCACCCTGCGCGGCCTGGCCGTCATCTGTGCCGACCTGGACGGCAAGCGCCAGACCTTCTTACTGGAGGCCGAGCACGTGGCGCCGCATCGCGTACCGCTCGACCTGACCGTGGCCTCAGTCGACCGCTTTACCATGGCGCACCAAACCTGCACCTTCCGCGAGCTGTTGGACGGCGATGCCACCACCGAGCAGCTCGTCGTTACCTTTCTGGCCATGCTCGAGCTCGCCAAGCGCGGCTCGCTCACGCTGAGCCAGGACGAGATCTTTGGAACCATCTGCATCAACCGCGTCGAGGGCGCCGAGGCCTACGTACCCGGCGAGGGCCCCGAGCTCACCGAATAGGAGCGGCAACCATGTCAACCCTTTCCACGCTGGAGACAAACAGTCTCAAAGGCGCCTTGGAGGCGCTCCTGCTGGTGTCGAGCGACCCGGTGAGCGCGCCCGCGCTGGCAGGTGCGCTGGATATCGCCCCCGGCGAGTGCGCATCGCTGCTCGCCGAGCTCAAAGTTGAGTACGAGGAGGCCAACCGCGGCTTTCAGCTGCGCGAGGTCGCCGGCGGTTGGCGCCTGTTTACGCATCCCGCCTACCACGACGTGGTCGAGGCCTATGTGCTGAGCTGGGACACGCAAAAGCTGTCGCAGGCCGCGCTCGAAACACTGGCCGTCATCGCATACCACCAGCCCGTGACGCGCGAGGTGGTCAAGGGCATCCGCGGCGTCAATTCCGACGGCGTCATCGCGTCGCTCGTGGACAAAGGTCTGGTGCGCGAGCTCGGCCGCGACCCCCAGCGCGGTCAGGCCATCATCTACGGCACGACCAACGCCTTCTTGGAAAAGTTCGGTCTGCGCTCCACCCGCGACCTGCCCGACCTGGAGCAGTTTGCCCCCGACGAGCAGTCGCGTCAGTTTATCCGCGAGCGTCTGAGCGGCCGCAGCATTCAGTCCACGCTCGAGGAGCAGGCCGAGGACCTGGACGAAGAGCGCGAACTGCTCGATACCGATGTTGAAGATGTTGAGGTGGTCGAGGACTTGGAAACCCTGGTCGTCGACGAGACCTCGGAGGATATGCATGACGAGGACTAACGAAGTAGGGGAGACGCGCGCCACGGGCAACGCAGTACCCGCAACCGACGCTCAGCCCGTCTACCCGCACACCATGCGCCTGCAGCGCTTTTTGGCGCGCGCAGGCGTGGCGAGCCGCCGCGGGTCGGAGGACCTGATGACCGCCGGCCGTGTGACCGTCAACGGCCAGGTCGCGACCGAGCTGGGCACCAAGGTCGATGTCGACCGCGACCATATCGAGGTCGACGGCATGCCCATCAAGCTCAACCAGGGCGCCGTGTACTTGATGCTCTACAAGCCGACCGGCTACCTCACCACCATGAGCGACCCGCAGAAGCGTGCTTGCGTGGCCGACCTGGTCCCCCGCGACCGCTTTCCGGGGCTCTTCCCGGTGGGCCGCCTGGACCGCGACACCACGGGCCTTTTGCTCTTTACTACCGACGGCGACCTGTCGCAGGATCTGCTGCACCCCAGCAAGCACGTCTACAAGACCTACCAGGCACTCGTGGACGGGCAGCTGACCGACCGCGATCTAGACCCGCTCCGCCGTGGCATCGAGCTCGACGACGGCCTGTGCCAGCCGGCAATCTGCCGCGTCATCACCGCACGCGAGGCCGAGGCCGTAGCTCCCCAAGGCATCAAGCCCGGCACCACCGCCGTGGAGGTCATAATCCGCGAGGGTCGTAAAAACCAGGTCAAGCGCATGCTGGGCAAGATTCACCATCCTGTGATCCGCCTGCACCGCTGCAACTTTGCCGGCCTTGAGCTCGAGGACGTGGCCAAGGGCTCGTGGCGCGAGCTCACCGACCGCGAGGTGCAGATCCTCAAGGCCGGCGGCATCCCGCCCAAGCAGGCGAGCGCCAAGCGCAACGGCGGCAAGCCCCAAGATACGCCCGCCAGCCGCACGCGTCACCACGGCAGCCACGGCTCCGCACCCAAGCGCAACACCTACCGCGAGCGCTACACAGGCTAGGCAACCCGCCGCGCCCCAGCACCCGCGAACCATACCAGCTCGTCAACCACCGAAAGGAAGCATTGCATGATCGTCGCCATCGACGGCCCCGCCGGTTCCGGCAAGTCCACCATCGCCAAGGAGATCGCCCGCCAGCTGGGCTTTAACAAGCTCGACACGGGCGCCATGTATCGCGCCGTCACCTTCGCCGCGCTCGACCGCGGCATCGACCTGGACGACGAGGCAGCCATCGATGCCCTCGCCGAGCAGATCGAAATCCGCTTTACCAACGGTACCGGCGAGGACACGCGCCTGACCATCAACGGCGCGGACGCATCGGCCGCCATTCGTACCCCGCAGGTTGACGCCAACGTGTCCAAGGTCTCGGCCTACCCGGGCGTGCGCGCCGCCATGCTCATCCATCAGCGCCGTGTCGCAGAGGACCGCGATATCGTGGCCGAGGGTCGCGACATCGGCACCGTCGTGTTCCCCAACGCACAGGTCAAGGTCTTTCTGACCGCCGACCCGCGCGAGCGTGCCCGCCGCCGCGTGCTGCAGCGTCACCAAAACGATGCCCAGCCGCTCACCTCCGAGCAGCTCGAGGCCGAGGTCGATGAGACCCTCGACGCCCTCACGCAGCGCGACAAGCTCGACAGCAGCCGCGAGGTCGCACCGCTCGTGCCCGCCGAGGACGCCGTGCACGTCGACTCCACCGCCCACACCATCGACGAGGTCGTCTCGATAATCGAGGACCTCATCAACCAAAGGAGGTAGCCCATGCGCCTGTTTAAGCAGACGCCCGAGGATTATTACAACGCCCCCTATGCCGAGTTCCCGGCGCTCATCCGCGGCACCGTCGTCGTGGTCATGGCCATCCTGTGGGCCTTCTCCAAGCTCATGTGGCGCTGGAAGGTCGAGGACGCTGACCTGCTGTTTGAGCGCCAGGACGGACGCGGCAGCGTGGTCATCTGCAACCACACCTCGATGGCCGAGCTCTTGGCCGTGGAGACGGCGCTGTTCTTTGGCGGCCGCCGCATCCGCCCCATCTTTAAGTCCGAGTTCGCCAAGAGCAAGATCGTACGCTGGGCCTTTAGCCGCGTGGGCGGCATTCCCGTGGAGCGCGGCACCGCCGACATGAAGTGCCTGCGCGCCGCCCAGCATGCGCTGCAGCGCGGCGAGGACGTCCTGATCTTCCCCGAGGGCACGCGCATCCGCTCGCGCGAGATCAAGCCCGAGGTCCATGGCGGTTTTGCGCTCATCGCTCAGATGGGCAAGGCGCCCGTCAACCCGCTCGCCATCTGCGGCTGGTCCGACATCACGCCTGCGGGCAAAAAGCTCATGCGTCCCAAGAAGTGCTGGATTCGTGCCGGCAAGGCCGTCTCGCTTTCGGACGCGCCGGCCGGGCTTAAGCGTACGGAGCGCCTGGCCTGGTTTGAGTCCGAGGCCATGAACCGCGTCTACGCCATGCGAGACGAGCTGTGCGCCGAGCATCCGGGCAGGTTCTAGCCATGAGCGAGAACGTGACGAACACCGCCGCGACTGCGTCCGACCAAGCCACCGCGCCCACCATCGAGATTGCAGCTCACGCCGGCACCTGCTACGGCGTACAGCGTGCGCTCGACATGGCGCTGGCCGCTGCGCCGCAGGTAGGGGAGTGCAATCAGGTCCATACCTTGGGTCCGCTCATCCATAACCCCATCGTGGTACGCGAGCTCGCCGAGGCAGGCGTTGGTCTGGCCGATACCCTGGACGATGCCGCATCGGGCACCGTGATCATCCGCGCCCACGGCGTGGTGCCGCAGGTGATCGATGCTGCCCGCAAGCGCGACCTTACCGTGGTCGACGCCACCTGCCCCTA
This sequence comes from uncultured Collinsella sp., assembly GCA_902466735.1. Lineage (GTDB taxonomy): Bacteria > Actinomycetota > Coriobacteriia > Coriobacteriales > Coriobacteriaceae > Collinsella. The sequence continues at coordinate 9,025 of CABQSB010000029.1, forward strand.
CGTGAAGAAGGTCCACGTGGCCGCCGAGCGGCTGGTGCGCGAGGGCTATCGCGTACTCGTCGTGGGTGAGCCGGGGCATCCCGAGGTCGAGGGCATTCTGGGTCACGCCGGCGATGACGCGCAGGTCGTGAGCTGTGCCGCCGACGCCAACGCCTTGTCGCTCAAGGGCAAGGTGGGCCTCGTCGTGCAGACCACCCAGACCGCGCAGAACCTCGCCGAGGTTGTGGCTGCCATCACCCCGCGCGTGCAGGAACTACGCGTGATCAACACCATCTGCGCAGCCACGAGCGAGCGCCAGCAGGCAGCCGCCGCACTTGCTAACCGCTGCGACTGCATGGTCGTCGTGGGCGGCAAGAACTCGGGCAACACGCGCCGCCTGGCGCAGATTTGCGCAGACGCCTGCGAGCGCACGTATCACATCGAGGAAGCTTCCGAGCTCCAGGCCGCATGGTTTGCCAACGCGCGCCACATCGGCATCACTGCCGGAGCCTCCACCCCGCAAGAACACATCGAGCGCGCCGTCGAGCGCATCAAGGAGCTTTGCCGCTAACCATGGACCAGACCGTACCCGCATACGCCGCCGAGGTGGCCGATTACGGGCGCAGCCGCGACCCCGAGCCGGGTGAGGGCGCGCTCGTTAAGAATGTGCGTCCCGAATCGCCCGCATGGGATGTGGGTATCGAGCCGGGCATGCGCGTGCTCACGGTCAACGGTGAGGCGCTCACCGACATGATCGTATGGCTTTGGGAGGCCGACGACGACACCGTTGATTTGGAGGTATTCGACCCGCGCGACGGCACCGTCACCTCCGTCGAGCTCGACCGCTTCCCGGGAGAGGACTGGGGCCTTGAGTTCGATGGCCCTATCTTCGATGGCATGCGTACCTGTGTGAACGCCTGCGTGTTCTGCTTTATGACCATGCTGCCCAAGGGCGGCCGCTCCACGCTCTATATTCGCGATGACGACTACCGCCTGAGCTTTTTGCAGGGCAACTTTGTCACGCTCACGAACCTCACCGACGAGGACGTGCAAAACGTCATCGCCCGCAACATGAGCCCCATGAACGTGTCGGTCCATGCCGTGAGCCCCGACGTCCGCCGTCGTATGATGGGCCGCAACGCCCAGCGAGGAATGGACGTACTCGAAGCCATCATGGCCGCCGGCATCGAGATTCACGCGCAGATCGTGTTGTGCCCCGGCATGAATGACGGCGAGGAGCTGGAAAAGACCCTGCGCTTTTGCGAGGAGCACGAGCAAATCACAAGCCTGGGCATTGTGCCGCTCGGTTTTACCAAGCACCAAAACCGCTTTAGCTGGTCATACAGCGACAAGCCCGAGCTGGCACGCGAGACCATCGCCATGATTCGACCGTTCCAGGACCGCGCCTATGAGCGCTTTGGCCGCCACACCTTCCAGATGAGCGACGAGTTCTATCTGGACGCCGGCATCGATCCTCCCGAGGCAGACTTTTACGACGGTTACCCGCAGTACTACGACGGCATTGGCATGATCCGCTCGTATCTGGACGAAACCGACGACGTGCTCGCTGCCGATGGCGAGCGACTGGCCCGCGTCCGCGGGGACATCGCCGCCCGCAGCCAACACCTGCTGTGCCTCTCGGGCGCCAGCGCACGCGACACGGTGGCCCGCTTTGTGGAATCGCCCAAGGGACTCGCCGGCACCGTCACAGCCATCAAGAACCGCTACTTTGGCGGCAACGTGGACGTGACCGGCCTCATCGTCGCGTGTGACATTCTGGAGCAGCTGCCCCAAGATCTGTCGGGGGTTATGCTCTTTGTGCCTAAGCTCATGTTCAACGCTGACGGCATGACGCTTGACGAGTATCATCGTGACGATTTACTCGCAAGCCTTACCAGTCGCGGCGCCGAGGTTCATGTGGTATCGACCATGCCGCATGAGCTGCTCGATACCCTGGAGCGCATCCTTGGCATTGTGCCCGCAGACTCTAACACTTCCACTGACCCTACCCATTAAAGGAGAGCAGATGAAACCTATCGTCGCCGTCGTCGGACGCCCCAACGTGGGCAAGTCCACGCTCGTTAACCGCCTGGCCCAGACCTCGGACGCCATCGTCCACGAGTCCCGCGGCGTCACGCGCGACCGCTCGTATCACACGGCCGATTGGAACGGCCGCGAGTTCACCATCGTCGACACGGGCGGCATCGAGCCGCTCAAGAGCGATGACGTCTTTGCCACGTCCATCCGCGACCAAGCCCTCGCCGCCGCCGAGGAAGCCGCTGTCATCCTGTTTGTGGTCGACGGCCGCACCGGTGTCACCGAGGAGGACGAGTCGGTCGCCCGCATGCTCAAGCGCTGCGACAAGCCGGTCTTTCTGCTGGTGAACAAGCTCGACAACCCCGATCGCGAGAACGACAGCATCTGGGAGTTCTATTCGCTCGGCATCGGCGAGCCCACGCCGCTCTCGGCCCTGCACGGCCACGGCACGGGCGACCTGCTCGACGATATCGTGGCCCTGCTTCCGGAGGAAGAGGACGAGGTCGCCGATGAGTTCCCCGACGCGCTGAACGTCGCCATCATCGGCCGCCCCAACGCCGGTAAGTCCTCGCTGTTCAACCGCATCCTGGGCGCCGACCGCTCCATCGTGTCCAACATTGCCGGCACCACGCGCGACGCCATCGACACGGTCGTCGAGCGCAACGGCAAGCACTACCGCATGGTCGACACCGCGGGCATCCGCAAGAAGAGCACCGTGTACGAGAACATCGAGTACTACTCCATGGTTCGCGGCCTGCGCGCCATCGACCGCGCCGACGTGGCGCTGCTCGTCGTCGACGCCTCCGTGGGCGTTACCGAGCAGGACCAGAAGGTCATGGGTCTTGCCATCGAGCGCGGATGCGCCATCGTTGTGCTGCTCAACAAGTGGGATCTGCTCGACGACGACCGCAAGCGCGAGGCCTGCATGGAGACCGTCGACCGCCGTCTGGGCGTCATGGCTCCCTGGGCCCAGTATCTGCGCATCTCTGCGCTCACCGGCCGCAGCGTCGAGAAGATCTGGGCGATGGTCGACGCCGCCGAAAAGACGCGCTCGCAAAAGATCACCACCTCGCGCCTTAACACGTTCCTCACCGACCTGCGCGAGTTCGGCCACACCGTGGTGGACGGCAAGCGCCGCCTGCGCATGCACTACGTGACTCAGACGGGCATCAACCCGCCGACGTTCACGTTCTTCGTCAACCACAGCGATCTGGTCAACGACACCTATCAGCGCTACATCGAGAACCGCATGCGCTCGACCTTCGATTTTGCCGGCACGCCCATTCGACTCTTCTTTAGGAAGAAGGAGCAAAAGGATGCATAATCCGATCCTGCTGACCGCCATCTGCGCCGTGGTCTCGTTCTTTATCGGGGCGATTCCGTTTGGCCTGATCCTAGGCCGCGTTTTCAACCACACGGACATTCGCAAGGCGGGCTCCGGCAACATCGGCACCACCAACGCCCTGCGCGTGGCCGGCCCCAAGGTGGCCGCGCTCACCCTGCTGCTCGACTGCCTTAAGGGCGCCATCTGTGTCCTTATCGCCCGTCCGCTCATCGCGGGCGTGGGCTATGGCTTCCCCGTAAGCATCATGGCGCCCGGAGCCCCCGGCGATTGGATGCTCGGCGTCATTTGCCTGGCAGCGGTGTGGGGCCATATCTTCTCGCCCTACCTCAACTTCCATGGCGGCAAGGGTATCGCGGTTGGTCTGGGCGTCATCCTCGCCTGGTACTGGCCCATTGGCCTGTCGCTGCTGGGCATGTTTATCGTGGCCGTCGCCATCACCAAGTTTGTGTCGGTGGGCTCGCTTGCCGCGGCCATCGGTCTTCCCATCGCCGCCTGCGCGGTCTTTCCGTACAGCAGCCTGGGACTTAAGTTTTGCATGACGCTAATCGGCATCACCGTGGTGTGGGCCCATCGTGCGAACATCAAAAAGCTCATGACGGGTAAGGAGTCCAAGCTCTCGTTTACTAAGCGCGTCACCGAGCCCGACGATAAGTAGGAGAGAGTCATGAATGTTGCGCTGATTGGCTCCGGCTCCTGGGGAACCGCCGTCGCCGGCCTTGCCGCCGCGCGAACCGAGCGCGTGACCATGTGGGCCCATAGCGAGCAGACGGCCGCCGGCATCAATGCCGAGCACTGCAACCCCCGGTATCTGGTGGACTACGAGCTGCCCGGCAACGTCGTCGCCACGACGGACCTGGCGCAAGCGCTCGACGCCGCCGACGCCATCATCTTTGCCGTGCCCTCCACACACCTGCGCAGCGTATGCCATCAGGCAGCGCCCTTCATCGCCGCCGACACCCCGGTGCTCTGCCTTACCAAGGGCATTGAGCCCGAGTCCGGCCTGCTCATGAGCGAGGTCATCGCCAGCGAGATCGGCAACGAGCGGCGTGTGGCGGCCCTCTCGGGCCCCAACCATGCCGAGGAGATCTGCCGCGGCGGGCTTTCGGCCGCCGTCATCGCCAGCGAAGATCCGCAGATAGGGGAGACCTTTAAGGACCTGCTCCTGTCCACGGCATTCCGCATCTACCTGTCGCAGGACATGACCGGTGTCGAGGTCTGCGGCGCCATGAAAAATGTCATCGCCATCGTGTGCGGCATCTCCGCCGGTTCGGGCGCAGGCGACAACACGCTCGCCCTCATCATGACGCGCGGCCTGGCCGAGATCAGCCGTCTGGTGCACGCCCGCGGCGGTCAAGCTATGACTTGCATGGGGCTTGCAGGCATGGGCGACCTCATTGCCACCTGTACCTCCGAGCATTCGCGCAACCGCACCTTTGGTTTCGAGTTTGCCCACGGTGTTTCGCTCGACGAGTACCAAGCGCGCACGCATATGGTGGTGGAGGGCGCCGTCGCGGCCCGCAGCGTCAGCGAGCTCGCCCGTTCACTGGGCGTTGACATTCCGCTCACCTTTGCCGTGGAGCAAACGCTCTACAACGGTGTTACTTTGGATAGGGCGCTCGAGATTCTTACCGACCGCGTACCCTCCCAAGAGTTCTACGGACTCACCGACTAGTGCAGAAAGGCTACTACCATGGGTTCCATTAAAATCGCTCCGTCCGTCCTCTCGGCCGACATGGCCAACCTCAAGGGCGAACTCGACAAGATCGCCGGTGCCGACTACGTGCACTTCGACGTAATGGACGGCCACTTTACCGGCAACCTCACCTTTGGCGTTGACATCCTCAAGGCCGTCAAGCGTTCCACCGACGTGCCGGTCGACGCGCACCTCATGGTGTCGAACCCCGACGAGACGGTCGATTGGTACGCCGACGCCGGTGCCGATATGATCACGGTACACTACGAGGCCTCCACGCACCTGCACCGCACGCTCACCCATCTACAGCAGCGCGGCATCAAGGCCGGCGTGGTGCTCAACCCCGCCACCCCCGTGTGCGTGCTCGAGAGCATCATCGACGTTGTCGATATGGTGCTGCTGATGAGCGTGAACCCCGGCTTTGGCGGCCAGAGCTTTATTCCCGGTACCATTGCCAAACTGCACGAGCTCAAGGCCATGTGCGAGCGCTACGGCGTGTCGCCCATGATCGAGGTCGACGGCGGCATCTCTTCCAAGAACATCGCCGAGGTCGTCAAGGCCGGCGCCAACGTGCTCGTGGCCGGTTCTGCCGTATTTAAGTCCGAAGATCCCGCTGCCGAGGTTGCGCTGCTGCAGAAGCTGGGCAACGAGGCCGCACAGGAGGCATAAACCCTTATGACCGCAGGTCAAAACCGCATACCCGTGAATCTTGACTATGCCGCCTCGACGCCAATGCGCGCCGAGGCGCTCCTTGCGCAGCGCGAGTACGACGACAGCGAGCTTGCCGGCGTCAACCCCAACTCGCTGCATTCGCTCGGCCGCAAGGCTGCCGCGCGTCTGGAGGTTGCACGTCGCGAGATCGCCCGCAGCTTTGGCGCGCGCGTCCGCCCGTCCGAGATTGTACTGACCAACGGCGGCACCGAAGCCAACCAGCTGGCGCTGCTCGGTCTTGCCGAGGGCGCTCGTCAGCGCGATCGCAAGCGCGATCGTGTAATCGTTTCGGCCATCGAGCACGATTCGATTCTGGACAACCTGCCGTTGCTGCGTGCCGCCGGCTTTACCGTCGACCTGGTGCAGCCCTGCCACATGGGCTACATTGAGCCTGCCGCGCTTGTCGAGCTGCTAGGCGACGACGTGGCGCTCGTGAGCATCATGGTTGCCAACAACGAGACCGGCGTGGTGCAGCCCATCCGCGAGCTTGCCGCGGCCACGCATACCGTTGGCGCCCTGTTCCACACCGATGCCATCCAGGGGTATCTGCATATTCCGCTCGATGTCACCGAGCTGGGCGTCGACGCCATGTCCGTCGCAGCCCACAAGATTGGCGGTCCCGTGGCATCTGGCGCACTCTACCTTAAGAGCCGCACGCCGCTGCGCCCGCGCATCTTTGGCGGCGGACAGGAGGCCGGTCGTCGTGCCGGCACGCAAGACCTGCGAACGCAGCTCGCCTTTGCCGCTGCCGCCTCGTCTCTGACGCCCCATGTGGCCCAGGAGCGCGAGAAGCTGCAAGCCCTTTCCGACAAGCTCTACGCCACGCTTACGGCCCATCCGCGCATTCACGCCACCATGGGCGACTACGCACATGCAGACCGTCTGCCCGGCATGGTATCAATCTACATTGACGGCATGGACTCCGAGGAGCTTATCATCAAGCTCGACGCCGCCGGTTTTGAGGTATCGGCAGGCTCGGCATGCTCGAGCGGCAGCATGGACCCCAGCCACGTTTTGAGCGCGATGGGCATCGGTCGCGAGCAGGCGCTGGGCGCACTGCGCATCTCCTTCGATGACCGCGTGAATCCGGCCGATCTGGACGACTTTGCCCAGGCGTTGCTCTCGATCGTAGGTGCCGCATGACCGTCGCCGAGCTCGAGCGCGCCCTGCTGACGCGCTATCCCAAGACGGACGCCGAACCCTGGGACCACGTAGGCTTATCCGTAGGCGACCCCGATGACGAGATCCGCGGCGTGGCCTGCGCGCTTGACGCTACCAGGGACAACGTGCACCGCGCCTTGGCAGCCGGAGCCAACGTGTTGCTCACGCATCATCCCGTCTACATCAAGGCACCCGAGGCATTTTGCCCGCCCAGCGCGACGCGTCCCCAGTGCAGTGCGGCGCTCTACGAGGCTGCCCGCTGCGGGGTAAGCATCATCTCGCTCCACACCAACCTGGACCGTTCGCACGAGGCGCGCGTTCGCCTGAGTGAGTTGCTGGGCGCTGAGCCCATGAGCTCACTGGAGCATGTGGACGAGCCCGAGGCCTGCGGCCTGGGAGCCCTTACGACACTCGACGAGCCCTGCAGCCTGCGCGACCTTACCACTCGCGCCGCCACGGCGTTTGGCAGCGACCCCCGCGTGTGGGGCGAGGCCGATCGCCCGTGCCGCACCGTCGCCATTTTGGGCGGCTCCTTGGGCGACTTTGGAGAGCTCGCCATCGCCTCAGGCGCAGATGTCATCGTGACGGGCGAGGCTGGCTACCATGTGGCGCAAGACCTTGCCTTGCGCGGTCTGCCGGTGATCTTGCTCGGCCACGACCGCTCCGAGGAGCCATTCGTTGATATCTTGATGAACTCTGCAGTTGATGCCGGGGTCGACCCCCGTCATGCGATTAAAATACTGAACCCTTGCCAATGGTGGACTGTGACAAAAGGAGAGAACTTATGAGCGCCGGCGCTACGCTACTCAAGCTGCAACAGATCGATTTGGAGCTCGCCCGCAACAAGAGCGAACTTGCCAATATGCCGGAGCTCAAGGAGCTCGCTTCCAAGCGCAAGACCTACGTTAAGCTCAAGGCCGAGATGACCAAGCTCTACGCCCAGCGCAAGGACCTGGATATTGAGCTCGACGATCTCAACACCACCGAGATCCAGACCAACAACGCCATCGAGGCCGCCAAGAAGCGCCACGTCGACGGCTCCGACTACCGCGAGGTTCAGGACCTGGAGAACGAGCTCGCCACCCTGGCCAAGCGTCTGGACAAGATCGAGCACACCCGCAAGGACATCGTCGTCGCCCACAAGGAGGCGCTCGACCGCGAGACCCGCGCGCAGGCCATCATCGCCAAGTTCGAGGAGGGCGTGAAGGCCGACACCAAGGCCGCCCGCGCCAAGGCCGCCGACCTCCAGGTCCAGATTGATGCCGCCACCAAGGAGCGCACCGCGCTTGCGGCCACGCTGCCGACCGACGTGCTCACCGACTACGAGCGCCTGCTCAAGCAGTTCCGCGGCCTGGCCGTCGAGACCATCAAGGGCAACATTCCCACCATCTGCCACACCGCACTGCAGGCATCGTCCATGAGCGACCTCAACCACGACGGTAGCGAGATCGCGCACTGCCCGTATTGCCACCGCCTGCTGGTGCTTCCCAGCAAGGAAGCCTAAATGATGACGGCGGCATCCAACAATTCAATGCAACTTGAGGGAAAAACGATCCTGCTGGGCATTACCGGCGGGATCGCCGCCTATAAGTCGTGCAATATCGTTCGCCTGCTGCAAAAGCGCGGCGCGCGTGTCAAGGTCGTTATGAGCGAGCATGCCACCGAGTTTGTGGGCGCGCTCACCTTCCGTGCGCTCACCAACGAACCGGTCGCCGTGGGCCTATTCGACGATCCCTCCGACCCCATCCACCACATTTCGCTAGCGCAGGAGCCCGATCTTGTGATCGTGGCGCCCGCGACGGCCAATATCATCGCCAAGATGGCCAACGGAATCGCCGATGACCTCATCTCTACCACGCTGCTTGCCACGCCGCGACCCATCGTGATCGCACCCGCTATGAACAACGGCATGTGGAAGGCGCCGGCGACGCAGGCCAATATGGCCACATTGCGCGACCGTGGCGTCCATGTGGTGGGACCCGGTAACGGCTACCTTGCCTGCGGCGACGTGGACACGGGGCGCATGAGCGAGCCCGAAGACATCGTCGAGGCCGTCTGCAAGGTGCTGAACCCCGTGCCCCAGGACCTTGCGGGCAAGCGCATCGTGATCACCGCCGGCCCCACGCACGAACCAATCGACCCTGTGCGCTTCATCGGCAACCGGTCGTCGGGCAAGATGGGCATCGCCCTGGCGGGGGAAGCCGCTCGCCGCGGTGCTGCGGTCACGCTTGTGCTGGGGCCGACATCGCTCGATGTTCCCCGCGGCGTGGAGTGCGTGCGCGTGCAAACCGCCGCAGAGATGCTGCAGGCGGCGCTGAAAGCCTTCCAGACGGCCGATGCGGCCATTTGTGCGGCCGCTGTCGCCGACTACACGCCCGCGGCCCCTGCCGACCATAAGCTCAAAAAGGCCCACGAGCGCCTGGATCGCATCGAACTGGTCGAGACGGTCGATATTTTGGCCGAGCTCTCGCGCCAAAAGGGAGGGCGGTGCGTGATCGGCTTTGCGGCAGAGACTGATAACGTCGTGGAGTACGCGCAGCGAAAGCTCGCCCGCAAGGCCTGCGATGTAATTATTGCCAACGATGTCTCGCGCGCCGATTCGGGCTTTGGAACCGACACCAACAAGGCTTGGATCGTGAGCACAGCGGGTACGCAAGAACTTCCCGTGCTAACAAAACCCCAGCTCGCAGATACAATTTTGGACTTGCTTCAAAATTTGTAAAAAAGTTCTTGCACAAGGGCAAAGTTTCGGGTTAATATACTCCCTGTTGCGAGCGAGAGCAGCGCAACAAACAAAAGCTTCGGGACGTGGCGCAGCTTGGTAGCGCACTTGACTGGGGGTCAAGGGGTCGCTGGTTCGAATCCAGTCGTCCCGACCAGAAGTTTGCAGGTCAGGTACTTAGTGCCTGACCTTTTTTGTTTTAAGCAATTGCTTAATTTTGATTAATCAACAGGGTGCCAAAAATCACCCTGCGCGATAATCGCCTTTTGCGGCTACTTGCGCGTTTTGCACAGGCTTGGGCCGATTTATTAACGCGATATGAATCTACATACGCGTAGCTGGTATACAGTCGAGTACAGACTGTATTTATCGCGGCGATTTACACAGATATAGCGACTGTAACGAACAAGCGTGTCGCTGTATTTATTCCAGTAGCTCACTTGACCGGTGGACAAGTGAGCGATTGCAACGATATGCCAACCAGGATGGGCTCCATACGAGGACGCCGCAGGGGTAATGGCGGGGGAGTGCAGCAGGCGCTCTGAGAGCCGCCATATGACCCCATTTCTCCTCAACCCGAATACCTGTGCCGCGAACCTAAACCGTTCGTACACTTGCCAAAAGATAGGCCCGCGCGGAGTCGCGCGGGCCTTGCACTAGAAAATCTAGAAGCACCAAGCGGGAAACACGTTGCCGGCACTGTTGGCACTACCGCTGCTCCAGCGACCGAAAGGGTCAACATAGATAAAGTCCGTTGAGTCACTCGGAGACACGGAACGAGTGCTGAAATAGCACACAATCTCAGGTCCAGAATACCTCGACGTCGCATAGTACTCGTACTGGGCGCCGTCAGACTGGAGGTCTCCGTAAATCTCGGTCGTCGAGAGGATGAAGACCTTGTCATTCGTTGCCGTCGGAGTGCCGGCGCTACCGCCGCCCTCGTTGTCCGTCATCTTCGTGACGGCCTTCGCCTTGGACTGGAGCTCGGCCGGCAGGAGCGCCCAGAGGTCACCGGAGTTCAGGCGGGCGCGGAGCTTAGAGGACCTCCAACCGCCGACATTGGTCTTTGTGTCGTTCCAGATGTGTTTGTATAGGACATCGTTGGTCGTCTCAAACGTCAGCCCCGCCTTGCCGCTACCGTCGGCGAGGTCGTCATGGTTGATACCGATGATGCGGTATCCGGGCATCGTGGTGTCCGCACTGCGAATCTCTCATAGAGGATATGCCACAACTTGATAATTTCGCAGCCATAAGGAAGAACCTTTTCAATGTTTCTGAGGACAGCACGATTGAAGAAGCCTCGGTCCATGAAGGAGACTTTCCCATTTACATAGATTAAGATAAGGTCGTGAATGACCAATATGAACTTGAGCATATTCCGTCCGTATTCATACTGGATGACCAAGGAAACATCATCGGCTCATCCGAAGGAGAGGAAGAACCTCTTGCCTTATTAAAGAAATACGCCGAATACAACGGATATAAAGCGGAAGGAGACGACATCGAGTAACTATCAAAGGCCAGTTTAAGGAGCCAGCCATGAAGAAATGCCTGCCCTCCATCATCTCAGCAGCTCTTTGCCACTCCCTTGTCATGACACCATTTGTGCCCGTTGCGGCAGCCTATGCCGACGAGGGATCTCCCGCCGAGAGCAGCGAGATCTACGTCGGAGACAATTACGACGATAATTACGATATATACCTTTTTTGAGCGCGGGCGCTGCACGGATTCATATTCCAAGGCGTGGTGCGATTCTCACGGATCTGCAAATAACCGCACCGTCCCTCACAAGGTCAAGCTGAACGCGAAGGAGGAGGCTTGCCTGCGCGATCTCTAGCTTGTTGGCACCGCTGAAGTTATCGCCGGTCTCGTGACAACCGGTCCTAGCGGCGGCTTTTTTGCAACCGCAATGACATCGTACCGACTTTTCATTTGCATGTTCTGAAAGGAAGTTGCCATGTTGTCGCAAAATCAATCGAGATACTTGAACACAATCGGCTTTGCCCTGCTTGCATTACTCTTTGCTAGCGACCTTTTGCTGAAACCGCCCAAGGAACTCGTTTCGCTTGCCATAGCCTGCATTTCCGCCCTTTACTTTACGGCAACCCTGTTCGTCGGACTAAAGGAGAGGAAAAAAGGCGCAGTCGTTGCATCTGCCGTAGGCGTGATCATAGCCATTGCCTCATTCTTTTTTTTAAAAAGCGATATACTAGATATAACGAAACAACGAACTGAATAAAGAATACAAAAAAAGAGCCAC
>CABQSB010000030.1:0-20028 GCA_902466735.1 uncultured Collinsella sp.
CCCATTTTTGTAAATGTGACAAAGGGACAGTCCCTTTGTCACATTGCGTGTGGAACTCATGGGGCTGTCCCTTTGCCGTCTTTTTATTGATGCTGGGAGCGCCAGGTGGTGGGGGTGGTGCCGGTGTGTTGCTTGAAGGCTTGGGCGAAGGCGGCCTGCTGAGGGTAGCCTAGACGCTCTGCCACCTGCGCTATCGTGAGCGAGCTATCGGCCAAAAGGTCCTGTGCTCGCTCCATACGGCGTCTGCGAATGTAGGCGCCCAGGGATTCGCCAGTTTGGGCCTTAAAGGTGGCGCATAGTTTGGAGCGGCTTGTGTAGAGCCTCTCGGCCACCTCGTTGATACCCACACGTCTGCCTGTGTCGAGCGTGCGCTCAATCATTGCCGTTGCTTCTTCGGCAATGGTTATGCTGACGCGTGTGTCCGCCGCCTGCCGTGCCTGCTTGTGGGCCGCGCGCGAACAGGCGAGCTCCGCGACCATGGTCTCCACGATGCCTTGCATATAGACGTGTCCGCCTACGGTGCGGGCGCGTTCCTCGTTAATCCGACGCAACGTGTGGCAGATGGCAGACGTCGCCTCCTCGTGCCATGGCTCGGCAAATGCCTCAAAGACCCCTGCGAACTCGGTGGGATAGCGGTGCTCCAGTTCGTCAAAATATCCAGGCAAAAAGAGCACCGAGCGCGAGTGATAGAGCCGCCCTGCAAACAGTGGGCTTAACTCCTCGCCACAGTTATCTTGGATAAAGCTGCACACGGCATTGTTTGGCCACGGCCCATGCAGGGGTTTAAGGTTCGCAGGCGTTATGCCGGCTTCGGGCATGCACATGAGCGTGGGCGCGCTGACCTCGCTCACGCACGCGTACGGTTCGGGTGTGTACTCGGCCAGGTACATATCGTGCATCGGGGTAATGAAATGCTCCATAACGATGCAGGCGGGGGAGAGAGGCATGATCCATGCGTGTCCGTGCGCCCGATCGTTTGCCACCTCGCCGGTAAAGACGGCGCCCTTGCCGGTAAGCTCCAGGCCAAACTGCTCAAACTGCGGTGCGTAGAGCTCGGTTATGTCGGTCGCTGCCCGCCGTATTTGCAAAAGCGTCCCTTTCCTTTGCAGAAACGTCCACGCCTGGCTCGATTGTGAGCCATGGCTAACACATCAATGATAAGTTCATTGCGGTTAACTCTCAAGCCGTTAGAAAGGAATCTCATGACAAAGGGGTCAAAAAGGGAAGGCGGCGGTATCGGCGAGCTGCTTGCATATGCCGGCGACCGCAAATTCCTAACGTATTTGGGTATGGCTCTCTCGGCGCTCTCGCAGCTGCTGAGCTTTGGCCCGTACGTGTGCATTTGGCTTGTCGCGCGCGATCTGATCGCCGTGGCACCTAACTGGAGCGAAGCTTGCGACATCGCGACGTATGGTTGGTGGGCCGTGGGGTTTGCGCTGGCAAGCATCGTGGTCTATTTCGTGGGGCTCATGTGCACGCACCTGTCTGCGTTTCGCTGCGCGTCCAATATCCGCAAGACTACGAGCGAGCACCTGCTTAAGCTGCCGCTTGGCTACTTTGACACGCACGCCACCGGTGAGCTGCGTCGTGTTGTAGACGGATGCGCCGCCTCCACCGAGACTTTGCTCGCACACATGCTGCCCGATATCGCAGACGCCGCCGCCATGGTCGCAGGTCTGCTCGTGCTGCTTTTCGCCCTCGATTGGCGCTTGGGCGCGGCATGCCTCATCTCGGTGGCCATTTCGCTTGGCGCCATGGCCACCATGATGAGCGGCAAGGGTGCCGAGTTCATGAAGGCCTACATGGGCGCGCTGGTCAAGATGAACAAGACCGGTACCGAATACGTACGCGGCATTCCCGTGGTCAAGGTGTTTCAGCAGACGGTCTATTCCTTTAAGGCGTTCCACGACGCGATCGCCGAATACGCCGACATGGCGCAAAGCTATGCGGGCACGTTTTGCCGAGGTCCGCAGGTACTCAACCTTACCGCGCTCAATGGTCTTGTGACATTCCTGTTGCCCGTGGCGTTGCTGTTGGCGCCGGGCGAGACGGACTTCGCGCATTTTATGGCCAACTTCACGTTTTACGCGATATTTTCGGCCGTGGTACCGACGGCCATGACCAAGCTCATGTTTGTGGGCGAGGCCTCTCAGATGAGTGCCGATTCGCTGGCTCGCATTCGAAGCGTCATGGATTCCAAGCAGCTCTCCGTGCCCGCGCAACCCAAGCACCCTGCCGGCGGCGACGTGCGATTTGAGGACGTGAGCTTTACGTACGAGGGTGCCGAAGCGCCTGCCGTTAGCCATGCGAGTTTTAGCGTTTCCGCGGGGAGCACCCTCGCCCTGGTGGGTCCCTCAGGTGGCGGTAAGTCAACCTGCGCAAGCCTGATCCCGCGTTTTTGGGATGTTTCCTCGGGTCGAGTGCTCGTAGGCGGTGTGGACGTTCGCGATATGGATCCGCACGAGCTTATGGACCAGGTCGCCTTCGTGTTCCAGACCAACCAGCTGTTCCGGCAAACACTTGCCGATAACGTGCGCGCCTCCAAGCCTACGGCCACTGACGACGAAGTGCGTGCGGCCCTCTCCGCAGCTCAGTGCGACGACATTGTGGCCAAGCTCCCACAGGGCATCAATACCATGCTCGGTGCCGGCGGAGCATATCTTTCGGGCGGCGAGGTCCAGCGCGTTGCACTCGCCCGCGCGATCCTTAAAGACGCGCCTATCGTGGTGCTCGATGAGGCCACGGCGTTTGCCGACCCCGAGAACGAGGCGCTCATCCAGCGCGCCTTTAGCAAGCTGGCGGCGGGTCGCACGGTCATTATGATCGCGCACCGGCTTTCGACCGTGGTGGGCGCAGATCAAATCGTGGTGCTCAACCAGGGTAGCGTGCAGGAGTCGGGTACCCATGCCGAGTTGCTGTCCCAAGAGGGTCTGTATGCCAAGATGTGGGCCGAATACGAACAGGCCGCGAGCTGGAAAATCACTGCAGCGACCGCGGATGCCGCCGTCACGAAGGGAGGCGAGGCATAAATGTTCGCCTCATTCCAAAAGAAGTATTTCCTATCCGATAAAGGTGTCGCCGGCGTAAAACGCGGCATTTTCTGGACCACGCTCACCAATCTTATTACCATGGCCGGCATGGGCTTTTTATTCCTGGTCATGGCCGGCTTTGTCGAGCATCTCGCCAGCGGCGCCGACCTGCCGGATGCCCTGCCGATCGTGGGCGGCCTCTTGGTCTTTTTCGTGTTGCTCTTTGCCTCTAACTGGCAGCAGTATTACTACACCTACTGCATATTTTACGAGGAGTGCGGCAAGCAGCGTATGGAGATCGCCGAGCGCTTGCGCAAACTGCCGCTGTCGTTTTTTGGCCGTCGTGATCTGGCCGATTTAACCGAGACCATCATGGGCGACGTCCAGGCCATGGAGCACGCCTACAGCCACGTGCTGGGAGAGCTTTGGGGTGCCATCATCGCAAGCGCCATTGTGTTCGTGGCGTCGCTGTTCTTTTGCTGGCAGCTGGCGATCGCGGCGTTTTGGAGCGTTCCCGTGGCCTTTGCCGTGCTGTATCTAACGCGCGGCCCCATGACCCCGGTGTTCGACCATGTGCGTGCCGAGAAGGTCAAGGTTACCGAGGCGATCCAGGAGACGCTCGACTGCGTGCGCGAGATCCGCGCCACCAACCAGGAGGCTCATTATCTTGAGGGGCTCAACGCCGTGATCGATGCCGAGGAGCGCGAGACCACCAAGGGCGAGCTCGCCAATGGGCTTTTGGTCAACTCCGCCTTTGCCATCCTGCGCCTGGGGATTGCCACCACGTTGGTCACGGGCGCTGCGATGGTCGTCTCCGGGCAGGTCGACTTTTCGGTGATGTTTGCCTTCCTGCTTATGGTGAGCCGTATCTATGCACCTTTTGACCAGGCGTTAATGTTAATGTCCGAGCTGTTTGCCGCCGAGTCGTCTGCCAAGCGCATGCGTTCCATCATGGAAGAGCCTGTGGCGCGGGGCAGCGAGAAATTTGAGCCCGTGGGCCACGATGTGGTGTTCGATCATGTGGCATTTGGCTATGGTTCGGGCGAGGACGGCCGCGCCGGCGAGAAAGTTCTTACCGATGTGAGCTTTACCGCCAAGGAAGGCGAGGTCACCGCACTGGTCGGTCCTTCGGGCTCCGGTAAGTCCACGGTGAGCCGCCTGGCCGCGCGCTTTTGGGACGCCACCGAAGGCACGGTCACCGTGGGCGGCGTGGATGTTGCGAGCGTGGATCCCGAGGTGCTGCTGCGCGACTACGCCATTGTGTTCCAAGACGTGCTGCTCTTTGACGACACGGTGATGGGAAACATCCGTCTTGGTCGTCGCGATGCCACCGATGAGGAAGTGCTTGCTGCCGCGCGTGCCGCCAACTGCGACGAGTTTGTGAGCCGCATGCCGCAGGGCTATGACACCATGATCGGCGAGAACGGCTCCAAGCTGTCCGGCGGTGAGCGCCAGCGCATCTCTATCGCCCGTGCGCTGCTCAAAGACGCGCCTATCGTGCTGTTGGACGAGGCGACGGCGAGCTTGGATGTGGAGAACGAGACCGTGGTTCAGCAGGCGCTCTCCCGTCTGCTTGCAGGTAAGACGGTTATCGTTATTGCCCACCGTATGCGTACGGTGGAAAATGCCGACAAAATCGTTGTACTCAAGGATGGTGTGGTTGCCGAGCAGGGCACTCCGGCGCAGCTCAAGGCGGCAGGTGGAGAATTCGCCCGCATGGTGGCGCTGCAAAAGGAGGCAGCTACCTGGCAGTTGTAAGAAGGGGCAAAGGGACAGTCCCTTTGTCACATTGACAATCGGTTACTCCGCATCGCTAATTTTCAAAAGGTTAGCCATGGCTGACCTAGATAGTTAGATAGAATTAAGGTATTTCAAAAGCGTGCTCGAGCTAACTAATGAACTCGGGTGCTAAGGCACCATGCCGCGTCCAATGCGGCAAAAGGGAGAGACATCATGAAGAAGTCCACGTTCAACACCCTGCTTGTTGGTGGCGGTTTTCTGCTTGGTACGGCTGGCATCAAGCTGCTCACCAGCGCTCCGGTAAAGAACGCCTGCGTGCAGGGTATCGCGTGCGGCATGCGCATCAAGAACGGCTACCAGGACATGGTCGAGCAGGCCAAGGCCGAGGTCGACGACATGGTTGCCGAGGCGGCCTACATCACCCAGAGCGAGGCCGCTGCTGACGAGGCAGCCGAGTAACGCTCCCAGGCACAAACTATGAGATTCTCGATTATCAGCGAGATCCCCGGCAGGACCCGTCTTCAATTGGCGGGTCCTGTGCCAGAGAGCGATCTCGATGCACTTCTTAAGCTTGGCGGCGATATCGACGGCGTGCACAAGGTGCGCGTATATGGCCGTATTGGACAGTTAGCGCTCGAATATGACGAGCCGTGTCGCGATGCCGTGCTGGCCGCCGTCGGTGCGCTCGACGCTCAGGCCATTGCCGACGCAAAGACGGGTTACGTGATGCAGCTTGAGCCGCGCAAGCACAAGCTCGTTATGGATCTTGCCACGCTTGTCGGCGCCCACTATGCGCGCCGATGGTTTTTGCCCACGCCCCTGCGTGCGGTGTTTGTCGTGGCCGGTTACATGGCATTTTTGCGCGCTGCCCTTCATGAGCTGGCGCAGCCGCGCCTGACCGTTCCCGTGCTCGACGCTTCGGCCATCGGCATTTCGTTCGTCAAGCGTGATGTCGACACCGCGGGCCAGACGATGTTCCTGCTCAACGTGGGCGAGCTGCTCGAGGACTACACCCGCGCCATGAGCGAAAACGAGCTCATCAACTCGCTGCTCGATGTGCCCGACAAGGCGCAAAAGGTCGTCGGCGACACCGAGGTAAGCGTTGCCGCCACCGAGCTTGAGCCCGGCGATCTAGTCGCCGTGCGCACTGGCATGTCCATTTGCATCGACGGTGTTGTCGAGCAGGGGAGCGCTATGGTCAACCAGGCGACCCTGACCGGCGAGCCGCTGGCCGTCGAACGCAGCGTGGGCGACGACGTGTTCGCCGGAACCGTCGTGGAAGACGGCAGCATCTTGGTGCGCGTGCGCGCCAATACGGCGCAAACCAAACTGCGCTCGATCGTCTCGCTCGTGCAGACGGCCGACTCGCTTAAGTCCGAGGGCCAGTCGCACATGGAGGACCTCGCCAACAAGATCGTTCCGTGGAACTTCCTGCTCGCGGGTCTTGTTGCGCTTACCACCCGCAGCCTCATCAAGACCTCGGCGGCGCTGATGGTCGACTACTCGTGCGCACTCAAGCTTACGGGTTCGGTCGCCGTCATGACTGCCATGAGCGATGCTGCCAAGATGGGTGTTATGGTCAAGGGCGCGAAGTACTTTGAGTCGTTTGCCAAGGCCGACACCATTGTGTTTGACAAGACCGGCACGCTTACCGAGGCGCAGCCGCGTCTTGCCTGCGTGCTCACCACCGATGGCTGGAGCGAGGACGAGGTCCTGCGCCTTTCCGCTTGCTTGGAGGAGCATTTTCCGCATCCGGTGGCGCGTGCCGTGGTCAATGCGGCACGCGAGCGCGAGCTCGAGCACCGCGAGCGCCATGCTGCCGTCGAGTACATCGTGGCGCACGGCATCGCTTCGTCCATCGAAGGGCGTCGCGCGATTATCGGCTCGGCACACTTTGTATTTGAGGACGAGAGCGCGCAGCTCGATTCCGACATTAAGGAGCGCATTGAGTCCCAGATGCAGGGCCTGTCGCCGCTGTATCTGGCGGTCGACGGCACCGTTGTGGGCGTGCTCGGAATCGAGGATCCGCTTAAGCCCGGGGTCCGTGAGGCCATCGCCGACCTGCATGCGCTGGGCGTCAAGCATGTCGTTATGCTCACGGGCGACTCCGAGCGCACGGCCGAGCGCATCGCGCGCGAGGCGGGCGTCGACGAGTTTAAGGCCGAGCTGCTGCCCGAGGACAAGTACGCCTATGTGGAGCGCATTAAGGGTGAGGGGCGCCACGTTGCCATGGTGGGCGACGGCGTCAACGATTCGCCGGCACTCGGTTTGGCCGACGTGGGGCTGGCCATGGGTGGCGGAAGCGACATCGCCAAGGAGGTTGCCGATATCATCCTGACCGACACGGATCTGGCCGCGATCGTGCGTTTGCGCCGCATGAGCCAGGGCCTTATTGATCGTCTGACGAGCTCCTACTCTAAGGTGATGCTCACCAACTCGGCGCTCCTGGCGCTCGGCATTACCGGCGCGATTACCCCGCAGGCGTCGTCGCTGCTGCACAACGGCTCGACGATTGCCTACAGCCTGAGCAACGCCAAGGCATATCTGCGTTAGCAGACGTGTTCACCCACGTTATCTGGCCTGCGCCCAGACGGCATCGGTGTCGTCCGAGCGCAGGCCTTTTGCGTTTGACCATGTGCTAGCTTCTCTATATAGTGTTGCTAGCAGGGCTAGCAATTGAAGGGAGCGGGATCGACGTGGGTGCTGTTGGCGGCATGGCGCAGGTGAACGTTCGCGTAGATCGCCAGGTCAAGAACCGTGCCGAGGAGGTGCTGCGGCTTTCGGGCGGGTCACTGCCCGAGCTCATCAAAAAGGTGGTAGCTAAGGTCGCGCAGGGTGGCGGGCAGTGCGAGGAAGTGCTTGCGGCCGTCGACGACCGGCAGCAGACCGTCGCGCACGATACTCCGTTCGCCGCATCATGGGCGGCGGCGGATCAGCTTTACGCGGACCTGGACATCGCTACGTCGCCCGTATCCGACGATCGCGATTGGGACACAATCTATTCCGAGGCTATGGACGATCGCTATCGCCAAAAGGGGATGATCCTGTGAGCGGAGCCCCTCTTAAGATCATGGTGGATGCCAACGTTTGGGTCGATTCGTTTTGCGCCGACCATGCCGAGTCGCTCGCTGCTCGTGCCTTTATTGGGCAGGCGGCGGAGGCAGGGGCATTGATGTTCTTTCCGGTGCATATCGCCAAGGACGTGCTGTACGTTGTCCAACACGAGCTGAAGCGTAGCGTTCTTGCCAGTGGGGGAGCGCTCGACGAGGCTTCTGCCCGCGCGATTGGCGATGCGGCGCTGGCGTTTGTTCGGAACATGACCGAAAACGCCACGGCCGTGGGTGCAGATGCGTCGGACCTTTGGCTGGCTGACAAATACTTAGCGCTCCATCGCGATTACGAGGACAACTTGGTACTCGCCGCATGCAAACGCGCGCAGGTCGATTACTTGGTGACCAACGATCGCAAGCTGCTCGAACATGCCGATCTTGCAGCAAAGACCCCGCGCCAAATGATGCCGATTCTTGCTTTGGCCAAACGCGGCAGCGCGGTTATCGGTTGACGCGAACTGTTTGCGGGCCCCTTGGACGACGATGCGCCAAGGGGCCCGCGTCTGCTATTTACAAAAGCTCGGCCTTGATGGTGGGACTTTCTGCGAGCTGCTCGGCTGCCTTTTCGTCGGAGCTGTCGAGTGCTGCCAGGCTGCGGTAGACCCACTCGTTGACCTGGGTGTTCTTGACGCCTGCGGTCTGCATAAGGGCGCCTACCTCGCGGATTGCTGCGAGCAGATCGGCTTTGGGACCCGCGAGCTCGACCTCGATGCCGTGGTAGGCGGTCACGCCACGGTTCTCGCTCACGTGGTCGATAAAGCCCTCGACGGTCTCAAGCTGCTGGGCGAGAGCTGCATCATCGGCAGCGTCCAGCGCGACGAGTGCGTTCGATACCGTGAGAGCGGGATGTCCGCAGGGGACAAAGCCTTCGATGACATCCATGGCTTCGGTAATGGTTGAGCCCAGGCCTGCGAGGGCATTGACGAGTTGCTGCTTGGTATCCATAACGGTCCTTTCGACGGGTCAATTTTGCTTGGCGAAAATATACGTGACGCGTTCGGTGGCAAAAGTGCGAAGTATGGTGCACATTAGGGTCTTCACAGCTCGTGCATAGAGCAGCTGTCTGCCTTTAGAACGTGGTAAGATAGCTATCCACGAGCGGGGTTCACCCCGCGTGTTCCTTGAAAAGTCGACGGTTATCGGGTGTTTGCAGGCCCGATACCATCCAGACTTTCCCGACATCCGGGGGCGACTGGTTTCGACACGATAGCTCTGAGAGAGGAAGCAAGCCGAGGTCTCCTCGCCTCGTTAAACAGGGGTACCGTCAAATTGAATTGACAACAACTCTTCTTTTGAGCCTATGGCTCTCGCTGCTTAGTTTATAGCGGCGCGTCAACCCGGTGATTTCCCCGACACCGGCGCGACGTCATTTTAGGGGAATGCTCCTGCGCACGTAATCGGTATGGCGCAGGCTAAGACCGAACCGGTTAGGACGCCGCGAGCGTGTCGCTGCGCGCAAAGCGTCCGAGACTAAACCAGCGACTGAGCTTGGAGATGCCAATCAGGGGGCTTTCGTGGACCGGAGTTCGATTCTCCGCGCCTCCACCATACGTAACAGGCAGGTAGATACTTATATCTACCTGCCTTTTTATTTCCAGTTCGTACCGCGGAGAATCGAACTCTGTGCAGGGCGCGAGCGTTAAGCAAACGCGAAGCGTTTGTAGCGAGCGGGCGAGGACGCCGGCGGGCGGCCGAAGCCGGTGCGGATTTGCGAAGCAAATACGCGGATTCTCCGCGCAAAGCTTCAACCCTATGCAGATGCGATGCCGATCGGACTGCAGCCTGCCATGCCCCGCATCAACGTCGCCCCAGGCGGAAAATCCATCCCAGAATTCCGGTTCAGACTGGGATGCGGTTTCCGGATGACGTTTCAAGCGGAAACCGCATCCCGGAATCGACGCTCGGAATGGGATTCATTTTCCGGATGGCGCCTCAAGCGGAAACTGCAACCCGGAATCCGCGCTCAGAACGGGTCGCGCTTTCCCAACGGCGGTCCAAACGGAAAGCGCATCCCAGAATCCGCGCTCAGACCGGGACGCACTTTCCGCTTCACCTGCCGCCTCGAAAAACCTGCGCGCCCTCCATCCCAAAACTGGGTAGAAGAAGGCCAAAACGTAATCGCAGGAGGTCAATATGACTGCAGAAGATAAGGCAAAGAACGCCGGCAAGGTCGCGCTCGTCCTGGAGGGCGGCAGCTTCCGCGGGCAGTTTACCGCGGGCGTGCTCGACGTTCTCATGGAGGCCGGCGTCGAGATTCCGGCGGTATATGGCGTATCGGCCGGCGCCCTCAACGGCGTGAACTACAAGTCGCACCAGATCGGCCGTGCCAACCGCATCAACCTGGCTTTCTGCAACGACAACCGCTTCATGGGTGCCGCATCGTTTGCGTCCACGGGCTCCATTGTGGGTTACGACTTTATCTTCAACGATGTCCAGGACCGCCTGGATCCCTTTGACAACGAGACGTTCGACGCGAGCTCCATCGAGATGTACGCCGTCGCGACGGACATGCTCTTTGGAACCGCCGCGTACCTGCCGGTCAAAAGCGCCGTACTTGACCTCGACGCCGTGCGCGCCTCTACCTCGCTGCCGCTGGTTACGCCGCCGGTCGAGATTGACGGGCACAAATACGTCGACGGCGGCGTAGCCGATTCGGTCCCCATCGAGCACGTGCTGGAGGAGGCGGGCTTCGATCGCGCGGTTGTTATTGTCACGCAGGACCGCTCATACGAGAAAAAGCCCTACGAGTTTATGCCCGCCGCGCGCGCCCGCTATGTCGACTACCCCTACCTGCTCGAGGCTATCGAGACGCGCCACGACCGCTATAACCTCCAGCGCATGCACCTGTGGAAGTATGAGCGCGAGGGCCGCGCGCTGGTCATCGCTCCGCAAAAGCCGGTCGAGGTCGGCCATGTCGAGCATGATCCGGCCAAGCTTCTCGACCTGTATATCCAGGGCCGCCAGGAGGCAAAGCGCCTACTGAGTGATATCGAGGCATTTGTCGAGCGCTAGTGTCGCGACGTCATGACCCATGGACGACATGTGCAGAAACTCTGGTCGGAGCCAAAATACCTGTTGACTCGTACGGTGAGCGGGGTAATATGGACGGGTTACTTGCAGAGCCCCGTGAATCTCTGTAACAACACGTACTGTACATGGAGGAGTCTAAGTGATTTCGAAATCGACTCACTACGCCAAGCAGGGCGAGGTCCAGCGCAACTGGGTTCTCGTCGACGCCGATGGTGCTGTCCTGGGCCGTCTTGCCACCCAGATCGCAATGATCCTGCGCGGTAAGAACAAGCCCCAGTTCACGCCCAACAGCGACTGCGGCGACTTCGTTGTCGTCATCAACGCCGATAAGGTCCAGCTTACCGGTAACAAGGCCGACACGAAGACCTATTATCGCCACAGCGGCTACAACGGCGGCCTCAAGGCTGAGAGCTTCCGCCAGGCTATGGAGAAGCACCCGGAGAAGGTCATCGAGCGCGCCGTTCGCGGCATGCTGCCCAAGACCACCCTCGGCCGTGCCCAGATGACCAAGCTTAAGGTCTACGCTGGTGCCGAGCATCCGCACGCTGCCCAGAACCCCACGAAGATTGAGCTGGAGGCTTAAAGATGGCTGAGAACACCGTTGTCTACCAGGGTACCGGCCGTCGTAAGAACGCCGTCGCCCGCGTCCGTCTCGTCCCCGGCACCGGCAAGGTGACCATCAACAAGCGTGACGCCGAGCAGTATTTCGGCCGTCATCAGCTCGTTGAGAACGCCCTTGCTCCCTTCAAGGTGACCGACACCGCCGGTCAGTTCGACGTTATCGCTCTGTGCGATGGCGGCGGCATCTCCGGTCAGTCCGGCGCTCTGCGCCTGGGCATCGCTCGCGCTCTTCTGAACGCTGGCGACTACCGTGCTGACCTCAAGAAGGCCGGTTTCCTTACGCGCGATGCTCGCGTGGTCGAGCGCAAGAAGTACGGCCTCAAGAAGGCCCGCCGCGCTCCCCAGTTCTCCAAGCGCTAAGGTTTTATCTCCTTTCGAGATACAATGTACAAGCGGGGCCTGCCGATTCCTCGGCGGGTCCCGCTTTTCTTTTTCGACTAGGGTGGGCGGTTGCATATCGCCTGCTAGGGAAGGAGCAATCCTATGCCCCAGAACATCTTCGGTACCGATGGTGTCCGTGGCGTCGCCAACGCCGATCTTTCGTGCGACCTCGCGTTTCGCCTGGGCCGCGCGGCGACCAAGTTTCTTGGTCCGGACATTTGCATCGGCCGTGACACGCGCCTTTCGGGCACCATGCTCGAGAGCGCTCTGACCGCCGGCATTATGGCCGAGGGCGGCCGTCCGCACTGCTGCGGCGTCATCCCCACGCCTGCCGTGGCACTGCTCACCGTTCAGAACGAGCTCGACGGCGGCATCGTCATCTCTGCTTCGCATAATCCGCCGGAGTTCAACGGCATCAAGTTCTTTAGCCGCAAGGGCATGAAGCTTCCTGATGCGGTCGAGGAAGAGATCAGCGCCTGGGTCATGTCCGAGGAAGCCATGGCTGCCGACACGCTGCCGACCGGCGCCGGCGTGGGCCACATCATCAAGATGAAGGACGCCCGCAAGGCATATGTCGACCACGCCATCGATACGCTTGATGGCCTGAGGCTCGACGGCCTGGTCGTTGCCGTCGACTGCGGCCACGGTGCTTCCTGCCAGACCACGCCCGCTGCGCTGCAGCGCCTGGGCGCCACGGTCCATGCCATCAACACCGATTACTGCGGCACCGACATTAACGTTGAGTGCGGCTCCACTCACCTTGAGCCCCTGCGCGAGCTCGTGCTGCGCACCCACGCCGATATCGGCCTGGCCCACGACGGCGACGCCGACCGCGTGCTGTTCGTCGACGGCGAGGGCAATGAGATCGACGGTGACTACATCCTGGCTATCTGCGGTTCTGACCTCGCCGCCCGCGGCAAGCTCGCCAACTCCGAGATCGTCTCGACCGTCATGTGCAACCTTGGCTTCTCCATCGCTATGAAGGAGCAGGGCTTCGAAATGGTTCAGACCGCCGTGGGTGACCGCTACGTTTTGGAGCGCATGCTCGCGGATGGCGCCGTCATCGGCGGCGAACAGTCCGGCCACATCATCTTCCTGGAGCACAACACCACCGGTGACGGCCTGGTGACGGCTCTGCAGCTGCTGGCCGTGCTCAAGCGCACCGGTCGTACCCTCACCGATCTTGCCGGCATCATGAAGAAGTACCCGCAGGTACTCGTCAACGTGCATTCCGACAACAAGGCCGGCCTGGACGATTGCCAGCCCATTTGGGACGCCGTCGCTGCCGCCGAGAAGGAGCTTGACGGCCGCGGCCGCATTCTGGTGCGCCCGAGCGGTACCGAGCCGCTGGTCCGTGTTATGGCCGAGGCGGAGACGCACGAGCTCACTCAGCGTGTTGTCGACGACATCGTCGAGGTTGTCAAGCGCGAACTTCCCTAATGGTCAAAAACGGGTGCCAAGTGGTAAACTGTTAAAGCTATTTTGATTGATTGGTATGTCCGAGGGGGAGCATGTTCACTAAAGTCCTAAGGTCTTTTGGTATGCGTGGACGAGTTCTTACGCTGGATGCTCCCATCTCGGGCGACGTCATTCCGTTGTCCGAGGTCAATGACCAGACATTTGCCACCGGCCTTTTGGGCCAGGGCGTGGCGATTCAGCCTACCGGCACGCGTGTGATTGCGCCGGCAGACGCCAAGGTCGAGGCCATTTTTCCCACGGGTCACGCCGTTGCGCTCAACACGGTCGATGGCCTAGACGTGCTCATCCACGTTGGCTTGGACACTGTTCAGCTTGAGGGCAAGCATTTTAGCGTGCATGCACAGGTGGGCGATGTCGTCCATAAGGGTGACGTGCTCATCGAGTTCGATCGCGAGGCAATTGCTGCCGAGGGCTACGATGTGACGGTTCCCATCTTGGTGTGCAACTCCGTTGAGTTCTCGAGTATCAAGGGCTCCGTTGGTGCGCATGTCGAAGAGATGGACCAGCTCATCGTTGCTCGCGAGCGCTAGTAAGTGCACGTGGCCATTAGCCTACAATTCAAACACGTTTATGGAGGGCGCCCTTGAAAGAGGGCGCCCTCCGTGGCAAGATGAGATTTGTCCGAAGCTAAACGGCTTTGGGTCACCGTGGACGGGCAGGGGCCTCGACGCGGCTAGACACGAGACACATACATTACGCGACCTCGCCCTGGTGGCCGCACACGTTGGTTGCGGCCGACGCGGGCCGCGGGCAAGTGCTTGTAAGGGGAGCCTTGCCTCTCTTGTACGAGAAAGGACGCGTAATGAAGATCATTAAAGCTAAAGACTACGAGGATATGAGCCGCAAGGCCGCCAATATCATCTCGGCGCAGGTTATCCTCAAGCCCGATTGCGTGCTGGGTCTTGCCACCGGCTCCACCCCGATCGGTGCCTACAAGCAGCTCGCTGCTTGGTACGAGAAGGGCGACGTCGACTTTGCCGAGGTCAGCACTTACAACCTGGACGAGTATCGCGGCCTTTCGCACGACGATCCCCAGAGCTATCACTACTTCATGCGTGAGAACTTCTTCGATCACATCAACATCGACCTGAACAACACGCATGTGCCCGACGGTTCCAACCCCGACGCCGCCGCTGCCTGCTCTGAGTACGACAAGATCGTCGCCGCCGCCGGTTACCCGGATCTGCAGCTGCTCGGCATTGGCAACAACGGCCACATTGGTTTCAACGAGCCCGATGACCACTTCTCCAAGGGCACGCACTGCGTCGACCTCACCGAGAGCACCATTCAGGCCAACAGCCGCCTGTTCGACAGCATCGACGATGTTCCCCGTCAGGCCTACACCATGGGTACCCAGACCATCATGTATGCCCGCATGATCCTAGTCGTCGCCAACGGCGAGGCCAAGGCTCAGGCCGTGCATGACATGTGCTATGGTCCGGTTACGCCCGCGTGCCCGGCTTCGATCCTGCAGCTGCACACCAACTGCGTTGTCGTTGCCGACGAGGCCGCCCTTTCGCTCTGCGAGTAGCGAAAGCCTATCACCTCGACATAGCTTTGCCGAAGGCCTCCGCTTTGCGGGGGCCTTTTTGCTGAGCGTACGCCGTGTACTTGACGAAAACCTTGCCGCGAACTTGACGGGTACGTCTGGTGCAGCATGATTCATTCCATAACAGATACTATGCATAAATGCTATGAAAAGGTCGCAGACGGTAGCTGGCGCTAGGTGAGTTGCGCAACATAATTGAACAGCGTTCATTTGAGGTACACTGCCAAAGGATGGGACAAGCTGGCAAGCGCATTGACCTGCGCAAAGACTGATTGGTTGGGGGATAAGTTTCAATCGGACCACGCTGAACAAAAACTTGCCATTTGCGTACCAACAAACATCCTAAACCGTAGCATCGCCCTATTCATCTAGCGATACATATGGTCTAGCGTTACGGTGTCCATGTGGTCGAGTTGAGGAGCGGGCATGGTTAACGATTTGGGCAATACGGACGACCTCGAGCTTATGCCGCTGGGCAGTAGCTATATGGTGCGGCGCGATCGCTTGATGAACGAACTTATCGCCAAGGGCCGAAAGGCCGGCATCGTAGTCCTCTACGCGCCTGATGGCTTTGGGAAAACCTCGGTGCTGCTGCAGTATGCCCAAGAGGTTAAAAGCGATCCGACGCGAGGCCCCGTGCGAATCATCGAGGCAGACCGCGCCATTGGGCGCGAGGTGTTTATGCAGCTCGAGGTCGTTACCGAAGAGCTTAAGGACAAACCGCACTCCCTGATTGCAATCGATAACGTGCCTAACCTCAGCCAGAGCGAGACCGAGGAACTGATTGACCGAATCCGAAGTCTGCGTGCTATGGGGGTTGGGGTCTTTATGAGTTGCCGTCCTTCAAATCGTCAACTGATTCATGGGCTGGGCGATTCGGTTAAGATCAATGCGCAGATGCTCAAGGTGCATGCCTATGAGTATTCGGCGTGGGCATCGGCGTTTTCGATCAGCACATCGCTCGACTTCTATCAGCTTACGCAGGGCGTGCCCGAGCTCGTCTCGGCTATGCAGTCGGGACTATACGGGCAGGGAGACGTTGCCCAGATGCTCGAAAACGAGATCGTCAATATCTGCGGCGCGGCACTTGTTGATCTGGCGTCGCTCGAGAACAACGCCCTGTTTAGCGTGGCATGCTTGATGGTCTTAATGGGTGAGGGCAATATTTCGGAGCTCGAGGCTTGCGGTGTTAGGCTTTCGGCGATTGACCAGTCCTATCTTGTCCGCGATTATCCCATTTTTGGCGTTGATCCGGCAGACCGGAGCTTTACCTGCTTGGGTACCGAGGACAACGCACGCCTACGATTGCGCAAGCTGGTCGCCGAAATTCGCCCCGAACTCGTTGTGCGGGCGGCGCGTATATTGATTAAAGCGGGGCGCTGCGATATCGCGATGGACCTCGCCGACGCGTTTTTGGACCGCAGTGCGGTGTTGGAGCTTGCCGGGCAGTATGGGGTCGATCTGGCCCTGACAGGGCATGGAGGGGATGTCTGCCGCGCGGCGCTGGGAAAGTCCGAGGCAGATGGCCAGGCATCGGAGCCGACGCCTGACGAGGCGCTCGGCATCTATCTGGCGGCGGTGAGCGTCTCCAATACAAAGCTCGCGCGGTATATGGCCTCAATTATCGAGCGTGCGGGCGAGCAGGCGATTTGCGAGCTCGATCCCGTGTCGTGGAAGGTGGCGCACGCGTTTACGGCCGCCTGTTATGGAGATAGCGGTCTGGGGCTTCCGGCAAGCCGTACAGCGTTGGAAAGTGAGGCGTCTTGTGCCGCACTCGACATGCTGTCCGCGCATGTCGAGATAAAGCATGGGCTGACCGAGCGGGCGAAGGGCGGTGAGATCCTCGCGGGGCTCAAAACGGATAAGGCCTACGATTGCGAGCTCGATATCGCGGGGACGTTTGTGCGGGCGGACCGCATGTTGACGGAGCTATTTGATGGATCGTATGCGGGGATCGATGAGCGTGATGACGAGATGGCCCTGACGCTCGAGGCGCTCGAAGCGCGTGGAATCCGAGCGCTCGCCATCTGGGTGCGCATGGTGTTATCGGCGCGGCGCCTGCTTGCCGGCATGCCGGTGACCGACGAGCAGGCATTCAACGAGCTCGATCGTTTTGCCGTGCGCATGCGCGACAACCAGATTCAGCTGTTTGGCCTGTTGCTAGAAGGCTGGCAGTCGCTGGCAGAGGGACGGCCGGTTAATGCAAAGTTCCGTGCGGTCCAAGTGCTCAAACTTGCCGAGGAGTCGATTGCGTACATGCGCGATAACGCATTGCTGTTGGAGCGCGCGGCGTATCTGCGTAACACCTCGATGGTTTCGGTGCGCGAGGAAGCGGAGTTGCTCGATATAAGCCAGACGCAGGTTGGTGGAGCGGAGGCCTGGATGGTGGCGCTGCATTTGGCCTGTGCGGGCCGAGACAGCGATCTTGCGGCCTGGATGTCCATGAATCGTGCGGGGATTCTAGAGCCATCGTATCGGCTCTTTGCGCGCCTTGCCATGCATTGTCTGGGCGAGCCGGCGACCAGGATTCGCAAGAAGCTTCCCGTGCGCGAGTTATCGCGGTATTCGCTGCGCGACGATCTGGAAGGGGAGGGCGAGCGCCTGTTCCAGGCCGGCGAGGTTGAAGCCGTTGATACCATCGACCATATCGAGATTCGCATGTTTGGGGCGTTTCGCGCCGAGCGCGACGGGTTTCCCGTCACGGATAAGATGTGGCGCCGCAAGAAAGCGGCGACGCTTGCCGAGCGGCTTGCGCTGGGTATGGATGCGCTGGTCGACCGCGAGACGCTGGCTATGGAGCTGTGGCCCCATGCCGAGTTCAATAGCGCTCGCAACAATCTGTACTCGACGATATCGCGCCTGCGTTCGGCCTTGGGGCCGACACCGGACGGCAAGTCGTGTGTGCTGATCCAAAACGAGTGCATTGGGCTTAACGGCGATTACGTCAAGACTGACGTGCGGTTGTTTGATCAGATAAGCCGCGAAGTTTTGGGAAATCGCACGGGTGCGCGCGGACCCCATCTGGTCGAGCTGTGCCTTAAGATCGAGCAGCTCTACGCCGGCCCGTTGTATGTTCCCAATGGCTGTAATCCCACCTACTTTTTGCGTATGCGGCGCATTATGGAATCGAAGTATATCGACTGCATGATTCGGGGCGCGAATGCCGCTCTAGAAGAAAACGATCTGCAGTCGGCGATTTGGCTGGCGGAGTCGGGTCTTCGACAGGAAACGGCGCGTGAGGATATGGTGCGCTGCGCCATGCGTGTCTACAGTGCGGCGGGGCGGAGGCGCGATATCGTCGAGCTATACAGTGGGCATATGCACCATCTGAGGGAGCAGGTCAATGGCGTGCCCGAGCCCGAGACGCGGCGTCTATACGAGCGCTTGGTGGAGGGGCGGCTCAATCGCGTGCTGGTCGAGCGATAAAAAACGGGCGCCCGAAGTACTTGGGCACCCGTATGCTTGCTATGTGTTGGTTCGCCGGATCATTGACTCTTAGACGAGCTTGATCTTCTCGATGTCCTTGCGCGAGGACTCGCGATACAGCGAGAACTTGCGGCCGATGACCTGGACGACCTCGGCGTGGCAACGCTCAGCGAGCTCTTCGGCGGCCTCGCGGGCGGAAAGACTGGAGCCATCGAGCACGGAGCACTTAACGAGCTCATGCTTCTCCAGGTAGGCGACCGTCTGCTCGACGGTGCCCTCGTTGACATCGGACTTACCGATGATGATGGCGGGGTTGAGGTGATGGGCCATGCTGCGAAGCTGCTTGACCTGGGCTCCTGTCAGTGCCATGGGTTCTCGCTTTCTATGTATGGGGCGCCCCGCGACGGGGCCTTAATCTACGTGAGCTGTCCCACGATAGCGCAGGAACGGCGCGGTGTGGAGCGCGTTTGCCCAGTTCAAAAAGAATGCGGATGCCGAGGTGATGGGCAGTGCGGGCTGTGAACGGGCTACGAGCGGGATTCAGAGACCGGTTCCCATGCAATAAACGCCCAGCGAACCTTACGGATATGGTCGAGCATATAGCGCCCCTGCGGCACGCCCTTGGAGCCCGGCTCGCCGGCATGGGGGTTTTCGATCATGTGCTGAGCGATATAGTCGCGCAGGCGGTCGATCTTATCCTCGTTGCCATGTTCGAGCATACGGGAAAAATCCGCTACGCCTGCTTCAAGGCTATCGAAGGTATCGCGACGAGGCGATTCAAAGTACGTAACCTGCGGCAGGGCACCCATCTGAATGAGGACATTAAAAGCATACACAAAGCCATTACTGCAGGTAACCGAGGCACCGATGGCGTTCATCAGGTGCAGATCATAGCGCGGGCTGGAGTTAGCGACCATCGTGACAGCACAACGCCGACGAGCCGTTCGATCAAGCTTTGCAAGCGCATCTTTTAGGTTGGTCGTGGTGACAGAGCGACTGGCAAAGGCAGCATCTACCGCTTTCGCGACCGGTCCAACCAAATCCCAATCATCATCCCAAGCAAGCTCAAGCGGCGTTATGCGCCCCTCGAGCCCGTAATACTCAATGCCGGCATCAAGGGTGCCCAACATAGCGGGGGAGAAGTCGGCTGCAATCACAGGATGCCCAGCCTGAGCAAGCGGAATAGCAATCGACCCAGCCCCACACCCCATATCAAGCACGGATTCACCAGGCTTTAACGCCAACAGCTTAATAAAGTCCCGGGCATACGGAGCAGTCTCAAGCGGCCGAAAATGCCGAGCCCGCTTATCCCACTCAAAAGAGTCATCAGCCCGCCGCCGACCAGCCTGCAAGCGCATCCATTCGCCATTCCAATCAGCAGAAAGCAGCTCAGAACGATTCTCCCCATCAGCCACGGGCCAACCTCCTAGCAACAAAAAAGCGACTCCTCCCAAAAGAAGAGCCGCAACCAGCATATATCAGAAAGAACCGATCCAACGCCAAACCGCCATACCAGCAAAGTAGGGCAGAAGCGAAGCGACTGCCAAAGGGATAGAACCCAACCGAGGGCCCGTTGCGCGGGAGCCCCGGGGAGGGCAAATATATAAGGTCGATCGCGAGTTCCGCACGAGCCGGAGAGCACTTAATGTGCTCTCCGTGCGAG
>CABQSB010000031.1:0-16003 GCA_902466735.1 uncultured Collinsella sp.
GGATGCGACACTGAATGTGTCCATCCTCGCAGTATCCGGTTCTCAAGGTGCACGCTGTGCGGCTGATCCGGTCCGACCGGGCCGCGCGGCAAGGAGATATATTGCCAGACCGCGAAGCCCTGTGGGACGTCAATTCCACTCTTCACAAGTCCTACACAACATATTGCTTTCTATAGGTAATAGAAAGACTGGTGCGGATCTTCCGCACGTATCAGATGATGACCCTTTGGTTCAGGAATATATAGAGATCGGTCACCTATAAGTGTTTATCTACCCGCGCTTTTAGCAATGTAAACCGCGCTTCAGATAAAAAGAGGGAGCGCCGCGCACAACGCGACACTCCCCTAGCGATTCAAGAGAATCTATTAGGCCTCGAGAGCCTTCTTGGCGATGGTGGCCAGCTCGTTGAAGGACTCGATGTCCTCGTAAGCCATCTGAGCCAGGACCTTGCGGTCGAGCTCGATGCCGGCAACCTTCAGGCCGTGCATGAACTGAGAGTAAGAGATGTCGTTCAGGCGAGCAGCAGCGTTGATACGAGTGATCCAGAGAGAACGGATCTCGCGCTTCTTGTTGCGGCGATCACGATACTGATACTGCAGGGAATGCTGGACCTGCTCTTTAGCATGCTTGTAAGTACGCGAAGCGGCACCGTAGTAACCCTTCGCACGGTGCATAACGGTACGGCGCTTCTTCTTGGCGGCAACAGCGCGCTTAATACGTGCCATGTTCTATCAACTCCTAGATGGTAAAACGAAAACGGGAACGCGAACTTAGGCGAGACGCGACTTGATGACCTTGCGGTCGGCAGCGGCGATCTCGGTCTCCTGACGGAAGCCACGCTTACGCTTGGTGGACTTCTTGCTCAGGATGTGGCTCTTGAAAGCCTTGGCGCGCATAAGCTTGCCGGTACCAGTCTTGCGGAAACGCTTCTTGGTGCCGCTGTGGGACTTCATCTTAGGCATGAAATACTCCTTAATCGGTTACAGAACACTAGTTACTTGGTATCGCTTGCCGCTTTATCCTCATCGAAGGCGCCCTTAATCGGGGCGAGCAGCATAAGCATGTTACGGCCTTCCATCTTAGGCTTGGACTCGACCGTAGCGTAAGGCTTAAGGTCCTCGGCGAGACGCTCGAGAACGTTAAGACCCTGCTCCGGATGAGCCATCTCACGGCCGCGGAACATGATGGTGATCTTAACGCGTGCGCCCTTCTTGAGGAAACGCAGAACGTGGCCCTTCTTGGTCTCGTAGTCGCCAACGTCGATCTTGGGTCGGAACTTCATTTCCTTGACCTCGACCTTGGACTGGTTCTTACGAGCGGCCTTGGCCTTCATGGCCTGCTGGTACTTGAACTTACCGTAGTCCATGACCTTGCAGACCGGCGGCTCCGCGTTGGGAGCGATCTCGACCAGGTCGAGACCCTGATCGTCGGCGACGCGCTGGGCATCGCGGATGGCGAACAGGCCGAGCTGTGAGCCATCGACGCCAATCAAACGGCACGAAGATGCAGTGATCTCGTCGTTGATGCGGGTGTCATCAGACTTAGCTATTTTCCCTACCTCCATTCATAAAAAAATAACCCGGCGCTTCTTTGCAGCCAGGTCGTACACATAGACATCCTCGATTTGAGGAAGGGAATCTAAGTTGTATGACCAGTCAGCTGCTCATTGGCGCCAAAAGGTGGGAGCCCTCGGGTTCCTCTTTAGGGCATTGCGGGAACAACGCCTTGTCGATAATAACACGTACCGCGCGTTATCACATTACGTACACGAAAAAGGGGGTCTTGACCCCCTTGAACGCTCACTTGCATGTATGGTGCCCGAGGCGAGACTCGAAGGGCCTTCGCTTCGCGAAGCCCCGGGCTTCGGGCGCGTGGCGCCCTCGCCACGCTCCGCTACAAACAGGCCACAGGCCTGTTTGCTTAACGCTTCGCGCGCTCACGCGAGTTCGGCACGAAAAAGGGGGCCGCAACCCCCTTGAACGCTCACTTGCATGTATGGTGCCCGAGGCGAGACTCGAACTCGCACGTTGTTGCCAACGGTGGATTTTGAGTCCACTGCGTCTGCCAATTCCGCCACTCGGGCACGTAATGCGTGAGTTAGTTTATCACAGCTTTCTACCGATTAGTCCGAAAATGGAACTTCGAGCATTTCGATGAGTTCGACCGTGCGGAGCATCTCGCGCTGACGGCATCCGCGACCGTCGACCGAAGCCTCACCCATCTGGTTATCGTAGGGGTCCTCGCGCATGCCGTCAAAGACAGGTTCAAACCCCGCCTGGAACCGACAGTTTGCCACCATGCGCCACGGGTCGAGATTGCCAAAATAGTGGCGGCGGCGCCATTCCTCCCCCATCCTACGCGCCGAGGAGCCAAACGAGACATCGGTGTTAAGCCAACCAGTCTGTGGTGTATAGAACTCCACCCAGTCATGAGGCCCCACCGAATCGGGCGCAACATACAGGCCGCTCTGCCAACGGGCAGGAACGCCCGCAATGCGGCACATGGTGATAAACGTGAGCGCCATAACGCCGCAATCGCCGCGGAGCGAGTGCACACAGTCATCGGCAATAGATCCCAAAAGCAGGTACGGTGGCTGATAGCGATAGTCGACATGCTGTGTCAGGTAATCATAGATAGCACGAGCGCGATCGAGCGGATCCTCGAGGCCATCAACGACATGCTCGGTCAGCTGTTGCAGATACGGCGTGAATGCAATGTGCGGACGGTCCTCGGAAATATCTTCGGGCAGCGGCGCGTCCATACACGGATGCGCCGGAAGCGCACCCCCATAGATATCACGATAAGCGGCATCGATTTGATAGCGATAGGTCACCGAGAATGAGCGATCGGTCGAGGAGACCCATGAGGCAGTGCGCGCCGAGGAGTTCGCGGGAGCAACGACCCCCTCCGGCGTCATAT
Organism: uncultured Collinsella sp.; assembly: GCA_902466735.1. Lineage (GTDB taxonomy): Bacteria > Actinomycetota > Coriobacteriia > Coriobacteriales > Coriobacteriaceae > Collinsella. Next base: position 2,920 of record CABQSB010000031.1, read on the forward strand.
CAAGCATCTCGACCTGAGACTGCTGGCGGCAGGCGGCGGCAACGGGAAGCCACGCGCGAACGGTCTCTCCCTCCAAAGCACCGGGGACAGATACGCATGCCTTAAGCGTGATGGCGCGAGACAGCCCGCCCTGCAACTCCATCTCCTCGAGCATCTGGTTGCGCAGCGCAATTCCATCCGTAGAATCGGGATGCAGGCCCGGAACCTCCTTGGGATACACACGCAAAGAATCAAGGAAGTTGTCGAGAACGAACAGTTCACCATCGATAAAACGCCAGTCAATACGCTTGCGATCGATCAGGTCGTCAAACTGCTCCTCGGTAAACTCTGGCCACTCCTCGCGAATCATCGCAATAGCCTGATCACGCGGCACCGAAAAATAAAGCGGCGTCTCGATCATGCGATACCGCTCGGCGCGAACGCAGGCAGCCAGCGAAGGCTCAGGGTTCTGCTCCAAAAGGCGATCGCAGGCAGCAACAGCCTGCGTCAAATACCCGGCATCCTTAAGACGAAGAATCTCAGGCGGCAGTCCAATATCGAGATAACGAAAGTCATCACAGCAAACATCAACAGAGCAACCAACAGGACCCTCGTCAATAACCTTCCCATCCGAAGGCAGCAAATTAATAACAGCCATACCAAACTCCAAGTCATTAGAACTCTCGAAGCCCATTGTAGCGAGATAAAAAAGAAAGCCCCAATAGAGGAGCCCTCAACACCGATAAACGGTACCTATAAAAATGAATTCAACCCAGTAACCCTGCGGCGGTAAACGAAGGAAGCCCCGTCCCCCGGAACTGTTTCCTTGGCGCGACTTCTGGCGAAGCCAGTAGCCATTTTAATTCAGCCCAGTAACCCTGTAGCGAGTTAACAAAGGAGGCCCCGTTTCCCCGGAGCTGATTCCGTCGCGCGACTTCTGGCGAAGCCAGGTGAGCGCGAGGGAAACAGCGTAGGGGAAACGGGGCCTCCGGCGGGAACGTTAAACCGCTACTTACGCCTTGTTGACGGAGCCAAACTCCTCCATGAGCTCCTTGGTGCGGGCAACGATGTTGTCGCGACCAGGCTTGAGGAGCTTGCGGGGGTCAAAGCCCTTGCCCTGCTGATCCTTGCCAGCCTCGATGTACTCGCGGACGCCCTTGGCGAAGACGAGCTGCAGGTCGGTGTTGACGTTGATCTTGGAGATGCCCAGGGAAATGGCCTTCTTGATCTGATCCTCGGGGATGCCGGTGCCACCGTGCAGGACGAGGGGCAGATCGCCGGTCTGGGCCTTGATCTCGCCCAGACGCTCGAAGGAAAGGCCAGCCCAGTCGGCAGGGTACACGCCGTGGATGTTGCCGATACCGCAGGCGAGGAAGTCGACGCCCAGGTCAGCGATCTGCTTGCACTCAGCAGGATCAGCGAGCTCGCCGCTGGAGGTCACGCCGTCCTCGGTGCCGCCGATGCCGCCGACCTCGGCCTCGATGGACATGCCCTTGGAGTGGGCAAGCTCAACGAGCTCCTTGGTGCGGTCGAGGTTAAGCTGGAAGGTCTCCTCGTGAGAGCCGTCATACATGATGGACGTGAAGCCGGCCTCGATGCACTTGAAGCAGTCCTCGTAAGAACCGTGATCGAGGTGAAGGGCGACGGGAACGGTAACGCCCGTGGCCTCGACGGCAGCCTTGACCATGTCGGCGCAGACCTTGAAACCGCCCATCCACTTAGCGGCACCAGCGGTGCACTGAAGGATCAGCGGAGACTTGGCCTCCTCGGCGGCCTGGAGAATAGCCAGGGTCCACTCGAGGTTGTTGGTGTTGAAGGCACCGAGACCGTACTTGCCGGCCTCAGCCTTCTTGAGCATGTCTGCTGCGTTGACGAGCATAAAAGAAACCTCCTGTAAGGTTGCTCCGATAACGCCTGAGATTTTACCACGGCGCACCCGGGCATAAACGTTCGTTTGTTCACGAATATCGTCCAAACAGACTTTTTTTGACCGTTTGCCCTACGGAATCGACCCGTTGGGGAAAAATAGCTTGACGTTTGGACGCTTCTCGTGCTTCAAAAGCCGACTATTAAGCTACATCTGCATGAAAGGGTTCTGCATGAGCTCGCGTGCCATGGTGGTCGAATCGCCATGGCCGGTTAGGCAAACGGTATCGGGCGGGAGAAGCCGGGCGAGCTTGGAGAGCGAGCGCAGAATCGCCGCCTCGTCGCCACCGGCAAGATCGGTGCGGCCGTGACCGCCGGGAAAGAGCGTGTCCCCCACGAAAGCGATATTTCCCTGCTCTGTTGCGGCAAATAGAACGATGCCGCCCGGCGTATGCCCGGGCGCCTCGATAACCTGCAGGCAAATGGCGCCCAGTTCAATGGTATCGCCCTCGGCAAGCAGCCGCGTCGGCTCGCCCGGATCGGGAGTCTCGATGCCCCACATCGCTCGCTGCTCCTCGATATTCATATGCGGCACCGCTGCGTCCTTGCCACACAGCTCGTACAGGGCGTCAACGCCAGCGGCGGCCCGAACTCCAGCGATACCGCCAACATGATCGGCATGGCCATGAGTGCATACGGCGCCAAGCACGCGTACGCCGGGATGCTCGGCTCGAATATGCCCCACTAAGCGCTCGCCTTCCCATGCGGGGTCGATAATCACGCACTCATTGTCCGAAATGACAGCATAGCTATTGGTCTGAATGGGACCGTTTACGAGCGTCTCGATCTCGACCGATCCCTTGGGAGTTAAATCCAAGGACACAGCACTCATGTCCCTCTCCTCTCGTTAGAACTCGAGGCATCAAACGATGCCTCGAGTGTAGCGAATATCGATAATGTGGCACGTTCGTCGCGACTAAACGCGGCGCTTAAGCTGGGCTCCACCCTCGCCGGGCATCAAGCGACGCGCGTCGTAGACCGAGTCAACGCTGCTGATAGAGGCCAGCAGCGGATCCAGACCACTCGCGTCCGAGATCTCGACCATAAAGCGCAGGGTTGCAATACCCTCGCGGTTGGTCGACGTGGCGGCAGAAAGGATATTGCCACCCGCATCGCCAATGGCAATGGTGACATCCTTGAGCAGGCCCATGCGGTCCAGGCACTCGACCACGATCTCGACCTGGAAGAGGGTGTCGGCAGCGCCGTCCCATTCCACATCGATCATGCGCTCGGGATGCTCCATAAGACCCTTGACGTTGGGGCAGTTGGCGCGATGCACCGAAACGCCACGACCGCGCGTGATGAAGCCGACGATGTCGTCGCCCGTCACGGGGTTGCAGCAATGGGCCAGACGGACCAGCAGGCCGCTGCTGCTCTCGCCCTTGACGATAATGCCGTTGCTGGCGCTCTTGCCGCGCTTTTGCGGCTTGCGGTTGGAGCCGCGGGCAGGCTGCTTGACGACCTCGGCGATAGCCTCGGCCTTGGTGAGCTGTTCCTCGGGTTTGGGGTCCAAGATTTGCTCGACCTTATTGCCAACGGCACGTGGGGCGACTTTGCCCGCACCAACGGCGGCAAACAGGTCCTCGAGCTGCTTATAGTTAAACTGCTCCGCCACGGCGTTGAGCGCACGCGTGGATCGTGGCGTAGAGATGCCATATCCGCGCTTGCGCAGGTCCTTAGCCAGTATATCGCGGCCGGCGGCAGCGTCGTCGTCCTTGGTCGCGGCGGCGAAGTAACGGCGGATCTTTGACTTGGCCGAAGGTGTCTTGACGATCTTGAGCCAATCACGCGACGGCTTGGAACTCTTGTTGGTCAGAATCTCGACACGGTCGCCCGTCTTGATCTCATGCGTGAGCGGGGCCACCGCACCGTTGATCTTAGCGCCGACGCAGTGGTTTCCCACCTCGGTGTGAACGGCGTAGGCAAAGTCGAGCGGCGTGGAGCCGGCACGAAGCGCCATGACCTCGCCCTTGGGCGTAAAGACGAAAATCTCCTGATCGAAGAGGTCGACCTTCAGCGAATGCAGGTATTCCTTGGCGTCGGTGATCTCATCAGACGCAGCCCAATCGAGCGAATGTTTGAGCCAGTTAATCTGGTCGTCCAAGCGCTGGGCATCATTGGTCTTAGACGCGGACGATCCGCCCGACTTCTTATAGAGCCAGTGGGCAGCAATACCGTACTCGGCCTGCTCGTGCATCTCGTAGGTACGAATCTGAATCTCGAGCGGACGAGCCGTGGGGCCGATAACCGTCGTGTGGAGCGACTGGTAGTTATTGACCTTGGGCATGGCGATATAGTCTTTAAAACGACCGGGCATGGGATGCCACAATGTGTGCACCGCACCGAGCGTAGAGTAGCAATCGCGCACCGAATGGGTGATGACGCGCAACGCCACCAGGTCGTAAATCTCGGAGAACTCCTTGCCCTTGCGCTTCATCTTTTGATAGATGGACCAATAGTGCTTGGAACGACCGTTGATCTGGAAGCCCTCGAGGCCAATGCGATTGAGCTCATCGGTGAGTGTCTTGATGGTCTCGGCCAGATAGCGCTCGCGCACCTCGCGCGACTCAGCCACCATGCGCGCGATGCGCTGGTAGGCATCGGGCTCCAAATAGAAGAAGGACAGGTCCTCGAGTTCCCACTTGATAGAGCTCATGCCCAGGCGGTCGGCCAGGGGCGCGTACACGTCCATGGTCTCGCGCGCCTTAAACAGGCGGCGGTCCTCGCGCAGGGCGGCAAGCGTGCGCATATTATGCAGGCGGTCGGCGAGTTTGACGATGATAACGCGAATGTCCTTGGACATGGCAAGGAACATCTTGCGCAGCGTAAGCGCCTGCTTCTCGTCCATGCTGTCGACTTCGATGTTGGTGAGCTTGGTCACGCCGTCGACGAGCTCTGCCACGGTTTCGCCAAACAGGCCGGAAACATCGGCAAGCGAGGTCTCGGTATCCTCGACGGTATCGTGCAGCAGCGCGGCGCACACCACGTCACAGTCCATCTTAAGGTCGGCCAAAATGATGGCCACCTCGACGGGATGGTTGATGTACATCTCGCCCGAGCGGCGCTTTTGGTTGCAATGCTTCTCGGCGGCAAAGCAGTAGGCCTGTTCCACCTTAGAGAAGTCGTCCTCATTCATATATTTGAGGCACAGGCGCTCCAGCTTGTCGTAGCTGTCCGCCATAATCTCGGGTGGCAGCTCATCGGCATGCTTATAGTGCTCCATCTCCGAAAAAGGCTGGAGGGTGGAATCATGGGCGGTACGGGCTGCGGCATCCATCGAGGTCCCCTTCCCCTAGGCCCGCGGTACGATCGGGCGGTTAACTTTGGCTAGCATATCAGAAGCGCACGAATCGAGCGCCCAGCTCCGGAAAGCCGAGAACTCCATGCGCGAGCGCAAGCCCTCCAAATAGCGAATCGACCTGCTCAATTGCACGCGGCCGGGGTTTTCGGCCATCGCGATGCGACGGGTGTCATCAAACCCCGAAACGCGACAGAAACCAAGCTCTTCGAAGATTCCCAGGCCGCTTTCCACCGAGCGCTCGTCAACCGGCGTGCGAGCATCGATGGCAAGACACATCTGAGCGATGTCGATATCGCTCGCGCTAAAGGAATCGTCCCCGGTCTTGCCGCGGTTGGAGCGCCACATGGTCTGCAACGCGCGATAGAGCGTGACGAGTTCGTCGCGCTCGGGCGCATAGCAGTCGAGTAGGCGCTCGTTAATGCGGGCATCGCGCGACGAATAGAGCAGATGGATCACGGCGGGCTGGCCATCGCGACCGGCGCGGCCGCTCATCTGGTTAAACTCAATGCCGCCAAACGGCATGTGGTAGAGCACGACATGGCGGATATCGGGCAGGTTCACGCCCTCGCCAAAGGCAGAGGTCGAGACGATGCAGCTGAGGCTTCCGTCTCGGAATGCTTCCTCCACGCGGCGGCGATCGGAGCGCGCAAGCCCCGCGTTATAGAACGCGATATGGGTTGCGCAATCGGGCACACGCTTGCGCAACGTCTTGGCGAGCGCCACGGACTGGTCGCGCGAATTGACGTAAATGACGGTCTTCTCCCCCGTCGCCACGATCGACACCAAACGGTTCTCGCGGCTCGCAAGGTCGCGGTCGTCCTCGAGCTGCAGGTTCTCGCGCACCGTCTCGTCGACCACCGTGCGAGTAATCGGCAGCATGCGGGCAAGCTCGGCCACGACCGGAGCCGTCGCGGTGGCCGTCGCAGCCAGAACGACCGGGTCGCCCAGGGCTTTGAGGATATCGGGCATGTCGAGATAGGCGCTGCGGTCGCCGCCCTTGGCAAGGCCGGCGTGGTGCGCCTCATCGATAACGACAAAGCCGATGCGGCCCGAACGCGCGAAGCGGTCACGGTGGATAGATAGGAACTCGGGCGTCGTGAGCACGATACCGGTGCGGCCCGAAGCTAGGCCGGCGAACACATCATCGCGTGCGGCCTCCACGGTCTCGCCGGTCAGCACGCCAACGCCAATGCCAAGCGCTGCCATCGTCGACGAGAGGTGATAGGCCTGGTCGGCAACGAGCGCACGCAGCGGATAGACAAAGATACTCGCACGCCCGCGAAGGACCGCCTCGCGCGCGGCGTGCACATGGAAGATAAGAGACTTTCCGCGCCCCGTTCCCATAACGGCCAAGACGCTCTGGTGGTCGGCCAAGGCATCGAGCGCCTCAACCTGCGCGCGGTGCGGCTGGTTCGATCCGATAAAGCTATGGATAAGCGAGCGCGTGAGCTCGGTATAGGAAAGCTGGGCGAGCGTCTCGCGCTTACGCGACTCCAGGCGCAGGCCGGAATCCGCCGGCTGCACGCCACGACGAAGCTCGCATGCCGGATCGTCGACGCTGGGCAGCGCGGTATCGCGGACCAGAACATCCTTGATCATGAGCTTGGGCTTCACACGCCCCTGCCAATGCTCGGCAACGGCCTCGAACACCAAGTCGACAGCGCTATCGCAGTTGATGAGCTTATCGATTTGCGGCACGCGGAACATAATGGCCGGCACACTCGCGGCGCCATCGGTCGCCACAAAGCGCATGTGCTCGCCGGTTTTGCCCACCACGGCGCGGTCGCACATCGTCACGCCCTCGGCAGCCAGCAGCGGCACCTTGTTGCCCTGGCCAAACGGCTCAAGACGGGAGATCTGCTCGATGGTCTCAATATTCAGCTCGGAGAGGTCGACGGTGGCGGCAACCTCGTCGGTGTCCTCAAAGTCCTCAGCGGGAAGCTCGGACAGCACGGCGGAAAGGCGACGACGGAACTCGTCAAGCTTGGACGCCTCGATGGTCACGCCCACCGCACCCGCATGCCCGCCGCGACGAATCAGCAGATCGGAGCAGCGCTCGACCGCGTCGAACAGGTTGACTTTGCCCACCGAGCGACCCGAACCGCGAGCAATACCGTCTTCGATCGAGAACAGCAGCGCCGGCACGTGATATCGGTTGGTCAGGCGGCTCGCCACGATGCCCTTGACGCCCTCGTGCCAGCCTTCGCCGCCCACGACGATTGCGCGCCCACCGTCATAGGTCTCCTCGACCTTTGCCATGGCGTCGCGCGTGAGCTCCGCCTCGATCTCGCGGCGCTGACGGTTGATCTCCTCGAGCTCGGCCGCCAGCGCGCTTGCCCCGATAGGATCGCGAGCAAGCAGCAGGTCGAGCGCCAGCTTGGGATCGGCCATGCGGCCGGCGGCGTTCAAGCGGGGAATGAGCGAAAACGACAGGCCATCGGCCGTAATGCTAGAGAGGTCGGCCTTGGCGAGCGCGGCCAGTGCGATATAGCCGGGGCGGGCGGTCACGCGCATCTGCTGGATGCCCTCGGCGACCAGCGCACGGTTCTCGGGCGTCAGCGGCATCATGTCGGACACGGTGCCCAGCGCCGCAACCTCGATCAGCGAACGCCAATACGACGGCTTGCCCAGACGCTCACCCAAAACCTGCACCAGCTTGAGCGCCACGCCGGCACCGGCAAGCTCGCGCGAGGGACCCTCGTCCTCGAGCTTAGGGTCGGTCAGGGGCACGCCCTGCGGCACCTGGTCGGAGGGCTCGTGATGGTCCGTGACCACCAAATCGATCCCCAGGCTCTCCAGATAGGAGACCTCCTCCTTGGCGGCAATGCCGTTATCGACGGTCACGATCAGGTTGGGTTGGGCGAGCTCGTTGACGCGGTCGAGCGCCGCACGCGACAGGCCGTAGCCCTCGTCAAAGCGATGTGGGATAAACGGCGTGACATCGGCACCAAACGCGCGCAGTGCCTCGGTCAACAGACAGGTCGACGTAATACCGTCAACGTCAAAATCGCCAAAGACCGCGATGTGCTCGTGGTTGCGAATGGCACGCTCAACGCGGTCGGCAACGACCGACATGCCCGGGATAATGAGCGGGTCGGCCCAGTCGCGATCGAGCGAAGGCGTCAAAAACAGCTGGCCTTCTTCGATGGATGTAATGCCGTGCGCAACCATAATGCGCGCCACCAGCCCGGGTATGCCCAGGCCAGCCGAAAGCTCCTTTTCGAGCTCGGGGTTTTGCTGAGCGACCGCCCAGCGATGCGTCGTCTTAAGCGATGACATAGGCACCCACCCCCGATAGGGGCAGGTCGCCGCGATACCTCTCACGGTTCATAGCGATGAGTCCTCTGTGTATGCCCGCTTCGGCAGGCAGATCTGTTGAACGGATTTATTATACCGTGCAGCGCGGACGCAAATCGCCGCAGCACGCCGCGGTTTCGGTAAACGATGCCGGTAATAGCCTCGAAATAATCGAGCGTTTCTGACGCACGGACGCATGCGAGCGTCTAGCATATCCATTCAAAACGGATTCACGAGCAAAGGGAGTCACAAGAGCATATGAAGCAATGGGTTGGACTGGGCAAGTTTCTCGCGGGGCACATGCAGGTCATCGTTCCGATTTGCGTGGCGCTCGGCGTGCTCTTTCCCCAGCAGATCGGCGTGCTCAAGCCCATCGTTCCCGCCCTGTTTGCTTTTATGACGTTCCAAGGTGCGCTCAGCAACACCTTTCACCAGGTGGCCGAGATGTTCCGCCGTCCCCTGCATTTGATTTTGGCGTTATTTGTCTCGGCTGTGCTCATCCCCATCGCGGCGTATGCCATGAGCTCACTGTTCTTTGGTTCCAACCCCAACCTTGTCTGCGGCATCGTGCTCGAGTACAGCGTACCCGTGGCAGTCACTGCCTTTATGTGGATTAGCATGTTCGGCGGCAACGGCCCGCTCGCGCTCACCATCATCCTGACGTCCTCGGTTATCTCGCCCGTGACGATTCCGCTCACGCTCAAGCTCTTGCTGGGCGCCACCGTCTCGATTGACGTGCCGAGCATGATGCAGAACATGGCCTTTATGATCGCCATACCCGCCGTGCTCGGCATCGTCATTAACGAACTCACGCGTGGTTGGGGTCATGAGAAACTCTCCCCCGCGCTTTCGCCCGCCTGCAAGTTCATGATGATGGGCGTCATCGCGTCCAACTCCACCGCTATGAGCGAGTACGTGCTGCACATAAACGCGGTGCGCCTGGAAGTCGCCCTCTTTATTTTGGTCTTCGCCATCAGCGGCTTTGTCGTCGGTTTTCTGGTCGCACGTGCGCTGCATCTGCCATATAGCGAGACGACTACCATGTGCTTTACCTGCGGCATGCGCAACATCTCTTCGGGTGCCGTCATCGCCACGCAGTACTTTCCGGGCGAGGTCGTGTTCCCCGTCATGTGCGGCACGCTGTTTCAGCAGGTGCTGGCCTCGATTATCGGGCATCTCTTTGAGTGCCTAACCTGCGAGGAGCGCACCAAACAGCGCAAGCGGGTCGAAGCCGGCCGCGACGCCATGGCGCGCTAGGCTGTCCGCATTACGCGGGTGTTAGTCTTGCTATACGAGCGTTTCCAGATGCGCACGCAGACGCTCAGCATCGATATCGAGCGTCGTCTCGGCATTGACTTGGGCCAAACGATAGCCGACAAAGTAGGGCGAAACCACCCAACGCGGCAGCGCCTTGGCAATGGTCCGACCGCCCAGGTGATAGAAGAACAAGTTGTACGACTCTGCGCGACCACCGTGGTGCTCGTTTAGGATATAGCGCAGAGCTACCTGGATCGCATCGGCAAAGAGATCCGCCTCGGCTTGGTCTCGTGCGTCATCGCTGGCGGCGATTCCCTGCGGGGCTGAAACGTTGATCTCAAAGAACCCCATGATCGGTTCGGTTGAGATATTGACCGAGATTCTCCCCTGTTGCCAGACATTGATGCCTTCGAAATTGGCAGAAGTCAGCGAAGTGTAGCCGTCTTCCTGCTCCAAACCCACAATCTGCATGTACAAGAACGAGACTACCGCCCGAGAGCGGACCCTTGTTCTTGTACATGAGAACGCTGCGATACTGCTGTGAATCGATCATCTGCTGCCAGCAACCCAGGGCAAACCGTATCACATGGTGGAGTTCATCCGGCTCATAGATCACCAGGTCGGCATCGTGATCGGCCGACTCGATCAGCACGGTTTGACGGGTGGCGCGCAGGGTCTTGAACTTATTCTCGAGCCAGATGCAGTCACCATCGCGCCGGATGATATCGGCAAGTTCCTCGGTATCGCAAAAGGGACACGCGGTGCCAGGGCGCCGGTTGTCGTCGGGCTTACCGTTCGCCTGCTGAACGTCAAATACCAGCGCCACGGGTTACGCCTCCAGCGGCACGATCTTGGTGCCATGGAGCTCGGAGACGCTCAATGCCGCCGCCACGGTATCGCGGTTGGCCGTAGAAATGCCGCCGCCGGGAAGGATGGTCAGGCGGTCGCCCGCATACTCGACAAGACGCGACAGGTGCTCCAGGTTGTCCTCGATCGGCGTTCCGGCAGCACCACCATGCGTCAGGATGCGCGTGATGCCGCAGTCGGCGAGTGTGTCAATGGCATCGAGCTGAGCCTCGAGCGAGAGCTGGTCAAAGGCCATGTGGAAGGTGATATCGATGGCCCCGCGCTTGCACTCCTCGGTCGCGCAGCCCGTAGCCATCACGAGGGCGCCGAGGGTGAGCTCGTCGAGCGCCCAGCCGCCGGCACAGGGCTTGCAGCAGCCAAAGACCAGGCCGTCAACGCCGGCACTCACGGCAAGACCCAAGTCCATCTCCATCATGCGCAGCTCGTCCTGGTTGTAGTGAAAGTCACCGCCACGCGGGCGAATCATGCACATCACTCGCGCGTCATGCTCGTGAGCATAGCTGACCGTAGTGCTGATAACGCCGGCCGAGGGCGTAGTGCCACCAACGGCAAGGTTGTCGCACAGTTCGATACGCCTTGCACCGGCCTCGATGGCCGCCGGCACCCGCTCAAAGTTCTCGGCACAAAACTCGTACAGCATAGATAGACCCCCAAAGACAGCAGATGTTTTCCGACGGGCATTGTCACACATCCCCATGAAGTTGCGGTGGAATAGGGACTGTTTTGGCCTCTGGAGCCCGTATTCAGTCCCTATTTCACCGCAACTTAAAGGGGTGCTGACCGAAATGGTCAGCACCCCTTTTTGCTGTATAGAAGTAGTCGTTGGGGACGTTCTTAAACGACTATTCATTCAAGAACGTCCCCAACGACTATCCCAGGGTCAGGCACGCTTTGGTGCGGGAAGGTAGCTGCTCAGAAATGTGGTCGAATGAGAGTTGCATCAGAGGAGCACTGGTTGGTGTTTCGCGCGATGCGTCAACCGACACTCGTCGCTATACCGGGGACAGACAGACCGGACTCCCTATACGACAACTGTTGACATCATATACTATGTGTCATATAGTAGGTGTTACATAGTATACTACGAAAGGAGGTGTGCGGATGGAGGCACAGATGAAGCGCGGCTTCCTCGAGGCCTGCGTGCTCGCGGCCGTCTCGGGCGAGGAATCCTACGGCTATCAGATCGTGAAGGACGTGCCCGCGAGCATGGGGCTCACGGAATCCACGCTCTATCCGTTGCTCAAGCGCCTGGAGAAGGCGGGCTGCATCACCGCGCGCTCCGCCGAACACAACGGGCGGCTGCGGAGGTACTACCGCATCACGGACGCCGGGCGCGAGCGTATCGCCGAGTTCCTCGCCGAATGGCCATCCGTGCAGGAGATCTACCGTTACGTGGAGGGGGCGCACCATGACGCGCGATGAGTTCTTGAACCGGCTGGGCGAGCTTCTGGCCTGCCTGCCGGCAGATCAGGTAAAGGAAACGCAGGAGTTCTACGCGGAGGCCATCGCCGACCGTATGGAGGACGGCATGACGGAGGCCGAGGCTGTAGCCGCCATGGGCACGCCCGGTGAGGTCGCCGAGGCAACGCTCGACGAACTGCCCGCCGTGCCGCGCGCGATCGCGAGGACCAAGCGCAAGAGCACGGCACTTCTATGGGCGCTCGCCATCGTGGGCTCTCCGGTATGGATTCCGCTGCTGCTCGCGTTCGTCGCCGTTGCCGCTGCAGTCTACATCTGTATTTGGGTTCTTGCGCTCTGCGTGTGGATCGTGGCCGCGGCATTCGGGGGCGCGGGCGTGGTGGGGCTCCTGTTCACCGTGGACGGCATCATTATCGGGCATGTTCCGTACGTTTTAACCTCGATGGGAATGGGATTCGCTTCCATCGGTGTGGCGCTCCTCGCGGGAGCCGGTGCCTGGACGGCGTCCAAGCAGATCGCGCGCCTCTCTGCCCTTTGGGCGAAGAAAGCCGTTTCGCCCTTCTGGAAAGATCGAGGCAATAAGAGCCGCAGGGGCGCTGAAGCGGCGCCGCTTACGGCATAGGAAGGAGTGCAAACATGTCCAGCGTAAAAAAGATTTACCTTGCCGTAGCGGGTGGGCTTGTTGCCACGGGGCTCGTCCTGGCTGCTATCGGATTTGTGGCCTCCGGCTTTAACCTCGCTGTGTTCAACACACAGATCGACCTGCGCGATGACACCATCATTCTGGGTGGTGTTGAAATAGACGACCCGACAGGGCTTCCGCTCATCGAGCAGCTTGCCGAGGTCGGCGAGATCCATATTGGATCTGCAACGGCTGGTTCGTCTTCTCCTCGCAAATGATCGAGCTCGTAGCAGCCATCCCCCTTCGGGCGCACCACGACGGGCGTGAGCACGCCGCGCTCGGAGCCTTTTGACCTAGTCGCTGGGGACGTTCTTAAACGACTAGTCATTCAAGAACGTCCCCAACGACTACTCATT
>CABQSB010000032.1:0-13775 GCA_902466735.1 uncultured Collinsella sp.
CGGAAAGCACATTAAGTGCTTTCCTTTGCGTGCGGAACTCGCGACAAACTTAACCCCCGCCCCCAGCCCCGGAGACCCTCCCTGTCGTCACTTTGTTCGAGTCGTTGTTGTTCCTCGCCGCTTCGCGGCTCGGCGGCCCCGTTCTCCGCGGCGGGGTTGTCTAAGGTTTTTGTTGAAGCTCGGCCTTTGGCTCATAAAAAACGGGAGATGCAATCTGCATCCCCCGTTTTTGTTGCGGTTAGTCCAAGTCAATAAACTTGGTGCTTAGGATCTTGCCGTCTTTGACGAGCATTCTGGCCATAGTGGGGCCTCGGGTGCCTCTGGGATAGCTGGCGCTGCCCGGGTTGAGGACTAGGCAGCGGCCCACTTGGGCTTCTTTGGTTACGTGGGTGTGACCGTTGATGGCTACGTCTACGGATCCCACCGGAAGGTCTTCGCGGTAGTGGGCTACGGCGAATTTGAGGCCTTCGTAGGTAAAGAGCGCAAGACGGTCTACATCGGGGCCGTAGTCGCGGTAGTAATCGTTGTTGCCCAGTACGGCCCGCACGGGGGCGATGGTGCATAGGTGCTCGTAGTCCATCTCTGACGTGAGGTCGCCGGCGTGGATGATCAGGTCTGCGCCCTCAAGCTCATCCAAGAGCGCAGGCGATAAATAGCCGTGGGTGTCCGAGATGATGTCGATACGCTTGGCGCTTGCACTGTTCATGGGATCCCTTCCGCAAAAAACGATTCGGCAGATACATACAAAAAAGGCCCCACGGCTCCGCAGACGATGGGTCTACAGGGCTGCGGGGCCAGTGCGCTAGAGACTCAAGGCCTTCTTGAGCGGCACGACGCGGCGGCGCGAAACCGGCACGCGTTCGTCGACGCCCGTAATGCCCAGCTGGATGGCGCCCGAGGGCACCGTCTCGACGTCCGTAACGCACGCCAAGTTGACGATATAGCGGCGGTGAACACGGAAGAAGCCAAAGTCGCAGAGCTTGGCCTCAAACTGCGCCAGCGAGGTCGTCGACAAAAAACGATCATCGACGGTATAGATGCAGGAGTAATCGTCCTTGGCCATGATAAAGCGAATGTCGTCCACGGGAATGAGCACCTTGCGGCCGCCCTTTTCCACCGGGATACGCTCGATGGTCACCTTGCTGTCCGTAACCGGCTTGGCGCGTTGCATGACCTTCTCGATCGCGCGATCCAACCGAGCTTCCTCAACCGGCTTCATCAGATAATCGACGGCATCCACGTCGAATGCCTCGACCGCATGGTCACTATACGCAGTCACAAACACGATCGCCGGCGGATTTTTGAGCTTATGCAGCGCCTCGGCAAGTTGCAGGCCCGAGGCACCGGGCATCGAGATATCGAGAAACACGACATCCACGCGACTTTCCATAAGCATCTCGATGGCGGAGCGGACGCTCGACGCCTCCGTGATCGTGCCGATCTTGCCCGTTTGCTCGAGCAGGAAGCGAAGCTCCGAGCGAGCCGGCGCCTCATCATCCACAATCATCGCACGCAGCATAGGGATAAAACCTTTCGTCAACTAACTACGCCGGGCATCCGTCGCATGACGTTGAGCCCGTAGCCTTTTATTTTACTCTTGAATGTCAAAGATGCTCTCTGACAAATCAAGATGAAGGAGCACTTTGGTGCCCTTGCCCGGCGCCGATTCGACACGCGTATAGGAGTGCGGCCCATAAAAGCGATGGATGCGCTCCGAAATATTGTGCATGGCCACACCGGCGCCGCCACCCTGGGGAGAGCTGGCGTCGGGACGGGCAGAGCGCTCGTCAAACAGTCTGGCGGCGGTACCCTCATCCATGCCCACGCCATTATCGGCCACGGCAATCAAGATTGCATCCTCGCCGTCTTGGTGAACGGTCACGTCGATCCTCAGGGCGTCGTCATCGCCCATACCATGACGTACGGCGTTCTCGACAATCGGCTGGATCACGAACGCCGGCACCAGCGTATCTTCCACGTCCTCGGACACATCGAACGTCGCAAGCACGCGGTCCTCGCCAAAGCGGGCCTTCTCAAAGGTAAGGTAGCGCTTGGTCTGTGCGACCTCGCGCGAGACCGGAATAAGCGATCCCGAGTTGTCGAGCGTGGCACGATAGAACGATGAGAACTCACGAAGCAGTTCGCGGGCCCGCAGCGGGTCGGTGCGCGTAAACGATGCAATGGTGTTCAGCGTGTTGAACAGGAAGTGCGGGTTAATCTGCGCCTGCAGCGCACGCACCTCGGCGCGCGCCGTGAGCTCCTTTTGCACCTCGAGCTCGTGGATGGCGAGCTGTGTGGACAAGATCTCGGCAAAGCCCGAGGCAAGCGCGTACTGGGTACGGTCGACGGCGCGCGGGGTCTTGTAGTAGAACTTGAGCGTACCGACGGTACGATCGCCCACCTTGATGGGGGCGATAATGCCGGCGGGGACTTGGTTGTGCGAGCCGTCCGAGCCCACGACATCCACCATACGGTTGAACGACTGCACGATGCCATGTTCGATAACGTAGCGTGTGGCAAGCGTGTGGATGGGAGTATCGGGCAGCAGTTTTTCCTCAAACTCGCCCGCGCAGGCAAGCACGTTGTCCTCGTCGGTGATGGCCACCGTCATGGCGCGCGTCTCGGGCAAAATGCGCCGGCACACCAAACGCGCCGACTCCTGCGTCAGACCGCCCTTAATGTCCTCGAGCATGGCCGAGGCCACCGAGAGCGTCTCCTCGGTGTACTGGGAGCGCACCGAATCGGGATTGAGCGTCAAAAAGATAAAGATGCACAGAAAGATGCACAGCAGCGCGCAGGCAATCACCGTGGCGATCGGCTCGATACCGGTCACCAAGGCGAAAATAAAGTACACCAGCACGCAAATGGCGCAGGCGACGGCAATGATGCGAAAGATTGATATTGAACTATCGCGCTGGGCGCGGCGGTCGATCATTCGGCCCCCTCCAGAATACTGATCAGTTGTGCGTCACGCCAAAGCCCGTCCATGATCTTGGGCCAAAAGCTCTGGAAACGCAGATAGCTTGCAGCGTTTTGGCGCGCATAGGCCTTTGCCTCGTCGATACCATGGCGCCAGATGCGCAGGTAGCCCTCATGCTCGCGGGTAAACACGCTGCGGACCATAGCGGTCTTGCGCACGCGGTCGTCGAGCTCGCGCGAAATCCACGGGCCCGGGTAGGGCATGAGCGATGCCGCCGTAACGGGGATGAGCTCCTTTTGATGCGCGGCGAACGTCAACTTGGCCCGTTCGTAGTACCAACGGTATACATCCTGCATAAAACGCGGTGAGCGCTTTTCGGACTCCGGAGGCAGATGGCGCACGGTCCACTCGTTATCAAACCACACGTCGTAGCCAAACATACGCATGTTAAAGAGGTAATCCAAGTCCTCGCCGCGGGTGATAAACGGGTCAAAGGCCACACGCGTAAAGGCGCGGGCGTGCAGGGCCATCAGGCCGCCGCACACGTAGTTGGAGCGCGAGATGCGGGTGCCCGAGAGCGCCTTTTTCATCCAACGGTTGAACTCGATGCGCTTGGTCCACCAACGATGGCAGATGCCCGCCTTGTCCGTGGGAGCCAGCGGCGAGCCGTCGCGATCGTAGAAATAGCCGCTCTTGACCAAGATCGGCAGGCCCTGACGCGTCTGCTGACCCAGCGCGTAGGTCGCGCGCTTCATAAAGTCGGCATCGATGACAGTCTCATCGTCATCCAAAAAGATAACCGCGTCATGCCCCAGCACAGCGGCACAAGCTAGCCCCATGTTGCGGATGGCACCGTAGCCTCGCAGGCTCACGCACTCGCCCGAACCCTTAGGCGCGATCTGAGCAACCCGGTCTGCGATGCGCGAGGCCTGGGTGTTGGTGACAACGGTGACCTTGAGCGTGGGATGCGCGTCGACAATCTCGTGCACGCGCAGCGACACATCGGCTGTAGCAGAAACGGGACAGACCACCAAAAGGATGATGCGCGGGATGTCGCGCACCTGTTCAAGCGAGGCCAGGCAGCGGTCGAGTTCGGGATTATCGGCGTTGAGTCGTGTCGAATGGTCATAGGTGCCAGGGGCGTTTGCGCGAGCGTCATCGCCCGCCCAATACGTTGGAATCACGACCGTGGCGTTCATGCCTTACCCTCCCTGCAACACAAAAACGGGACGCCGCCAAACACAGGCGACGCCCCGCGACCTAGCTGATTCCATCATACCCACTTGGGCAAATCATTGCTCGCAAGTCGCAATGTTTATTGCGGATAACCCCAAAAGAGTACCGTGGACAGGCACAATAGCCGCTCGCTCCTATGCGGCATGCTCTGCCGCCCGAGTCATGCGGGACAAGCGGACCAGCAGCATAAAGCCCACCACCAGCAGCACGCCGATAGACAGGACGCCCAGCGAGGGGTTGCCGGTCAGCGAGGTGACAACCGACACCAGGAAGGTGCCCATAACGCTTGCATAACGACCAAAGATGTCAAAGAAGCCGTAGTACTCGTTGGACTTTTCCTTGGGAATAATGCGGCCAAAGTAGCTACGGCTGAGCGCCTGCACGCCGCCCTGGAACAGGCCGACCAAAATGGCAAGCACCCAAAACTCAAAGGCGGTCTTTAGGAAGAACGCGGCAAAGAGCACGATGCCCATATAGGCGGCGACTGCCACCAAGATCATGTTGAGCGTGCCCACGCGTCCGGCGAGCTTGCCGTAGATGATGGCGGACGGAAAGGCCACGAACTGCGTAACGAGCAGCGCCAGCACCAACTGCGTCGAATCGATGCCCAAGGCCGATCCGTAACTGGTGGCCATGGAAATGACCGTGTGCACACCGTCGATATAGAAGAAGAACGCGATCATGTAGACCAGCACGGTCTTGTTGTGAGCGATCTCGCGCATGGTGTGTCCGACCTCGGAGAACACACCGCCCACGATGTGGCCGATGGTGTCTTCGGGCTTGCGCTCGCGACCGTACTTTTGCTTATAGGTGCGAATGAGCGGCAGGGTAAAGATGAGCCACCAGGCACCAGTGATGATAAACGACAGACGCGTTGCCAGCATGGTGGGGACGCCAAGAGCGGGGCCACCCATGATGAGCGCCAGGCAGATGACGAACGGCACGGTGGAACCGATGTAGCCCCAGGCATAGCCCGAGCTGGACACGGCGTCCATGCGCTCGTCGGTGGTAATGTCGGGCAGCATGGCGTCGTAGAACGTCATAGAAGAGTTAAGGCCGATGGTGCACAGCACGTACACGGTCAAAAATGCCATGGCGGACATTGGGATAGCCTGCGCCAGGCAAAGCACCAGGCCCGTGAGGAAGAAGCCCAAGAAGAACTTGATCTTGTTGCCGGCGTAGTCGGCAAGTGCGCCCAGAATGGGCATGAGCATGGCGATGACCAGCGAGGCGATCGTCTGCGCATTGCCCCAGGCGACCACCAGGTCGGCCGAGGAAGCGCCGGTATTGATGGCGTTAAAGTAAATGGGCACCACCGAGGTATTGAGCAGCACGAGGGCCGAATTGCCCACATCATACATAACCCAGTTACGCTCGAGCTTGGTGTATTTCATGGACAGGGACCCTTCGTATTCGCCCGATATGCAGTTAGTTCATCGTACCCCAATTGTCCAGAACCGCCGGTAAGGATTCGGCAAAGGGGCACTCACGGGCCCTATTCCTCGCGGTCGAACTCCTCATCGGCTTCGAGCACGCGACCGCTGTAGTTGATGTGGCCGGTCACGGCGTCCATGTCGCCGGTCTCGATAAAACGTGCGACCGTGCACTCGTAATCGACCAGCGCGCGATCAAAGACCTCGGGGAAACTCTCGTTCGAGACCTCGTCGGTAAAAGGATTCTTCCATGTCAGATGGCCCAGGTTACCGGTGCGCTCGGGCAGCTCAGTCGTCACGCGATGGGCAAGGCCGTCGAGCAGCGAGTAGTCGTGCACCAAGCCCTCAACCAGCGAGATCGCGCGCGTCTTTGCGGAGCCGGCCGGCTCAATCGCGCGGTAAAGTCGCTGCATATTGGCAACGGCAGCACCGTACTCCCCCGCCGGAATGTCAATGCCGTACACGCGTCCGGCAACATAGCTCATCAGCACGCCGGCCACGCGATTGATGCGATCGGTGGTGACGATCTCGCCCGCCGGCGGGTAATCGTCGACCGTAGCGCCATCGCGTTTAAGCTGCAGCATCAGTACATCCAGGTCGCTCTCGATCACGGCATGGACCTGACTGCTCGAATCCTCAAGCTCTGAATCGGACTCCACGATGCCAAACTGTTGCTCATAGACAAAGGGATGGGCGTTGCGGTCGAGCACGTAATGAGACAGCAGGCCCAGCGCAAAGGCACGACCCAAGCTGGCGTCGCGCGGCAGCAGATGCGACACGCCGTCGCGCAGGCACGCGAACTGGCGAGACATGCGCGACCGATGCATGACCTGCGCCAGCAGCGTGCAGTCGGAAACACGCGGTGTCAGAATGTGAAAGAAAAACGGGTCGGGGCCTTGGTTGCCCAAGATAAAGGCAATGCGCTCTTCATCGGACGTTATGACGCCCTGCGGAAGACGGTCGATGCTTTCCTCGCCAAACAGATGATGGGTGATAAGCGCGGGCATAATGATCCTTTCGATTTCATTCGATGCCACCCATTATGCCCACCGCGCGCCCATGCCAAACCTGCGATGGTAAACGACAGCACGCAGACCGTCTACGCAAGCCCCAAGTGTGCTTTAACCTCGGCAGCGCGACGGCGGGACACCGGTACCGTCGAGTTCACGCGGTCAAGCCTGAGCTCCATCAACCCCGTGGAGCCAATCTCAACATTGTGCACGTCTTCCAAATTGACCAGGTAGCTGCGATGAACGCGAATAAAGCCCTCGGAGTCCAAGCGACGCTCGAGCGAAGAGATCGACTCATTGATCAGGTACGTTCCCTCGGCGCAGATGGCGTTGCAAAAATCGGCGCGCGCCTCAAAGTAGCAGACGTCTGCGGCAGGAATGAACACCTTTTTGCCCCCGCGGTCCACCGTCAGACGCAAAGGCTGGCGCGGAGCGTGGATAACACGACGGACACCCAAGGCTACCTCGATCTTGTCGAGTGCCTTTGACAGGCGTGCGTCCTCGACCGGCTTGACGACATAATCGACGGCATCGAGGTTATAGGCATCAGCCGCATACTCGGCAAACGCCGTCACAAACACAACCACCGGCGGCGTCTTTAGGTTCTGCAGCGTCTCGGCAAGCTCAATTCCCGAGCGACCGGGCATGGTAATGTCTAAAAACAGCACGTCGGGCTTGTTCGACAGAATCGACTCCACGGCTTCGGTGACATTGCCCGCCTCGGCAATCTGACCCACACGCGTATCCTTTTCCAACAGATAGCGTAGCTCAGCCCTAATAGGAGGCTCGTCATCAACCACCAAGATGTTCCATCCCTCGGACATATGCGCTTCCCCTCTTTTTCTCTCAATCCAACCGCGTGCTACACCGTCATCGGCGCCGGCTCATGCGGCTCGCCGTTCAGCTCGACGATGACCTGCGTTCCCACGCCCTCCTGGGACTTCACGCGCATGCCGGAATCTTCCCCGTAAAAGAAATGGATGCGCTGAAGCACGTTGAAGAGCGCCAGGCCGCAGCCTCGCTTGATGGAGCCGTCGGCGGTAATGCTCTCGGGCTCCTCTCGGCGATGCTGCTCAAACAGATGCGCGCAGACTTCTTCGCTCATACCGATACCGTCATCCTCGACGATGATCTCCAAGCCGTCATCGGTCTCAAAAGCCCCAACACGAATAGAAAGCGGCTCGGTCTCGCGCTGGGCATGCTTGATGCAGTTTTCGAGCAGCGGCTGCAAGATAAACGGCGGCACCATGCTGTCGCGCACCTCAAAGTCGATGTCGACCGAAACGCGCAGACGGCCGTCGCCATACCGGGCCTGCATAAGATTGATATAACGAGTGCCCTGTTCCACCTCATGCTCGAGCGTGGTGAGCGTATCGGAGTCAGAAAGCGTCTGACGATAGTAATTGGAAAAGTCGATCAGCAGCGATCGCGCCTTGTCGGGCTCGGTTCGCACGAGCGACACGATAGTGCTGATGGTATTGAACAGAAAATGCGGGTCGACCTGCGACTGCAGGGCGCGCAGCTCCACGCGGGCCGTAAGCTCGTCCTGGCGCTCGAGCTCAAAGCTGGCGAGCTGCGTGGAAATGAGATCGGCAAAGCCCGAGGCCAACGCCGTCTGGCGCATATCGATGCTGCTCAGGCGGGGATAGTACAGCTCGAGCGTACCCACGCAATGCCCGCGCACGGTAAGCGGTGCGACAATACCGGCGCGCAGGCGGGGAAAATAGCCACCCGTCTCATTGGAGGTGTCACGCGAAAACACGCTCTGCTCGCCCGTCTCAATCACACTGAGCGTGGTCTTGAGCACGACCGGGGTGCCGGCAGGGCACTTTGCCGAGTCCTCGCCCCAGCTTGCCAGCACCTGCTTGCCGTCGGTAAAGCAGATGGCAGAGGCGATGGTCTCGGACAGGATGATTTTAGAGGCGCCCAGGGCCGCTTCGGGCGTAAGACCGCGCGACGTATAGGCGAATATTTTTGATGCGATGGCGAGCGTACGGTCGGTTGCGCTCGATGTGAGGTCGTCGGGGACCACAAAGACATACGAGAAAAAGAAGCACAGCATGACCAGGCCGGCAATAACGACAACGCCCGGAACGGGATTGGGATTATCGGTTAAATCCCAGATAAGCAGCAGGATAAGCGCCGGAACGACAATACCGAGTAGGATGGCCTGGACCACATGCTGGGCCGTACGAAAGACCTTGGTAGAGTTGTAGCTCTTGCCCAGAATCAGCCTGTTTAAATCCACCGTCATCCCCTTTTGTCCGTAGCACCCATAGCAATAAAGAGGGCCGCAAGCGACCCTCTCCATTGCATTATGCAATCAAAAACTGTGTTTTACATCCAGCCATCGATAAACGGTATCTTAGGCGCTGTATTTGTTGGCCTCGCCAAAGGTGCCAGCCTCGACGATCCAGCCGTCCTTCATGATGACGTCCATGTTGTCGGTGTTGAGCACGTGGATGTCGGCGGCGACATCACCGTTGACGACCAGCAGGTCGGCGCACTTGCCGGCCTCGATGGAACCGGTCTCGTCCTCGATGTGGCACATCTTGGCACCGTTGAGGGTGGCGCAGGTGATGGTCTCGACCGGGGTGAAGCCGATCTTGTCGACGAACTCGTACATCTCCTCGATGGAGCAGGTGCCGTACGGGGTGACGAAGGAGAAGGAGTCGGAACCGATCGTCATGACGACGCCGCGCTTCTTGGCCTCGCGCAGGCAGTCGTAGTTGCGCTGCAGCTCCTTCTCGACCAGGGTGCCCTCGTACTTGTCGTGCAGCTCGGGGACGTAGACGGGCGGATAGGTGGCGTACCAGGTGGGCAGGAAGGCGATCGTCGGAGTGAAGAAGGTGCCCTGCTCGGCCATGAGGTCCATGGTGCGCTCATCGATATCGAAACCGTGAATCAGCTGCTCGCAGCCAAAGCGAACGGAATCGTAGGCAGCGGCGTGGTTGTTGTAGCAGTGGCTCCACACGGGGATGCCGACCATCTTTGCCTCTTCGACCACGGCTTGGATCTCCTCGGAGCAGTAGTGCTGGTCGCGACCGGAGTCCCAGCGCCAGATGCCGCCACCGGTAGCCCAGATCTTGATGGCATCGGGGTTCTCGCGCAGGCGACGACGGACGGCCTTGCGCAGATCCCAAGGACCGTCGACCTGGTCGCCCCAGGGGTGGGATTCCTTGTTGAGCTCCTGGGTGCAGTGGTGGGAGTCACCGTGACCGGCAACACGGCAGAAGCCCAGACCGGTGGCCAGAACGCGCGGGCCCTTAAAGACGCCCTTGTCGATGCAGTCGCGAATCTGGATACCAAAGCGGCCGATCTCGCAGACGGTGGTGAGGCCGTGGGTGAGGCAGTCGTAGGCCTGCTTGACGGCGACGGCCTGCTTCTCGAGGAGCGGCTGCATAACCCAATCGGTGTCATCGTCGGTCAGGTTGCCCGAGAAGTGCAGGTGGGTGTCGATCAGACCGGGAAGGACGGTCTTGCCGGCGGCGTCGATAACCTCAACGCCCTCGGGAAGGTCCTGCATAGTGCCGGCGTACTCGATCTTGCCGTTGTCGTCGACGAGAACGAGGGAGTTCTCGACCGGCTCGGCACCGGTACCGTCGATGAGCTTGCCGCCAACGATTGCATACTTAGTGGACATGGTTCCTCCTTATGGATCCATATAGTGGGCGAGGCCGTGTTGGGTTAAGGCCTCACAAAGCTACCCAAGTGGCGCCGGGTTCGGTGCGCGGGAGAGAGGATTCCGCGCACCCGATCCGCCCCGGCCAGGCGTTACTTTTTGCGGGAATTGGTGAAAGCCATGAGGGCCAGGCCAATGGCCAGCCAGCCGATCACGATGCTCCACTCCACCATGTTGAGGGAGGCGGGAGAGAACGGGATCACGAGCAAGCCGATGATGACGGCGCAGGCAGCGACAGCGAGGCAGATGCCAAACTTGCCGCCGGGCACCTCGTAGGGACGAGGCAGGTCGGGCTCGGTGAAGCGCATGCGCAGGCAAGCGAGGGCGACCATGCCGCAGGAGAAGATGAAGGCGAGAGCCGACACGTTGGTCAGAGGGATGAGCATGTTCTTGCCCAGGAACGGACCGACGACGGTGATGACGCCCAGAACGACGCAGGCGAGCTTGGGAGCGCCGGACTTGGGATCGACCTCGGCGAACTTCTCGGGCAGCTGGCCCTTGCGGCCCATGGCGAGCATGATGCGGCTCGTGGCGCCGTAGAAGGAGTTCATCGGGCCCATGGGTCCAAGCGTGGCGATGACGAGCATGGCCAGGTACAGGAGCATGTTGATGCCCTTGAGGCAGGCAAGCGCGGGAACCGGGCTCTTAACAAACTCATGCCAGTCGAGGATGGTGCCGAACGAGTAGATGCAGACCATGTAGAAGCCACCGGCGGCCAGCAGGGCCAGGGAGATGATCTTGCCGAACTTGTTCCAGTTGAGGCCCTCGGCTGCTTCCTCAGCCTGCTGAGGAATGGTGTCGAAGCCGGCGTAGAAGAACGGGGTCAGAACCAGGACCGAAACGATGCCTGCGAACAGGCTGGTGCCCTCGGTAGCAGGCTTGCCGCCGCCAGCACCGGTGACCTGGGAGAACACGGGCATGGCGTTGTCCGGCGAGCCGGTGAACAGCGAGACGCCCATGGCGAGCAGCATGCCGCAGAGCAGGGCCTTGGTCAGGAAGGCCTGCAGCTTGGCGGCCGAGCTGGCACCGCGGAAGTTGAGGAAGATGACGTAGGTTGCAAAGCCGAGCGCGATCAGCGTCGGGAACAGGTAAACGTCGGCGCCCAGGATGGTGTAGAGCTTGACGGCTCGCAGCCACTCAAGGCCGGGCAGGCTGCCGAACATCTCGGACACGAGGGTCGAGATGGCGATGGCCTCCCACGGGCACAGGATGCCGTTGCCCAGGGCCAGGAGCCAGCCGGTGATGTAGCTCATCGTACGGCCAAAGCTACGATCGACATACTCGACGATGCCGCCCGAGATGGGGATAGCAGCCGTGAGCTCACCGAAAACAGCTCCGACGGGCACGAGAAAGATTGCACCCAAGAGGAATGCGATCATAGCGGGAACGGGACCGCCGCCCACGACCATCCAGTCGCCGACCTGCAGAACCCAACCGGTACCGATGATGGCACCGAAACCGATGGTGAAGAAGTTCCAGAGCGAGAGCGTTTTCTTCATGCCACCGTTACCTTCGACTGCAACTTCTGCGTTCTTGTCCGCCATTGTTCCCCTCCTTTCCTTATTGACGCCTCTTTGACGTCACCCCTTGCACGGTCTGTTTTGCCGCGCGCTTTTATTTCGTGGCTTTACAATACGGCCTTGGCACAGCAGCGCCGCTTGCGGCTCGACCGAAGGCAGAACCGCAAAACGAGCGGCGCCGTTTTTGGGACGAACGGCGGAAGACGTCATTCGTCTTGGACGCTTTCATCTTGTCTGCTTTTGAATACCTGTTGCCGTGACGCTTGGCGCGCGGCGCGGCAACGTTCATACCATTTGTCAGGCTTTTGGCGCACATACCCATGTGTCGCGCCTCTTTTTATGTAGGATAGACAAGTTACACATGAGGCAAGGTGATTCGAATGGCATATGGATACAATGACGGCGACCAACGGCCACAAAGCGTGCGCCTTGCCGGCCGCACCACGCCAACGCCCAGAAGCACCTCCGACAACGACAACCCGCAGCGCCCCCAAGAGCAGCTCGGGGCTTCTTCGCGGCAACAAAGCCGTACCGTGCAGCAGTCAGACCGCATGAGTACGAGCACACGCCAACGCCAGACCGACACATCGCAGCCACGCCGCTACGATCGCCGTAAGACCGACTACTACGTTAAGCGCTCCTTTTCGCCACCTCAACGCAATCGCGGCAATTCCGCCCCTCGCCCCGCGTCGCACACCACAAGCCACGCACTTCCGGCCCGCCGTCTACGCCTTGCGCTTTGCTCCATTGCCGCCTGCCTCGTCTTTGTGTTTTTGGGATCCTGTATCTCGCACGGATCAGCCGGTCTTGAGCCCACTGCCGAGGACAAGCTGCTTAAAGCTCCCGTCGCGCCCGGTTACTCCTTTGCGTTCTCGACCCCACGCTCGCAATGGCAGGCCGGCACCATGCCCCACATCTACCAAATTGACCCCGCATGGTCGGAGCTGCCCTATGCCGGTGGCACTATTCGCGAAAACGCTTGCGGCCCCACTTGCCTCACCATGGTCTATATCTTTAAGACCGGCCACACCGATAAGACGCCGGTCGATATATGCGCACTGGCCGAAGCCGGCAACTACGCCCCCACTGGTGCCACCGAGTGGTCGTTTATGACAGGCGGTGCGTGGCAGCTGGGGCTCAACGGAACACAGCTCTATAACGATTGCGAATCGATTACCCAAGCACTTCGCTCGGGTGCGCCCGTTATCGCCGCAGTGCGCCCCGGTACGTTTACCAACGTAGGCCACTACATCGTGCTCTACGGCATCGACGATGCCAACCAGATTGGCGTCTACGACCCCAACTCGGCCAGCCGCAGCGCCCGCCGCTGGGGCGTCGTAGAGGTCCTCAACGAAGTCGAAGCCATGTGGGCCTACTACTAGTCATTGGGCACTCATTGGGGACAGACTTAAATGAGTAGTCATTTTTTGACCAGTCGTTTAAGAACGTCCATTACAGTCGAAATTGTCAGCCCGGGACCGTCTCGGGCTACGATTGAGGCGCGCCCAGAACGGGCCGCCGACCGGGCGCCCGCGCACGGCCGAACGTCCCTGCCCCCGAGAGGGCCCGTTGGGTGCTGCCGGCGCGGGACGCGCCGCCCCCGACGGCTGATAGGAAAGTGCCGGGCAGGCGCCGCGGCTGGTAATGTGAGTGCCGAGGGGGAGGCCATCCGGTCGAACGACTACCGGAAGAATACCACCGTGAAAGCGCCATCCACCAGGCCCGCGGCCGTGCTCGGCCTGGACGTCGGCAAGTCCTCCCACTGGGCCTGCCTGATCGACCGCGGCGGGGAGGTGCTGGCCAGCGCCCCCGTCCGCAACCGGGAGGGCGCTCTCGACGCGCTGTTCTCCTCCGCGCCCGCCGGCACGCTCGTCGTCGTCGACCAGTTCCGCAACATAGGGTCCCTCGCCGTGAGGCGGGCCCGCGCCGCGGGGCTCGGGGTCGCCCACCTGCCCGGGCTCGCCGCCAGCCGCG
>CABQSB010000033.1:0-11176 GCA_902466735.1 uncultured Collinsella sp.
CGCCTCGTTTCAAGGCACCTTGCTCGCTCTGGCGGGTTTTCGCTGTCGTTGCCAAGACATCGGCGCTTCCGTTGTTGTAGGTGGCAGTTAGGTGCACTCATTGGGGACAGACTTAAATGAGTGCCCACAGAATGAGAGTGGATAATCTTCCGTTTTTGGCCTGCTTTGGGGTTCAAAGTGGGAGATTATCCACTCTCATCATTTTGCGGCACTTGGGGACGTTCCTTTTGTGCCGGCACTTTGGGACACTCCTTGTCATTGGTACAAAGCAACCTGCCCCCATTGCGCCAAGCGGCGTGTGCCGTTAAACGGAGGGGGTGTATTCCCGACCCATCGTTTGGGCATACAATGGCTATTGTCTTGCTGCGGTGAAGGCCTGTCCGCTCCGCAGCTGTTTTCTACGGTTAAAGGAGAATGTATGTCCGTTGAGGTCATGAGGTCTGTGATCGAGGCCGCTGAGGGCCGCGTGCCCGTCGACACGCTGTTTACCAATGCGCAGATCGTCGACGTGTATGGCCAGCGTGTGGCGCCCGGTAGCGTTGCCGTCAAGGACGGTGTGATCGTCGGCGTGCTCTACGATGGTCGCGACGATGCCGCTGGCACCTACGAGGCAACTGAAGTCGTCGACTGCCAGGGTCGCTATCTCGCTCCCGGTTTTATTGACGGGCATCTGCACATTGAGTCCTCGAACATCCGTCCCGCCGAGTATGCTCGCATGGCCGCGACGCGCGGTACTACCACCGCCATTGCCGACAGCCACGAGATTGCCAATGTTGCCGGTCTCGACGGCCTGCGCTTTATGATCGAGGATGGTCGTCGTGCGCCCATCTCCATCAAGTACATGATGCCTTCGTGCGTGCCCGCACTGCCCGACGAGCAAGCGGGCGCTGTGATTACCGCCGCTGACATGCAGGCGTTTTTTGCCGAGCATCCGGGCGATGTCTTTGGTCTGGGCGAAATGATGAACCTGCCGGGCGTCTTTATGGCCGACCCCGAGACCTGTGCCCGCATCGATGCTGCCAACCAGACGCCGTCCAAGCAGGTTGACGGCCACGCGCCGCTCGTTGCCGGTATGGACCTCAACGCCTATGCCGCAGCGGGCATTATCGCCGACCACGAGTCGACGATTCCCGAGGAGGCGCTCGACAAGCTGTCCCGCGGCATGTATGTGATGCTGCGTGAGGGCACGTGCAGCCACGACCTGGCCAATTTGTCTCCGATGCTGCTGGAGAACCCTGCCCGCGCCCGCCGCTGCTGCTTTGCGACCGACGACCGCGCTCCCTCCGATGCTCTTTCGACCGGCATGATCGACAATGCCTGCCGCGTGGCCATCGAGGCCGGCATCGACCCGGTGGTCGCCATCTCCATGGCGTCCCTTTCCACGGCTGAGGCATTTGGCCTGGACCACGGCTGTCGCGACCCGCATGAGCTCCGTGGCGCGATCGCCCCGGGCAAACGCGCCGACCTGCTGTTGCTCAATGACCTGACGTTTGCCAAGGCTCCGCATCGCGTATATTCCGCCGGTGCTCTGGTGGCGCAGGACGGCACCTTTGTGGGCGAGATCGCACCCGAGATGGCCGAGGTTGCGGCCCTTGCCGATGAGCTGCGCGCCTCCGTTAAGCTGCCGAAGCTTTCGCTCGACGTGTTTGACTATGCCTTTAAGCCGGGCGAGGCCGTGATTGACGTGGTGCCGGGTAAGGCCATCACGGGCATGGCTCGCCCCGAGAGCGCCGAGGGCCTGCGCCGCATTATGCTGATCGAGCGCCACGGCCGCGGCGTGTCACTGCAGGCCGAGGGCGCCGACGGTGATGGTCCTGCGGGCCTGGGTCTCGTTGGCAAGCACATTGGTCGCGGCTGGGTGCGCGGCTTTACCATCACGGGCGGTGCCATCGCCTCGACGATTGGCCACGATTCGCACAACGTGTGCGTGGTGGGCGACAACGCGGCCGACATGATGGCTGCCGTCGAGGCTGTTGGCCAGGGCGGCCACGTGCTGGTACGCGATGGTGAGGTCGTAGCGCGCATCCCGCTGGCGCTCGGTGGCCTGATGAGCGAGGGCACGGCCGAGGATGTCGCCGCGCAGCACGACGACTTTATGGTCAAGGCGCGCGCCATGGGCATCGAGCCGCCGCTCGACCCCATCATGGGCATCATCTTCCTGCCCCTGCCGGTGATCCCGACGCTCCGCATCCGCCCCGAGGGCATGTTCGACGTCACCACCTTCACCTACGCCGACTAGTCATCGGGGACGTTCTTAAACGACTAGTCGTTGGGGACACTCTTCCGTGTGTCGCCTGCCGCCGCGGTCGTGGGCTCTCTGGCACGCGTGAGCTATTTGCCAGGTCTATGTAACGTTTACGCCCGCGGAGTCTTATTTGAGCTCCCTTTGGGTACGTTGGAATCGGATACACGTTCGATTCCAACAAGCCCGAAGGGAGCTTTTCTATGTTTAAACTGATTGCATCCGATATGGACGGCACACTGCTTGACGAAAACGGCCAGGTGCCTCCCGAGACCTACGAACTGATTCTGGCGCTACACGAGCATGGCGTGCATTTCGCCGCATCGTCAGGTCGTCGCTACGATCGCCTGTGCGAGTTCTTTGCGCCCGTTCGCGACAAGATGGACTTTGTCGCCGCTAACGGCGCCCAAGTCTACGCCGACGGTAAGATGGTAGACCGTGAGGTGTATTCCCACCTGGCGATTCGAAGGCTCGCCCAAGCCGTCAGGACGTTTCCCAATCTGCATCTTGCGCTCTTTGACCGAACCAAGTCCTTCCTGCTCGATGACGAGTGCAAGTTCGTGCGTGAGGTCGATAAGGACCTTCCCAATGCCGAGCGTATTTGGGAGCTGCCCGATCCCAGCGTAAATATCATCAAAGCGAGTATCTTTTGCGACGACAGTGCGGTTATGGACAGTGCGTACGTGCTACAGCGCGAACTTGGTCAGCTCTTTACTTTTGCGCCTTCGGGCAACGCGTGGATCGATGCCATGCAGCCCGGTGTGTCGAAGGCCTCGGGTATCGCGCAGCTCGCGGAGCATTACGGCATTGGTCGCGACGAGGTCATGGCGTTTGGCGACTCGATGAACGACTACGAGATCATTCGCTTTGTCGGCACGGGCTGCGCGATGGAAAACGCGCGCCCCGCGCTTAAGGCGGTGGCCGATCGCGTGGTGGGTTGTAACCGCGACCACGCCGTCCAGCAGGAGCTCCGTCGCGTGCTGGAGAGTCTCTCCTAATCCGGCAGATGGGGACGTTCCTTTTCTGCCGACAGTGGGGGACAGTCCTTGCAGCTTTTTGCGAAGAGTGTCCCCAGTGACTAGTCGTTTAAGAACGTCCCCAATGACTGACCAATGACTAGGCGAGGGCGGCCATGATGGTGCGGGCGACGCCGTCGTGGTCGTTGTCGTATTCGGTGATGGCGTCGGCGGCCTCGCGATCTTCGGGCTCGGCGTTGATCATGGCCATGCCATGGCCCGCTGCCTGCAGCATGGGGATGTCGTTGATGTTGTCGCCGAACGCCCAGGCGTCGGCGAGACGCTCGCCCAGATGCTCACACAGCCACGTGAGGGCCGTTCCCTTGGTGGCGCCTTCGCCCATAACCTCGATATTCATGGCGTACGAACGCGTGACCTCAATGCCTCCGAGCGTGTCGAGCGCCGCCGCGATGGCGTCGCGATCGGTGGGGTCGTGCCAGTACATGGCGATGCGTTCGAGCGTCTCGACCTCGTCGATCTTGCTGTCGATATCCATGTCGATCGGTGTTCGTGTGCGCTTGAGCGAAGCCGCGATGTGAGGATCGCCGCCGCAGAATTCGTCCAGGCGCGTGTAGAGCGAGCGGGGGAGGAAACACTGCCCGTCCGCGAAGATATCGAAGGTGACGTCATGGCCGGTGGCAATGCTATGGACGTGGTGGGCGATGGCGCGGTCGAGCGGTCGGCTCAAAATGCGCGTAGCACGTGAGGCATCGGTGGGCGTATCGTCGTCGAGCTGCCAGACGCTGGCACCATTGGCGCAGACCGCGTAGTGCACGGCGGGATGGGCGAGGATGGGCTCAAAGACGCCTGACAGTGGACGGCCTGTGCAGGGCACAAACTCAATACCGCGGCGCGCAAGCTCGTCGAGCATCGCCCAGGTGGCGTCGCTCATCTGCTTATCACTCGTCAGCAGCGTTCCATCCATATCGGAAAAATAATCATTCGATGCAGCCCTTTCTGCTGGCATAAAAAGCGTGGCCGAGGGCGGCGATGCCCTGGCCACGCTCGAGTTCTATAACGGTCCGCGTCCTAGCGGTCAGCGAGCGGCTTGTACTCCAACGGCTCGATAACCGGGCGATACGCGGGACGGATGATGCGGTGCGCGCAGAAGAGCTCTTCCATGCGGTGCGCCGACCAACCGGCCATGCGGGCGACGGCGAACAGCGGCGTAAAGAGCGTCTCGGGCACGCCGAGCATCTTGTAGATAAAGCCCGTGTACAGGTCGATGTTGGCGCAGATGGGCTTGGTCATGCCGTGGTCGCGCATGACCTGGGGTGCCAGGCGCTCGATGCGCTCGATGAGCGCGAACTCATCGCCCAGGTCCTTCTTGGCGGCAAGCGTGCGCGCGTAACGGCGGCAGACCTCGGCGCGCGGGTCGCTGAGCGTATAGACGGCGTGGCCCATACCGTAGATGAGGCCCGTGCCGTCGAAGGCCTGCTTGTCGAGGATCTTGCCCAGGTAGGCTGCGACCTCGTCCTCGTCCTCCCAGTTGGAGACATGCGCGCGGATGTCCTCGTGCATGGACACGACCTTGGCGTTGGCACCGCCGTGGCGCGGGCCCTTGAGCGAGCCGATAGCCGCGGCGTAGGCGGAATACGGGTCGGTGGCCGAAGACGACAGCACGCGGCAAGCGAAGGTGGAGTTGTTGCCGCCGCCGTGCTCGGCATGCAGCATGAGCATCACGTCGAGCAGCATGGCTTCGTCGCGGGTGAACGCCATGCCACCGCGCAAGACCTGTAGGATGGTCTCGGCGGTGGAGAGACCGGGCGTGGGGTGCGGCACGTGAACCTCGGAGCCGCGAAGCTTGGCGACCGAGGCCATGTGTGCGAAGGCGGCGATGCGCGGGAGACGTGCGAGCATGGAAATGGCGACGTCGATTTCGTGCTCGGGCGTGATCACGTCTGGTTCGGCATCGAAGGCGTAGAGCAACAGTACGGCGCGCTGGAGCACGTTCATGATGCTCGACGACACCGTGGTCATAGGGAACTCTTTAACGTACTCGTCACTCAGGTGTCTAAAGGCGCCCAGGCGCTCGCAAAAGCCGTCGAGCTCTTCCTTGTTGGGCAGCGAACCCGTGATAAGCAGATAGGCGACTTCCTCGTAGCCGTAGCGATTCTCGGCCTGGGCATTGTTGACCAGATCCTCGATGCTGTAGCCGCGAAGCGTGAGCTTGCCCTGATCGGGCACGACCTTTCCGTCGACCTTGTTGTAGCCGTGCACATCCGAGATACGAGTGAGGCCCGCGACCACGCCCGAGCCGTCGGCATTGCGCAGGCCGCGCTTGACATTGTGCTCTTCGAACAAGCCCTCGTCATAAGGGTCGGTCGGCAGGCCGTGGTAGAGGTTTTCGCTTTCGGGCGAAATCTGACGGCTCGCCTCGTAATCCAGAACCAGGCGGCTCAAGTGGTCATCGAAGCGGTAATAGATTTTCTTGGCGTCGTAGGCCATGCGCGCTCCTCTCCGGGCCGCATCGGGGTGACTTGCATGGGCATGCGCGCGTCAGGCTATCCCCAGCGGCTTGCTCGCTACAGGCGGTACATAAAGTTGAAGACGTCCTCGCGCTGGATGGACACGTTGACGCCCGAAAGCTCGCCGGCCTCGGCCAGCGCCTTCTGCAGCTCGGCGAAGTCGAGCTTGGACTCGGCGGTATCGGCCAGCATGGTCATGGTGAAGATGTCCTCGATAATGGACTGCGTGATGTCGCGGATGTCGACGTTGGCCTCGCCTAGGACACGGGTGACGCCGGCGACGATGCCGGGGCGGTTCTTGCCAAGGACGGTGATGACGATACGGGAGGACGAGATCTCGGCCATGGGAAACCCTTTCGCGTGATTGCGGCGCGCGCGGGGCGCTCCGCTACGGTACAGTGTTCATCATTGTACCTGTCTGGCGCAGAAAAGGCGCGCTCGCTGCGGCGTTACATGCCTGCAACATGAGCGTAAGGGGGAAGGCCGCACGGGGAAGAGCCGTCTGGCGCGTGTCCGGCTCGTGTTGGGTTGATTTCCGATCTCAGCCGAACACATTGAGCGGACAGGCCGTTCCCGCAGTCAGCCGAACGCCTCCGACGGCTGATTCCGAACTGGAAGCGGAGGGCATCCCCGCCCTTCGGTAGGGGATACCGCTCCGCGGCGCATGCCGCGGGCGGCGCCCCTATCGGACCACCGTGACCTCAGTTGGGATGGGCCCAGCACTGCCGCGTACTCGGTGAGCTAGAGCCAACTGTTCGTCTTCACGTCGCGTATGGCGATATTTCGGTCGTCCGGCTCGGTGATGCCGTAGCCGAACGCCTGGAGCGTCTCGATGGACTCCTGGATCCTCTGTTGGAACATGGGACCCGGATCGACCCTCGGCCCGAGGTGCCCGCGCCAAAGGCACGGCGTGGCGCGCAGCATGTTATGGATTTTGGAGATGGGCTCGATGTCGGCGTAGACGTTGAGCGTCGCCATGGCGTCCTTGTGGCCGAGGATCGATTGGAGCGCCTTGATATCGCCGCCTTGGCGGATCCACTGCGTTGCGAACGTGTGGCGAAGGCCGTGGAACGTGATCAGCTCGTCGTTGGTGCCCATGAGGCCGTTGGTCTCCGAGAACGTCTTGAACGCCCTGCGGATATAGCTTGTCGTCGCGAAGGTCGCGCCCGGCTCCGACAGGATGTAGCAGTCCCCGATCTCGACCGCCCCGGTAAGGCCGCGCAAGCGCAGCTTTCCGCAGTCGATCTCGTGGGTCTCCTTCAGGAAGGGGAGTAGGCCGACCGGGTCGATAGGGATACCCCTGGCGTCATGGGTCTTGGTGTCCTTGATGAACGAACCCATTCCCTTCGCGTACGCCACCGAGTGTCTGATCGAGATCAGGCCCGTCTCGAAATCCACATCGCACCACCGAAGGCCGCAGACCTCGCCGATTCGCATCCCCGTGTGCAGGGCGAGTACGACCGCCCTCTAATCCTCGGCGGACCAATCGAATCCGAACTCCTTTCGGGCATCCTCTTCGCTCATGACTTCGAGAAGGTCTCCGGGTTGGCAACGAAGGGCGAGGCATAGCTGCTCGAGTGTGTTGAAGCGAATGCCGCGAATATGCCCTTTTTTAATACGGGACAGGTTCACGGGCGTGGTTCCAATCCTTTCGGCAAGTTCGTTCGAGGAAATCTTTCGCTCGGCCATGATCTTGTCGAGGCGAACAATTACGGGCATGGCGTTTCCTTACGCAATCTCGTCGGAGTCGAGGTACAGCTCTCGGGCGTACAAGAAGAGCTGGGAAAGCATGAACAGGACGATGCCGAGAACCAGAGAGGTCCAATCGAATGATGAAGCGATCTCTTGGGCGCCGACGGCCCCCTCGCCGCCAAACATCGAAACGGAGGTTTTGAGTGAGCCGGCGTAGAGGCTGGTGGCAGCTTGAACAACGAAGAGAATGCCGAGCACCTTCAAGCATGTCGCAGACCCTTTCTTGAAGGGGTCTCCGCTCTTGATCGTCCACACGAGAACGGCGCTGAGGATGGTCGTAGCGATACCGATGACGGCAGGGACCAATGTCGAGATCGCAAGGGCTGGATACGCGGGGGAGTCTGCAATTACAGGGTTGTCGAGCACTTCGATTGCTGGCTTTAAGGAGAACGCCACTTGTGCGATGGCGGTGGCGCAAAGGGTCGCAGAGGCTATCGCACATGCGATGCGGAAGGAATGAAGCCGGGGAGTGCGATTGTCGGAACTCATAATAACCTCCGAAGAATTTAAAAAACTCAGGTTACTTTTTAACAGTTTATGTTAAATTGACTTTGCCGGCAAGTAATAAGGGCCGAGCATTTTGTTCGGCCCCTCTGTTCCGACTGGATGAGGTTAAGGTTGGCGATGAATATGCTCAAAATCTCGAAGGCGATCTTTAGGTCGCTTCTCTCCTCCAGGTCGCTCTGTGTTGTCGTTGTTGCGTTGATGGTTCTTTGTGCTCTGCCCGTCTTCAGGAGCGCGGCTGGCATCGACGGACGGGTCGAATACCTCGAGTCGGGAATAACCCGTGTTGAGCAGGAATTGTCAGCATCCTATGCGGATGCGCTTGTGAATGCGGGGGAGGACGGTGTCTATACCTCTTCATCAAGCATGCCCGCGCTTCTGTACCCTCTTGCCGCGGGACGTCTTATCTTGGCACCGCTCTCTCCCCTACTTCCGTTTCTGCAGATATCGGATGGAGAGTACACCTATTATGACGGATCGAAGGAGTACTTGCTATGGGTCGCAACGGCCGTTGCCGTCTCGTTCCTTGCCGCGCGTCTTAACAAACGTGAAAAGCTCATCATCCAGGCACCGATGGGCGAGCTGGGTAGACTTGTTGCATCGAGCGTATGGGCGAGTGTTTTTGCAATGCTTGCCGTCCTCGCCATCAATCTTCCAGGGATAATCGCCGCGCTTGTGAAGAATGGCCCGGGCTCGCCGTTCTATCCGATAGGCTACATTCAATATGCGACTCCGGTTATCAAACCGGCTTGGCTGGTGTTCGCGCAGACGGCCATCTTGCAATTCTTGGTGGCAGCGTTCATCTCGCTTGTCGTTCACCTTGCCGTGAAGATTGCCAATAACCCTACGCTTGGAATCGTGTTCGTATGTGCCCTGATGGGGGTGACGATGGTTCCCGGGTATTACGGAAGATCCATCGCTTTACGTGAGTTCGCCCTGTTGAATCCCCTTACGTATGCGAACACTGAGTTGACCGTCGGCGCCTATAGCCCGTACCCGACAACGCAGATAGTGAATCTGCCTGGACTTTGCTTCGAGCGTGGCGCGATTGCCCTCGTATGCGCAATCGGGATCGAGGTGCTGGCAATTAGCCTGCTTTGCGTTGCTGGAAAGAGCAGCTGCGCGTGCCCGATATCCCCGATTTGTCTTGAGAGAGGTTCCTTCACTGCATCGAGAACGGCAACTCGTTCGAGCGCTTGTGCCTCCGCCGTTGCATACGTAAGAACGATGGGGAAACTGCTCCTGCGTTCTCCTACCCTCGCCGTATGCGCGATTGCAATGTCGACGACGATGCTGGCCCCGGCTCTGGTCGAGATGTTTCCTGACGCTGATAACGTTTCCGCTGTTCGGTATAGGGATGGGGAGCTCCGTTCAATAGATCGGTATCTAGAGCAGAACGCTGCGAATATGGACGTCGAGGGCAAAGCGGCCCTGGAAGACATGCGGGATGCTCTTTCGGGTTTCGTGTACGCGCCTATGCCTGCGGAGGGGTTTCGAAGCCTTGCGACGTACGAGCGCGCTCGAGGTGAGCTGGGCGCGGCAGATGCGACTCTCCTGCAATCGATTGGAATCGAGCCGGAGACTCCTTCTCGTGCGGAGGCGCGCGCCCTTCTGCTTGAGTCGATCGCGAGCTTGCCGGACCCCAAGGTTTACGAGTTAAGTACGAAGATGCCCCCATTAATCCTCCTTTCGTATCTCCAGGCAGCGCTTCCCTCCTTATTTTTGCTGTTGCCCGTGGTTGTCACATCGCTCGCGTGCACCCACCTGCAGTGTCGTTCCCTTCTGGTTCTCCAGATCCCCGCAACAGCGCATGTGCGTTTTCTGACGGCTGTTGCGCTGGCTCTCCTGCTTGGCTTGGTGCTGCTTTTGGTGTCGATGGTTCCCGCTGTCGTTGTGTCCGTGATTAAGAACGGTGCGGGTGGATCGGAGTATCCCGTCGCTCTCATTCGGGCGGGAGCTTCGACAACGTCCATGGTGGGGGAGGCGGTGTTGTGCAGTATTCCGTTGCTGGTCATGGCATACGGCGTGATTTCCGTCGTCGCTGCGTTGACAGCAGCGATTAGCCGCAACCCCGTTGTCACCGGAATGGTTTGCGCGTTTCTCTTGGTGTTGGGTTCGTTGAGCGCTCATGTTGAAAGCGTGGGCATGGGCGTCGCGCTGCTGGCTCCATTCGCCTCGTTTGATCCCGCTTCCCAGGTGGGGACGATTGGGTTCCTTGGGCGAGGGACGAACGCGATGCCTTTTGGAGAGGTCGTCGGCGCATCGGGCGCTCTGCTGGTGGTCTTGGGCGCCGTATCTCCGTTGATGGTGCGCCTGAGTGTTCCAAAGATCGAAAGGGGATGATCTCGATGATTGACCTCCAAACGCTGACGATCTCTTATGGAAAGAAGGTGCTCGTAGATTCGGTGAACGCTGAGTTTGCCCCGGGTACGGTCTACGGTCTCGTCGCTCCGAACGGGCATGGAAAGACGACGTTGCTGCGTGCGATGGCAGGTTTGCCGGGTCCTCGCGTGGACGGGAGCATCGTTCTGGATGAGGTGCAGGGTACGGGTGCGAGAGAGGTCCGTTCTATGATCTTCTATGCACCTGGTGAGGGGACGCTGCTGTATCCCGGATTGCGTGCGGAAGATCACCTCAAGATGGTTTGCGATATGTGGCCGCATGCTCGCGATATCGAAGAGATAGTGGAACAAACGCAGATAGGCGAGTTCGCGAAGATGAGGATCCGCACTCTGAGCCAGGGCATGAAGCAGCAGCTTACCCTGGCGATTGCGTATGCGACGGGCGCGCGGTACCTTCTATTAGATGAGCCCATGAACGCGCTCGACCCCAGCAGGGTGGACTTGCATTCCGAGATTCTCAGGAAGCTGGCCGATTCTGGTACGTGCATCATCATGTCATCCCACATCTTGGATTCGGTCGATAGGCTGTGCGATGAGATTCTGTTTTTGAAGGATGGGAGGCTCATTAGAAGCATTCCGCAAGATGATGCTGCGCCGAAGTCTCCTGGATCCCATTTCGCAAAGCCTGCCGGACGCGCCGAGGGTGCGCTAAGCACGTATCGGCGACTCTACGAAAAGGGCGGGTAGAAATGCAAGTTAAAAATCTATGTGGCCAATGTGATACCGTTGAACCTGCATATCGATACCGCTCAGCCATTCGCCTCGCCCCCGTCGCACGTATCTTCATCCGGT
>CABQSB010000034.1:0-10692 GCA_902466735.1 uncultured Collinsella sp.
CCATGCGGACTCCGTTCCGGACCTCAACGGTCCAACTTTTTGTCCGCAGTCCCGACGGGACTTTTCCTATAATCTTTCTTGCTTAGATAGCAGGCGAAAGCGAAGGAGCTCCTATGGTCACCAAGGATGATGCGTGTTGGATAATCGGTCTTTCTGCAGGTGCGGGCATTGGCGTATACCTTGATGGCGGCTGGGGCATCGATGCGCTTGTCGGGCGTGAGACCAGGGCTCATAACGACATCGACCTGTTCGTTCAGCGCGGGGATTACCAAAGGTTCGTGGATCTAATTGCTGATGAGGGGTTTTCCGAGGTGGCTGCATCTTTCACCACCGAAGATCACACGGTGTGGCAAGACGAGGCGGGGCGCATCGTCGACCTGCATTGCTTCGATTTCGCCGAGAATGGCGATATTCTGTATCAGGGAGATCGTTTTCCCGGGGAGGTCTTTTCGGGGAGGGGGCGCATCGGCGAGGTGGAGGTGTCGTGCATCGACCCCGAAAGCCAGCTGTTGTTTCACTTGGGCTATCAGCATGACGAGCACGACGCCCACGATGTCATGCTCCTATGCCGTGAGTACGGTTTCGACGTTCCCGAAGAATATCGCTAGCTGTTGCTATTTGCATCGGGGCACGACTTCAGCGCTTGCCGCAGATGCGCTGCGCCAGACCGCCCTGGACATCACGCCACGCCGTATATGGCCCTCCGCGCAC
Organism: uncultured Collinsella sp.; assembly: GCA_902466735.1. Taxonomy (GTDB): domain Bacteria; phylum Actinomycetota; class Coriobacteriia; order Coriobacteriales; family Coriobacteriaceae; genus Collinsella. Next base: position 712 of record CABQSB010000034.1, read on the forward strand.
GCGAGTCCCATTTCGCCTGCTTGATCCAGTACTCGTAGAACGGATAGGGGGTCACCTTGTACTGGCGCCAGGTCTTCTCGTACGTGCCGCGGGCTGCCTGCCTCACTATGAGCTCGGCGAGCTCGTCCGCGCTCCTGCGGACCTTGAAGCACCATGTCCACTTGAACCAGGCGAGGTAGTTCTCGAGGCGTCTCGTGGAGACACCCCGGAACCTGCCGATGAAGTGCCTCATCTGGGAGTGGAGGCTGTTCACCCTGTTGATGGCGTGCTCCTCCCTCTTGCTGGCGATGTGCGCGCCGACGCCGAGGGCGGGCAGGACGCGGCGGTACACGTGCGCACGGTCCGTCGAGATTATCGCGCCGACCGCGAGCTTGTCGGCGAGCAGCTCCCTGGCTGCCGCCTCGTCGAGGCCGCCCCTCCCCGCGATCTCGTAGAAGATGTCGCCGGCGTCGTTGATGCCGGTGAGCACGCATATCTTCTCGTGCCCGTCGGTTCCCTGCGACCTTGTGCGGGGCTTCCTGGGCATGCCGGACTCCGACCTGGAGCGGTTTCCCTTGAAGCTCTCCCTGAAGAAGCACTCGTCGAGCTCGGCCCCGCCGCCGGCCTCCACGCGGAAGGCGGGCATGCGCTTGGCCATGGCCTCGAGCAGCCTGTGGCGCATGAAGAACGCCGTCTTGAGGCACACGCCGCACTTTTCCGCCGACTCGCGCAGCGGGAGCATGTCCACGTGGCACTCCGCGAACCTCATCCAGGCCGACCTGTCGAGCTTGGTGGTGGAGAAGATGCGCATGGTGGCGTCGGTGAAGGTCCTGGCGCACCCTCGGCAGAGGAACCGCTGACGGCCGCTCCCGTCTCGCCCCCTCTTCACGTAATGCGGGGAGCCGCACCAGGGGCAGGCTCTGTCGGGATCGTCTTCCGCCCCCTCGCTTGCCGCGAGTTCGAAAAGCTCCGCGTCTATCAGCGCCTTGAGCGATCTCAGGGCCCTGCTCTTCTCGGCAGCCGTCATCTGCGGGAGGAACTGCCTCGTCAGCTGGGTGAGCACGTCTTCCATTGCAACCTCCATCTCTCCTGATGATGGAATTGTCGCAACCGGGGCCCCGTCGCGTGTACTGCGTGCAGGACACTTATCCAAAGTGGTCTAACACAACGCTTATGTGGGACTGCATCTCAATGTATGACGTGACACCCACTCAGCGCAAAAAATAAAAGGGCGCCCCGGTCTCTCAGAGCGCCCTTCTTAGAACAAGATTGTTGCGTTGCAGCAAATGCTACTCGGCAGCAGCCTCGGTCTCGACCTCGGCGGTCTCGGCCTCGGCGACCTCAGCGGCCTCCTCGACCTCAGCATCGGCAGCGAGCTCCTCGGCGGTAACGCCGACGAGAACGACAACCTCGGCCTTGATCTCGCGGTACAGCGAGATGGCAACGGTGTGGGCACCGGCAACCTTGATGGGCTTGCCGAGCTCGACGCGCTTGCGGTCGATGTCCATACCGAGCTGATCCTTGATGGCGTCAGCGATCATAGCAGCGGTGACAGAGCCAAAGAGGATGCCCTCGTCGCCGACCTTGACGTCAACGGTGACCTGCTTGCCCTCGAGGGCAGCCTTGGTCTCGTTGGCGGTAGCCAGACGGACGGCCTCGCGCTTGGCGATGTTGTTGCGACGCTCGTCAAGCTGCTTGAGGTTGCCCTTGGTGGCGGCAACAGCGAGCTTCTTGGGGAACAGGAAGTTCTCAGCGTAACCCTGAGCGACCTCTACGACGTCACCCTCGCCGCCCTTGCCCTTGATCTCATCGAGAAGAATAACCTTCATGATGCGTCTCCCTTCTTAGCCGCGATCGCGGTTGCCACGAGAGGAAACCACGGGGACGGTGTACGGCAGGAGAGCCATCTCGCGGGCGCGCTTGATGGCGTTGGCGATGTCATGCTGATGCTGCGTGCAAGCGCCAGTGACGCGACGGGGCTTGATCTTGCCACGGTCGGTCATGTACTTACGGAGAAGCTGAGTGTCCTTATAGTCGATGAACTCAGTGTTCTCCTTGCAGAACTGGCAGTACTTACGACGCGGCTGACGTGCAGAAAAATCATTAGCCATGTCAAAATACCTTTCGTTTGGCAACTTCGGCGAACCGAAGCCGCCTCTCACTCAAAAATAGGTGAACAACCCTTAGAACGGGATGTCCTCATCGTAGACGTCGACCGCGGGCGGCGTAGCCACCGGTGCGGCAGGACGTGCTGCGGGCGCGGGAGCTGCGGGGGCGTAACCGCCCTGATCGTAGCCACCCTGGCCACCACGGGAGCTCATAAACTCGATCTCATCGACGATGACCTCAAGCTTGCTCCGGCGCTGACCATCGCGCTCCCAAGAGCTGTAGCGCAGCTTGCCCTCGATCGCGACCTTGTTTCCCTTTGCCAGGAAACGGCTCACGGCCTCGGCGCGCGTGCCGAACATAGTGCAGTCGACAAAGTTGGGATAGTCCTCCCACTCGCCAGTCTGCGGGTTGCGGCGACGATCGTTCACGGCGACGCCAAAGGACAGAACCTGGGTTCCGCCGGCGGTGGCGCGCAGCTCGGGATCACGCGTGAGGTTACCGGTGATGTTCACTCGATTGATGCTCATAACTCACTACTTCCTCTTGGGGCACAAGCCCAGTCCAAAACGACAGTCTTACTCCTGGTCGTCGCGACGGACGATCATGTGGCGGACCACAGCGTCGGTGATGCGCAGGACGCGATCAAGCTCGGCGATCTGGGTAGGATCTGCGTGGAAGTTGATGAGGGTGTAGTCACCATCGGTGAGGTCGTTGATCTCGTAGGCGAGCTTGCGCTTGCCCCACTCGTCAACGGAGTCGACCTTGCCAGCGCCCTCAGCGATCGTGGTATCGATACGCTTCATAACAGCGAGACGAGTCTCGGGGTCGAGCGACGGGTCAACAAAGAACAGCAGTTCATAAGCCTTCATATTGTCACCTCCTCTGGGCAAATGTGGCTTCAGGTCGTGAAGGTGCGCCTGAAGCAGGAAAAGACTTGGTAATAATATCTTTCAACCTCCCAGGCCGCAAGAATATGCAGCTACAACCTCATGACCTCCACATATGTCCATACTCACACGGCGTTTCATGCACATTCCAACCAAATGCCGACCAAGAGCTTGACGGATCTGTGTTCAAGATACGGTGCCGTGGGGACAAGCTGAGCCAAGCCGCAGGTCAGCGGGCACAAGGCTGTGGTCGCAAAATGCATACCAGTGGCCCACAGCACCACCCAAAGATTTTTAAATTCATTGCCAAGTCGCTTATGAATACCCTTTTTTGAACAATTGAGTTGATCAACCACGCTGGTCGGAAGCCGTTTTTTGGGACCTCAAGCCCCACTGCAGCGCCAAGCACGGCCAAGCGTTTTAAAAAATGCCAACTTTTCTGTTTGCACTTTGCGATTCCTCGTGTATACTGACTTTCGCATTTAACGGAGAGTTGTCCGAGTGGCCGAAGGAGCACGATTGGAAATCGTGTAGGCGTCAAAAGCGTCTCCAGGGTTCAAATCCCTGACTCTCCGCCAGTTAATTCCAAAGCAGGCCTTCGAGCCTGCTTTGTTTTTACCCCACGCGGAGGGGTGGCAGAGTGGTTGAATGCGGCGGTCTCGAAAACCGTTTGGCCTGTATAAGGTCACGAGGGTTCGAATCCCTCCTCCTCCGCCATTTTGGTTGAGAAAGCTCCCGAAAACGGGGGCTTTTTTGTTTAGAGTCCCTTACAAGCAAATACGGCGGAGGAGGAGGGATTCGAACCCGTCAGGACGCGGAGCGTAAAGAAAACGCGCCAGTGGCGCGTTTTTAGCGCAGCGCGGTCGGCGCAAGCCGACCGAATAAATTTTGAGCTCCGCTCAAAATTTGGACATCCCTCCTATTCAGCCACGTCCCCCATTGCTTTCGATTTCACCTTGAATCTCAAACATGTACATCACCCTCCAAAAACGACATTTTTCGGCATCTTTGGAGGCTGATGTACATGTTTGGTACCCATGACCGTTCCCAGTCCCTACCGTTTGCCGAGCAATAGGGTCTCAATCGCCGCCAACCATGTACTATGTACGGGCATTGTTCAAACCCGAGAATCAAAGGACCTCATCTTGCCCGTCGTCGCCGCTATGACCGTTACCTCACATGCCTCGGATGCCATGGTCGCTATCCCCTTTTGGCTCGAGATGTTCGCTGTTGTCGCAGCATCGATCTCGGGCGTGCTGGTCGCGCGCGAGCATAAGCTCGACCTGGTGGGCGCGGTCGCACTCGCCGTGGTCTGTGGCCTGGGCGGCGGTCTCTTACGCGACATGACACTGCAAGTGGGCAACGTCTACATCCTCAACCAGCCGATGGCACTACCACTTTCCATTGCCACGGCGGCCATTATCTACATCTTCCCGGCAATCGTCGATAAACCCGAGAAACTCATTCCCCTGCTCGACATCATCTCGGTCGGCATCTATGCGGCAACCGGCGCGGACAAGGCACTGGTCTACGGCTTTGCGCCGGCCGTATGCATCATGATGGGCTTTTTCACCGCGGTGGGCGGCGGCATGTTGCGCGACGGCTTTATGGGCGTGGTTCCGGGCATTTTCCAACGCACTAACTTTTATGCCATCGCGGCCATCGCCGGATCGGCAAGCTATGTAAGCCTCGTCATGAGTGGCTTGGTCAGCAATGTCGCCGCGCTAATCGTATGCGTTGTCGTGACCATGGGTCTGCGCTGGCTCTCGCTGCGCTTTGACATCAAAAGCCCCACCGAGGAAGACATCGCGCGCTTCTTACATCGCAAAAAGTAGACAGCACGGCACGACCCTTCGAAATGCAACCGAGAGGTTCTTTTAGAGCGACCGCGCGTTGGGTACCCTGTTAGATACATGTCGAGTATCTAGCGAAGGATTCACTATGCCTTACAACCTAGCACCGTCGTCCCGGCACCGTAAAGTGCAGGCGCGCATCGCCCTCCTATTCGCACTGATTGCACTTGCGCTAATCGTACTTCCCACGACTTCATTCGCCGGCACAGATACCGCCGGAAACGTGCTCACGACCGAAGCTGACTCCACCCCGTCCGGGGTCGAAGGCGACCTGTACTGGGCCGGCCAAAGCCTCAACTTAGACGATGCCTCCATCGGCCGCGATATTATCGCGGCGGGCGAGAGCCTGTCGATTCGCGACTGCACCGTAGGCGGCGCCGTTCGCCTGGCGGCGCGTACCATCGATATCGCCAAAACCGCAATCGATGGCAGCGTGACGGTAGCCGGCCAGCACGTCGTCCTTAACACCGGTAGCACCGCCAACTGTTTTTACGCGGTAGGCGAGACGGTCGCCCTGCGCGGCTCCGCTAAATCGGCGGCGCTCGCCGGCGACACCGTTACCATCGATGGCACCGTCGATGGCGATGTTGAGGTCTGGGCCGACAAGCTCATCCTGGGCAAAAACGCCCGCATCACCGGCACGGTGAGCGCCCACGTCTCACAGGATCCCGAGCGGGCAGAGGGTGCCCAGGTCGGAGCCCTCAAGATCGACCGAACCGAAAACGAGGACACCTCTACGGTCAACGACATTATCGGCGGCATCGTTGCCGCAGCGCTTTCCACCGGCTTTGTCGCTATCCTGCTTGAGCTTGTCTTTCCGCGCGCAACCGCCAGTGCCGCCGGAATGCTCCACCAGCACCCCACGCCACTGTGGGTGAGCGGTCTTCTGGGTACGATTGCTGTCGTCCCCGCCGTCCTGCTGCTGATTATCTCTATCGCTGGTCTGTCGCTTGCCGGAACTCTCTTGTGCGGCGTTATCGGCATCGCGTTGGTATCGAGCGCCTTTGCGGGGTGCGCGATCGCCCGCATGGTCGGACACAACCAGAACCGCTACGCCATGGCAGCCGTGGGCGGCATCGCCGCAGGTGCCCTCACGGGACTTCCCCTCATCGGCGACTTCATCAGCGGCGTGGCCTTTGTCTTTATGCTCGGCTACGTTATCCAGATCATCTGGCGCAACGCCCATCTCAAGCCCCAACAAGCCCCCAACACGCCGGGACTCCCCACCGCCTAGGCGCCAACCACCGCAAAGGGGACAGGCATCTTTGTGGTGGTGCAGGCCTTCTCAATCCCCGTGCACCAAAAAGGGCGCCGACCATTGCGGTCGGCGCCCTTTCTTATTGGCAGTTATAAGCCCCAGCGCTTATTTGTTGACCTGGCCAGCGCGGACGGCTGCCTTCTTACGGTCGGTGGCGTTGAGCAGACGCTTGCGCAGGCGGATGTTCTTGGGAGTAATCTCCACCAGCTCGTCGTCGGCGATGTACTCCAGCGCCTCCTCCAGAGAGAAGGTGCGAGGCGGCACCAGCTGCACGGAGATGTCGGAGGTCGAGGAACGCTGGTTACCCAGGTTCTTGGTGCGGGCGATGTTGACGACCATGTCGCCGGCCTTGCTGCGCTCGCCCACGATCATGCCCTCGTAGCACTCAGTGCCCGGCTCAACGAACAGCTGGCCGCGCTCCTGCAGCGTACCCAGAGCGTAGGCGACGGCCTTCTCGGTGGTCATGGAGATCATGGCGCCGTTCTGACGGTTACCGATCTCGCCGGCATAGGGGCCGTACTCCAGGAAGGTGTGGTAGAACACGCCCTCGCCGTGGGTGACGTTCATGATGCGGTTCTTAAGGCCCATGATGCCGCGCGTCGGGATCTTAAACTCGAGGTGCGTCACGATGCCCGAGGTATCCATGCTCGTCATGATGCCGCCGGAGGTGCCGAAGACCTCAACGACCTTGCCCGAGTACTCGTCCGGGCACTCGACGACGGCCTGCTCGACGGGCTCCATCTTGTTGCCGTTCTCGTCCTTCTTAAACAGAACGCGGGGACGGCCAACCTGGAACTCAAAGCCCTCGCGACGCATGGACTCCATCAGAACGGACAGGTGCAGGATGCCGCGGCCCGAGACCTCGACGCCGCTCTTGTCCTCGAGCTCCTCGATCTTCATGGTCACGTTGTTCTCGGCCTCGTTGAACAGGCGCTCCTTGAGCTGACGGGCGCCCACGATGTCGCCGTCGCGACCGACGAGCGGGGAGGTCGAAGCCTCAAAGACGATGGACAGAGTCGGCGGGTCGATCTCGATGGGCTCGAGCTCAACGGGGTTCTCGGGATCGGTGTAGACATCGCCGATATCGGTGCGGTCGATGCCCACGACGGCGGCAATGTCGCCGGCGCCGACTTCCTGGCATTCGGTGCGGCCCAAGTAGTCGAAGGTAAAGAGCTGCTTGACGGTAGCGGTGGCGCTGGAGCCGTCGTTCTTGACGACCAGGATCTGATCGCCCTGATGGATGGTGCCGGAGTACACGCGACCGATGCCGATGCGGCCAACGAAGTTGGAGTGGTCAATGGTCACGCACTGCATGGCCAGCGGGGCATTCTCGTCAACCTCGGGAGCGGGCATGTCGTCGATGATCATATCGAGCAGCGGATACATGTCCATGTTGCCGTCGTTGGGGTCAAGACGGGCAAAGCCATTCATGGCGCTGGCGTAGACCACGTGCTCCATGGCGAACTCGAGCTGGTCGTCGGTGGCACCCAGGTCGGCCATAAGGTCCAGGCAGTCGTTGTAGGCCTTCTCGGGGTTGGCGCCCGGACGATCGATCTTGTTGATAACGATCATGATCTTGAGGCCGGTGTCGATAGCGTGACGCAGCACGAAGCGGGTCTGGGGCATGGGGCCCTCAAAAGCGTCGACCAGCAGCAGAGCGCCGTCGGCCATGCGCAGCACGCGCTCGACCTCGCCACCAAAGTCGGCGTGGCCCGGGGTGTCGATGACGTTGATCTTGACGTCCTTGTACTCGATAGAGATGTTCTTGGCGAGAATCGTGATGCCGCGCTCACGCTCCTGGTCGTTAGAGTCCAGGACGCGGTCCTCGACCTGCTGGTTGGCACGGAAGGCGTCCGTGGCACGCAGGAGCTTGTCGACCATCGTCGTCTTGCCGTGGTCGACGTGGGCGATGATGGCGATGTTCCTCAGATTGTCTACGCGCATGTAGTTCCCCTATCTTCTATCCATATACAAACGGCACGCGTATGCGGCCCGCCCAGCGATACAACGCTCAGTGGGAATATTGAGCCTTTTACCGAAAACTCGTTTATTTTAGCGATTTTAGATAAGAGGGGTTTCCTCACCTGCAGGTTCAGGGTCGCTCCACATAAAACCATCGCCGGCACCCATGCCCTCATACAGCACGTATGCCGAAAAACCGCTCTCGAGCGTGGTTTCGAAGAAGCTCACGAGCAGGGCGTCGTGATAGCCGCCGTCAATTTCGACACAACCGGTGTAGCCGATGGCGTAACGGGCGATGCGGCCCAGCCCCTCGTCCTTAAGACCCATCTTGTGCTCGGAGATAAAGTTGGTGGCAGCCTCGAGGCACGCCTCTTCGCCATCCTCATCGAGCGCCGCCAGATATCGGTTGGAAGCAGCGTCCTCGATCGCCACAACTACGCCCGGATTCTCGCCGGCGGCAAGGTCGTCCAAGAACGCACCAATCAGGTCACACACCATGGCGTCGAGCCCGGCGGAGACGTTACCGGCGTCCTGCATATCCTGTGCCATCTTTAGACCTTCCCATCGAGTCTGGCGTCGTTACAGTTCCTGTGCCTCGGCAGCGATCTTGGCGGCAGCGTCGCGGGCGCGCATCATATCCATCGCGCGCTTGTCGAGTACCTTGATCTGGTTGGTCAGCATTACCGCATCGACCACACCCCAGATCACGAGGCCCGTAGAGATCGAAAACCCAAGCGCACCAACTGTACCACGAAGGCGCGAGCAGATTGCCGCGACAAGGGCGGAGACGACAACCATCTTGATAAACGAGTCGCGGCGCTCGCGAAGCGTGCGGGCCTGCGTCACATAGGCAATGCGTGCCGCCTCAGAAGCCTCCGAGCGCATCTGGGCCTCGCGCGCAATGGCCGCCGCCTCAGCCGACATACCGCCGGCCATCAGCGAACACTCCGCAACTCTGCCGCCCCGCATTTAGAAGTCATCGGGGGAGAGCGTATGGACGAACTCGTCGAACTTCTCGAACTCCTGCTCGTCGTCGACATCCTCGGCGTGGGTGGAAACAGTGCCCAGGCGATTCATGATGTCGTCCTCCACAAACATGGGGGCATTGCTGCGCACGGCAAGGGCAATGGCGTCACTGGGGCGGGCGTCGATCTTGCGCTCCTCGCCATCGACCAGTACGATGATCGTCGCGTAGAACACCGGCGGCTCGGCGCGAACGATCTCGATGCGCTCGAGTTTGGCACCCAGGGCGTCAACGGTATCGAGCAGCAGGTCATGGGTAATCGGGCGCTCGGCGCGGCCGCTATCGATGCCGCGGCTGATAGCAGCAGCTTCAAACGAACCAGTCTGAATGGAAAGGGAACGCAGCGGCGCGGGCGAGTCCGATTTGCTGCTGCGCTCACGAAGCACGATAAGCGATGGCACGGGACCGGCGGCCATGACGATGGTCTCTATGTCGACACGAACCATGGAACACCTCCGGTACGTAGCGGTTAACACGCGGCAGCCCGCCGCATTGAATAGCTATACTACCCAAACTTTCGCACAGCACACAAAATCAAAGTAGTTAATTTGGGGCGGGGCTTTTTTGACTACTTTCAGTAGGTAAGAAAAAAGCCCCGAGGCAACGCCCCAGGGCTCTTCACAGTTTTGATGGTGGACCTGACAAGATTCGAACTTGTGACCTCCCGGTTATCAGCCGGACGCTCTAACCAACTGAGCTACAGGTCCATCATGGTGGAGGTTAGGGGGATCGAACCCCTGACCTCAGGCTTGCAAAGCCCGCGCTCTCCCAGCTGAGCTAAACCCCCACGGAGAAAGTAATAAACACCCCAGCGGCGACTCGGCTCTCGCTGGGGTGTTTATTGCGAAAGAAAGTGGTGGACCTGACAAGATTCGAACTTGTGACCTCCCGGTTATCAGCCGGACGCTC
>CABQSB010000035.1:0-8825 GCA_902466735.1 uncultured Collinsella sp.
TCTTATGCGATGATTGGACTGATGATTCTGTTCTGTGCGTTTGAGATTGTGTCACTGGTAAGGGATAGCCGGTCCTTATGAGCAGGATAAGGGCGCACTACGGGCGCCCGGGATTTTGCGGCGCAACTCGGCGTGCCGAGTTCGTTTCCGCTGGTAGCGTGGAAAGATAAACCGAAAGACCGCCACGGCCCGCCGTCATACGCGCCTCGCGCGCCGTATGACGGCGGGCCGTTTTCGCAGGCAGGGCCGTATGACGCATCAGAACCCGTCGGGCGCGGCGGATACCTTGCGCTTCCTGCCGCCGGACGGCGACCCCTTGGGCTTTTTCGGCTTCTCCGGGATGCGCCACACCGGTGCCGGGGAGGTGTTCCGGACCTCCCCCTCGAGCGCCCGCGCGAGCAGCGCGCCCTCGGCCTCCGGCGACGTCATGCCGAGCAGCGGTCCCAGGAACGTCTCGGTGATGTCGCGGCTGGCGAGTGCCATCGGGCCCTCCGCGTCGATCACGAGCGCGCCGTTCTCGCGCGCGCTCCAGGCCATGAGCTCTGACGGGGTGATCAGCGGCCGGCGCGCCACGGAGAACGACTTGCCGGACGAGGAGCTCTGCGTCCCCTTGGTGGAGCTCTGCCCGGTCGTCTTGACGCTGTAGTCGCCGAGACGCTTGCTGATCTCCTCCGCCTCGCCGACGGACTCCACCGAGAGGACGACCTGGGTGCCGAGCAGCGCCAGCAGCGCGTCCGACTCCGCCCTGGAGTAACCGCATCGCGCCTCGAGCAGATGGGTGTTCTGGAGCACGAAGACGACGTGCAGCCCGATGCTCCGGACCTCCGCGAGGTCGCCGAGGAGGCGGGGGATCTTGGGGATCCCGGACCCCTCGTCGATGGCGAGCAGGGTCTCCGCCGGCAGCCTGCCGCCGGACAGGCGCGCTGTCTCGCGCAGCGCCGAGAGCGCCTGCGAGAAGATGCACGAGACGAGCGCGCCGCGGTCGCCCCGGTCCGCCGCGCTGGCGATGTAGAGGATGGTCGGCTTGCGCCCGACCGATGCGAGGTCGACCTCGCCGCCCCAGAGCATGCGGCTGACGTCGTCGTCGCAGAAGGACATGAGGTAGTTGCGCGCGGTGGAGACGAGGGCCTCCCCGCCGCCGCCGTTCGACGAGGCAACGAGGAGGAACTGGCGCGCCGGGTTTCCCGCCGGCAGGTCCGCGGCGAGCTCCTCCAGCGACTTCACGGCGCTCTTCCCGTCACGGGGCTCCAGGAGCGCGAGCACGGTCGAGAGGTTCCGCGCGCCGTCGGGGATCCGCCCGTCCGTAATCGCGAGCAGGCAGAGGCCGGTCAGCAGGTTGCGGCTGGCGTCCGTGAAGAACCTCTGGCCCGAGGAGAAGGCGTCGGGCACGATGGCCGCCGACAGCTCGCGGAGCTCGGCCACGGCGCCGGCGACGCCCTCGGCGCCGAGTGCCGCGATGGCGCGGTCGAGGGGGTTGAACCTCGCCGACTTGACGGGCTCGTCGAGCCGGATGGCGACGACCTCCATCCCGGCCTTCCTGGCGAGCGGCTCGGTCCATGCGCGGATTTCGGACTTGGGGTCGTGGACGATGACGGAGGTCGGTACCCCGTGGGCGTTGCGGTCGATCGCAGCCGCAATTGATGGCGCCAGCGCGCGCCTGCTTTTGCCGGCGCCGCTGCCCGCCCTTATGAGGCAGTGGACGGCGGGGACCATCGCGATCCCGCCGCCGATGCAGCCGGCCGCCACGAGCCCCTCCGCGGCGGCCTTCCCGTCCCAAGGAGGGCAGCGCCTCGCGACCCTGGAGGGCCTCGACTCGAGCCAGGCGTCCCCGTGCGTGCGCGTGGGCGCGCGATCGCCGGCGAACGTTCCGTCGTGGAGTCTCGCCCATGAGCGGCCCCAAGAAACGAATCCGAGCGCGAGGACGGAGGCCGCGACGAGGGCGAGCGCCGCGAGCAGCTCGCCCGCCTGGCCCGACGCCGCCGTGTCGGCGGCCGCCTCGAGGGGGCCGCGGAAGACGTAGGCGGGCTCGGGGCCCGGGTCGGCCGTGGGCAGCCGCAGCAGGACGGAGAGGCCCGAGATGAGGGATAGGGTCCACCACCTGGCGTAGTCCCAGGCGCTGGCGGTCGCGGCGCAGGCTATGACGGCGGCGACGCCGTGGGCCGCGAGCGTGCCGGCGAGTTCCTTTTTCATGTCGCGGTTGAAGGATTTCGGTTTCATCTCGTGATCGTCCTCTCTATCCTGTTTGCTATCTTCAGCGCGCGGACGCTCGACGGCCCGGTGCCGCCGGAGGCGAGGACCCTCAGGGTCGCGGCGATGAGTCTCAGCGCCCTCTCGCCGGCCTCGTCCCCCATGTCGCGCCCGCCGGCGTCCCGCGTGGTCTCCCTGGCGACCAGTGCCGCCATCGCGGCTGCCCGTCCGAGGGCCGGACCGGGCGACGGCGCATGCCTGAAGGCCCGATCTGCCGTGGGGCACCCTCTGAGGTCTGCCGGTTCGAGGTCCCGGCCGTGCGCGACCTTTCGCGCGATCCTTTCGAGGCGCGCCTTCGGGATGCAGGAGCGGGCCTCGGTGGCGAGTCCGGCTTCCCGCCGCCTCTCCGTCGCGGGGCCGGTTTGGGGCGCGGCGCGCCGTGTCGGCACCTCCTCGCGAGCCGGCGTTCTGTCCGGGACTATGACCCGCAGCGCCGCGTTCTCGCACCGGAGGCCGAGGTCGGCGGCCGCCTTGCGGGTGTAGACATCCCGCGCCTCACCGGTCAGGCACTTGAGGTCGGCGCACCTCTCGACCGCCTTCCTGTGGCGCTCCAGCGCGCCGGCGAGCTCGGGGGAGCCGGATGCCGCCCGGTCGAGGGCTTCCCTCAGCTCGGCGGAGGCCTCCGGGTGGAAACGCCTGAGGTGGGCGGCCTCGATCCTTCCGTCCGGGGGCAGCTCGATATCGAAACGGTTTCGGTCGATGCGGGCGACGGCGTCCAGCGTGGCCTCCCTCGCGAGGTCGCGCTCGATGTAGGCCTTCCGCAGCAGCGGCGCCATGGCCTTCGAGGAGATCTCGAGCCGCGCCGCCTCCATCCTACCCTTGGGCAGCAGGGAGTCCCAGTCGCCCTCGCGGTCGACCGTGAGGATGTGGACGTGGTGGCTCGTGCCGTTGACGTGCATCGCCGCGTAGAACTCCACGCGGCTCTCGGGGACGCCGGTCATCTCGGAGAAGAGCCTCGGCCACTCGGAGCGCACCAGCGCCTGCCAGGCGTCCAGGCGGTCGAGGCCGGCCCCGGGGGCGATGTCGTTCGGGACCGTGACGACGGTAGTGAGCACCGCGCCGCCGTTTTGGGCGATGGCGCGCCTGGCCTCCGCCACGGGGACCGGGCCGTCCGCGCCCCAGAGGCCGCCGGTCGAGCCGGTCCTGTTCGCGGCGTAGGCGGCCAGGCCGTCCACGCCGAGCCTCCTGCCGTCGGCCTCGCTGACCTCGATGACGACGCCGCGGCGGGTGCCGGCGTATGCCGCAAGGCCCGCGGCGGACGCCCTTGCTGACGCCCCCGCGCGGACGACGGAGTGGTTGACGATGACGGGCGGGCTAGCCATCGGCGCGCTCGCGCGCGTGGAGCTTCACCTCGTCGATGCGGCCGAGGCCGGCGCGGCTGAGCTCGCCGGCCTGCGCGAGGTAGTTCTTCCAGATGTCCGCGACGGGGACGTCGTCGAGCGAGGCGTAGGAGGCCTTGAGGACGTCGGCCGACATGAGGCCGGCCATGATGGCGGCGGTCATGGGGCGCGAGAGGACCGCGGCGATGCGGTCCTCGGTGGCGTCGAGCTTGCGCTCGATGTCGAGCGCGGCGACGTCCATCCGCGCGTTGACGACGCCGCGGATGAAGCCCGCGACCTCGTTGCCGTAGAGGTCGAGCTCCTCCGCGGCGAGCGCCGAGCGCAGGAGCGAGCGGATCTCGTCGCTGACGTTGGAGTTGTCGAGCTCCGCCCGCGTCTTGAGGGCGGTGTAGAGCTTGTGGTCGATTTTTACGCTGACATTTCTCGTTGTCATTTTTCCTTCTCCGTTAAAGAAAAGGCCGCCGCCTGTGTAGGCGGCGGCGCGTGGCGGATTAGTCGTCAATGTTTTCGATAGTCTGGTAGGTGAAGGTGTTGTTTGGGATAATTTTGAGGAAGCGGGCCGGGATTGCGGCGAAGATCCCGAGTTCCTGCCCCATGTCTTCAAGGCGACGCATATAACGATCGCAGAAGGTGTCATGCGCCTCACCGTAGCCGTCGACGATATAGGAACGTGCCGCGACCTTGATGAGTTCATCGTCGGGGATGCCGTAGAGCTCGTCAATGTCAGCGAGATACTCGATGGGGTCAAGCGGGCGTTCGGTCTGGCTAAAGACGATATAGGCCTGCGGAAGCCCATCGATTTTGTTCTTGAAGCGCAGAACCCAAGCGCTCTTTGCGGTCGCGATAGAGTCGAGGTTGAGGAAACGGGGGTCGTCGGCGGCACGGTAGGTGTAACGGCGGTTAGCGATATCGAAAACAAGAGGAAGGCCGTAGCCCTTCTGGACGATCTTGTTGCTGCTCTTGATGGTGCTCATGTGATACTCCTTGGGGTTGAGCGGGGCGCATTTGCGCCCCGCAGATTGCTATTCGGTGGCGGCGAAATGGTGGTACGCAGGCCAGTACGTCAGGTCGACGCGGCCGCCCGCGGCGCCGTTGCGGTTCTTTTTGATGTCGACATGGAGATCGCGGCTGCCGTTCTCGGCATCCTCGCGGTCGGTCATGATCGAGAGGATGATGTCCGCGTCGAACTCGAGCTTGGCGGTGCCACGGAAGCTGCCGTCTTTGCCGGTGATGGCGACGGCGATGACGGGGGTGCGCTCGTGATGCGCCATCTGTGCGAGGCCGAAGGACACGCGGTCGAGGATATCCGTCGTCGAGAATGCCGGTGTGGACACGGTAACGAGCTGGGCGTAGTCGACAATCACCGCCGGCGGGATGCCATCGCGGATGGCGATGGCGTGCACTGCCTCGGTGAGGCACTCGATGCTGTGGCCGCGCACGTCGTCCATCGTGAGATCGTCAACGATGATGAGGTTGTCTGAGATGGCGCGGACGGCCGCGACAGTGTCATCGACGACCTCACGCTTGCTCTCGTCGGCGAAGTCGGCCTCGGTGAGCGGTGTGCCACCGGGGATGAGACATGACGCGGCAGGAAGGATGCGACGGACGCAGGCCGCGCGGGCGATCTCGTAGCTGGCGATCACCACGTGACGGTGACGCGCCATGGAGAGGCCCATGTTCAAGATCAGGTCCGTCTTGCCGCCGCCGGCGACGCCGGTGAGGAGCACGAGCTCCTCACCGAGTCCGTTGAGCTCGGCGCTGAGCGGAGCGGGCTCGAAGGTAACGCGGCCGTCGGTACCAATGAAGACGGCATCGAGGCAGTCGAGCAGGGGACGGATGCCGCCGCGGAAGGCCGGGGGCACGGCGGGGGGATGGTTGGGGCTAGGCATCGTGGCTCTCCTTGTCGTTAATCGAGTTGACGTAAGCGATGAAGCTGGGCGCGTACACGCGGATATGGCGCATGGCCTTGATGCACGCGCCGGAGGCGTGCATCAACTTGTAAGCCGTAGGGCGGCTGACGCCCAGCTCCGCCATGACGCGATCGGTCGACCAATAAAGCGGGCCGTCACGATGGGCGACTTGATTGACCATGGCAGCTCCCTTCTATTCGTGGGTATAAGTGCTGTGCTCGAGCTGACTGTAGTTTCCCGTGATTGCTTCAGCGAAAAGAGGGGGTAACTCCGCGGACAACGTGATTGGATTATCTTTATGCAGCTAGATGGGACGACTGGACAATTTAAGGGTGACTTTGATGTCCGCGTCGAAGGCAGTCTTGCTGACGGATGCCTTGTGTTCGGCTTCCGTTCGACCGATTTGGATGCGCCGATATGGGCGAAGGGGGCGAGGCCGCTTAAAGATGCGGACGATTGGGATAAGTCGACAGGGATGTCTCAGCATAAGATTGCCGAAAGGGGAAGGCTTACTGTCGACGATGCGGATTGTTTCGTCGCCCTCGCGGACCTAGTCGACAACAAGCATAAAGAGAGGTATCCCGAGAGTGCCGATTGGCCGCCATATCTCTTGGCGGGGCCCGACGACGGCATGCGGATGATTCGCCATAAAGACGGGCAGTACTGTTTGCGCGACGACGGAAGCCTGCTACGGCTCGCGAAGCGCGTGGGGCCGCTCTTTGGGCTATATGGCGATCAAGTCGGTTATGTCGATGGAGATGTGGTCAGGGAGCCCATCGCGGAATGGGTTGCCGCTGCCGGCTTTGCTCTGTTCGCGAGCAGGCTTGTCGCGTTCCTCAAGGATGGGCGCGATGCGGTTCCTCTTCTTGACGATCTTCATTTCTCCGAAGCGATTGCATCCAAAGCCGACGGAAGCCAGTTTTCGATGTGGACGTGTTCTCATTTAATCGATGACGGGCTCACCCCTGCATATGCTGAACTCCTGGAACGCGCCTCGCAGGAATCCTTCTGGCTCGAGTCTGGCCATATCGCTACCACAGACATGGGGGCGCAAGTTGCCGTTCACGGGAGTGCCGTCATCGACCAAACCGATGGCGTTTCGCGTCTGATCGGGCTTAATGGGGCGGGCTCGTATATTACCTGCGAGTTGAAAACAGGGGACGGCATCACCAGGCTTAAAACCCAGATGGCAGCTGACTTTATTGACCCGAGGTTCGAAGCTGCGCCGTTCACGGATATCACGCCGCGTTTCATGATGGAAGACGAAAGGCTGGCCGAGATCGCAACGGCGCTGCTTCGCGGGATTCTCGATAGCACTATCGGCTGTCATGGCACTCATGCCGTGATGACGAGGTTGGTCGACAAGTGTGCTGCCGTGACCTATAACTCTACTCTGGAAAGGTTGTGGGCGGGGTTTGCCTCCCACCTTTCCCATGGAACAATCCGCATCTGTCCTTATTGCGGGCGTGCCTTCATTCCGGAGCCTAGCAATATGAAGTACTGCAAGCTCGATCCCGTGAAGGAGTGCAAGGTACGCAAAGACGAGGACGACAAGAACAGGAAGCGGAAGGCTCGCTCTCTGGTGGCTGAGGCGGTTAAGACCAACTGCAACGTTGGCGATATCGTTCGGGCGCGCGATTTAATTTACAAACAGCCCCTCGAGGGTATGTTTGAAATATCGGAGATCGATCGTGCGCTTGCATATCTCGCAGAAAGCAAGCGGAGTAATAACCTAAAAGCGATCAAGGGCGACGGATATCTCGTATGCTAATGCATGCTTACCCGTTCAGCAGGCGGCCGATGGTGTTACCGGCCTCGCGGGAACGCTCCTCGAAGGCATGGGCGTAGATGTTGAGCGTGGTCGAGGCAGACTTGTGGCCAAGCTGGGTCTGAACGGTCTTGACGTCCAGGCCCTCGGCAACGAGAAGGCTAGCGACGGTGTGCCGAAGCTCATGGACCGTTAGGCCCTGATAACCCTTTCCCCGCGTGAAGGTTCTCCCACCATAGGTTTTGGTGACGACGTCCTTCGTATATTCGCCCCATCCGTTGTCGACGCAGAAGTTGCGGAAGAACTTGTCAAAACCGTCGGGGTCAATCCTCTGCCCGTATTTTCCGTTAACGACCGGCATGAGGCTGTCCAGAGCCAAAGGCTCCATGGAATGCTTCAGGCGAAGGCCGTTGATATGCTCCAGGTTGAGGCGTTGGCTGTTTTTCCAGACAGCAAGAATTCGTGCCAGGGTATCGTCCATGCAGACGCGTCGGCCCGCTGAGCTCATTTTGGGATTACGAAGGACTTTGTCCTTTGCGTATTGGTTATAAAACGTAATGGTATTGCTGGCGAAATCAATATCACCCCAGCTTAGCCCCAGCATCTCTCCGCGACGGCAGCCCGTTCCGAGGATGATGAGGATCCCGACGTATTTTGCGTCCCCCTCTGTCTCAATTTTGCGTAGGATGGCCTTTCTGAACCGTCGGGCCTCAGAGAGGGTGAGGCTATTTCTTTTGTTCTCCTGAGGCGGTTTTGGAAAATCGACCATATCGGCGGGATTGCTGGGGATTTCCCCATCTCGGTATGCCTGTTTAAGCACCTGTCTTAGTTTGACATGGACCTTGTAGAGGCCGTTTTCTGAAAGGGGCCTTTCGTCTCCGCACCCTTCCGTCCATACTGCACGCCTTGCACGTTCTGCCGAATATGCATTGCGGATCCTCGAAGGAGTCAGGGATGTGAGTGCTACGCCACGGAATAGCCTTTCGATCTTTTTGATTTCCAAGGCCTCCCGGTCGTAGGCGAGGGGTGAGTTCAACTTATGTTGGGCGTGGAACTTGCTCGAATAGCTTGCGACTGTATTTTTCGACCCAGCTGCCTGCCCGCTTTCGTATTCGACCCGGTAACGGGCAAGTTCCTTTTTGGCATCCGATTTAAGCCCGTGTATGGTTCGCTTGGGTGCACGCTTATATTTTCCACTGGCATCCTTTTCCGGAAGGTTAAAGGTGATGAGCCAGGTGTTGGGTTTGCGACCCTTTTCGATGGCCATAGGGCGTCTCCTGCTGACGGGGTTGATACGATACTCCCTGCCCGTGCCTTTAAAGGCACGGGCAGGGAGTATCGTATCCCGAATTGTGAAAGAAATTCACCCACAAGTGAAATTCTGCGGGTGAATTGCGGGTGAAACTTTTTGTAAATCAAAATAAAGCACAAGCAAAAATAACTCGCTACCTGCTATTTTCTTTTCTATAATTAGAATTCATTTACTATGATTAACAGTAATTACTCCGGGCTCATAACCCGGAGGTCGTAGGTTCAAATCCTGCCCCCGCGACCAAGAAC
>CABQSB010000036.1:0-6208 GCA_902466735.1 uncultured Collinsella sp.
AAGCACTTAATGTGCTTTCCGTCTTGCGCAGGACTGTAGAGCAGCAAACTTAACCGCCCCGCCCGGCAGGCGAGCGGACAGCGAACGACATCTGTCCAACAATTCGTGCGAAACACAATGAAAAACCGTTTGATGTGAGTTAATATAAACAACGTCGTGAATCTGACTCCTGCCACATGCTTGACAGGGGTTAAACACAAAAAGGAGTCAATTATGGTTTCTGAGAAGGCTACTCTCGTCAATCCGCAGGGTCTTCACATGCGTCCGGCTGGTCTGTTCGCCTCCACCATGGGCAAGTACGCCTGCGACGTGACGGTCGTCACCCCCGAGAAGGAGGTCAACGGCAAGTCCCCGATGGCCCTCATGGCTGCTGGTATCCCTTGCGGTACCGAGGTCGAGGTCAAGTGCGACGGCGCCGACGAGGCCGAGGCTCTGGCTGCTGCCATCGAGCTCATCAAGAGCGGTCTTGGCGAGTAGAACTCAAACGGGTCGCATGTTGAACAACTAAGTTCATATTTGGGGGCGCAGTGACCTGTATCAAGGTAGCTGCGCTCTTTTGTCATGGATATGGCAAAACGCTTTATCACATGGCACGGAGAGAGGAATGGGAATGTATCAGGGAGTCAACGCATCCGAGGGCATCGGAATCGGCACCGTTATGGTCGCCGTCGATCCCGACTTGACGTTTGAGCCGCACGAGGTTGCTGATTCGGCAGCAGAGAAGGAGCGCTATCAGACCGCTCTTTCGGTCTTCTGTGAGAAGACCCAGGCTCAGGCCGACCACATGAAGGAGACGGTGGGCGAGGCCGAGGCCGAGATCATGAGCGGACACATTGTCCTGGCTCAGGATCCGGGCATGACCGACGCCATCAACGCCGCCATTGACGGCGGCACCTGCGCCGAGCAGGCGCTCATGGACACCTCGACCATGTTCGAGAACATGTTCCTGTCCATGGACGACGAGATGTTCCGTCTGCGCGCGGCCGACATCGCCGACATCCGCACCGGTATTCTGGCTGAGCTGCTGGGCAAGGAGGTCGTCGACCTCTCCGTCCTGCCCGAGAACACCGTAGTTGTCGTGCACGACCTCACGCCGTCCATGACCGCCACGATCGATAAGGCCCACGTTGCCGGTATCGTCACCGAGACTGGTGGCCGCACGTCGCACTCCGCAATCATTGCGCGCGCCCTCGAGATCCCGGCTGTCCTTTCGGTTTCCAACAGCTGCACCGCACTGCGCAACGGCATGACCGTTGTCGTCGACGGTGGCAAGGGTATCGTCGAGGCCGATCCCGATGAGGAGACGCTCGCCGCTTACACTGCCAAGGCCGAGGCTTTCGCTGCCGAGAAGGCGGCTCTCGAGGCCTTCCGCGGCAAGCCGTCCGTGACTGCCGACGGCATCAAGAAGATCATTGCCTGCAACATCGGCAACCCCGATGACGTGCCCAACGCGCTCGATCACGATGCCGAGGCTATCGGCCTGTTCCGTTCCGAGTTCCTGTTCATGGACTCTGCTGAGCTTCCTTCCGAGGAGGAGCAGTTCAACGCCTACCGTAAGGTCGCCAGCGCGCTCAAGGGCGCTCCGGTCATCATCCGCACGCTCGATGTGGGTGGCGACAAGGAGATTCCGTACCTG
Organism: uncultured Collinsella sp.; assembly: GCA_902466735.1. Taxonomy (GTDB): domain Bacteria; phylum Actinomycetota; class Coriobacteriia; order Coriobacteriales; family Coriobacteriaceae; genus Collinsella. The sequence continues at coordinate 1,637 of CABQSB010000036.1, forward strand.
CACATGGTCAAGGAAGAGAACCCCTTCATGGGCTTCCGTGCCGTGCGTTACTGCCTGGCCAACCCCGACCAGTACAAGGTCCAGCTCCGCGCCCTGCTGCGCGCCAGCGCCTTCGGTGACGTCAAGATTATGATCCCGCTCGTCACCTGCGTCGAGGAAGTCTTGGCTGTCAAGGAGCTCGTCGAGCAGTGCAAGACCGAGCTGACCGAAGAGGGCCGCAAGTTCAACGAGAACATCGAGGTCGGCATCATGGTCGAGACGCCTGCAGCCTCGCTGCTCGCTGACCGCCTGGCCGAGGTCGCCGACTTCTTCTCCATCGGCACCAACGACCTGATCGGCTACACCATGTGCGCCGACCGTGGCAACGACACCATCTCCAACCTGTACCAGGTTTACTATCCCGCCGTGCTCCGCTCGCTCAAGAACATCATCGAGAGCGGCGTGAAGGCCGGCATCATGGTCGGTATGTGCGGCGAGGCCGCTGCCGATCCGTTGCTCGAGCCGCTGCTGATCAGCTGGGGCCTGGAGGAGTTCTCGATGAGCGCTCCGTCCATCCTGCGCGCCCGCAAGACCATCAGCCAGTGGACCAAGGCCGAGTGCGACGAGCTCGCCGAGAAGGCGCTCGCCTGCAACACCGCTGCCGAGGTCAAGGCACTGCTCGAGTCCGCAGCTCGCTAATTTGGTATCAGAGGTAACCGCGTGGTTGGAATGGGCCGGCCACGCGGCCCTCACATATACAGGGGGTACTGTAAATGTTCTACACGCTAACCGCTAACCCGGCTGTCGACATGACGGTTTCGAGCTCTCCGCTCGAGCCCGACGAGAACGTCCGCACCGGCTCGGCCAGCTACACGGCTAACGGCAAGGGCCTCGACGTGTCCTTCGCCTTTAAGAAGATGGGCGTCGACACCGTCGCGCTCGGTTTCTTCGCCGGCTTCACGGGCAAGTTCATCGTCGAGGAGGTCATGAACCTGGGTTGCCTCTGCCGCCCGGTCTGGACCGACGGTATCACGCGCATCAACACCTACGTCAACGATGGCCAGCACGAGTACGGCATCCTGAACCCTGGTGCTCCGATCACGCCGCAGCACCAGGAGGAGCTCTACAACATCCTGGACACCGCGGGCGACCTTGAGTGCCTGATCGTCTCCGGCTCCGTGCCTCCCAAAGCTACGCCCGACTTCCTGGCTCAGGTCATGGAGCACGCTCAGGCCCGTGGCGCCGATGTCGTCCTGGACCTGTCCTCCGACAAGCTCAAGGAGCTCGCTCACAAGAAGCCGCTGCTCATTAAGCCGAACCATCACGAGATGAAGGCTATCTTCGGCGTGCCGGTCGACACCGACGACGAGGTCCGCGTTGCCATGAAGCTGGCTCACGAGGCCGGCGTCCAGAACGTGCTGCTCACCCGTGGTAGCCGCGGTGACGCTTACTTCTCCAACGGCGAGGACATCTGGTATGCCAAGCGTGAGTTCAACATCAAGCTTGTCTCTTCCGTCTGCGCCGGCGACTGCACCCTCGCTGCGTTCCTGCACAAGTGGTACAGGGATCGCGACAACGTCGAGGAGGCCATGAAGCTCGCTATGGCCACCGGCGCCAACGTTGCTGAGTCCGTCGGCATCGGCGACTTTGGTCACGTCGACGAGTACAGCAAGCGCGTTGCTGTCCGCAAGCTCGATCGCAAGTAAGCGAAACGCGACATATTCGTGCGCATGCGGCGCTCCGGTTTCGGCCGGGGCGCCTTTTTTGTTCCGCCATGGTGGAGAGGTGTCCTGCCGTACTTCATCGCTTCCACACCGTTCACCGAGTTGTTGTAGCCTTTTGCCGAAGCGTGGAATATACTTTCATTAACACGTTACTTCGTGAAAGGAACATTCATGATTTACACGCTTACTGCAAATCCCGCTATTGACTACAACATCTCCTGCGATGGCCTGACCGCCAACACCGTTACCCGCACCCGTAACGCTGTCTACACCCCCAACGGCAAGGGTCTCAACGTTTCGTTTACGCTCGACCACTACGGCGTCGACACCACGATCCTGGGCTTCTTCGCAGGCTTCTCGGGTGAGTATATCGTTAAGGGCGCCGAGGCCCTGGGCGTGCCCGTCAAGCCCGTGTGGACTGACGGCATCACGCGCGTCAACGTGTTCCTCAATGCCGGCCCCGACACCGAGTACAACATGGTCAACGCCGGTGCCGCCATCAACGAAGCCAACGAGCAGGAGATGTTTGAGCTTATCGATTCGCTCGATGACATGACCTGCCTGGTCATTAGCGGCTCGCTGCCCCCCAACACCTCCGAGGGCTTCCTGGCAGAGGTCCTGCGTCGCGTGAAGGCGAAGGGCGCCGAGTTCGTGCTCGATATCTCGAGCCATCAGCTGGCCGACCTCATTGCTATGGAGCCGTTGCTCATTAAGCCCAACGACGACGAGCTGCTCGACATCTTTGGCATTAAGGTGAGCGGTGGCGACGACGAGTCCGTCAAGGGCGCCATGGCCGAGCTGCACGCCAAGGGCGCTAAGAATGTACTGCTGACGCTCGGCGGCGACGGCGCGTACTTCTCCAACGGCGAGCACATCTGGTTTGCCAACCGCACCTTCGACGTCAAGCTGCTGTCGACCGTCTGCGCGGGCGACTCCTCGCTGGCCGCCTTCCTGTCCGTGTGGCACGACGCCCCCGAGCGCGTCGAGGACGCCCTGCGCCTCTCGATGGCCACCGGCGCCAACGTGGTCGAGTGCCCTGGTCTGGGCGACTTTGCCAAGGTCGATGAGTATCAGAAGGGTATTGCAATCCGTCAGGTTTGCTAGTTCCGGCACCTTGCCTGAATAGTTCAATTATTTCGCATCCGTCTTAGACCAGGACGGATGCGTTTTTGTCTATCGGACTTGCGTGTGCAGTGGAGGCTGTTTCTTGCTAGACTTCTTGCAGACGCAATCGATAGCCAATTTGATAGTCGCAGGAGGCCATAGGCATGTGCAATGTTTCGCTCAACGGTACGCAGCCGACCGATGCCTCCATCCGTGTCCTGCGTGCGCTTGAGGCAGCAGGTCTTGAGGCTTGGTACGTAGGCGGTTGGGTACGTGATGCCCTGATGGGGCGCCCCAGCCACGATGTTGACATGTGCTGTAGCGGCCTGTGGCAGGAGTCCAAAGCGGCGCTCGAGTCAGCGGGTATCTCCGTGGTTGAATCAGGCATCAAATTTGGCGGCATCACGGCTATTTGCGATGGCGAGCGTATTGAGGTCACCACGTACCGCCTGGATGGTTTTTATACCGACGGTCGTCATCCCCAGAGCGTGGAGCGTGCGGCGTCGCTTGAGGACGACCTGGCGCGCCGCGACTTTACCGTCAATGCCATGGCGTGGCATCCCGAGCGCGGCCTTGTCGACCGTTACGACGGCCAGGGCGACCTGGAGCGCAAGCTTATCCGCGCCGTTGGAGATCCCATGCGTCGTTTTAACGAGGACGCGCTTCGCATGCTGCGCGCGGTGCGGTTTGCCTGCCGCTTGGACTTTATGATTGAGCCTGCGACCAAGCAGGCCCTGGCCGAATGTGCGCCGTTGCTCGATGCCGTGGCGCACGAGCGCGTGGGCATTGAGCTTGAGGGCATCCTTTCGACGGGCCACGGGGGAGACGCGATGCTGCGCTACCCCGAGCTTGTTTGCGCCGCCGTGCCCGAGCTCGCGTCCGCTCGCGGGTTTGATCAGCGCAGTGTCTATCATGCGTTTAACGTCTACGAGCATATCGCCCGCGTGCTGACGGTGGCAGGGGAGCTGGCGCTGTGCGACGGCGTCGCGCCCTCGTCGAGCCTTATGTGGGCGGTGTTTTTGCACGACGTTTCCAAACCCGAGTGCTTTACGGTCGATCACGACGGCAGCGGTCACTTCTACGGTCATCCCGAGCTCGGCGCCAAGAAGGCGCGTGTCATCATGGATCGCCTAGCGCTCTCGCACGATTTGGTGCGCGATGTGTGCCTGCTGATCAAATACCATGACAAGCCGCTGCGTCCCGAGCGCTCCTGCCTGCTCAATATGATGCGCGCGCTTTCGGGCGAGGGCGTCGATACGCCGCGTCTGATGGACGAACTCATGGACCTTAAGCGTGCCGACACGCTCGGCAAGGCGCCCTCGTGCTTCTATTACGTCGAGACGATCGAGGAGATGCGCTCGCTCGCCCATGATCTGCTTGAGGCGGGGGAGCCTTATACGCTCAAGATGCTTGCCATCAACGGCGGCGACCTGATTCGCGCCGGCGTCAAGCCGGGGCCGGAGCTGGGACAGCTTCTCAACGCCGCCCTCGACGCCGTGATCGAGGACAACATCCCCAACACCCGTGAAGCCCTCCTGACTCATCTCCACCTAGGGTAGCAAAAATAGCCCCGTCCCAAATTAGCTACCTTGTTGACCTGCGCGTTCCATAACCTCGCGACAAAATTTCGGCAATTTGGAATTTCTTCTTGCGCTTGCGTTTTTTGTCCCGTAATATATCTCTTCGCAGCACGGCAGTGCAGATGTCATGTGGCCCGTTCGTCTAGCGGTTTAGGACGCCGCCCTCTCAAGGCGGAGATCACCAG
>CABQSB010000037.1:0-4175 GCA_902466735.1 uncultured Collinsella sp.
GAGGTCGTAGGTTCAAATCCTGCCCCCGCGACCAAGAACTTGCAGCTCGGAAGCAAAATTGCTTCCGAGCTTTTTCTTTATCGGTTTACCTTGCGGGTGAATTGCGGGTGAATCCTGAGTCAATTTATTATGTGAAGCAGATAAACCATTGATAATCGCGGACCGGTCGGCTTGACTTATCGACCGATAAACTCCAATTGGGAGGAGTCCCGGCGGTCCTTAGCTAAAATAGTGACGTCTGAATAACAACAAGGGAGTCGCTATATGAAGACCGTCTACGATGCCCTTGACCCTATCGTCAACGGGTCGGCAACGACCAAGGAGAAGGGCGACAAGTACGAGGCGGCCTGCGTTTACTATCTCAAGAACGACCCCTTCTACGCGCTGTTCCTTTCCCGTGTCGGGACGATAACCCAGGCACCCGAATGGGATAACAGTTTGTTTTAAGGGAAAGGAAGCCGTATGGCGAAAAAGGGATATATCTTCTGGGACAGCGAGACGGCGAATCCCCAGCAGAGGATATGCCAGGTCGCTTATATCCTCACGGATCTTGAGGGAAACTGCCTGGGCGACCCGGTTTGCCGGGTGATCAATCCTGAGAGCGAGATTGGTTGGTGGAGTAGGTCTCATCTGGAAATCGATTGGGACTCACTGGACGACATGCCGACCTTTGTCCGCTTCTGGGAGGATGCCGGTCTGGCGGATTTGCTGCGAGACCACATCCTGGTCGCGCATAACGCCAACGGCGCCGACATCCACCACATCAAGAAGAGTCTGGCTGCCTACGACATCGAAATGCCCGAGATCGAAGTAATCGATACGATGCTGGTGGCGAAGCAGAAGGGTCTGCCCGGAGCGCTTGTCGACCTCTGCGAGCATTACGGCGTGCATCTTGATAGCCACCACGATGCCATGAGCGACGCCGAGGCGTGCCTTGGGGTTTTCCGTGGGCTGGTCGGCGAGTTCGGTGCGCTCGAGCCCGCCGTTTGGGCTCCGAATGCCTCCTCCCATCATGGCCGCAAGCGTGTTTTCACGGGCTTGGGACTGGTGAACGGGTCGCAGGAAACCATCGAAGAGGTTTTGGCGAAAGCCGAGGAGGCGGGCCACAGGGGCGATCCGGGCGAAATCACTGATCCGGTCGGACTCAAGGTGAAGGTATCCGGCGTTACTCCGGGCTACAATCGCGATGAGATCCTTGCCGCACTTAAGGAATGCGGGATGAAAGCGACCGATGGCAAGCCCGCGCAGAGCACGAAGTACCTCGCAATAGGCGACAGCGTGGGACGAAGCAAGCTCGACGCAGTTTTCAGCGGCAACTCGCAGGCAAAAATCGTCACGACGGGCGAGTTGCTTGAGGTCATGAACCGATTTGGCAAGGCGGAATAGAAGGGAAGGCTCGATATGGCCGTCAATTTGAAAACCGTAAAAGACACGGTGAATCTTGCAGCGGGGGTTTTAGCCGCCGCCGCCGGGGTTGTCGATGGGGCAAAGCAGCTCGGTTTCGATGTCGATGGAGCCGTGAAAAGCGCTGCCGACGGGGCAACCAACGGCGCGCGTGCTGTTGCCGACGGCATCGGCAAGGGATTTGGTGCGGCGGCGGAAGGCGTCGGCGCGGCAGCCGGCGCGTTGGGGGATGCCACGAAGGCGTTCCAGGACTCAAGGGCCGCCGCGGAGGCTCGCAAGAAGATCGATGCCGCCAGGCAATCAATATTTGAAGGCGCGTCGACGGTGATGCCCCTGCACGAGTTCATCTGCCAGCAGGTCAAAGCCTCCGAAGCTGCGTTCAACGGCTACGATATGCCCGGCTGCTATCTCATCGCGACATACCGCAGGCATGACCACGATAAGAACTTCAGCGACTATCTCGGAATATACGTGGGGTCAAGTGAGCGTATGGCGGACGATATCGCGTCCATACCTACGCGATTGGGCGATCCGGATGTCTACGCTGACTACAAGTACCGACAAAACATTTTGCTATTCGTGTATCCGTGCGAGCTGAAGGACGTCGACGAACGTCGTGGGCTCCTGCTGCGTTCGTTTGACGGCGAGAGGCTCTACAACGGCACTGGATTATCGGTCGAGAGGGCGGCGGATGAAGACCTATAACCTGGACACCATCCATAAGGTCCCCCTGCGCGAGGTGTGGCCGCATGAGGCCCACGACTTCACCAAGTGGCTGGCCGAGGAGCAGAACCTCGCAACCCTCGGGACGGCGGTCGGAATCGAGCTCGAGCTCATAGAGACGGAGTCCTCGGTCGGATCGTTCAACGTGGACATCTACGCGCAGGAGTCCGGTACGGGCCGCAAGGTGATCATCGAGAACCAGCTCGAGGACACCAACCACGACCATCTCGGCAAGGTGATCACGTACGCCGCCGGCAAGGGCGCCGAGGTCGTCATCTGGGTCGTGGCGCGCGCCCGCGACGAGCACCGCCAGGCCATCGAGTGGCTCAACCAGCACACCGACAGCGACTTCGGGTTCTTCCTGGTCGAGGTCGAGCTCTGGAAGATCGGGGACTCCCTGCCCGCCCCGCGCTTCGGCGTGGTCGAGCAGCCGAACGAGTGGACCAAGACCGTGAAGCTCTCCGAGGGGCTCAGCGAGACCGAAAAGGTCAAGCTGGCGTACTGGACGGCCTACCGCGATGTGGCGGGCGGCCATCCGGAGTTCCTCAAGGAGTTCAGCCCGCAGAAGCCCAGCAAGGACCATTGGTCGACGCTTCGCCTGGGGGTCTCGGCATACCATCTCGCCCTGCTCATCGATACGCAAAGGGGCCGCACGGGCATCGAGCTGTACGTGGACGACGACAAGGAGATCGGGCACCGCGCCATCGCCAACAGCGGGGTCTTCGAGGAGCACCTCGGGCTGACAGCGGCGCCCTTCGATGCGAAAAAGGCATCGGGGCTGCGCTTCTACAAGGCGGGCCACCCCATCAAGGGCCACCAGGACGCATGGCCGGGGTACATCGAGGAGCAGCTCGGATGGGCCCTCGAGATGAAAAAAATAATCGCGGAGATCGAGCTCTAAAAAATGCCCCGGCAGTAAATTGCCGGGGCGTTTCTTATTGACGTGATTTAGCACTGGCCGTTTCGGTCCGAATGCGCCGCTCGGTTTCTTCGAGGTCCCTGACGATCCTCCCCAGCGCCATGCGGTAATGCGCGAAGACCGGGTCCTCCTTACCGAATCGGTCCTCGCAGCAGAAAAGCATCGACTCATGAAGGCAAGTGAGCTCGTAAATGATGTCTTCGAGTTCCATGCGACTCCTTTCAAAAAGTAAATAGGGCCTTAAATGGTATCGATGTTGGACGCGGGCTGCCGGCGTCCGCCGTGAATCGGCCACGGCTCCGCGGCCGGGTGGCACCTCCGCTACGCCGCGTCAAGGGGGCCCATGAGACCCCGCACAAACCTCCGCTCCGCTCCGGTTGGTGGAGGTCGTCATGGACCTCCCTTGACCCGTCTTCACTCCGGTGCGGCTTTGCAGGGAGCAAAGCCGGCGACGACGCGCGGCGTCGCCATTCGGCTTTGCCCGCAGGGGCGAGATGTTGAGGGCCACGTGCCCGGAACGGAGGAAGACATGCAGCAGCTGATGACCGTGGAAATCGCCAAGACGGTGCCGGGGCTCTATGGGCAGGACGGGGCGGAGGACCCCACGGTCTACGCCCACTACTTCTCGTGCGTGAACGGATGGGACTGGTGGCTGCTCGAGTTCGACGGCACGGACGAGGCGTTCGGCCTCGTCGAGGGCTACGACGACGAGCTCGGCTACTTCAGCATCAAGGAGATGGCCGAGCTGAACCGCCAGATGGGGTTCGCCGCCGTCGAGCGCGACGAGCACTTCTCCCCGAAGCCGCTCAGCGCCGTCAGGAGGAGGTAGCCGCATGGTCACGGTCGAGTTCGACTCCATGGGCGAGGCGGTCCGCCTCGCCCTCGTGGCCGGGGAGTACGTGGGCGGCGGCCTGGCCGTCCTCCTCCTCGACGCCACGGACCCGCGTTCCGAGGGCTACATGGCCGGGTGGGGCGTGCTCACGGCGAACGTGCCGTCGGCGGCCGAGTGGTGCCGCGGGCACGGCAACATCGCCATCGACGCCGCGGTCCCCGCGGCGCTCATCGAGGCGCTCGAGGCCGCCGGCTTGCTTCGCATGGCCGTCCGCTCGGTGGCGTCCGGGATGGCCCG